>CAMOWK010000005.1 GCA_946628415.1 uncultured Lachnospiraceae bacterium | reverse complement strand
GATTCGAACCCTCGTGCCCCGGAGGGCTAACGCATTTCGAGTGCGCCCCGTTATGTCCACTTCGATACGTCTCCAAAAACTGCTTTTCTGCAGCCACGCAACATTATAGATTATTGGAATAATCAAGTCAAGAAAAGATAAGTTTACTCACTTCAGCCTATTTTAAGGTTCAGCTGTTATTATGCCACCATACTCATAAAAAAACAGCTTTTTAGCTAATTTTCGAAAGAAAGGGGAGATCGTTATGACAAAGAAGATAATCAGTAAAAGAATAATAAGCTTAATGCTTGTGGCAGCTCTTTCATTTTCAGTTACCGCATGCACAAGCGTTGGCACAGGAAGCACTATTTCAGGAAATGACACAGGGACAGAAATCACTTCCGGCGATTCATCTAAAACAGAAGACAGTGATGCTTCTTCCGACAATTCCTCAGGTGACGCTGCGGATGATTCTTCCAACACAGCAAATGTAACGTCGGGCGGCATACTTGACATAACTGACTTTTTCTCTGACAGGGATCTTGAAATGGAAGCAGATACTTCCGATGCCGAAACTATAGCTTTAAAAGACGGCGAAGATATAACGATTACCGATGAAGGAGTTTACATTATAAGCGGTTCTGCTGAAAATGTAACGATATATGTTGAAGCTGATGATACCGCCAAGGTAGAGCTTTTACTTGACGGTGCAACCATCACGAATGACAGCATGCCATGTATATATGTTAAAAGCGCGGACAAAGTATTCGTAACAACCGGTGATTCGGAAAGTACTCTTTCAGTGACCGGCGAATACGAAGCGGATGGTGATACAAATCTTGATGCAGTCATTTTCTCAAGAAGTGATCTCACTCTTAAAGGAACAGGTACACTGAACATTGAATCTACCGATAACGGAATCAGCGGTAAAGATGATCTTAAAGTAACAGGCGGAACCTATAATATCTCATGCTCAGGCAGCGCGGTTGAAGCAAATGATTCGATACGTATAGCAGACGGCACTGTAAATATAGAAGAATGTAATGACGGTCTTCATGCAGAGAATGACGAAGACGATTCACAGGGCTTTATTTACATATGTGGAGGAAGCCTTAATATTTCCGCAGCTGATGACGGAGTACACGGTACTTCTGTAGTTCAGATCGATGGCGGTAATTTTGATATTACTGCAGCTGAAGGAATAGAGGGAACTTATGTTCAGATAAATGACGGAACCATTAATATCAGTGCATCCGATGACGGGATCAATGCCGCAAATAAATCAAGCGCATATGATGTTACTGCTGAGTTTAACGGTGGAAACATAACCATAGAAATGGGTCAGGGCGACACTGACGCGATAGATGTCAACGGAAACCTTTATATAAACGGTGGAACTATTGATATAACAGCCCAGTCTCCGTTTGATTATGACGGAACAGTCGAAAAAAATGGTGGAACACTCATTATTAACGGTGAGGAAACCGAAGAAATAACCAACCAGTTTATGGGCGGTCCCGGCGGCGGCATGGGTGGAATGAAAGGACAGGACGGCAATTTTCCCGGTGGTGGAATGAATGGTGACGGAACAACTCCTCCCAGCGGCGGAATGAACGGTGACGGAACGACTCCTCCCAGCGGCGGAATGAACGGTGATGAAGGGCGCACCCCTCCCAGTGGAGGGATGAACGGTGACGAAAACTTTCCGGGTGGTGGAATGAAAGGCGGCAGGGGCGGCCGTAATACTGAAGCTACCACAGAGACAACCACAGAATAAACTGATATTTAATCACCAAGGCAACTACAGAACAAACTGGTATTTAATCACCAAATCAAAAAACAAAATGAAATTTTCCCGGCGGGGCGATTATACTCTCCCCTTTTCACCCCGCCATTATCCGATATTAATAAAGTTTTTCATACCCCAATTAAATGTTTTTTATAATCATCTTCACAAAAAATGGCAGCTGAGTTTTCACTCAACTGCCATTTCCTTTATATCCAATACATTAAAAAATACATCTGCTGCTGTAACTTGCTGCCAATACTGCCTTTTACAGCAATTCATTATTATTCACACCCTACAGGGCATTCTATTCAACAGTAACCGACTTGGCAAGATTCCTTGGCTTATCAACATCAAGTCCTTTTGCGTCTGATGTATAGTAAGCTATAAGCTGAAGAACTACTGCCGTTGCAAACACCGAGAAATATTTCTCTGTCTCAGGGATTCTTATCTGCTTATCACAGATTGAGGAATCGTTCAGCTCATCATCAGTGCTCACAAGTATAACATAAGCACCTCTTGATTTAACTTCCTTGATATTTGAAATAACCTTACTGTAAACATCCTTTTCGGTTGCGATTGCAATGACCGGTACATTTTCAGATATAAGCGCGATCGTTCCATGCTTAAGTTCACCTGCAGCATATGCCTCGGCATGAATATAAGAAATCTCCTTAAGCTTGAGAGATGCCTCAAGGCTCATGGTATAGTCGATTCCGCGGCCGATATAGAAAAGATCCGTTGCATTTTTGATATGATTAGCTATCTGCTCAATGTTATTAGCCATTCCGAGAGTCTTTTCTATTATTTCTCCCGCTCCTTCAAGATTCTTTATGAACTTTCTTGCATCGTCCGTAGAAAGAATGCCTTTAACAAGACCTATCTTGCAGAGAAGCAGGTACATAGCGGAAATCTGAACCGTATATGCCTTTGTACTTGCAACAGCTATCTCAGGACCTGCATGGGTATACAGAACATAATCACTCTCTCTTGCTATAGTCGAGCCCTTTACATTTACGATTGAAAGAACCTTTGAACCTTTCCTTTGTGCAAGCCTTAATGCCTCAAGAGTATCTATAGTCTCACCCGACTGTGAAAGTACTATGGTAAGTGTCTTTTCATCAATGATCGGATCCTTGTATCTGAATTCCGATGCAATTTCAACATTAACAGGTATACGAAGCATTGATTCTATGGCTGCTTTTCCGACAAGTCCCGCATGCATTGCTGTTCCGCATGCTATAACGCTTATTCCTGTGATATCTTTAAATACCTCGTCATCAATTCCATCTTCTTTAAGGAACGGAAGTCCGTCCTTTACTCTTGGAGCAACTGTTCTCTCAAGTGCTTCCGGCTGCTCATGAATTTCTTTAAGCATGAAGTAAGGATAACCACCCTTTTTAGCAGAATTGATATCCCAGTTAACTGTGAGTTTTTCAGGAATTACCGTATTGCCCTTAAGATCCTCAACCTTTATGGAATCCTTATACATTGTAAGAATATGATATTCCGGAACTACAAAGTATTCTTTTGAAAATGGAATGAGCGCCGTAAGATCCGATGCTATTATTGAACCTCTATCTGATTCAGCAGCAACCATAGGACTTACATTTCTTATCGCATAAATCTTCTCCGGAACATCCTCAAACATGATGCAAAGCGCAAATGAACCGGCAAGCTTTGATACAACTTCCTTAATAGTCTTCTTAGGATTACCTTCATAGAACTTATCAAGAAGCGCTGCAACTACCTCTGTATCTGTTTCTGATTTAAGGCTGTTCTTAAGGCCATACTCTTTAATGAGCTCTCTGTAATTCTCAATGATTCCATTATGGATAAGCACTACCTTTCCAACCCGGTGTGGATGTGCATTTATATCCGTAACTCCGCCATGAGTAGCCCATCTAGTGTGCCCTATACCACAGGTAGCATCACAATTAAGACCCTCTGCTGCTTCTCTAAGCTCTGCTACCTTTCCAGTTTTCTTCTTAAGGATTATACCATCCTTTTTATCCATTAAAGCTATACCTGCACTGTCATACCCACGGTATTCAAGCTGTGCAAGTCCGTCAATAAGAATATCCTTTACAGGTTCATTGCCTGTAAAACCAATAATACCACACATAAAATTCTCCTTTCTCTCCCATTTGGGCAGAGTCAACAAAGTCCTTTATATTTTAACATACAAAGAAGTATTAGGCAAATCAGGGATATTTAAAGAAACAGGTATATACATCTGTAAGAATACTTTCAAAGAAGCTGCCGCAGACGCTAAAGGCTAGCAGATAAGAAATGCATCTAGTATTGGACAACAGCTGTTTTTTGGGCTAAAATAACTACCTGTGGTCTGGATTTAAAGCAAAAGTCCGGTGCCACAGAATAGTTATACTTGGAGGCATTATGGATATTGAAGCAAAAATAGCCGCTGAACTGTCTGTTGAAAAATGGCAGGTTACGGCTGCAGTAGAACTTATTGACGAAGGAAACACAATTCCTTTCATTGCCCGTTACAGAAAAGAAAAAACCGGCGTTCTAAATGACGAACAGCTTCGTACTTTAAATGACAGGCTGACCTATCTTCGTAACCTTGAGGAAAGAAAAGAACAGGTTATAGCTTCTATAGAGGAGCAGGGAAAGCTTACAGAAGAATTAAAGAAAAAGATTTTAGATGCGGAGGCCCTCGTAACGGTTGAGGATCTCTACAGACCATATAAGCAGAGAAAGAAGACCCGTGCAGACGTGGCACGTGAAAGAGGTCTCGAAGGACTTGCAAATATCATCCTTCTTCAGATGACAGACCATGATATAGAAAAGGATGCCGAGGCATTTGTTGACGAAGAAAAGGAAGTGCCTGACACTGCTACTGCCATAAACGGCGCAAAGGACATTATAGCTGAAGGAATATCAGATACAGCTGAGTACAGAACCATCATAAGAAAGATTACAGAAAAGAATGGATTTATCGTATCTAAGGCTAAAGACGAAGAGGCTGAATCTGTATATGAAAACTATTATGATTTCAGATCTTCCGTAGAGAAGCTTACAGATTATCAGATACTTGCCATCAACCGTGGCGAGAAGGAGAAATTCCTTACTGTGAAGCTTGAAGCTCCTACTGATGATATTTTAAGATACTTAAAGAACCAGACCATAACTACAGAAAATCAGTATACTACCCCTTATATAATCGAAGCCATTTCCGATGCATATGAAAGACTTATCGCACCTTCGATTGAAAGAGAGATAAGGTCGGCACTTACAGAAAGGGCTGAAGACAGTGCCATAACAGTATTCGGTAAGAACCTTCATCAGCTGCTCATGCAGTCACCTGTTGCCGGTCATACCGTGCTCGGATGGGATCCGGCGTTTAGAACAGGTTGTAAGCTTGCCGTAGTTGACCCTACAGGCAAGGTACTTGATACCGCTGTTGTATATCCAACCGCTCCTACAAATGAAGTTAAGATAAAGGCTGCCAAGGATAAGGTAAAACAACTCATTAAAAAATACGGAATAACTCTTATATCTATAGGTAACGGTACGGCTTCACGTGAGTCGGAAATAATAGTTGCAGAGATACTTAAAGAAATTCCTGAAAAAGTAAGCTACGTTATAACAAATGAAGCAGGTGCCTCTGTTTATTCCGCAAGTAAGCTTGCGACAGAGGAGTTCCCGGAATTCGATGTTGGTCAGAGAAGTGCTGCATCCATAGCAAGACGTGTCCAGGATCCCCTTGCCGAACTTGTCAAGATAGACCCGAAATCAATAGGTGTAGGTCAGTATCAGCATGATATGAACCAGAAGAAACTCGGGGATGCACTTTCAGGTGTTGTGGAGGACTGCGTTAACAGTGTCGGAGTTGATCTCAACACAGCCTCTGCCCCACTTATGGTTTATGTATCCGGAATCAATAAAAATATAGCTAAAAATATTGTTACCTACAGAGAAGAAAACGGAAGCTTCAAAGAAAGAAAAGAGCTCCTTAAGGTTCCGAAGCTCGGACCTAAGGCTTATGAACAGTGTGCTGGCTTCATGCGTATATCAGGAGGAAAGAATCCTCTCGACAACACAGGCGTGCACCCTGAAAGTTATAAAGCTGCCGAGGAACTGCTTAAAGAATGCAAGGTAAGTATGGACGAACTGAAAAATGGCGCCGTGCTTTTCATTAATGATTATGCAAAGACCGCTGAACGCCTTGGCATTGGCGAGCCTACCCTCCGCGATATGGTTAAGGAAATGTCGGCTCCGGGTCGTGACCCGAGAGAAGATTTGCCTCCGGTAGTTCTAAGAAGCGATGTACTTGAGATGAAAGACCTTAAAGAAGGTATGATACTTAAAGGAACAGTAAGAAACGTCATAGACTTCGGTGCATTTGTTGATATAGGAGTCCATCAGGACGGTCTTGTGCACATTTCCCAGCTTACTAAGAAGAAATTCGTAAAGCACCCTCTTGACGTAGTCAGCGTCGGAGACATCGTAGACGTTAAGATACTGTCAGTAGACGAAAAGAAAAAACGAATCTCTTTATCTATGATACTTTAATTTACCATGGGGCTGTCCCCTTGGTAAATTCACCGGGAGGGGCTGTCCCTCCCGATAAAAAAACACCACTTGATTTACCATGGGACTGTTCCTCCCGGTAAATCAGGTGGTGTTTTTAATTAGCTTATCATTGAGCCGGCTTCGATATTTTGATTTTCAGCTGTAAGAAGGGAAAGACCGCCGCTGCTGTCTTCCGCGCAGAGCAGCATTCCTTCTGATAAAACTCCCGCAAGCTTAACAGGCTTAAGGTTGGTTATTACAACAACCTTCTTACCCTTCATAACCTCAGGAGGATAATATTTCTTGATTCCCGAAACAATCTGGAGAACTCTTCCGGCAACCTGTACCTGTGAGCATATCAGTTTGTTGGAATTCGGAACTTCTTCGCAGGAAAGAACCTCTCCGATCTGAAGCTGCATCTTATCAAATTCTTCAATCGTTATCTCCTGCTTTTTGATATTCTCAAGTGATGGGATAACGTCCGGTTTTTCTTCCTTCTTAGGTTTCTTTTCCTCTACCGGTTCAGGCTCCTTTGGAGGGAACTTAACAGCAAGTTCTTCAAGCTTCTTTTCAGCATCAATTCTTGCGAAAAGAATCTCAGGGCTGTCAGTAACCTTATTGCCCGACGGATAAAGTCCAAATGTACCAAGCTCTATAACCTTACGTTTAGAAGTATTCAGCTGGCTTACAATCTTATCGGATGTTTCCGGCATAAACGGCTCAAGAAGCGATGCTCCGATAGTAATACTCTCTACAAGGTTGTAAAGAACCGTAGCCAGTCTGTCGCTGTCATCAGGATTCTTTGCAAGAACCCATGGCATAGTCTCGTCGATGTATTTGTTGCATCTCTTAAACAGAGTCCAGATTTCAGATATGGCATCTGCAACACGGAGTTTATCCATGCAGCTGTTGACTCTTATACGGGCATCCATAACAGTCTTCTTAAGATCTTCGTCAAATGAATCGCTGACGCCCTTATTTGTAACAACGCCTCCAAAATACTTATTAACCATGGATACTGTCCTGTTAACAAGATTTCCGAGTGTGTTGGCAAGATCAGAATTAACTCTCTCAATGAGAAGTTCCCATGAAACGACACCGTCATTTTCAAATGGCATTTCATGAAGAAGGAAGTATCTTACAGCATCCACTCCAAATTCTGCCACCATATCATCGGCGTAAAGCACGTTTCCTCTTGATTTACTCATCTTACCGTCACTCTGGATAAGCCAAGGATGTCCAAATACCTGCTTAGGAAGCGGAATATCGAGAGCCATGAGCATTATCGGCCAGTAAATAGTATGGAAACGAAGAATGTCTTTTCCTATAAGGTGAAGGTCGCATGGCCAGTACTTCTTGAAAAGTTCGCTGTGCGCACCATCCGCATCATATCCAAGTCCGGTGATATAGTTTGAAAGAGCATCTATCCAGACATATATTACGTGCTTCGTATCAAAATCTACAGGGATTCCCCACTTAAATGATGTTCTTGAAACGCAGAGATCCTGAAGTCCCGGCTTAAGGAATGTATTTACCATCTCATTCTTTCTTGATTCAGGCTGAATGAATTCAGGATGTTCCTCAATATACTGAATGAGCTTCGGAGCATACTTACTCATCTTAAAGAAGTAAGCTTCCTCTTCTGCCGGCTTAACCTCACGTCCGCAGTCAGGGCATTTGCCATCAACAAGCTGACTTTCTGTCCAGAAGGATTCACAAGGTGTACAGTAAAGTCCTTCATACTTTCCCTTGTAAATGTCTCCCTTGTCATAAAGCTTCCTGAATATCTTCTGAACCTGCTTCTCATGATCCTCATCAGTGGTTCTTATAAAACGGTCATAGGATGTATTCATGAGATCCCAGATTCTCTTAATCTCACCGGCAACCTCGTCAACATACTCTTTAGGAGTTGAGAGATTCTCAAATGCCTTCGTCTCAATCTTCTGTCCATGCTCATCTGTTCCTGTCATGAACCTTACATCATAACCCGTAAATCTTTTATATCTTGCGATACTGTCTGCCAATACTATCTCATAGGTATTACCTATATGAGGCTTACCTGATGCATAGGCTATGGCAGTTGTGATGTAATAAGGTTTTTTTGCCATAATTATATCCCCCTTATATTTTAAACCCACCCGATATGAGGGGTGGGTTTATATTATACTACTTTAAGTTTGAATCTGGTAATATCCTCTTCAGATTCAGCAATCTCAATTCCGCCTCCGAGATTCCTGATCTTTTCATCGAAATCCTCGTATCCTCTCAGAACGTATTTGATTTCATCAATATAAGAATATCCGTCAGCCGCAAGTCCGGCTATAACCAGTGCAGCTCCTGCTCTAAGATCGGATGCAGTAAGCATAGCTCCTGTAAATCTTGGCACTCCGCTTATAATGGCTGTATTGCCTTCAACACGGATGTTTGCTCCCATCTTGTTGAGCTCGGAAACATATCTGAAACGATTCTCAAATATACTCTCGGTTACAATACTTGTCCCTGTTGCAAGTGCAAGTGTAACTGCCATCTGTGCCTGCATATCCGTAGGAAATCCCGGATAAGGAAGAGTCTTTATATGGGTCGAACGAAGGTCTCCGTCTGCCATAACTCTCACGCTGTCATCATATTCGATAACCTTGGCACCCATCTCAGTAAACTTGGATGAGATAGATTCAAGATGCTTAGGAATTACATTTTTGATAAGTATGTTGCCTCTTGTTGCAACTGCCATCGCCATAAACGTACCGGCTTCTATCTGATCGGGTATTATCGAATACTCCGAACCATGAAGTCTTGCAACACCTCTGATACGTATTACGTCAGTACCGGCTCCCTTTATATTGGCTCCCATTGAGTTAAGGAAGTTCGCAACGTCAACTATATGAGGCTCCTTCGCAGCATTTTCGATGGTAGTCTTTCCTTCGGCAAGTACGGCAGCAAGCATAATGTTAATGGTTGCACCGACAGAAACCGTATCGAGATAGATATGCGAACCAACGAGCTTTTCGGCTCTCGCAACTATCTTACCACCACTTATGATGCTCACGTCAGCACCAAGCTTTTCAAATCCCTTAATGTGAAGATCGATAGGTCTTGCACCTATGTCACATCCACCCGGAAGAGCTACGTCTGCGTATTTATATTTTCCAAGGAGTGCTCCGATAAGATAATACGAAGCTCTTATTTTTCTTATGTATTCGTCGTCAACTGACAGATTTTCATCCGAAAGTATTCCCTTTGCACAAATTCTTACTGTATGTCTGTCTATATATTCTACTGTTGCTCCTATATTCTCGATTGCTTTAAGAAGGGTTCTTGTATCGCTGACATACGGTACATTTTCAACAATACATACATCATCTGTCATGACTGTTGCGGCAAGTATTCCGAGTGCGGCATTCTTGGCACCGGCAATAACCACTTCTCCCTCAAGTGGCACTCCGCCCTTAATCACATATTGTTCCATGTGTAAACGCTCCTAATCCTAGCGCGGTCCAACTTCCTATTTCCCATTAGACCTCGTAATCCGTAAGATTATAACATAAAAGAACTATGTCGTAAACCACTTATTTATCAGCCTCACAGTAAATGCATCTATATACATGATTCTTCTCATCGGTCAGTTTGAAAATGTGCGGAATTCCCGGTTCCACAGCCGTAATGCATCGCGGATTCCTGCACTTCTTGATATTGACCAGCTCCTTGGGAAGATCAACCTTTTTCTTTTCGATCGTCTCTCCATCTCTTATGATACTTACCGTTATATCCGGATCTATATATCCGATCACATCAAGATTGATATCATAATTCATATCAATTTTGATAATGTCCTTTTTCCCCATCTTACCGGATTTTACATTCTGAATCAGCGCAACACTGCAATCCAGTTTTCCAAGTCCCAGATCATTATATATCTGCATAGCCTTTCCTGCAGTAATATGATCGAGAACTATACCATTCTGAATACTGTCTATCTTCATCTGTTATCTCCTAATACTCTGTATCATACTTAATACATACGTCTTCATCACCGGGATGCGTAAAACCTTTTCATTTCCCCGGCTGATCAGTAATTAAGGCCAAGCAGTGTCAGTATAAGTGCCATTCTGACATACTTTCCATACATTACCTGTCTAAAGTAAGCCGCCCTCGGATCCTTGTCAACCTCGGGACTTATCTCATTTACTCTCGGAAGTGGATGAAGAATTACCATATCCTCTTTTGCCGACTCAAGCTTCTTTACATCGAGTATATATGTATCTTTAAGTCTTATATAGTCAGCCTCGTTGAAGAACCTCTCTCTCTGAACCCTTGTCATATAAAGAAGGTCAAGATCCGGCATCGCATCCTCGAGACTCGTCACTTCCTCATATTCTATGCCTGCAGGTTCCACAACCTCTGTCAGGATATACTCAGGAATCTTAAGTTCCTTAGGAGAAATGAATACGAACTTTATTCCTTCATATCTGGACATGGCCTTTACAAGAGAATGAACCGTTCTTCCGAATTTCAGATCTCCGCAGAGTCCTATGGTCATGTTATCCAGTCTCTTCTTTTCATGAAGTATGGTAAGAAGATCTGTAAGTGTCTGTGTCGGATGATTATGTCCGCCATCACCTGCATTAATCACAGGAACAGGTGAATACATCGATGCAAGAAGCGGTGCTCCTTCGTTCGGATGGCGCATGGCTATTACATCTGCAAAACAGCCCACTACTCTCACCGTATCCTCAATGCTTTCTCCCTTACTAACTGAAGAAGATGATGCTTCCGAGAAGCCTATGACTGAACCGCCGAGTTCAAGCATTGCCGATTCAAAACTGAGTCTTGTTCTTGTACTTGGCTCATAGAAAAGCGTAGCTATCTTCTTTCCCTTGCATCTTTCACTGTATTTAGCTTTATTAGTCATTATTTCCCCGGCGAGTGAAAGGATTTTATCCAGTTCCTCAACCGAAAGATCCATAGGATCTATAAGATGTCTCATAAATTCTCCCTTCGGATTTAAAACTATTCTACCCAGTCTTTATCAGGGTTTTCTACATTGCTTCCGTACTTCTTTCGATAATTCTCTATGCAGTAGCCTATAACCTTTACCGCTTCAAGAGCACCTTCCACTTCATCGACTCTTGTTTCTTTTCCTTCAAGATTCTTATAAACCGTGAAGAAGTGCTGGATTTCATCGAATACATGTTTAGGAAGTTCAGAAATGTCTGTATAGAAGTTATAAGTCGGATCCCCATAAGGAACCGCGATGATCTTTTCATCACCAAGACCACCGTCAAGCATCTTCATAACGCCTATGGGATAAGTCCTTACCAGTGTGAGCGGAAGGATGTTCTCTGTACAAAGAACAAGAACATCAAGCGGATCATGATCATCACCGAGCGTCTTCGGAATGAATCCGTAGTTTGCCGGATAATGTGTAGCGGTATAGAGAACTCTGTCGAGCAAAAGCATACCTGTATCTTTATCAAGTTCATATTTCATATTGCTTCCCCTGCTTATCTCTATAACAGACATGAAGTCTGTAGGGAAGATTCTTGAATCATCGATGTCATGCCAAATATTCATTATTTCACCACCTCTTTCAATTTTCCTTCTATAAACTTTATATAAACAGTCTTATAAAAGCGGCAGGCTTTTTATACCTGCCGCTCTATTCTTAATGATTAACCATATGGGTTGTTTGGATCGTAGCCACCTTGATTTGGATTATATCCCTGCTGCTGATTTGGGTCATAATATCCCTGACCTGCACCTGCCTGCTGGCTCGGATCATAATATCCCTGACCTGCACCTGCCTGCTGGCTTGGGTCATAATATCCCTGACCTGCACCTGCCTGCTGGCTTGGATCATAGTAACCCTGATTCATTCCTGCCTGCTGACTTGGATCGTAATATCCCTGTGGTCCTGCAAAGCCCTGCTGATTCTGAGTATATCCACCGCCAAAATTAACAGGTCCGTTTACTGTTGTTCCGGGGCCAAGGTTATATCCATTGCCGCGAAGGCTGTGATAAAGTTCAGCATATGTCTGATACATATATGGATTAACATAGAAAATGCTGAGAATACCACATGTAAGAACGCTGAGAAGTACCCATCCTATAAATGAAAGCTCAAGTACGAATGTATCAAACTTGTTACCATCCATGAGCTGTTTACTTCTATCCAGGACATCTCTCCATTCCATATCAGGATTCTCTGAAAGGATGTAATCAACCAGATAATACTCATATGCTTTGATGATACCCGGTATTATGAAAAGAAGTGACCAAAGGAAAATGAACAGATCCTTAAGGAACATTGTCTTAACTACATTACCGTAGTGACCATTCTTAAAAGCACATGTAACCTCACCAATCTCAGCCTTTGTAAGTGAGTTAACAGCGAAGAATCTCTTAACACCTACAAGAAGCGGATTGAATGCAAATATAGAAATAAGTGCACCTATGACACATGCAATAAGTACTGCGATAAGAATTCCGTAAATGATGGAAGGATCAATGTCATATCCTCCATAAAAACCGCTTCCGCTTGAACCGTTCATCGAATTACCGGAAAAACCTCCGGCGCTGCCGCCGCTTCCCCCTGAAACTATACCTGCGATGAATGCAACAAGAACGCACATCCAGTAATTATTCTTAAATGCCGTTTTAGCTCTTTCTTTAAGAAATGCTCTGTTCATCTTTAACCTCCTAATTCATTTTTATTCAGATATATGAGCACTTAATGCGCTCCAATATCTGTAAGTTAATATATAATTTTGTCTATTATATAAAACATATAACTCATTTGCAAGGATAAGTAACTCTCTACCAGGTCTTTCCATTCCACTGGCCGCCTCCGCTGCCGTCTTCATCACCGCCGCCTGAAGGGTTCTGCCCTCCCTGCTCGTCCCTGCGGTTCTGAGTCTCACTTCTTTCTTTCATGTTTTCCTGCTTCTGCTGTTCGAGCTGCTGCTGGATTTCTTTTTCTCTGTTTGTCTGATTATTTCCGTTATTTTCCTGTTCCTGCTGATCCTGATTGTCCTCTTTCTGGTCATCCTGATCATTCTGGTCGTCATTTTCCTCGTCATCAAGATCCTGCTGCAATTCTGCGATCATTTTGTCTATATCCTGCTTCAGCTGTTCCGCATCCGCATCATGCCCCTCTGTTCCCTCCGGGTCGGCGCATCCTTTCTCTGTAAGGACATTTCTTGCAGCAAGAAGCTGGTTTATAACCTTCTTAACTTCCTTTTCATTTTCATGATCGATATTTTCAAAGTCTATTTTCTCAAGCATAGCAAGAGCAAGGTTTACTCTTATGTCGCACTCCTTACCTTCAGGTATGTAGTAAGTGAGAGCCTTGTTATAATCTGCTATGGCTTCATCAAAATCTCCGTTCTTATATGCCACATTTCCACGATTGTAATAAGGTAGATATCCTTCGTTGATATTACCGAACCTAAGAATATCCATGATACCGCTCTCATAATTACCACTGTTATATCTGCTGAGGAAAACGGTATTCAGGATGAATCTTCCTACAAGCATAACCGCAAGAATGAGTATTATAAGGCATGCGATATCAACTACAAGAAGAGTATGTCTTGCCTCGGCTCCCGTATCGATAAACCCGAAAATCCTCTCTTCCGCAGGAGAATTACTCTTATTTGGTTTTTCCTTTTTTTCTTTTTCTTCTTTACTCATTTCTCACCAATACCTATCTACAGGCGTCCTCTTCTTATGTATATGAACACTTCCAGAAGAAGCATTATAAGAAGCGGGATTACAAAATAAAAGTATGTATCCTCATAGTTTACGCCTTTTCCCTCGTCTACCACGCTCTTGCTGGCAGCCCTTACACCGCTCAGTATATAATCAATATTATTGGTACGCTCCATGTGAACATAATCTATCTTCATATCTTCCGCTATCTTATGAAGATTGTTTTCATCGAGCTTTGATATTGCATCCTGATAAGTCTCCGGATCCTTGATATAGCTGTAGCTGTCCTTCATCTTTCCGCCCTTCTCTGTACCGTATCCGAGAACAGCGCCGCCATCTATATAGCGTTCAAACTGGCTGTAGGACATAAGCTCTGAACCGTCCGTTACCTCGCCGTCGCTTATGAAGAATACAACCGTCATCCTCCCCTCCTTCTTCGAGGAAGATATAAGAAGGTCTGACATATCCTTCTCTATAACATTGAGATTGCTTCCCTTAGCATAGTACTTGCTCGGTGAAGAGATAGTGGAAAATGCATCGAGAACATTTTTACTGTCCTGCGTAAAAGGCGCAAGAATCTGGGACTTGTTATCAAACCTGATAAGGGCAAAATTACTTCCGTCAAGCTGCTCAATGATATATTCGCAGTCTCTCATCACCGCATCCATACGCGGTTTATTATCAACATCTTCAGCCCACATACTGATAGTCGTATCAACCACAAACATAACGTCAAGATTCTTCATCTCTACATCCATGTTGTAATCTTTCTTCATAGGCCGAAGATTGATTATGAACACCAGCACGAATATAATCAGCACCCTGCCCATCATGGACAGCTTATATATTAACTTAATCTTTCTCCTTACGATCCCGAAAGAGAGCACTGCATATATAATAAACAGCACTGCTCCGACAAGTATCTCAGGAAGTATAGGGTTCGTAATCATATTACAAGCATCACTCCCAAACTAAAGAAAATCACCAGTGAAATGAAAAGTACTATTACGGGAACCTTTGGCTGATCCATAGCCTTTCTCACAACTATCTCATCAACTTCCATCGCCTCTTCATGCTGGATATCATTTACTATATCCTTTACGGTAAGGCTCTCGCTTTCCTTGTAGAACTTTCCTCCGGTTCCTTCAACCGCCGTCTTAAATGCATTTAATTCAGTGTCATAATCACCTATGTTCTGTCCACTGCTAAATGACTCTTTATTCGGGAAAATCCCGAAAACAACTACATTGTTTTTACTGCAGATTGAAGCCGCTTCCGAAAGTTCAACAAGAGGTGCGCTTCTTTCCTGCTGGTCATTATCGGTAGACATTATAATGATCCTGGTTCTTTCAGCATCATCAATATGAGGAAAACTGTACATACATGAAGCCAGCCCCTCACCTATAAGACTGCTTCCCTTTGTCATATTATTAACAAGAGTTCCGGAATCATAATAATCAAGTTTATCCCTCATTGCATAATAATCTTCAAGTTCGTCCTCAGGGATTTCATACATATACTCATAGTCGCCGAACTTCTCGTTGTATTCCTTCTGAAGAGCAAAATACTCTTTAATCTCCTCAAGCTTCTGAATAACGAAATCATAATCGTCCGTCATAGGGACATACAGTACTGTAGATGTATTAAAAATCGAGATACCGAATCTGTCGCCATCAAGCCCTTTAACAACATCCTCGAGATTATCTACCAGAGATCCGTTAAGTTCATATATGGAATAAGAAACATCCATACACAGGAAAATGTCTCTTTTCTTGACCCCATTATTTACCGTTTCAATCTTTGAAGGTCTTGCCATAAGATAGAGCGATGATATAAGTGATATACCAAGAGACAGTTCCATCAGAACGGTAACTATGATCCTTATAAGCTTTATTCTTTTGTATTCCGGCAGTTCCTTGACTATCTTCGTGTTAGCAGCTTTAATACCGCCTTTATAAGCCCTCTTATTCTTCAGAAAATGAAGGAGTCCTATCGCAACTGCCACAACAGGTATTCCTATTCCAAGGAACAGTGGATATCTTAATACCATGTACTGATCACCTCTCTGGTTCTTCTCATTGAAGCCCTGATATCAGCCTGCGAATACTTCGCAAATTCAGGTTCATAATATTCTGTAACAAGCATTGTAAGCGCCGGGATCCCGATCTCTGAAATCTCTGAAAGAGTATAATCCTGTACCCTGATCCTTGTTACATCATGAACAAAAAGTCTTATGATGCGGCTCATTTTCTGATATCCGTGTCTTACGGTTATCTTCTGACTCATAACGTCTCTTTCAAGCTTATCCAACTCACCCAGATATTTACGTTTAGCTGTCACAAGGTCACCGGGCTTCGGTTTTTCTATCCTTGGTCTGTTGTCGTCTTTCTTCTTCAGAAGATGCTTCAATTTCTTCTTAACAAAGATATGAAGAAGCACGGCAATGATGACAGCCACCACCGCAATGATGAGCCACCAGAACATAAACTGATATGGATCCTGTAAACTAACCGATGTTTTCATATCTGTGCCTTTCAAAAAGCTCAACTATATTATCAACTATTTCGTCTTCATTTCTTATTGTAGTCATTCCGACTTTGTATCTCTTAAAGATTTCTTCCATTTCCTGCATATGCTTTTCCCTGTTACGGAGCTCAGCCCTGTAGAGAATATTACTGTGGAGGAAAAGTGAATCCGCATACCTTCCGCTTTCAACGTCGTAGACATTTTCCCCATGCAGATAAGCATCATCAATATTTATGATCATAACGTCGTTATTGTAAGTAAGCTTCTTAAGCAGCTTCTCATCCATCCCGCGAACGCCCGCCATATCAGTTATAACGAAAATGACCATATTTCTTCTTATATTCTCGGTCACATAATCAAGTATCTCGGGAATAGTATACTTCGGTTCAAGCTTTATCGTCTCGGCATAGCGGTTCATGACATTTTCAAAATGAACATTTCCCGATCTGAAGTACGTGAAATCAAAGCCCTTATCGATACTGTGCATAAGCGCAAAATCATCACCGTGACGATCTATAAGAAATGCAATGGTTCCAAGAGTCGTAATGGCTATATCCATCTTCGATACCCCCTCGGGAGTATCGGCAAGCATCCTGCTTCCGCCGTCACATACAAAAAGAATGTTGTGCTTCTTCTCGGCGATATATCTTCTTATGAGAGTCTTGCCCGTCTTCGATGAAGCCTTCCAGTCGATATCCTTTACATTATCACCGAAGGTATATTCACGAAGGTCGTCAAAGTCAAGGCTTCGCCCTCTGTAAATGGAGCGAAATGAACCCGAGAGGAGATTGGATGACTTCTTGCTTGAATAAAGAGCAACCTGAGCTCTTATTTTTGATAAATAATCATAATTCATTAAGCATTTCCCTCTTACGGAGTAGGTATTGATCCGACTATCTTGTCAATGATGGTCTCAACTTCAATGCTGTCGGCAATGGCAGCATAGTTAAGCTCTATTCTGTGACGCAGTATCTGGTGACGCATAAGCTTAACATCATCAGGTGTTACATAAGTTCTTCCGTATATAAGCGCAACAGCTTTTGCTATATTAAGGAAGGCGATAGATGCACGCGGGCTGGCTCCCATACGTACATATCTGCTGTAATCCTCGGAGAGAACCTTCTCTGCGTTTCTCGTTGCATTTACTATGAAGGAAATGTACTGCTTGATGGAATTATCCACATAAACCCTTCTGGTAATCTTCTGAACATTATCTATATCAGATACCGAAAGAGTAGGCGCTGTCTTAACAAATGCCCCCTGCTCTATTCTGTTAAGAATCTCTGTCTCGTCCTCAGGCGTAGGGTATGTGATTTTCTCCTTGATGATGAAACGGTCTGTCTGCGCTTCGGAAAGAAGGTATGTACCTTCCTGCTCAATCGGGTTCTGAGTTGCGATAACTATAAATACATCGTCTGGCATGTTATATGTAACGCCGCCTATTGTAACCTGTCTTTCCTGCATCGCCTCAAGCATGGCACTCTGTGTCTTTGCACTTGAACGGTTTATCTCGTCAAGAAGAACGAAATTTGCGAATACAGGTCCCTTCTGGGTTTCAAACTGCCCGCTGGTCTGGTTATAAACCTGTGTTCCTATGATATCGCTCGGAAGGAGGTCAGGCGTACACTGAATACGTGAAAACTTACCGTTTACGGCATCCGAAATTGCCTTTGCAGCTGTAGTCTTGGCAAGTCCCGGAACAGACTCGACAAGTATATGTCCGTCTGCAAGAACACCTGCTATGAGTGAAAGCTTAAGTCCCTGCTGACCTACAACTTTCTTGTCATAGTATTGGGATAGTTTTGTAACCACGTCCTGTGCGTAATTGAATTCTTCCTGAGTGATATTGCTCTTATTATCCATCATTTTCCTCCAACCTAATGTAATACTTTTTCTATATGATCATCTATTAATCAATATCTGTTCATGTATATTAATTCACTGAACTATTCTAAAACGGGCTATCTGTTGTCATATTCCTCTATATACCGCCCGGTATATTCAGCATCGGACGGGCAGTCAAGATACTCTCTTCCGTACTTCTGTCTTGTTTCGTCGCCCTTTCCCGTGATAAGTATCACGGTCGGTTCATTTACTTCCATTATAGCCTTATGGATAGCCTCGCCTCTGTCTTCTATCATCTCATAAGGGCAGCCTTCTTTTTCAACATACTGAGCTATATCTTTTGAAATATGTTCGACCGGCTCTTCTCCCGGATCTTCCGCAACAAGATAAACCTTGTCAGAATATCTTCCGGAAAGTGTCCCTAAGTGTTCCCTTCGCTGGTACGCCTTATAACCCGGGCATCCGAATATAGTTACTATCTTAAATCCCGGATACTCCGAAAGCGTTGATTCGTAAAGCTTTTCAAATGACAGCTTGTTATGGGCGTAATCCACTATCGCAACAACCTTACCGTCATTTGAAGAAAAGAGTTCCATACGTCCCTTCGACCTTGCCGTCTTAAGCCCTTCGTAAATTATCTCATACGGAATTCCGTAATTCTCAGTTGCCGCTATGGCAGCAAGAGCATTTTCGACATTGAAAAGTCCCGGCATAGTAAGGATGTAATTCCTGCTTATACCCTCTTCTCTTACTTTAAAATGAATTCCGTCCGCTTTCTTCTCGATATCATATCCAAAGATATCCGCGTCTTCCTTTGTACCAAAGGTTATGATCTTCTTTGACTTTCCTTCCGAGAGCGCCTTCCTTGCTTCCGCGAGAATACGGTCGGAGGAATCTGCATCCAAGTTTACCACACTTACATCTGTCTTTTCAAATATACGCAGTTTTGATTCAAAGTAATCCTCAAATGTAGGGTGCTCTATATCGCTTATATGATCCTCGGAAATATTCATGAATATTCCTGTATCAAACCTTATTCCGTCTACCCTGTCATACTTAAGAGCCTGAGAAGAAACTTCCATTGTGAAGTACTCTATCCCACTGTCTACGGCATTTCTGAAGTGGTACTGCAGCTCCATATTTTCAGGAGTTGTGATATGCGATTCAAACTCTTCCACTCCGTCGTAAAGATCGATGGAAGAAGTGATTGCAGTTCTCTTTCCGCCCATCTTTTCTTCGTAGATATCAAGAATATTTTTGATATAATACGCTGTCGTGGATTTACCTTTTGTACCGGTAATCCCGGTAAGTTTAAGATTCTTCCACGGAAAGTCGTAGTATAGATTTGAGAGATAAGGCATCGCCTTTCTTATATCACTTACGATAAGATATTTAAACCCATCAGGCACAGAAGCTCCGTAACGCTTTTCACTCACGTAACAGACTGCACCTTTTTCTATGGCGCCATGAAGATATTCCTCTTTAAAGTGAACTCCCTTACAGACAAAAAGTGTACCGGGAGTTACTTCTTTTGAATTGTAAGTAAGTCCCAGAACCTTTATATCATCATCTGCTTTTATATTCGTTTCAACAAGAAGACCTGCTTCCTTCATTAAGTCAGCATATCTGGTAAGACTAAGTTTTTCCACCGGGCAAACCTCTTTATTCATAGTATTTTTTGTATTTTTTGTAATGACTGAAATGCTGTTTCAGCATACGCAGAGTCCTCACAAACGGATAATCTCCCTTCATGAATACAGGATTAACATACTTTCCCGAATCAAGAAGTCTTTCAAGCTTCTCCTTATTGAGAGGATCATGTACATACTTTCTTGCAACCTTTTTCGGAACCACAAGCCAGAGGTGCTCCTCTTTGGCAGTTTCAAATTCAAGATCCTTTCCGTGAATATATTCTTCCACAAAGTACTTTGCAACATTAAATCCCGAACCGGTCACGTAGAAGTTTGATCTTCCCTGCCTTGTATTTATCTCGAAGAATTTATACTTTCCGTCTCTTTTGTCATACTTAATATCAAAGTTTGAGAAACCGATGTAGTGAAGATCCGTAAGAAGATTCTTTACCTTCTCCATCAGCTCTTCATTCGGCTCTGTTATTATAACTGCATGATTGCCTTTTCCGTGAGGCGTATGTTCCTCAAGAAGAACGTGCCCGAGACACATCATCTTTACATTTCCGTTCCTGTCCGAGTAAGAAGTAAGCACGCGCATATACTCATCATTTCCCGGAATCATATCCTGAATTATAAGGCTGTCGGTATAACCCGCATTATAAATGTCTGTTATCACACTTATCATCTTTCTTTCGTCAGGAATGGTATAAACCTTTTCCTGAGTCGGAAAATCATGCTCCCAGTAATCTATCCCGTTGGACGGTTTAAGTATCACCGGATAATGAAACGGCAGCTGCGGCGCAGTAACCTTTCCCTTTCCCGGATACATTTCCCTTTTATATATAAATGTATCGGGATAGTCTATTCCGTGCTTATCACACAGGCTGTAGAAAAGCTCCTTCTGCTGAAGGCTGTTCATAAGCTCAAAATCTATATACGGAGCTATGGCATTTTCCGGAAATTCATCCTTATGCTTACTGATGAGAGCAACGTATGAATCGCCGCAGCCAATGGTAAGGACTTTTTTATCCTGATTCTTTTTGCAGAATGAATTAACTGCTTTCATGAATATTTCGTCTGTTTCTATCGCAGGATTTGCGTGATAGACTGTTATCTTACTTCCGCAGCTCGGACCGTTTGCATATTTTCCAAATACATGAGACTGAACTCCGTATTCTTCGTAAAAGGCACGAGCCACACTGTAAGTATTGATATCTCCGCCGAAAAGCATCGGCACAAAACTTTCTTCTTTAAATGTCATTTCCTTGTCCTTCTTTTATGAAAAAGAGTATTTTATTTCGCTGCCGCGAGAAGATATATAAGCGGCGAATTCCAGTAAATTGTTATTTCATTTGTTGAAAAACTCTGATCATTATCAACGTAGCACATAGCCGGAGCTTCTTCGGCAAGAACAGCCATCGCATACGGATCTTCAAGGTTCCTGTTAGCACCGCCGACAAGCATACCGCTCATAGCCTTTCCCTTAACCTGTGAAGGTCTGTGATGCGGATTCTTAGGTGAAAATGTACCGAATCCCGTTACAAAGCAGTACCCAAGTGAATTGGTTCCGAGAAGATAGTCAAGATGTCTTGCGGCAAGATCGTCATACTCATCATTGTCCGTAAGGTTTGCCGCCATGAGAAGAAGCTCGCCCTCGTTACCGATTGCCATATTACTTCCCCATACGAATCCGCTTCCGAATCCAAGACCATATCCTGTCTTCTTTGCATTTTCAACAATAGTATCAGCCTTTTCAACTATATGAGCCGTACCCATTTTAGCAAGCTCGGAATCATCCTGTTTTGCAAGATCATAATCCGCATAAAGAGCTATATCTGCCCAGCCAAGTCCTTCAGGAAGCTTTGCACTTTCACCGAGTTTCTTAATATATGCAGTGTCAACATCCGCGCCTGCAAGATAAAGTTCTGTTGCCGCCCAGTACATCTCATCGGAGGTGTTGCTGTCAGGATATTCTCCCGTCACAATCTCTTCAGGATTTCTGAAGCCGAGAAGCTTTTCCTGACCCATGAGATATTCCCATGCCTTTTCTGCTGCAGCAAGCGCATTCTCACTGAATTCTTTATCTTTATCCTTATATATTACAGATGCCTTTGCCATAATAGCGGCAAAATCAGCAGTTGCAGTTACCGATACAGGTGCAAGGTAAAGCTGTTCTGTCTCCTCTTCAGGATCTACAGTTTCAGGGAAATTAAGGCAGGTTACTTTATGATAAACGCCGCCACTTTCCTCATCCTGCATCTTAAGAAGGAAATCAAGCTCATATCTAGCCTCATCAAGTGTATCAGCATCAAAGTCTTCATACGCCATAAAGAGGTCGGCTATAGTCACAGCGCCCGGCACGGTGTATCTTCCGTAATCGCCTGCATCATGCCATCCGCCTGTAACATCCTTTTTCTTATTTGTCCCATAAACAATCGCCATGCCCGTGTGGCACTCATCATGCGCAAATTCACCGGCTATTTTCTCATCGGTTGCCATTCCGCATCTCTGCTTATAGAGCATATTAAATGTATCTTCATATATCTCATCATATGGATTATCTTTTATCTCGAAACTGTAACTCGCTCCCTCTTCAGTGAAGAGATAGTAAGTTCCGGGTTCTTTTAATTCTGAGAAGTCAGCCTTTTTAACGTTCATGTCAGCACCATAATCAAATATAGGCTCACTGAGTTTCCCCGTAAATACCGTTTCATTTGACTCGGCGTTGCATACTATAAAACTTTCTTCAGCTTCATTTTCAGTCTTAACTACGGCTATCTTATCATCTCCCGGCTTATAACCAACCTGATTAACCGCAACATTTACGTATTGTGGAAGTGCCTCTACCGCAACCGCTTTTGATGCATCCTTGATGGTAAGTTTAATATTATCAATGTATATCTTATGCTCACCCGGATCGGATGACATGTCTTCCATCTTACCCATATTGAAAACTATACGCGGAGCAGGATCTGACTCTTCAGTCATTTCAAAATCAACAGAGAAGTTTGTAACATCCGTTCCAACATCCAGAACTTCACCCTGATATGCATGATAATCACCACCGTTAAGCTGGAGCCTGTATTCAACCTTTCTTTCTATATCAGAAGAAATATCAAAGCTGTATGTGTATACACAGTTCTGACTCAGCATAAATCCGTCCCAGTAAACCTGGTTTGCGTAGTCAAGCGAACCACAGTTTTTGATGGTAACAGCAAGCTTTCCGTCTTCAGCGGCTATATCACATGTACCGCCGTTAGTATATACCATGAAACCATCCACGTCATCGTCATCGAAATTAATGTCAACTATGGATTCCCCATCCTTAAACTGCGGAGCCGCATCTGTTTCTGATGCACCTTCTCCCGGCACAGCAGGTCCTGTTCCGACAAGTGTGGTTGCCGGTTCTTCGTCTTCCTTTGTTTCGGTGGTTTTTTCCGTAATCTCTACACCTGTATTTCCTTTATCAGTTTTGCCGCATCCAAAAACTGAAATAAGCATTATGAGTGACATTCCGACTGCCAGTGTTTTCCGTAGATGCATAATAAACCTCCTAATTGTAATCTACTTCAAATTGAAACACGCTGTTTTTAGTATACCACTTTCCTTTACTATTATCACCTAGAAATGGTATAATATGCGTAAATTATTTTATCAGGAATTTGTGAGGTTTTATATCATGAAAAACGTTATAGGTCTGCACTTCTGGGAGAGTAAAGCCCTGATAAGTTTTCTGAACGGTGACTCAATCAGTACAACTGAAATCGAGCTTTCTTACGAAGTAAAACGAAGCTTCAGTCTTACAAATGAATACACTCTTACTTCTGCACTTAAATATCTGGACAGATGTCTACGCGAAAAATTCGGCTTTGATGATTACGAAGTCGTACTTGCCGTGCCTGATTATATAGGTGTAAGAGATTCAGGTTTTATACGTATGATAGCCGCTAAATGCGGAATGAAAATACTAAGGACGATCAGCGAGACCATGGCTCTTGCCGCATATGTTTACTTAGATACAGGTGAAGAATTAACCATACTCACCACTGTTGTTAATACGGACTACCTGAGCATTTCCGAATATGATATAGGAAAAGGTAAGATTAAGAAGATTGATACTTATCTCTCATCGAGATGGGACGGAAAAGATATAGCAAACAGTCTTTTCATCAATTCCTACAGTTCCAGACTATTTGATACAACCATTGCAGAAACTCTTTGCCTCGCCGGCAATATGGTAAGATGCATGGAATTTGAGCAGGCTGTAAAAAGATATTCAAGGAATATTCCTTTTGAGATTGCCATGTTTGAAGCAAACCACATTATAGAAGGTCTCAGTATACTTGCCGCCAAAGAGTGTGATATAGGTGCATTTGATGATATCGAGTTCGTAGATACCACCTCTCCTTATGACATTTTTATCGGAATAAATGACACGTTTCTGCCTGTCTTTTCACCTGAAACAAAGGTGCCTGCCATGACCAGGCTCAGTCTTCCAAGGATTGTCGAATCAAAGGTACCTTACGAAACCATACGTCTGTTTGAAAAGAAGAAAGATGAGATACTAACCGTTTCAGAAGTAAAGATACCCAAGGATAAGATTGAATCATTCTACAGAAAACCACTTTCTCTTTCCGTAGATATTGACGAAGCTAAAAATACTACTCTTGAGATACTTGATAATGACACCATGCGCAGCATGACAGTTTCTCTTGTCGTAAAAGAAGATGATGAGACTGAAAAGTCTGAGGAAGCCGAAGACATTTCCCACTTCATAAAGGAAATCCTTCCTATCATCGATAATCTTGAATATGCGGTTCGTTTTTCAAACAATGATGATAATCCATACATCAAGGGAATGATCCAGTCATATCAGAAGGCACTTGATATACTTGAGAAAAATCACATCACCGTGATTACAGGCGAAGGTGAGCCTTTTGATTACAATCTTCAGGCTGCCGTATCCCATGTGGATGACCCGTCACTCCCTGATAACACCGTCAAACAGGTTATGCAGTCCGGCTATACTTATAAAGGTAAAGTCATAAGACCTGCCGCAGTTGTCGTTGCTAACTGATACTTCTAAATTCAGTATAATTTGGAGTTCACTAACAGAATCCGCCGTACCGATACCGGTATGGCGGATTCTTTAATACCATTATAGCAGACCGATTACTGTTCCGGCTTTTTCTTTCTTTTCAGATACACTGTAATTACTATTCCGCTGAGTGCAAGAAGCATAAGTATGATACCCGCTCCGACATTCATGTTATCTCCCGTCTTTTTAACCGGAGTATCCTTCTTGGATTTGGAAATGTCTGTCGTGTTGCGGTTTACAAATGCAACACCATCACACTCTTTACCGTCTTTCTTATAGGTAATATCCGAAACTTCAAGTTTGCCGTCTTCATTTGCAGATACCTTTACTGTGACATAATAAGTAGAAGTATCGTATTCCACGGAACTGTTATTTCCGGCAATTTCAGAAATTGTATAGTTATATGTACCTGATGTGGTTGCAACAAGTCCGTCAAAATGTATCTTTCCGTCGCTCTTATTTCTGCCTGTCATGAGTTCTTCGCCGCTGCTGTCCTTAAGCGAGAAGCTGAACTCACCGTCCTGCATTTTAATTGCAGCACCCGTTTTATCGATATAACTCTTCGTTGCTTCAAGGTCGAAAGTTACACTTTCTTCAGAACTGAACTGATTCGTGTAGCTTACTTCCTTAACCTCTTTACCATCTTCGTAAATATGAGCATTTACTCTCTTGGTGAGATTGTAATCTGTTACATCGGTTACATCTATCACATAATGATAAACAGTTCCGTCATAGATGGTTCCGTTCTTCTCGTAAGTACCATCATCATTCCGTACAGCCCCTTCAGGTATATCTTCGGTTACGTCAAATTCATAAACTCCTGTATGCCTGAATGTAAGTTCAGGGAATTTGAATGTGCCCGTCTCACCTGCCGCAACACGAAGACTCGCTGTGATTCCTTCATCAGGTAAAGGTATTCTGTTACCTGAGTCATCGATGTAGCATACCTCGTAGAGTTTATCGTCAATATCCTTCAGACCGTCAGTCCTCTTCATACGGAATTTAAATGTACCCTTTACATTTTCAACTCCACTCAGTTCTGTATCATAATGCTTCTTTCCTTCAAGAGTTGCCGTAGCACCGAGTATCATTACACCAACCTTAGGAGGCTCAGGTGTTATGGTTTTACCCACTCCGCTTCCAAGATTACTGATCGTGCTGCCATCTGCCGCACTTTCCGTAAGTCTTGTGATAGCTGTATATCTGTAGGCAAAATTATTCCAGCTTATCTGATTAATCTCAGCATTTACATCGATTATACCGTCGAATTTAACGACTATCTTATGTCCCGGATTCATTATGAATGACGGATCCATAGTCACTCTGAACGATCTCGCGCTGTCATAATTTTCTTTCCATTCCGGTGTCTCTACACCATTAAAGTCATTTTCGGTAAACTTTTCCTTATTTGAAAAATCAATTCTGTAAAGACTCTTATCTATTTCTTTATTGTCTATAGAAACAGAGATTGCGTCTACATTGTCATTACTGAATATATCAAATTCGGAATTTCTTACCTCACTTAAGTTTACAACTCCTGTATCGCCGCCATCATCCGGAAGTCTGTCTATGATTACTATGTTCTTAAACGGATAATCACTTACATTTGCGACATTCAGAGTATATGTAACTATATCATTCGGATTTACAGCATGAACATAATTGGTATGTCCGAGTTCAAAGTCATAATCACTTTCTTTGTAGTAATAGCTGTATCCCATTTCAGGCTTTATGCCGTATTCTTCGGCGATCTTATAATTATCGATTGTCTTATATGAAACCGATGCATAGTTTCCGCCATATTGGGTCGGCTTGATATTAAGCACATCAGCCGTATAAACCCATGTGTCAGTTTCATCAAGCTTTATTTTGCTTAAATCCCTGGACAGCGTTATCTTTATCGCACCACCTGCTTCTGTGTCACCGCTAAGGCTGTAGTTACCGTTCTGATCCCGGTAAATCTTAACTACCGGATTTCCCGCAACGTATAGCGCCGGCATTTCCTCAAGCAGATAGTAATCTGATTTCCACTGCAGCTTACTATCAAAGTTTATAATTCCGGATGCGTCTGTAACTGCTTTCTCAACCTCTGTCAGATTTCCGCTTCCATCATCCTTAAGAAGTCTAAAGGTAATACCCGAAAGAGGATACTGCCTGTTTACAGCTTCAACCTTCCATGTCTTTGACACCTTAAGCTTAACATCACTTACCTCATTTGATATCTCCAGATTCTTCTCGGTATTATCCGTAATACTGAAAAGAGTCGTGTCAGAATCTCCAATGATATATCCTGCCGGAGCCTCAGTTTCAACAAGACTGTAATCACCCTTAGGAAGACCCGCAAGCTTTAATGTACCGTCATTTTCATAGGTCAGAAGCTCCTCACATGTACCGTCTTCACTAAAGATATAGTCCCCGTTTTTCCCTTCAATCCGGCTGTTAAATGAAAGTACATTACCATCCTTATCATGCAGTTCAAAATGAGCCGATGTACCTGTGACAGCCGAGTCAGTATCTGCATCGGTCTTTGTTATCTTAACAGATGCTGATACTTTTTCATTTATCACATCGATACCCTGATCTCCTTCATTTAATTCCAAGGTCTGTGCATCTGCCAAAGTTCCTATGGTCGTCGCATAGTTATCCGGAGTATCTGTCTCAACAAGGAAGTAGGTTCCGATAGGAATTCCTGATACTTTCAGCGTACCTTCATTTGTTTCAAGCTCCGTAACAAGCTCATCGCCGGCAGCATCACCAGCCACGTAGCTTCCCGGAATTACTTCGCCTTCATCCGATAAAACCTTCTTAAATTTAAGCGGTTCTGCTCCATCGGTATTATCATCATAAATCTCAAATTTTGCATTTGAACCAGTTATAAGCTGTCTGCTTACATCTTTTTTACTGATAACAAGATTAGCATACTTAGGAGTGGTATCTTCTTCGTTTACAAAATCCAGTTCCTTAAGTTCAGTATCCGCAAAACCTATGGTAAACTCCGGCATATCATCACTTAAAATGTAGCCCGAAGGTGCAACTGTTTCCTTGAAATAGTAATCTCCCGGCAACAGCTCTTTAATAAGTGCCGTTCCCGTAAATGTAATCTTATCGGTTCCCGAACTGCTCGGATTATAACAGCTGCCTGAACTCATGTATTTAAGCTTAACAAGTGTATCTTCTTCTCCAGCCTCACCCTTTTTATAAAGTGACATTGAAACCTTGTCGCTTACTATGGCGTTGCCGTTTTCATTTACCTTGTTTACCCGTACTGAGCCCGTATCATATGTATTGTATGCAGTTATTGAAAATGAAGCGCAGTTTTTCGTGGTTTTTATGATAATTCCCGGTGCAGAGAAGCTTCCTCCGCCAAGTTCCGAAAGAAGTGCATTTACTTCAGTATCGGTAATGGTTACACCCGTCATATCTATACCGAAATCAGCGGTCATGGTTTTTACTGATGTAACATCATTTCGGAGACCATTACTGGTGTCATCACCATAAAAGAGACTCTTTGTTTTATATCCATCTTCCGGAAGCTCAACCACAACATAGTATGCTTTTTCGAGGAAGAAGCGGCTCAGAGTATTATCTCCCGGTTTATAGATATTATAAATTACCCTTGCCGGTGCCTCTTTACCTTCCGGCGGATTATCGCTGGCTTCTACTATATCAGAATTGTTATTGGTATGAATCTTAGCATACGCTATTCCTTCCACCTGTCCCATATTTATGCCTGCTGTATCGGCGGTAGGTTCTGCAGTATGGTCAAGCCTGAATATAAGAAGATTAAAGTTCTTGTCAACTTCGGTATTTGCAAGAGATGAATTATTCTCGCCGTAAAGACTCTTATAGCACTTTACTACAGGCTTCTTTAAAATCTTAAACTCAAGTGCTGTCGTATCTTCGTAGATTGGTTTCTTCTTATCTGTAGCCGCCTCATGCACATACGCTGTCCATGCCTCAATATTCGCATATTCAGCCTGTTCAACTGCATCAGGTGCAACATGAGCATCATAATCTACGAATATCTTATAATTACCCTGTGCTTTTGTAACCTTCTCAGCTCCGTCCCTGAAGACTATCTTAAATGCTCTGTTTCCTGTTCCATCCTTATCAGGATCTGTTGGATCATACTTTATCCATTCAGTGGATTCAGACTCAAGATTATTCCAGTCACCGGCATAGGTGAGAGTATTGATCTGACCCTGAGTATGATGTTCTTTTACAACAAGACATGATGTTGTGTAGTAGATTATGTATTTGTCAGGATCAAAAGTAGTTCCGGCACTATCTGTTACTACTATGGAATCAAGGTCAACATTTATACCTGATGTTCCGACTATCTTGCTGTTATTAACATAGGCATTCATGCCATACAGATCGTAAATCTTAAGATTTGAGAAATAGTCGTAGCTCTCAGATTCATGAAGTATACTTTCGACCATGACCTGTCCGTGAAGGGTATCGCTTGATGTAATGTAACCCGGAAGCTTTACACCCTCCCCGTTATTGTTTCTCGAAGTTACCTTGTGCTCTGTACCACCCTCATCCGTATATGAAATAGTCTTTTCTCCATCTGTATAGGATGTATCTGTCCAGTCACTGCTTTCAACCATAAACAGGCTGCCCTGGTTTTGGTTCTGAGTGTTGAAATGATTGTTTCTGCCGCTTCCAGCGGTTCCGTATCTGATATATCCGGCATCGCTTGCTGCGGTCCCCAGACTATCCATAGGTGATGATGAAAGTCCCATCGGCGCACTGTTACCTGACAATGCACTTCCTCCTGACGGGGTACTGCTATCCGGCGAAGAATTTCCTCCTGACGGTGCATTATTTCCATCACCCGAAGATGCATCCGGGTTCTTTGTACTTTCATCAAAAATACTGTTTACAACATTGCTTGGAAGAACCACGCTTCCAACTCCGCCGCCACTATGAGCATACGAAACAGGAATGAGCGTACTTGACGTAGGATTTGTAACTCCTGTTACACTCTTTCTTTTTATATTCTGATATGATGCATCCTGTACAACCATACCAAAGGAATTATAGTTTGTTTCTATTGACTCATCTGTAGTAAAGGTCAGATAAAAGTCTGCCGTATCGCCTGCCTTAAGCATAGGATACATAAACTCCGTACCTGATTTATAGGCAGATATTTCTATGGTATACTGATATGCATTTGTATTCCGGTTACCGTTTGCATCTCCTACATCATAACCGAAGCCGCGTGACCCACCGACAACATTTCTCACTGTCACTCTGAAATAAGGTGTAGTGGAACTATTCTCCATGTCATATACACTATTTGAGGTGGCACCACTGGTCGTATTAAATATAGGAATCACAAAACTGTAAGTTCCGTCACCGTTATTCGTCCATCCTGCTGCCACGGCACTTTCTGCTGTCAGATCTCCTTCAAAGACCGGTATGTTTACGTAGTTACTACTAGCCCCCATGCTGTTATAATACACATAACTTTCAGTCATAAAATGAAGAGGTTTAAATCCAATCTGTGCGAGCTTATGCGGACTGTCAACTGTATCTACCATAACGCCATAATCAAAGGTCGTTTCTACCACACTGGAATTTACAGGTGCCGTATTGGCTATCTGCATATGCCAGGTTGTAGTTCCGTCTACTGTCCTGTGTATGCCGTCATTCAGAACATACTTCCAGTAATAATCATCTGCATTGGCATATCCATCAGCCGAATCAGACATTGGTCTTGCCAGTTTATGGTTAGCATTAAGATAATTATCGTAACTGCTTGCTTCCGCATCATTACCGCCGGAATTCTTAACGACATCTTTGCTTACATCCAGAGAGTATTTTTTAAGTTCAGGCGTAAGACTGACGTAGGAATATATATAATTTGGGCCACCGTTTGGAACCTGGCTGCTATAGCTTCCCAGATACTGATCTACCTGTTTCTTATAGCCGTTTCCTGTACCGCTGTTAGAAATGGACCTGGTCATATTAGGTCCGTTTTGTGCTGCAAAAGCCTCTGTCACTTCTTTCATCTTGGAGGTAATCTGCGGCATCTGCTGCCCCTGATTCTGCATCAGGGATACTCCAAAGGTTCTTGGTCCTGCATCATTCGGATTAATACTCGGATTCACCTTCGCCATATACATGATAAGTACACCTGAATATGGCTTCAGTTCCGCCTTGTTTCCCCCGTAGCCGCTGAAAGAACCGGAGAAAACGCCATAACCGCTCGATGGAGTGGAATTCAGTGTAAGTGTCAAATTATTTCCTACTGAGATATCGTTACGAGCAGAATAATAGCGTATAGTGTCCATACCCGTTGCATATGTATTAAAATTAGACCAGGCACCTGAATAATTACTGCTGTTTAACATCTGTTTCAGATCTTCAGCCTTATACTTCCCACTCGAAGTATAATTATTATACGGCGAGAAAGTCATATAGCTTCCATCACCGTAACTGAAATAACCTTCACACTTGGCAAAGCCCAGCCACTCAAAGCTTGCCGGAATTCCAATAAACAGGGTTTTGTCATCCATCGGCATAGCCTGATTGGAATCATTAAAAATGTAAATATAATTCACAACCACTTCGTTACTGTCCACTTTATATTTGTGGCGGTCATCGATCGTAAGATCCGACGTCCATCCCGAAAAATATGCTCTCATTTCTCTACTTTGTATGTTATTTACATCTTTTACCGTATCCGTTGCAAGCACGCCTGTATTTATCCATATATTCGGATCGATACTGTGGTAAATCTTATCTGTATCCAGTCTTTTCCTAGCTCCCTGGTCATCATTATATTCAATATAGGCGTAACTTCTTATCTTTTGTGAATCTGATTCATTAGGATAATTATTCCCATAACCACTGACTGCCCAATGCTGGTTTGTCAGGGTATTATATCTGTCATTCGCGCTATCGCCCAGATATTTGGTATAGTCTCCAGGTATGATCTGCACCATTGACTGCTTATATACACTGGATGGCTTAAGCATCATACTGTTTGGTCCTATGGAATCCCCAGACATCCCGAACTCAAAGAAATACCTGTGAATATAATTGTTGGTACTTCCCGTAGTTACATATACAGATTTATCCACAAGGTCGCTGTATCGGTAAAGATCGATAAAATCCGAACTGTTCCCGTTATAACCGTAGGCATTATACTGATCTCCATAACCAGTCATTCCATTTTCTGCCATAGGTCCGAGATCTGTTACCCTACCGGGACTTGCGTTGTACTGTCCAAAGTCTACAGTAATCAGGTATTCAATCTTATCACCTGCCCTAAAATCATGAAGTGCCTTTTCATAACCGGCTTCATTCATGTTATTGCCGCCTATCAGCTTATACAGGTCACCTGTGTACTGGATTCTTCCATCCGGAGTTTTATAGATTCTGACAACATTTCCATCTACCAGATGAGTTGTCCTGCAGACAACTTCTTTTGTGATGGAAACCGGACCTGCTTCCGCCGTAATAAGAGAAACCGAACCGCTTGTTCCATTTGCTGACGCCAGGTTTTTAATCTCCTTCAGCGGTTCAGAATTTGAAAGATCTATCTTGCAGCTGTAAGAAATAACAGCTTCCCCGCCTGCAGGCAGCATAAACTGTGTCAAAGAAAGCGTGTAACCGCCTGTTGACACATTATAGGTTGCAGTTGCACTGATACTGCTCTGTCTCACGCCATTAATGCTGACAGATGCATCATTATTTCTTTTGATGCTGTTATTATTGTTATATCCATATGGATAAACGATTTCCTTATCCATTTCATCCGTGAATAAAACCGGACAGGAAACTTCTCCCGGATTCTTAATCTTTACATTGTAGGTAACAATATCATTACTGTGAACGACAAAAGCCTGCCGGCTCGGATCAGATGTAAGCGGTCTTTTTTCAGTTACGTGGATACCTCTGGAATCCACAACTGAAACTATGCTCTTCTCTATCTCCAAATCAGCCATCTTACCTATCGTAGCAGCCGATGAACCGCTGTCGCCATAGTCTTTGTAACGTCTTCCGCCACCATCTTCTGATTTACCTATCTCAACAGAAGAAACATAAACATTGGCGGTATTTATGAATTTGAGTTTTTCAATCTCTTCGTCAGTATCGGCATCATTAACAAAGGATGTTGTCTCAGCCGAAAACATCTTACTTGTATCTGTTGCAAGCCCGTTAAGTTCGAGGCTTGTATGAATCCCTTTAACCGGATTAAAATTCATTATCTTATCGAGATCAGGCTCTTCGTCCGGTCCCGGAAGATACGGATTATCTATTCTCACTTTATAAAGAATACTGCTTTCAGTTACCTTAAAGCCTATGGTTCCTTTATAAAGATCCGACTTAAATGTATAAAGAGCTTTAGTTCCGGATGAGAGTACAACCTTTTCTCCGGCAAGAAAATCAATGGTACTGTAGCCTGATAAATCGCCATCTGAACTAACTGCGTCAGAAAGGGCAACCTCTTCTCTTGTACCTGCTTTAAATTTGAGATCTGACGTATCAATGGATATACCAAGTCCCTCGTAAGAAGGAAGCTTTAATTCATCGGAAAGCGTGATGTATTCAGAGAAGATAACTCCTGTTTTAGCTGAAGCATACTTATTTTCAATAGAAAAATCATAGTCAACAGTCGAGTCATTTCCGTTAGTCACATAACCAGATGCCTCAAAGTAATTCATATTTGTAGTATTGGATTTTTTGATGAAATTATCCCATGCGAAATCACCGGTCCAGGTAAGACTGAGAGGCTCACTGTCAGGAGCCGGCATAAAAAGACTGTCCGGAATATTTGAAGTGTCCGAACCATCTTCCGGAATATAATATTTGAAATAGATGTCTGCATTTACAAGGTCGTCATAACCTGTCTCTACAAACAGTTCGATATCTGAAGATACAGATGCACCTGCAGGAAGATCAAATTCCAGATATTCAATGTCATAGTCTTTATCCGGATTATCCTCTGCGGAAAGCACCTTCCATACACCTGTAATGGTAGTTGAGTAATCACCCTGGGCAGAGTCGCCTATGATACCGTTAAATTTAATCGGTTCGTGATTCTCGGTTGAAACTTCATCCACCTTACTGTGATTACGTTTTGTGGATGTCTGATCAATATACATTCTGACCTTTGACATTTCCGTTCTGTTAGGATTGTCATTATATGCCAGAATTTCAATGGTGATAACCTCACCGGTCTTTCTTTTTACAATCGGTTCACCTGACACCGGATCAACCTTCGGATGAACTTCGGCTGTAAGAATACGATGTACAACATCATCACCTGACGCCGGATCACCCAGGTTCTCATCAGGTGTTTCCTGAACAGTGCCCTGTTCTTCTGTTGTTTCACCTGCATCGGGACGCGCAGAACCTGAGCCGCCCTCATTTGGCTGCCCGTCGCTCTTCTGTCCTTGGTTTTGCCCCTCTTCGGTGGTCGCTCCTATCTTATCATTTCCCGCAGGAGTTTCTTCCGTTTTCCCTGCAGCTTCTTCCGTATCCGCCGCATCATCCACATTTGGGGGTGAGCCACTGTCCCCTCCTGTTTCCTGAACTGATTCATCAGCTCTCGAAACCAGAGTCCCGCCCGGCGGGCCTAAAATTGAAAGTGCCATAACCAGCACCATCAGTAATGCAACTAATCGCCTCTTTTCCTTCCTCATTATCATCATCCGGTATCCTCCTTATCCAGCAGTTCTAAACACAATAATCAATTTAACGTAAGGGGTATATCTATGATTCAATCGTATAAATAAAATAAGCATAGTTATCCCATTTTCTTAATGGTATACTTATGCTTATTTTAACATTTATCGTATGATAATGATACTTATTTATTTACTTAAATGGACTTTTTTCACAATTTGCACATACATTTTTGTGCACTTTTAATAATTTTACTATTTATATCAGTTTCTCGAGTGTTTTAAACAGTATATCCGGCTCAACCGGCTTACTCAAATGAGCATTCATACCAACCTGAAGGCTTCTCTGTACGTCCTCGTCAAATGCATTTGCCGTAAGAGCTATGATAGGAATAGTCTTTGCGTCCTCTCTGTTCAGCCCTCTTATGGCTTTTGTTGCTTCAAGGCCATCCATTTCCGGCATCCTCATATCCATAAGTATGGCATCATAATAGCCGGAAGGATTCTGCTCAAACTTTTCTAAAGCGATTCTGCCGTTCTCAGCAGTTTCAGAGATAATCCCTCTCATCTCGAGAACCATTGACATTATTTCAGCATTTATGGATACGTCCTCCGCAAGAAGTATACGCTTTCCGGAAAGGTCGGTCTTCTTTTCGACCCTTATGTCCTTCTTCCTTCTGAAGGCTTCTTTAAACTCGTCTAATACATTTCCGGCAAACAGCGGTTTTGCGACAAATGTATCTATGCCCGCCTCTTTTGCCGTGTCAACTATCTCGTCCCAGTTATAGGAAGTAAGAATGATTATAGGCGTGTCAAATCCTACTATCTCACGGATACGCCTTGTTGTTTCTATTCCGTCCATTTCGGGCATCTTCCAGTCCACAAGGATAAGGTCGTAATCCTCTCTTCTTGCATGCCTGATCTTAACCATCTTAACAGCCTCTTCTCCGGAAGTGACAGTCTCACATCTTATTCCGACCTGACCCATTATAACGTCTGCATGTTCACAGGCGATGGAATCGTCATCTATTACCAGTACACTGATGTCATGCGGATTTATCTCGCCGTCTGTTTCTTCTCTTCTCTTCTGCTCCGATTCAAGGAGAGTTACTGTAACTTTAAATGTGGTTCCGACATTTTTCTTACTCTCAACTTCTATATGACCATTCATCAGTTCAACTACATTTTTAGTTATAGGCATACCAAGTCCTGTACTGCCGTACTTGTTTGCGACCGTCGCATCCTCCTGCGTAAAAGGTTCAAACAGATGCGGCAGATACTCCTCACTCATACCACAGCCATTGTCTTTCATGGTAAAGCGAAGGGTGATATTCTTATCGTAATGATTAATCTTTTCAACCAGAAGAGAAACTGCTCCGCCCTCCTCCGTAAACTTAACCGAATTACCGAGTATATTAAGAAGAACCTGTCTTAGCTTAACATCATCTCCTACGTAATAATCAGCCACTTCACCTTTAAGATTGCACTCATAATCAAGTCCTTTCTCCCTGCACTGTCCGCCAATTATGGTATTAACCTGTTCAAGCATCTTGGAGAATGAGAACTCTTCTTTTTTGACCACCATTCTTCCCGATTCGATTCTCGACATATCAAGAATGTCATTGATTATTCCCAGCAAATGGTTGGCACTTGTTCCGATTTTCTTTAATTGACTTCTTACCTTGTCACTTATATCCGGATCGTTCAGTACGATACTGTTCAGACCTATGATTGCATTCATAGGTGTACGTATCTCGTGACTCATATTTGAAAGAAATGTAGTCTTAGCCTTGTTCGCCTGCTCAGCCACAGAAAGAGCTTCCTCAAGTGCTCTGTTCTGCTCCATGGTCTTTCTGGTTTCACTGTCTACATTTACAAAGCACGCTCCTACAGCATGAACCTTGTGATCCTCTCTGTCTTCAGGGTGTCTTACTCCCGCAAAACGTATCTCTTCATATGAATCGACATCATGGCGATGCACCATATAACGGTAAGATATAACCCTTTGCTCCTTCAGTTCTTTACGGATATTGTCCGGCTGTACAAAATCTATAAATTTCTGTCTGTATTCTTCTTTAATGGAGCTATTTGCATACTTCTCCAGCTCATACAGATAATCAAACCTGTCACCTGCCTTGAGTCCGTTCTTAATAGCCGAATGCTGCTGGTAACATACTCCTTCTCCCGTATCAAGTTCGATGTAATAAACACTCCAATAGTCAGACGCAAGAGCTGTTATGAGTTTATCCTGTTCATCCCCAAGCTTCTTCTGATTAAGAAGCTCCTCCTGAAGCGAAAGTCTGTTTTCAAGTTCCGCCTGCTTAATACGGTTCTCTGTCTCTGCAGTTTCCTTTTCAAGAATAAGGCGTGAATTACGGCGTATCTGCCCTATTATTATTGAAAACATAGCTAAAAGGATAGCTGTAGCAAGACATGACATTATGATACTTCTTATAATGGTATCCTGTGATACAGATCCGATACGCTCACTGATCACATTCTCTCTGATAAGATATGTGAGCATCCAGTCTGTACCGTCTATAGGAACATAAGTAAGTGTCTCCTGAATTCCGTTATAGTTAAATGTAATTACGCCCTTTTTGTGGTCGGCAAAATCTCTTTTTACCTGATCCAGCGAATAATCCTTATCAAACTTTGCAATCTCAAGGGCTTTAAAGAGATTATTATCTCTTGCCTGTCCGCTGAGTACTGTATTACTGAGAGCTACACCTTCGGAAGAATAAATGTTACAGTATGTGGTATCTGAACTGTCTGATGCTACAGAAACCCCCTTTAACATTTCTTCCATCTCCATCTCCATGAAGCATGCCTTAAGAACGTGGTCCATAAACGGAATTGAGTCAACCGGAACTACGATAACTACCGTCTTGTCGTCCTGGTTGACATCCTTCACATAAATCTCTGCATTTTTTAAATTATTAATATCAAATGGGTATTTATCTAAATCACTTTGGGTCCCTTTAGAAGTATATATCAGGCCATTTTCATCAACGAAAGCAAACTTATCCAGATGAAAAAGTGTTTTCATTCTGAGCTGGAATGCCTGCAGGTGCTTAATATCACTTAAGTCCTCATCCGAAAGTGAATCTATAGCTGTATTTATAACGTCTATGTTGTCATTTAAGTTTTTCTCAACAACCTCTTCACGTCTTCCGGCAAGCTCTTCCAGATAAAACAGACTTACTGACTGCACTGCCTGTTTGGTTCCGTCTGATGCACTTCGTCCCATCCACAAAGTACCGACTACCATTATCAGTGCAACAAGAATACCCCCAATTATCCCAACACGTACACTAGTTTTCCCGGAATACTTATTCATCTACCCCTTTGTCCCTCCTCAGTATTTTTTCAAAGCTGTTTCTTTTATCCCACATTTCACTTATCAGACCGCTGTAGTCTGTCTGCTGTCGACTTCTCAAAAGCTCAGTGATTTCATCTACCGGTTTAAGGATGGGGGTAAGGGACAGGTTTGCCAGAATCCCTTTAAGTGCATGTGCCTCCTCAAAGGCTTTGTCCAGATCACCCACATTAATGCTTTCCTCAAGATTTTTATATCTCCCGGCATCTATAGCCTTTGGAATCATCATAAGATAAAATGCCTCATTACCGGCGCATCTTTTTACGCCTTCATTTGTATCTGCTCCCAGATCTGCCAGTTCTTTGATTGTCACTCGTATATCCCCCTCTTACTTGTCCAAAACCTATAGGTATTCGAACGGCATTTGATGGCCGTTCGACAACCTAACTTTCTACTATTTTGCAACTGTCTTAGGCTTCTCTTTAGAATTTCCCTTCTTCTTTGCCTGTTCAGCAGCCCTTCTTTGTTCAGCTGCCGTTTTAGCCCTTTCGGCGCCGAAGTTTTCTTCAAATCTGCTATACTTAGTAAGTACACTATCTTTACGTTTTTCGTTAATCTTATTGATCACATTAACAACGCCTCTGTTCATTATTTTGCCTTCATGCTTTGTGTATTTGGAAATAATCGAAAGTGCGTCCATTGAATTGGCAAATGAGCAACAAATCTAATTATTTTTAAACTCTTCTATACCTTCTTCTAAGAAGAATTATGAGAACAGCTGCAAAAAGTGATAATCCTGCAAGTATCTCCCAGAAGAGAAGGTTCGCAGCGTCACCGGTTTTCACGCCGGATGTGCCATTTGACCCATCACTCTTGTTACCATTTCCACCATTCTTGGAGCCGGCAGGAAGCACCTTAAAGGAAGCCTTTGCACTGCCGTCTTCAAATACAGCAGTAAGTGTATGGTCTCCGGTCTTAAGAGTCTCCATATATTCAGGGTTCAGTTTAAGTATTACGCTTCCGCTTTCTTTCACGTAATTACTGTTTTCAACCTTTTCACCATCCACCATGATACCTTTAAAGCGGTTAAATGTTTCTTCATCCTCTGTTGATCGTTTGAACCTGAAATCACAGCTTACACCGCTTCCCTTAGTCCATTCATTTCCATCACCGCTAATAGCAAAATACAGTGCATTTTCATCTTCTTTATCTTTGTTATCTTCTTCATCTGACGACTCAGGCGGCGTAATCTTAAATGTTATTATCTTATCGCCGGTTGCAAAAGCCTCATCATATTCGGCATCCTCATCCGGATTTTTCCAAACGTAGCCTTCAGATATCTTAGCCGTAACGGTATATGTTCCAACCTCCGTTGCAACAGCATTTCCATCCTTGTCTATAGTTACGCCTTTACCGGGCATAAGTGTATAGAATGCACCGCCGGAAACTCCAACCTTTGGCTCTCCGTTATAAACACTGTCTACTCCTCCCGGAACCGGAACTTCATTCGTGAAGGTGTATGTATATGTCGAAACATTACTGTCCCAAAGTCCGTCTTTGGTACTGTATGCTTTTACGATTATCTTAGCATCGTCAGGTGAAGCTGCATCTTTACTGAGCAGTATAGTCTCACCGTCATACTCTTTTCTTGTCGCTGAAACCGTAGGGTCACTTCCGTCTAATGTATAGTAAATCTTTCCACCTTCAGTATCTGTACTAAGTGACATGATCTGATCACCCAGATATTCTCCGGAAGGAAGTGATGAACTTGGTGATGCTGCATAATCCGCCTCATCCACCTTAAGATTCATTGAAACCGTTTCACTGTAATAACCCTCAGGATTCTCAACATTGTCCGGAAGCTTAACTCTTCCTTCAGCCTTCCAAGTTGATGCATTTCTCGCATCACCCTGACCATCGGTCTGAGTAAGGCTCCACTCAACTTCCGCATCAAGCGTAAGTCCGGTGTTCACAAGTATTTTTACTGTTTCAGGAAGCATTCCCAACAGTTCATCCCTGCCGGTTCCATGCGGTATATCATTTATATCCTCAGGACTGTATGCATCTTCTGCCATGCGATATTTTGTCACAGGGAATGTATAGCTTACCGAATCATCTTCCTTGTCAAGACTTGCAGCATTACCGTCTACCATTACGGAAACTGTATCCGCGTATACGAAAACCGCATCAATATACTTAGTCGTGCCATTTACGCTTGTCTTAATCTTTCCTGCATTTTCCTGTCCTTCCTGAATCGGCTTTAAGGTCACGGTTGCCGTATAAGGAACATTGTAATCAGCAACCATACCGCTTTCATCCATAAGCGGTGCCGGTGTCCATTCAAGTTTTATGCATGAAGGGTCAATTGAATATGTATTTGATACCTTTACCTCCATCGTATTGATTGTATCAGGAAGTACTTCCCCACCCTTAGGTGAAGGAACATTTATGCTGATTTCATTTACAACAGGAACATAATCAGCCACGATATTATAGGCCTGTTCTGTAAGTCCTGTAGGAACACTTACGGTAATCGTTCTTGAAGCACTGTCCGTAGCAATAGTATCTTTGAAAAGCTGACTTTGCCCTTCGTCCCACATATAGAACACTTCATTGTCAAGAGATGGTGCCGTAAGCCTGATAGTTTCGCCCTGTCTTGCGTAGACCACTTCACTTACACTGTCATCAAAACTTTTAAGATTCAGGTCAAATGCTTTAATATTAAACTGAATAAGCTCTTCAGGCGGAACCTCTCCGGTATCTCCCGTAGCTGGGAATGTGAAGGTGATAGTTACATGTCCATCAGATGAATACTTTCTGATCGTCGCCGTCTGTCCGTTAACGAAAGCTTTCACACCGTCAGCAAATGCTATACCTTCGCTGCTATTTGCAGGGATTGTTACCTTTGCCGTATAAACTGTGTTTTTATATGCATTTCCTGTCTGCGTTACATTACGTTTAACTCCTTCGGAGTCTTCTGTTTCATACGTCCACACAACAGGATATTCAAAGGTTTTGTCGGATATGGTGTTAAATCTAATAGTTGATTGATCGTCAAGTCTACTTCCGCCAACAGGAGCATCGATAAGTGCATTTATTTCTGTAATCTTATCTCTGTAATCTGCTGTCACAGTCAGTGCGTAATCCTCACTGAACCCGTCCTCGCCTTCTTCAGGCATAGCTAATGCACCTATGACTCTGGTTCTGAATTTTTCGTAAGCACCGACAAATACCTTATCTGTAACATCCGTACCGGTCTCATCTGTGACTGTCCACCCGGCGAACTGCTTATTCCCGCTTTTAGCCGCAAACATTACAGTGTCACCCTGTTTGTAATAATATGTTACTTCTTTACTTGCTGCCTCACTGTCTTTCACCGTTATAGGATGCTTACCGCTGTCAACGTTTATATAGTAAACAGCTTTGGCACTCTTAACTCCGTAAGACATGTCATATGTAGTTATCTTAAATGTTTTCTTTAATGCATCTCCAAGTACAAGATCCACTCCACCACGGTAAATCTGGTTGGTCTCAAGCTTTTTGGAGCCATTTTCACCATTTGTTATATCTTCAAGATCGTAGTAAACAGCCTCGCCGACTATCTCTTCATTTTCTAAGATGATTTTCTGATCGCCAAGAAGCTTATTCTTATTCTTTTCAGGATCATCAGCAGAAGAAAAGAGCGTTTTTTCCTCTTCTTCCGTACTTCCTTCTATAGGAATCATCACCCTGGCTGTCGGTGCGGCTACACTGGAAGGCTTTGTTATATTATATTCCACAAAGTCATTGCGGTCATCCTTATACCAGCTGTCATTCTGCCTTGCCCATGAGATATTGACCTCGGGATAGTGATTCATAAGTATATATGTGGAAAATGTTGCAAATGTAGGAACATAGGTCATTTCCTCATCTACTCCATGTGCCCATTTACTAACTTCTGTATTATCACCCGGATTATAATTATAGTCCGCATCAATGAACCTAAACAGCATATTTGCGACCGTAGGCCAGTTCTTCTCAAGCTTGTTTACTTCATCTTTTTCAAGATAATCCAGCGCTCCTGAATCCTTTAGCTTATCCCAAAAGAACTTGATATAGGTTTCTTTGTCATCCTCATCAAGCTCATTCCATTCTCCGATAAGCCTTCTGTATATTTCAAACATTGTAACATCGGAGTGACCGATTGTAGGTATGGCACCTGTAATATTTGAAGCTCGCTCCACAAAGCCCGCTGTATTATCTTCGTCCATGGAAAATACCAGAGACATGGTATCTCTCATGGCATTTTGAATAGTCGCGTAACTTTTGTTATTTATGGTTGTCACATCTTCAGCCCATACCTTACGGCTGCTCACTGCCTGTGAATAGTGATTTAAACTGTTTGAATCAGTTCCTTCCTGGAATATTCTTATAAAGTCTTCCAGAAAATCTTCAACATGATTATCGTCATAACCACCTTCTTCATACATTGAAGGGCTCGGGAAGAAATCCATCGCCATAGGATGGAAATAATCATCATATATAAGGTTTGGATCTACCGACTCTAAATGCTCATAAAAACTCTTTCCATAAAAGGCTCTGAAACCGTTTAACATATTGTTGTAGTTCTCTGTCTTGGTATAATACTGCTCATTATCATAATATGTAGTGACAGTAATACTTGAGCCGCCGCTTCCGCCTCTTTTTGCAACGACTGTCTTCTTTTTTGGTGTCCCGGCTGTGGAACCCGGCAGATAATGATCGACACCGTAGCGCTTAAAGCCCATCTCAGTAGACCCGACCAAAGGTACTACATCTGCTTTATTTATAAGGTTATGTATTGAAAAATACTTTTCATCATCAAGTGTCTGGGCGCTGTCCACGCCGCCTTTTGCAGCCTCGCACGGATAAGCAAAGACCTGATTATTCTTTCCTGCAGCTCCTGAGCCGTCAGCATACTTTTCAATCAGTCTCTTTGATGTTATATTCGCAGTAGCTCCGGCACGTGAGAAACCTGTAACCCAGAACTTTACCTTTCCTTCCTGCACCTTATCCTCAAGGCCGTATTTTTTAATGTATTTATCTACCTCTGCAACTACATTTGTTGCCGCTCTTGCAAAGCCTTCAGCTTCACCGCTCGGTCCAAGCGTTACATTGCTTGCCCATTCAGCTTCATATCCACCACCACGTACTGTGATCGGAATAAGGATATCACCCGTCTTGACATCGCCGGTTTTAGCAAGCTCTTTGCTCGCAATCGTAACACCGATACTGTCTGTGCCCGGTTTATTGACCATACTGTCATTTACGTAGATATTCTGATCCGGACAACCGATATCTGCCATGAACTGCCTTGCTCCGGCATGTTTATTGTAATAGATATTGCCATTTGCATCCGCAGTTTCAAACTTTCTAAGGTAAGTGCCCGCAAATGCCATTACCCATGTTGTTGTAGCGAGGTGGTCATTATATGTCGCAGGATCACTGTAGAAAAGTCCGTCGGAGTAATAAAAGAGTCCTGTCCTGTCATCAGAACCATTATCTGTTTCTTCATGAGTATAGAAACCACGGATAAGATCATAGTCATATCCCGGCACTCCTCCTGCGCCGACAACTCCTACAACGCCTGCCTTATTGCCACCGGTACTGTTTTTTTTCGACGCATCGTTTGCATTGTCTGCTGCGACGTTTACAGGTGCCGGTGCGCTTGGTTTCGTTCCCTTTTTATAAAGAAGCTTCCTTGCATTTGGTGCGGAGTTAAACGCTATATAATAACCACTGTTATCAGCAGTCACAAAGTGAGAACAGTCTTTACACTTTATTTTATCACCGATCTTGCCCGGAGATATCATGATCTCCGATTTGTTCTTGGTATCAAAGTACCCGATGTGGACATCTGCGCCCTTGATAAGACTAAAGATTACACGATTATCCTCGGGATCATTATCACTCATATAGAGATTATTGTTAGAGCCGCTTCCCGGATTATTCTTTATAACAGTAGTTCCTGACACAGTGAACGTGTCATTAACATTCGAGCCTACATATACTCCGCCTCCACTAATTGATGCGGAATTACCGGTAATTTCGCAGTTTGCTATAGTATTCTTCTGTCTGTCAACATAGATAGCTCCACCACGTTCAGCCCTGTTTCCGCTCATTTTAAGGTTAGTCATGGAGATTGTATGATCATTTGAAAAGATACCGCCGCCGTTTTTCGCACGGTTATCATCCAGTGTAAGATTACTTATCGGAATTGTGTCGTCATCTATCCAGAGACCGCCGCCACGATTGCCGGCAGCATTACCGCTGACAGAAGATTTTCCGTCGCCTTTAAGGCAGCCTGAATCGCCGTAATTAAAGGCTACTCCGCCACCATCATCATTTGCATAGTTGTTATCTATATGGGAATTATTCAGAACTATCTTATTCTTTTGTGAGTCAGAGTATATTCCACCGCCATCATAATATGCAAAGCAGCCGATGATAGAAGAATTATTAAGTGTTACAGAGCTGTTACCCGGAGGCGGATAAGATGAAGTTTCTCCACCAAGATAGATACCGCCGCCTTCACCGTCTGACCACAGTGCTTCCTCTGCCCTGCAGCCTGCTATAGTAACATCGTTAAGCACAATGGTAGTATATGTCTCAGTATGGATTCCTCCTGCGCCGTTAGTACTGGATCCTCCTGTAAGAACGCCGCCCCATACAGTTGCCTTTTTAGATGCATAATCATCATTATCAGTGGAATGATGCAGGTATACCGTGTGAGGAATACTGCTTGTACCGCCGTTAATGGTGAGTTTCGCACCGGTTCTAAGACATATCATCTCCCCGTTGGATTCCCACTCCTTACGGGATGCCAGATTCCTGTTAAACATATGACCATTCATATTGATAGTCAGATTACAATTCTTTGGAACCACCAGTCTTTCATTGAAATCACTGTCTGCTGCAGCATCCCAGTCTTTGGACATGGATATGGTTACATTTTCTCCGTCCTTATCCTCAAGATCATCGATAAGATTATCAAAATCCGTGTATCCCTGTCCATTCATAACGGCAATCTGTTCTGCCGCAAATGCATCTAGAAATGTGCCGGGGATACAGCAGGTCAGCATAAAGCCGGCAAGCGTACAGCTAAGTATTCTCTTTGGTAATTTTCTAAAACTCCTCATACAACAGTCTCCATATATTACATTTTTAGATTTTTGCATATACACAATTATTTTACTAAAAAATCAGTTTAAATGCGATAAAAACTTTTTTACTTTGTTGCTGATTTAAAGGCCACCAAGGGTCTTGCATTTCAAACATTAATTAAGGGTAAACGTCTTGGAACTCTTGACGAGATTAAGAAAATTGTTGATATTGAAAACATAAAAAAGGGAATCCGAGCTGAGAATAATAAAAGTATTAAAAAGCAGGGGAAACTCCCCTGCTTGTTTTAGACTATCTTAGAGACACTTTTTTCCCTGGCAGGAATTCACCATTCTGTTCGTTTTTCCGCTTTCCTGCTCCTTCAATTGTCTGTTTCATCGTTCAGTGCTTTATAGTTTGCGGCATTGGACTTGTAGAGCCTTTTGAAGACTTTGTAGTTTCGTTCATAGATCGCCTTGTTCTCAGGGTTGGGAATGTAGGCATGATTGGCTTTGACGAGCTGACGTGAAAGTTCCAGCACATCCACCCCTTTGATACCCGCGGCCACAACAAGAGCAGTTCCGATTGCGCCAACCTCCTGAGAGTTATTGACTGTCTCTATCGTTCTGCCGGTAATATCCGCCAGCATCTGGCAGGTCACAGGTGACAGGGCGCCCCCGCCGACAAACCTGAGTGGATCAGAGGTTTTCACCTTCTTTGCCTGGCATTCCAGAAGCCAGCGCAGGTGATAGCAAATGCCCTCCAGAACGGCACGAATCATATCTCTTTTGCCGGTTTCAAGTTTGATATTGAAAAACATCCCTGCGGCATTGGAATCCTCAAAGGGGCAACGGTTTCCGTGCAGCCATGGGGTAAAAATCACACCGTTGGCTCCCGGAGGAACCTTGCTGACCTCTGACGAAAGATAATCATAGAGACTTGTAAATTTGCTCTCGATATCATCTGTTACTTTGGCTTGACTCAGGTAAACACCTATCTCATCCAGCGCAAGATGCTTCACAACCCATTCAAAGCATTTTCCGGCCGTTTCCAACTCCGCATAATAGTTGAAGTACCCGCGTTTTGCTGACAGGACGCCTGTTATCATGGCATTGATGTCAACGGTCTGATAGTCCAGATACGTTGATACCCATCCGGATGTTCCCACATAAATATGGGTATCTCCCGGTCTTGTACATCCGGCGCCGATGTTGACGAAGGTCGTGTCCCCGCCGCCTCCGAAAACCGGAATTCCTTTTACCAGACCCAGGTCATTGGCCGCCTGTTCCGTCAGTTCGCCAACTAAATCCGTACTATCTATAAGATCCGGCATATGCCTAGGGTTCACTTTGTACATTTTCAGAAGGCCCTTGTTCCAGCCTTCCTTTCCCTTGCGGGTATCATAGAGAAAGGTTGCAAATGCGGAATCGGCGGTTCTGACGATTCTGCTCGTAAAGCGAGAGACAAGGTAGTCACATATATCCAGCCACTTATAGGCTTTTTGAAACACCTCGGGTTCATTGTGCTCCACCCACTTGTACTTCCAGACCGGATCTTTGGCGCTGGTAGAACCAGCATAGTTGACAATCAGGTTCCTGACCAGCTTGTACAGGCTGCATCCGGAAACCTTGATGATGCCAGAGCCCATGCACTCCTGATACTCTTTGATGCCCCTCTGATCCAGATAGTTCATGGGGCGTCTGAGGGCGTTGCCATTCTCATCCACGAAAACAGATCCCTGAAACTGTGTACAGGCGGCCATGCCCTCGACTTCCTCTGGTTTCACATCCGATTTTTGAAACAAATTCCGGGTGGTGGAACACAAAGCCGCCCACCACTCTTCCGTATCTTGTTCCGCACCGCCATCGGCGGTTATATACAGGCCATAGTCAGCGGTGGAACTGGCCACGAGCCGAATTTCTGAATCAATGTCAAACAAACAGGTTTTTACGCTGCTGGTTCCGAAATCATAAACGACAACATACATTTTATTCCTCTTCTTTCAAATGGACGTTCCAACCGGTGTCAATTTTCTTTTTGACTTTTTTCATGGTGTCCGAATCCAAATCCGGCCAATCAACCACAGTAGAAGCCTTGTTTTTGACCAGATGGGCTTTTTCCGCACACAGGGCAAGAGGAGTATCCGCGAGAGAATCGGAGTAGAAGTTTTCAATCATCGGAAAACCATTGTCGATCATGTACTTTGCCTTCTCTTTTGCGTACATCAGATTGTCCACAAACACGCCAAATTCCCGGTCAAACTCCGTCGCCATATAGTTTACGCCCAGCCTTCGCGCAATGGGACCGATGATGCAGGACGGAGAAGCGCTGATAATCAGGTCGTCCGGCTTTTTTTGAGCCAGATACCACGCAGAAATCCGTTTCTCGTATTTATCCCAATAACGCTCAATCTGCTCGTCAAAATCATCTATCATCGTCAGATAGCTGAACATTTTTCTCTGCAAAAGATAATTTGGAATCTTTCCTCTTTTGTAAAGAATCAGATGCTTGATAAGGTTTGGAAAATAAGTTACCCACAGCTTTGGATGCCGTTTCATACACCAGAGTGCGAAGCCGATTGAACAATCTGAATAAAAAATCGTTCCGTCAAAATCATATACGTTCATTTGTTTTCCTCCCTGGTGACCTTTCATTTGCGTGAAATACGGATCATATTTCGGTTATAGCCTGTGGTTACAAGATACGCTTTTTCCTGCTGCGCCTCCATCAGGGCGCTGAGGACGAATCCGCTCAGTCCCTTGATTGGAGCATCAGGGTCAGTGATGTTGAACAGCTCTCCCGAATCCCGTTCTATAATCAGCACGGAATCCTTTTCAAAGAAGAGAGAAAGCTCCATTAAAACAGGCTTCTTCGCCTGCTGGTTCTTCTCCAGAATCGTCAGGCCGATTTCCTCAACGAAAAGCGCAGCGCGATTGGCCTCTCCCTTGGGGTAGTGATGGGAAAGCAGGCTGTCTCCGACCTGCCGGGAGAGGGCAGAGGCAGCTTCAGCCGTCAGACTGGCGTCCATCACCTCAATGTCCGAATCCATGTCCTTGAGCAGGAATGGGAAGTTGGCCTTCCCGAATTTCAGATAAACAAAGCTCAGGGCGATGGTGAGAGCCAGAACGGGAGCGATGGCAAAGCCTGCCCACATCCCGTTGATTCCAAACAGGGTGGAACCCAGTATAGGAAGAACCACATACAGCAGGCCGCTCTGGAGGCAGGAGAAGCACACAGCCATGCCGATACGGTCAATCAGCATGTAGTAGGAGGTGGTCAGGGACACGGCGCTGCAAAACATGAAGCCCATGGACACAATCCGAATGGCAACTATGGACGGGGCAAGAGCCGCTCCGCCGGTGATGCCGAACAGGGCGCAGAACTGCCTCGAGAAAATCCAAATCAAAAGCGTCGCCACTGCGCCCTCCACCAGTGCGGCTTTGATGGCAGCTTTCATAACGCGCTTGATGAGCTGATGGTTCTTTTCCCCGAAATAGGTGCCGATGAGCGGCTGCATGGCCATACCCACACCGTCCATTACAACGCTGAACTCAATCAGGCTGACCACCACAGCGAGGGTAATCAGGCCCGTCTCGCCGTAATGACCGGAAACGAATCCAATCATCACATAGTCCATCAGCGCCCAGCACAAATAGACGGAAGAATCCACGATGCTGTAGCGTGAGGTGAGCAGGAAATCCCTGAAAGAGAGATGCCAGACAAAGTGAAGCGTATTCCCCTTGCGGAAGTAGTGCCAGCAGCAGACAAGAATACCAAGCCCGTTTCCGATGACAGAGCCCAGGATGATGCCCGTCATTCCAAAGAACCTGGTCAGCACAACGGAGAGGATGATGTTTCCACCAATCTGAAACCCATAGCAGATATTGTTGCACAGCTCATCCCCGTCGCTGTATACCATCTGCTCAAGGTAGAAGATGACGATAGTCAGAAAGGAGTTGATGGGAACAAAGCGGTAATACTGGAGGGCGTTGTCCAGAATCTCCCCTGTGATGCCGTTTGCACTGAAATAAACGCCGCGGATGAGGAAGATAATGAGGGCAGAGAGGAGTCCGATGGAGAGGCTGATAATCAGTCCCTGACCATAGATTTCGTCAGCCCGTTTTTTCCTCATGGCTCCGATTTCTCTTGTGAAAACAATTCCCACGCCTGTGGAGACAAGGTCTCCGAAAAACGTCACGATCCCGGTCACAGGCGTAATCGCGTTGATGGCCGCCACCCCCGATGACCCGATGTAGTATCCGGCGATGATGCTGTCGCAAAGAAGCATGATGTACATGACCGCTTTTGTAAATGTACCAGACAAAAACATGGAACTGAATTTCCGCTCGCAAAAGCCTTTTTTCATTCTTTTCACCTCAAAGATAGATATGTTTATTGTATCGGTTGCTCACTTAGATTTCAATGGAAATATATTTGTTTTGCACAATACTGACTTAACGGAAGTTGGGAAGTGGATTTACCATTCCATAGGGATATTATGTGGCAGGTGAGGCGAAAAATCAACAGGGATTCTTCAACATTTAATCATTGATATAATAATATAATTATGCTACATTTGTATCGGTTGAAAATCCTTTTTTGTTACCGGAAATTCGGTAATAAAAAAAAGGATTTTTTAGGAGGTTAAAATTGAAAAAGAACGACTCGAAAACAGTAAAACCCAATCCCAAAGCTTTATTACCGATAATCGTATTTCTGATATTGTATCTGGGAAACGGGGTTTTTTTTGAATATATTCGACCTGCGGAAGGGCAGATGGGCTTTTATGTGGTGTCGGTCGTGTTGGCCTTTTCCATATCGCTGATCGTTGCATTTCTTCAGAACAAAGAATTGTCATTTGACGAAAAGATACATATATGTGCCAAGGGCATCGGTGATGATAATATTGTTACCATGCTGTTTATATTCCTTATGGCAGGGGCTTTCAGCGGGATTGCAAGCGAGGCGGGCGGAGCGTCAAGTACTGCAAATATGCTTTTGAGTGTTATCCCGAGCAGGTTTGCGGTTCCGGGACTTTTTCTTATATCATGCCTTATCTCTATGGCAATGGGAACCAGCGTCGGAACGATCACGGTTATTGTGCCTATAGCATGCGCGGTGGCGGGCAGCGGTCAGCTTTCACTTCCGTTTTGTGTAGGTGTTGTAGTGGGTGGATCAATGTTCGGTGATAATCTTTCGTTTATATCTGATACTACCATTGCGGCAACCAAGACACAGGGTGTGGAAATGAAGGATAAGTTCAGAACAAATATTAAAGTGGCTGTTCCGGCTGCGTTGATTACCCTTGTTATTTTATTTATATATGCCTTTATGAATCAGGGAGCAGAGGTAGGCAAATATGAATACAGCATACTTCAGGCGATTCCTTATTTCATAGTACTTGTAATGGCAGCGATAGGAATAAATGTATTTTTGGTTCTGATTTCCGGAATTTTACTTTTTATAGGTGTCGGGGTCATTACCGGATCGCTCACATATCAGACGGCTCTTTCATCCATGGGAAGCGGGATGACAGGTATGTTTGAAACAATGATAGTAACCATTCTGGTAGCCTCGATCGCATCGCTTATGAAAGAGTATGGTGGATTTGAAGCAATTCTTTCTTTCATCCGTAAGGTTGCGAACGGAAAGAGGGGTGGAATGTTCGGCATAGCGCTTCTTACTGCAATTATGGATATAGCAACCGCCAACAATACGGTTGCCATAGTTATTGCGGCACCTATTGCAAAGGATATAAGTGAAGAATATGGGGTTGAGCCCCCAAAGACAGCTTCACTCTTAGATACCTGTTCATGCATTATGCAGGGAATAATTCCGTATGGAGCACAGCTACTCATAGCTGCGGGGATTGCCGGTGTAACGAGCATGTCTCTGGTAATGTTTTTGATCTATCCCTTTTTACTTGCGATATTTGTTATCGCTTCTATTATTATGACGCGGTGATGACACAGGGGCGGTTCGCCTGTCATCTTTTTGTAATATAAAGAGAGCGGCAGACATCACAAAAAGCAATAAATCAGCCTGTTTTGAGCAGGAATTATTGCTTTTTTGGATTAAACATTGCTTTTCTGACTTACAAAAAGCAAAAATTCTCCTTGTTTTTCCTTTCATTTATTGCTTTTTGCATTGCGCCAAACGTTGTAAATTCCTAAAAAGCAATAATTTCAGGTAAAAATGGACCGAATTATTGCTTTTGCATTTCGAGGCAGAAAAAACCGGTGTGATTTACCACAACCGGCTTTGTCTACAGTCTGCAAGCAGGGGAAACTCCCCTGCTTGTCAATTATGCCTTTTAATTCCTTAACTATTTTACTTCCACCTGACAGCTTCTCATTGTTTCAAGTGCCGCTTCATGCTTTTCCGGAGTAACGCCGGCACTGCAGCTTGAATCAACGCTGACACTGATTTCCGGAAATAACGCCTTGATAATCAATGCATTTGAGATTACGCATATATCGGTGCAGAGTCCTATTAATTCCACCTCGTCAAATGAATACTTGCCCCATCCTATGTATCCGAAGCTTGGCTTATTTACTATTTCAGAGCCTTCAACGTAAATCCCTTCGTAAATTTCCCATCCCGGTGTTCCTTCTATACAATGGATAACCGGAAGATGTTTTCCTTCATTTGTGGACAAATAGTTTTCATAGTGAGTATCTCTTGTATATATTATTTCATCGCCATTTTTCTTATACTCTTCAATCTTATTCTTTACATTTTGCAAAATGCCAACCGCTTCTTTTGTTCCAAGACTACCGTCCACAAAATCCTTCTGCATATCTACTACAATAAGTGTTCTTTTCATTTTTCCTTACCTCTGTTTCAATGATTATTTATAAGGGATGATTTATATACATCCATATAACGGCTCTCACCTATAGAAAGCTTGCCCGGAACATTTAGCAGCTCTCTCACTGTTTCTCCTGAATCAGCGAATGTAGTCCCCGTTCTCAAATTAACTCCCGGTTCTATCATATTGCCATACAGCAGAAATGGTACGTACTCTCTAGTGTGATCTGTTCCTTTAAATGTAGGATCGCAACCATGATCCGCGGTAATGACTATGGTGTCGTAAGATAGCTTTCCATCTGCTATTCCAATCCTCGCCATAAGCTCTCCGAGCCGCTTGTCAAAGCGCTCAAGCCCTCTGGCGTAGCCTTCCACATCTCTTCTGTGTCCCCATGTAGAATCAAATTCCACAAGATTGGTGAATATGAGTCCATTCTTAACTATATCAAGAGCCTCAATGGTTTTATCCATACCATCTTCGTTATCCTTGGTGTGAATAGCCTCTGTAATACCTGATCCTGCAAATATATCCTCAATCTTACCTATTGCATATACGCTCTGCCCATTCTCTCTTATCATGGTAAGGAGATTGGGCTCGGCAGGCTTTCTGGAAAAGTCACGGCGATTAGCGGTTCTAATGTATTTTTCGCCATCCCGGATATAGGGGCGCGCGATAACCCTCGCCACGTTATGCTCACCTGTAAGTATCTTTCTTGCCGTGCGACACATTTCATACAGTTCCTCAGCAGAATAAACGCTCTCATCACATGCTATCTGAAAAACGCTGTCAGCCGAGGTATAGATGATAGGCTTTTTGCTTGCCTTCATCTCATCTCCCAATTCATTTATGATAGTTGTTCCCGATGCTACGCCATTGTAGAGCACTCCGGGAATGCCTGTCTGCTTAATGAATTCATCAATTATTTCATCCGGAAACCCATCGGGATATGTAGGAAATCTTTTGGGAGTATGTATGCCGACCATTTCCCAATGCCCTATGGTGGTATCCTTACCGGCTGATAGTTCAGTAAGCCTCCCATATGCTCCCAGAGGTTTATCCACCGGCTTTACTCCTACCATTCCATCTATATTGCCATATCCGATACTCCTAAGATTCGGAATATCGAGATCCGGGTATTTCTCCATGATGTGACCGATGGTATTGCACCCCACGTCATCAAAATCCGCTGCATCGGGAGCCTCTCCCATTCCCACGCTATCTAATACTATCCATATTACTCTGCTCAAATAATACTCCTCCTAACCTTTGTCGTGTCTGCCTCTAAAAGTTATACGCTAATCATTTCATTTTTGCTTTCCTGTTTTATTTCAATGGTTTCGCCTGATCATGTCGATGGAAATACTGATCCTGTCTTTTGCAAATAAAAACTCCCTTAGTAATCATTATAGCATTACTATACTATTCATACCATACAATTCATTTTTTAGAGCACGTATAATCTAATATAAATCTTCTTTTCTAAATATCTATGTTGAAATTATTTCAAGTTGACATGTATATATAAATATTATATATTGTGTATATTCGATATATATAATATACAAACTGAGGTATATGATATGAGTAATGTAAATGAATATGAAAATGCAATAGAAATAAAGAATCTTACTAAAAGATACGATGGCTTTACGCTGGATAATGTAAGTTTCGATGTACCTAAGGGTAGCATTATGGGCTTCATCGGGCAGAACGGAGCAGGCAAAACAACAACCATAAATTCCCTGCTTAATATTATTAATTGGGATAGCGGTGAGATTCGTCTTCTGGGGCAGGATATGCCTGAACATGAATTCGAAGTTAAAGAGCAGATAGCTGCGATATTCGATGTGCTCCCTTTTAATGATGACCTTTCTGCAAAACAGCTAAACCGAATCATGCGTGGAATCTGGAAGGAGTGGAATGAGGAGTGTTTCTTGAATTTCCTGGAAAGATTTCAGCTTCCATTTAAGAAGAAGTTCGGACAGTTTTCAAAAGGTATGAAGATGAAGCTTCAGATAGCAGCCGGACTTTCACATAATGCGAAGCTTCTGATAATGGATGAGGCAACAACCGGACTTGATCCGGTAGTAAGAAATGAAATCTTAGATATTTTCCTTGAGTATTTGCAGGATGAAAATAACTCGATTCTCATGTCTTCGCATATCACATCGGACTTGGAGAAGATAGCGGATATGGTTACATTTATCGATAAAGGAAAGATACTTCTCACAGGAATTAAGGACGAGATATTAGATAATCACGGAGTTGTAAAGTGTTCCAAGAAGGACTTTAAGGACTTTGATAGAGAAGACTATATTAGTGCCAGAGTTACTGACTTTGGAGCTGAAGTAATGGTAAGCGACCTCGCTAAGACGAAGAAAAAATACTCGGGTGCGGTAATAGATAAGACTACCCTTGAAGAGATAATGCTCTTCTATGTTAATAGGCATAGAAATCAGTGGAGTTAGGCATATACCTAAATAAGAGGCATTATGTATGGATTAGGTGGAAAAGTAAGACTTGTTAAGGAGTCAATTTATGAAGGAATTGATTATTAGAGATACATATTTAATACGAAAAAATCTCCTGATAACCTTTGGGATATTCCTGGTTATACTATTGCTGGGACTTATGGCAGTTTTATCGGCTAAGTATGGAAATATTGCAAAATACTCATTTGATAGTGAGTTGATTAATGATGTTTTACAGGTTTCAACTGCGTTTGGTATAGTCGCAGGTGGAATAATTGGTACTGCCGTGGAGCATATATATAATCTGATAAATAAGGATTATAATTGTGGGTGGCATCACTATCTTCTGTCTTCCGGAATAAAGCCGGAAACTCTGGTTGGTGAGAAATATCTAATGGTAGTCATTATAGATATCATATGTTTACTTACAGGTATAGGCGGATGTCAGCTTCTGAAAACTATATCCGGGGCAGGTGAGGGATTACTCTTTAAAGGTGCATTAGCCTCGCATGAAGGTGGACTCATACTTGCCTGGTTTACATCGATTCTTCTTATCATCGGGAGTTACTTTTCTACACTGGAGTATGCTTATAAGGGAAAGAATAACCAGAAGACGGATTTTGTGAAGCTTCTTCCGATTATAGCCGCTATCGTAATCGGCATGATTATCTTTATAATCCTGGAACGGAATGAAGAAGCAAGTAAGAGAATGCTTATGGAACTGTTTGATAAAATGCAGAATGTGACGGTGTTATATATAGTACCGATTGTAACATCATTAGTTGTTACTGTAATCTGCTACCTGATTTCAGTAAGAATAGTTAATAAAGAGGGGAAGCGGTTATGAGAGGACTAATATATAAAGATTTATATCTGGTAAAAGGTAAAGTTTTTGCCGGCTCCTTGTCAGTTCTGTTTTGTATAGTTCTTATGTATGTAGTATATTCAATTGTTGGCAGAAATGTTCCTTTTCCGACAGAAATGGCTGCGATAATAACTGACCTCATGATTGTTATGTATATTGGAGCATTAAGCTATGGTTATATAATAAAGAGCGATACTAAAAGAGCGTGGGGATATTACGGGATATCTATTCCCGGGAGTTCAAAGCTGATTGTCGGAGCGAAGTATATGACTGTGTTCATAATGTACCTTATCACCTACACTATATGCGTGCTGAATGATCTGATAATTGGGTTATTCTTTGGAAAAGTGGTTGATATGTCTCTTCTGGTTTTGATGTTTATGTTATTCCAGATGTTTATAAATGGAGTAGAGATGCCACTTGCATTTAGATTTGGTGTAGATAAGGCTGCGGGAATCAGAATACTCATTACAATTGTGCTGGTTTTGATTATTACTATTTATCTGCTCTTCGGAAATATAGATTGGCTTATGGCAGAAGATGGTCTGATTAAAACTATTATAAGACTATTCGCCAATAATGCAGATTCCGGAGCTATATCCAGTGATTTGCAGCGTTTTATCGAAAGACTTACCTATATAAACTATATTGAAATGGCTGTATTTACACATCTTATGGTCCTTGCATACTACATATCTTATCGTATATCCTGCAAGGTTTTCAGGAAGGGGGTGCTGAGAGATGACAACTGATCATTTAGAAACGACCGGTATGGCATCCCAAATTAGTAAGGATATTTCGTTATATAGAGAAAAGAGCCAAAGGAATATATATAGAACTGCTGAAAGCTTCACTAAGAAAGAACTTATAGCAGAAATAGGCGTATTTTTACTTATCACCTTTGGACTGATGCTAATATTTGGCTGGAGGGCATGTCCTGAACTTAATGAAGAAACTGCTATTACAGGACTGGATATCGTATTCTATTATATATTTGTTTTTAGCCCGGCTATAGGTTGTATAGTAACAAGATATATTTTTCATGAAGGGTTCAGAGATGATATACTCTTTCCGAAGTTTACAGGGAATTTTAAAGGTTATTTCCTGTCGGTGCTTATTCCGGTTCTTTTTGGAATCTTAAACTGTATATTTATAACTATAATTCTGGGAGCTGGCTTTACGATAAAAGCAGAGGGCGGAGTACTTGAAGCTATAGCGTCCTTTTCGTTATATAGTATGATGACATATACAAGTGCATTTATCCTGATAGGCGAGGAATTAGGATGGAGAGCATTCCTTTATGATAAGATAGAGAAACTCACCGGACTTCATGGTTCCATTATAATCGGAGGTGTTATCTGGGGGCTTTGGCATATACCACCACTTATCACAATGGGGCTCAACTTTGGAAAGGAAGCTCCGGGATTTCCATTTACAAATATTCTACTTATGTGCGTTTTCTGTATATTTGGAGGAGCTATGCTGCAAATGCTCCGAAAGATGACGGATTCGGTTATCGCACCACTCATCGCACATGCAGTGATAGATACCATATGTAATTCTATTGCAGTTATGTTTCTTTCAGAAGAGATGGTAGAAGGAAATAACTTTCAGATGGGGCTTTGTATGGTGGCATCATCTATTATCATAGGAATTCCATGCTGGATATATATGGCTGTAGTAAAACGTTCTGAATCTAGCAGCATTATAATAAAGTCAAAAACAAGGAAGTAATTTATGGATATTATTATTTCGAATTCTTCGAATGACCCGATCTATCTTCAGATAGTCAATCAGATAAAGACCATGATAATGAGTGGAGAGCTTTCCCCAGGAGATGCTCTCCCTTCAATGCGTAATCTGGCAATGCAGATGAGAGTAAGTCTTATTACAACTAAACGAGCATATGAGGAACTGGAACGGGATGGCTTTATAGAGACTTATACTGGTAAGGGAAGTTTTGTGAAAGCACAAAATGCAGAACTTATAAAAGAGGAAAGTCTAAGACAAGCAGAGGAATATCTGCAGAAGGCTGTAGATAAAGCCAAGATAAGTGGAATCACCTACAATGAACTGTCAGATATATTAAAATTACTGTATGATTACCCTTGATTTTTGAGTCATTTTGTAATAATAACTGTCACTATTTCCGGATAATTGTTTATCCTGACAGGAAGAATGCTATTACCTAATCCCCTGCTGATAATCATAGTAGTTTTATCCTTTGTAAATACACCTTCATCATACTCTGGAAATAATTCAAAGTCAGCTGATACAAGGCCTCCTTTTCCCGGAACTTTTATCTGTCCTCCGTGATTGTGTCCAGTCAAAACCAGGTCAACTCCCGCTTCAGCATAATCATCCAGATACCTTGGCTCATGTGCAAGTAGTACTTCAAATGAGTCATCGCTCGTTTCCTCTCTTGAAAGCGTTTTACTGATATCGGATCCAAGCGAAGAATCCGCTATCCCATAAAGTCTAAATCCGTCCACTTCAACTACGCTGTTATCAAGGTATATAACTCCCATATCTTCTAAATCTTTTATGAATCTGTTATATTTTTTTTCATTTTCTTCTATTAGCCACTTCTCATGATTTCCCGAAACATAATAAGTAGGAGCTATTTTTACTGCTCCTTCGAAGAAAAGACTAGCTATTTGGTAACTAGTATGAGAAGAGTCTACAGCATCACCAGTTACAACTATTATGTCCGGCTTCTGTTCTTTTATCTTATCTAGTACACTTTTCTGGTTGATTCCAAATAATTGGTTATGCAAGTCCGATATCTGAACGATTCTATAGCCATCCATTTCTTCCGGCACATTATTGTTAACATATTCATATTGAGTTACCCCTATGTGATAATTTCCATACAGGCATAAAATTATCACCACCGTATATAAAAAGAGAAAGAGCGGTACCACTATACGAAACTTTCTCTTTTTAGTCTTATGATGAAAAATAAGCATTCCTAGAAATGCCCCAACGGCACCACCTAGCACAGCGACCAGAATCAGTCTCGACTCAGGGATACGATACTGGTCTTTTATAGCTTTTTTCTTATCTATGGCATATAAGAAAAAGGCCAGAATATTAATTATTAATGAGTAGTAAAAAAGCAACATTATTAATCTCCGTAATGCTTATGACTCAAATATACCAATATGGAATTTGAAGAATATTTTCTCCAAAAGAACCCGGCATAGAACACATACAAATTATTGCTCCGGTTCCTCGTTTCTTTTCTGGTATTTTATCTAAAATTTGAAATGCAGAAGTCATATCGGCTGTTACAGAATCATTTTTCTTAATTTCTATTGGATATAAAACTCCATTCTGCTATAACAACGAGCGTATCGTTTAACGTAGCTGTTAAAACTTGCGTCTATCTATCTTAGTAGTACGATAGTACTCATCCTTAGCCATATACATCTGCTTATCAGCCACCTGTATAAGTTCACTACAATTACAGTCCTTATGCTCCTCCAGTACAGCATATCCCACTGAAAGTGCCAGACTGTCCACCAGACTTCCTGTCCAGTTTTTAGTCAGCTTTTCTATATCCTGAACACATTTAACAGCTTCCTTCTTGCTCATACTCGCCAATACTATGAACTCATCGCCACCGGTTCTGTAGCAGGAGCCTACTTCATCAAATACATTTTTTATACACGCAGCCGCTCCGCATATCAGCTCATCTCCCGCCTCATGTCCGAGTGTATCATTTACTCTTTTAAGTCCATTGATATCTATCGAAAAAGCAACCAGCGATTCAGGCATATCTGTTGTATATTTATCCAGCGCATTATTATATGCATAACGACTTAGAAGTCCCGTCATTGCATCTGTCTTTATCTGTATCCTCTGCTCCAGCAGCTCATCATCTTTTTTCTGCTGACTGTATTCAGTTGAATGTATGAACATGAGCGTTGCACCGATAGTCATTGCCAAATACGCTGTACGGACATCTTTTCCAAGACCTTCCTGCATAATAATTCCAACAAGCATAAATACCATGACCAGATATATCGACAGTCTGTTCTGTTTTCTAAAATTCTTTCCATAATTCAAAAACAGAATGATAACCAGAAGTAAAACTATAACGTATTCTCCAATATAAATATTATAAAGCGGACCATGATGATAATAATGCTTCTCATCAACTTTGGTCATCCATCCAGTGAAAAATGAAACTAATTGGATCAATGTATTGAATAAAATCACTACATTAAGTATTTTGGTCCACACATTTCTAAGTCTCATCTGCCCCACCAAAGCTGCACCGGCTATAGGTGTTAAGATATAATCGATACATTTAACGATTCTAAGGCAGACTGCAGGGATGCTCGTAATTCCACTGATATACACGCCCACCCATTCAGCAAGGGAGGCAATAAAAATCAGCACATATGTTAAATAAAATATCTTTCTTTTTCTAGTGCTTATCCTGTCATTCTCGTAAACAAGTGTACAAAGAATGAGAAGAGCAAGCCATACTATCACTGATATAGCAGTGTAATACTTCAGCATCTCTTAATCTCCTGATTGATCAATACTCTGATACAAGCCATAAAAATCTCATGCACGCACATGCAGAGCTATTATACCACCAACGCCCTTCTTACAACAATCATAAAAAACCTTATATTTTTTAGTTCTCTTCCAATTTTACTGTCCAAGGAAACTCTTTATTACCTGACAACACTCCTCCGGCAGCTGCATCTGCGGGCTATGTCCACAGCCATCGACAAGATACATTTCCTTCTTTGGAGCTGTTATCACTCCACAGTATTCTTCTATCGGTCCGACCGGACACGTCCAGTCATCCGAACCGGATACAAAAAGCACCGGAACTTGAAAATCAGTACTTCTTTTGTATGCATTAAAACTCAATAAATACTCTAGCAATGATGATTCCAGCTCATCATATGCCGTACTGCCGTTCAACGAAGATAATATGAGAAATTCCCACCTCATATCATCAACACCGATATATGGTGAAAAGATGGATGCAACTGTCGATACATCCTCTGTCACTCTCGGCTGATGATACTTGGCTGTTAAATTATCAAGCGCAGATGTATTGGCTACGTCAAATGGCGAATTTATAAGAGTCTCATATGCCTTCTCCATTTCAATGGTGTCGTCACCAGCTTCCTTTGCTTTTGCCAAGGCATCCTCATACACATAAGTATATGCATACATATCTTCTTCAATCACTTCCTGACCTACTCCCACATAACCCGAAACCTTTTCAGGATACTCAAGTACATACTGGCTTCCGAGAAGGGTTCCATATGAATGTCCCATAATAATCACCTTTTCTTGGCCATATGTCTTTCGCGCATAATCAACCAAGGCATCCAGATCATCTATAGCTTGTTCGAATGAAACGGTGTTGTTATCGGGGTCTGTATTCACATTATGATAATATGTCCTGCCACATCCTCTTTGATCCCAACAAATGACCGTATAATCATCAGTCATATAATCAAGCCAACAATAGTCACCCCAAGTTGAAGGAACACCGGGGCCACCATGAAGTAAGATAATAACAGGATTTGATATATCATGCCCCATAGTAAGGATATACTGCTCCTGTCCATTTAACATTACATATTCCGACTTATTGATTCCGTCGTTATAATCAATCGTACGCTTAATTTGATTTATATTTCGGCCAATAATTACCACGACAGAGAATCCAAAAACAATTATCAGAACCAGTGAAACAATAACCTTAGGTATTCCAACAAGTATCCTTCGTACAATATGCTTTTTAGGTTTGGGCTCACAAACTTCCTTTCTATGAGCCAGGTGTATTCCGATATGTCCAATTCCAAGGATTATTGAACCAATGATCATGATTCCGTTCCCGCCATAAATTCCAAGAAGAAAAAATGCAATAACAGGAAGTGTAGCTCCTGCTACGGGAATTCCTATAATCCCTCTATAAAAATCCTCCATGGTCTTCTCACTTTTGAAATAGCGAATCCAGAAAATCTCATATAACACCATACAGAGAAATGATACTATTAACACCGGACACCAGAAGTTCCATCCTTTGAAATTAAAATCAGAAAAGATAAGCGCTACCGGTGTAACAATAAACTGCCCTGCGCGCTCAAAAAAAAGCAATACTTTGTTCTCATGATGAACATATTCTTCATAATCCTTTGGCTTGTTCTTCATCCAAATGAAATTCGGAACGAGAAGCATGATCAACCATATCAATCCTATGTACGAAAAACCTAAACACATAACGCAAACTCCTTCTTCGTTTTATCAATTATTCTTTTTGTTCTCAGAATACTCTTCTGAAACCTTAGGCATATTCCGCCCCCTTCCTGATAATAGTATGATATAACGTGAATCTTTCCCTAGTATATTCAGATACTTAATACATCCTTAATTGTATATTATTGTTTCTATTAATTTGTAAACGTGCCGGATATTGCCAACAGAGATTATATTTTTTCTGTCTGCAAAGTAGAAAGTAGAGCTCGAACTACCTGCTATATGTTCCGGAAAGATAAATGTAATTGTTCAGACCTGGTTATTGTTAGTTCCTTATTCATTCGGGCTATGCTCATCGGGACTATAGCCTGTCCTCTCATATATAAATCAGTTGGATTTACAAAAAATGATTCTGCATATCTTTTTCCTCTAGAATCTTGAGCAATACATAAATGATTATATTTATTGTCCTTCTCCTCAAACAATATATAATCGGATGAAAGATTTGAGCCTATTAGAAATGCATTAAGATTTATAATTGCATCTGTGTATGACACACTAAGAATATTTTCTTTACTGAAGGCTAAATTAAGTATTAAACGAAAGGACAATCACATATTTATGAATAATAAGGAATTACTAAATATAGAGTTAATAGAATACGAAAGAAATGTTGTTTTGACAGATGAAAGCTGACGGTTATCAGGTAATAACTCATTAACAAGGTGGGTCAAAACACAATGTAAATATCAAAATTTATAAATAAAAATGACCCATTCAGATATTTATGCGCTTAATCCAAAATATAGAATAAGCAGGATAACAAGGAACAAAATATTTATGACTGTAAAGGAAAGAAGGTAATGTTCTCCTTCTTTCTTCTCCTTGTTATAGAATTTATATGTAATTAAACTTGCCATACTGGCAATCAGAGTTCCAAGACCTCCGAGATTTGTTCCAATAAGTAAGGATGGACCTTTTTGAGTAAATGCTGAAAGAAGCATTGCAGCTGGAACATTACTTATGAACTGTGATGCAAGAACTGCTGTCAGCGTTACATTTTTTTCAATAACTCGTGACAATGCATCATGAATTATATCTATTCTCCCAAGGTTACCAATAAGCACAAAGAAAAATATAAATGTAAATAACAAACCATAGTCGATATTTACAAATGACTTTCTATCAAACACAAGTACAACTGCTGCTACGACTCCTAACATAATTATATAGCTAAGTTTATTCGATACAGTAAGCAGACATACTACGAAAAGTGCAGTATAAACAAGGAGAGGCAAAAGTTTGGGAGCCTCCACTTCTTCAGTTAACGCTGTATCAACCGTCTTATCGGATTTATTCAGCATTATTACGCTTATGATAAGAAGTATTAAAGAAACCACGCTATATGGCAGCATCAATTTTATAAAGTCCAAAAGTGTAATATGATACTCTGTATACAGATACAGATTCTGTGGATTTCCTATAGGTGTCAGCATGCTTCCAAGATTAGCTGATACTGTCATCAGAATCAAAGTATACATTGTCCTTTTTCTATCCTTAAAGGCCTTTAAGACATTTAAAGCGAAAGGAATCAGTGTAACAAGAGTTACATCATTTGTAAACAGCATACTCATAAAGAATGACAGGATTACCAGAAAAAGAGAGATGTTCTTTTCTGAATGAATTATTCCCAGAAGCTTGTTTGTAAAGTAATCAAAAGTACCTATTCTCATATAAGCACTGACAACAAGCATTAATGAAAAAAGGATTGCTAATACTCTGAAATTTATATAACTAAAATAACTTGAATCCGGTTTAACAAAAAAACAGGATATAACAGCAAGAATACCTGATATGAACAGGATAGAATCCTTCTTAAATAACTCAAACACTTTTTTAGATTTTTCCAAAATTGACAACCTCTCATTCAAAAGAATAAAATGCACCAAGAGCGCATTATATACTTTTGGCAGAGATTGTCAAGGTGGTTTTCTTGCTCATTCGGGCTACGCTCCGCTTCGCCCTCATGTATGTTGTCGCCAAGCTCAGATTATTATACAGCGCTGCTTCGCAACCTACACTCAATTATCATAAAACGTGAATAGTGTTATTATTATAGCTCATAAAATGTGATTACACCAATTGATATTCCTCATAAAACGTGATAGAATGTCCATGGAGGTGTGGAAATGTATTATAGACGAAAAATCGATGATTATCTAATAAATTGGAAAACAAATCCGGCTCGCAAGCCACTTATAATAAAAGGCGCAAGACAGATTGGCAAAACCGAATCAATAATGCATTTTGCAAGGAATAATTATGAGAATGTAATATATATTAATCTTGCTTTAGACAAGAAATATATGCAAATACTTGCAGATGGATATGATGTTGAAAGTGTCATTAAAAATATTTCGCTGGTAAATCCGTCATTAAAGTTTATACCCGATAAAACGATTATAATCTTTGACGAGATACAGGAAAATCCTGATATTGCCACCACCTTAAAAGCTTTCAATATAGATGGTAAATATGATGTCATTTGTAGTGGTTCAATGCTGGGGATAAATTATAAAAAAACCCACAGCAATAGTGTAGGCTCAAAAACAGACTATGAGATGTATTCTATGGATTTTGAAGAGTTTCTTTGGGCAAAAGGGTATAGTCAGAATCAGATAAATTCCATACTAACACATATGTTAAATAATAATCCATTTAATAACAATGAATTAGCGATATTTAAAAGCATATTTTTAGATTACTGCGTATTAGGCGGTATGCCGGATGTAGTTAAGTTATATATCGAAACGGGTACTTTTTCAGGAACACTTGATGTACAAGAACAAATTAGACTTGATTATGAAGAAGATGTCAGGAAATATGCAGAAGGCTTGGATCAAGCAAAAATAATAAGTGTATATAGAAGTATTCCTTCTCAGCTTGCAAAGGAAAATAAAAAGTTTCAATTCAATAAGATTGAAAAAAATGCAAGATCAAGAGAATATACCGGTTGCATAGAATGGTTAAAAGATGCTGGTGTCATCTCCGAATGTAGTTGTTTGCATTTTCCAGAGCTGCCATTAAAAGGAAATATCGAAGAGAACAAATATAAGCTATATTATCCAGATACAGGATTATTGGTATCTGCGTTAGATGAAGAAGCCCAGGAAGACCTTCGTATAAATAAGAATCTCGGAGTTTATAAAGGTGCCCTGTACGAGAATTTTGTTGCGGAGGCTTTTATCAAACAAGGACTAGGACTTTTCTACTACAAAAAAGAAAACTCTACGCTTGAAGAAGACTTCTTTGTCAGAACACAAAATGATTTAATTCCCGTCGAGGTTAAATCCAACAATAATCGCTCTAAGTCTTTATCTACATTGATAAATAATGAGAATTATAATGATATCTCCTATGGAATTAAGCTTGGCGATTTTAATATTGGTCATGATAATAATATTTTTACATTCCCATATTTCTGTGCATTTAAGCTAAAAGAATATTTAAAAGAAAAGAAGTGATGTAAAAAATGAACGCTCCGAAACCTACTCGAAGCGTTCATTTTCCTTTGAGATATGACATAAAGTCCGAAACACTGAGCTTCGGTGGTATAGCAACGTACATATGTACATGATCCTTACACACCTCTCCCTCTATCAGACTAACGCCTTTCATCTCGCAGAATTTAGGGATTATCTCCACCAAATCTTTCTTATTTGTACCATACATTTTCTTCCGTCTATACTTTGGGATAAATACTATATGGTACGTGCAATTCCCTCGTGTATGTTGTATACTTTGATTATCCATATGGATACCTCATAATAAGTTTTTTATGTTTGTCGGGATTGCCATGTAATACCTTCTTTCCTTTTTACTTATCACATAAAATACCTTTCATCATCATATTCTACTACATTAGATACGCGGCTTCAAATGTAATTGCTTAGACTTAGTTATTGCCAATCTCTTATTCATTCGGGCTATGCTCATTGGGACTATGGCATAGCTCATCGAGACACCGGCAAATGCCGGCGTCTCGATGTATGTTGTCGCCAAGCTCAGATTAATATACAGCGCTGCTTCGCAGCTATCTTGTCTAAAAAAGAACACACCCTTGCAAGCGAGCTTGCGGGTGTGTTCTTCCTTAGCCAAGGTCACTTCGTGACCGCTGTATATTAATTTGAGTTTGGCTCGTTATCATTCATATTCCACAGTAGCTGGCGGTTTCGGAGTGAAATCATAAAGTACTCTGTTGATTCCCGGTACTTCTGTGATGATACGGTTTACCAGATGGTCGATCAGTTCATCCGGAAGATGTTCTACTGTAACTTCCATTACGTCTGTTGTGTTGATGGCACGGATGATACAAGGCCAGTCAAATGTTCGCTTGCCGTCCTTTACTCCCGTTGATTTGAAATCAGGTACTACTGTGAAGTACTGCCATACTTTTCCTTCAAGTCCGTTCTTTGCAAATTCTTCCCTGAGGATTGCATCTGATTCACGCACTGCCTCAAGTCTGTCACGCGTGATTGCGCCCGGGCATCTTACTCCAAGTCCGGGACCCGGGAATGGCTGACGATATACCATATTGTCAGGAAGTCCAAGTTCCTTTCCTACTACTCTTACTTCATCCTTGAAAAGAATACGCACAGGCTCAACAAGTTCAAAATTCATATCTTCAGGAAGTCCACCTGCATTGTGATGCGCCTTGATTCCGGCTTCACTTTCAAGTATATCCGGCCAGATAGTACCTTGAGCCAGGAACTGGATGCCATCTTGTTTACGTGCTTCTTCAGCAAAAACCTCTATAAATTCATTTCCGATTATCATTCTCTTCTGCTCAGGATCTGTGACTCCGGCAAGCTTATCAAGAAAACGATCTACAGCGTCCACATATATAAGGTTTGCATCCATTTCATCGCGGAAAACTTTGATTACCTGCTCAGGCTCACCCTTGCGGAGTAAACCATGATTAACATGAACACATACAAGCTGCTTACCTATAGCCTTTATAAGAAGCGCTGCAACTACTGATGAATCAACTCCACCTGAAAGTGCAAGGAGCACCTTCTTATCTCCGACCTGTTCTCTAATGAGACTAATCTGCTCATCAATGTAAGCCTTTGCCTGCTCAGACGTAGTGATTCTTTCCATTGACTCAGGACGTATGTCTGCCATTTTTTCTTCCTCCATCTTTATATTATTTATATTACAATTGACCGAAAGGCCATATACGAATTATAATACCTTTTAGGTCTGTGGACAACTTTAAACTGACTGTTAAATTAACAATTCAATGCATATTAGGAGGTTACTATGGGACTTTTTGGAAATCTTTTTAACAATGATTCTATGGATGAAGTAAAAAATGAAACGCCTGTCAAAGAAGAAGCTGTACCGGCAGAAGAAAACAAGCTTTCACCGGAAGAGCATGCAAAGCTTTCAAAAATCACACTTGCAACAACAGCTCTTTCATATTACGTTGCCGCATGTGATGATAATATCACTCTTGATGAATATATGGAGATTGACTTAAATGTAAGCCGTATCAACAAGAAGATTCGTATTCCTGATGATATAATGGCTGAGATAAAGAAGCTTTCCGACAATCACAACATTACCTGGGATGAGGTCAAAACATACCTTGACATGGTATCTGATACAGAACTCCTTGAGATCAAGGATGGCATCAACAGGGTTGCTGCGGCATCTGATGGAATTAGCGATACCGAGAAGAAGGTTATAGACCAGTTTAATTCATACATCATGAACCGCAACTAATAACCCATCAACTCAATTACAACATAACTTATCAACCTATTACAACGTAACTTACCAACTCTATTACAACAAAAGTCATTCAGGAATAATCAATGCAAAAGAAACAAGACAGATTTACATATATGACAACAACACCGGTTCCGCGTCTTATCGCGGAACTTGCTGTTCCTACCATAATAAGCATGCTGGTAACGGGCATTTACAATTCAGCTGACACTTATTTCGTTGGGAGGATTCACGAAAATGCAACTCAGGCGACTGCCGCTGTCGGAATAGTATTTCCAATGATGGCGATAATACAGGCGCTTGGCTTTTTGTTCGGCCACGGATCAGGAAACTTCCTGTCCAGAATGCTTGGAGCAGGCAAAACCAATGAAGCAAATGAAATGGCTTCAACCGGATTTGCCATGGCAATGATCATGGGTCTTATCATCGCTGTATTTGGAAACATTTTCATAAATCCTCTTACAGACTTTCTTATCTCAAAAGATGTTACAGATGTGACAATAGAGATGACAAAGGAGTACTCAAGTATAATTCTTATCGGTGCCCCGTTTATGATGTGCCAGTTTGTTATAAACAACCAGCTCAGATTTCAGGGAAGCGCCGTTTATGCGATGTTCGGGCTTCTTGCAGGAGCGATAATGAATATCGTACTCGATCCGCTTCTTATACTGCACTTCAATATGGGAGTGACCGGTGCCGCCATAGCAACCGTTTCCGGACAGATCAGCAGTTTTATAATGCTACTTATCGGAAGCAGTCAGGGCGAAAACATACGCCTTTCAATCAAAAATGTAAAGATAAATTCATATTATATTGCAGAAGTCATAAATGGAGGTATTCCTTCTCTTTTCAGACAGGGTCTTGCTGCTGTAAGTTCAATCCTGCTCAATACAGCTGCAGGTAATTACGGCGGAGAACCGACCATTGCCGGCATGACAATAGTTACAAGAATCCTCATGCTTCTTGTATCAGCACTTATCGGCTTCGGTCAGGGTTATCAGCCTGTCTGCTCATTCAATTATGGAGCTGGACTGAAGAAAAGAGTCAGAGAAGGATTCTGGTTCTCTGTCAGATGGGGAACCATCTTCCTAATATGTGTTTCGGTCTTTTGTATTACAAAAGCTCCCGATGTAGTTGCATTTTTCAGAGATGACCCTGATGTAGTAAAAGTCGGTGTTATAGCCCTTAGATGTCAGGCTGCTGCACTTCCACTGATGGGCTTTACCGTAATGACTAACATGATGCTCCAATCCATGGGTAAAGGTGTCAAGGCATCCATCACTGCATCAGCCAGAAACGGGCTTTTCTTCATTCCCGCAATCCTCATACTTCCACGTATCTTCGGACTGCTTGGGGTTGAAACCGCGCAGGCTGTAGCAGATGTACTTTCACTCGGAATCTCCATTCCTTTTGCGGCATCTGAATTACTGAAACTTAAGCAGTCACCCGAGTAGAAATGACATGCACATTAAGCAAAGCATTAAATGCATCAAATAATCGGACATTCAAAAAGCCCGGCAGAATAAAATCTGTCGGGCTTAACTATTCGTATTATAATCAGACTACTGAGCCTCTCTTACCGCCATACGCACCTGTCTTATGAAATCCATCTCACTGTCTGACTGAGGAAACTCTTCCATGAGGTCAATATAAGTCTTAGCCATATCCTTAGCCATGTCAGTGCCAACGCTTCCGGCAAGATCTGCGAAAAAATTCCTTCCATTGTCATAAGGGTATCTCATCCCCTCAGCACTGCTAAGTTTCTTATAAAGCTCTGCGTTAGTCATATCATCTACCTCTTTCCTCTGCCCTTGCAGCTTATACAGAAATCAAATCATTACACTGATAAATATATCATTTTTTGTAAATTTGTACAATATAAAATGTGATGATTGTATATTATTTCTAAGAAGTCAAACAATTCTGTATAATCATGTAATATCAATATACTTTCTGTTCTTGTAAATGAATTTATCCCGCAGTTTCTTTCCTATAAGCTTTCCATTTCCCACAAAGCTTTCCTTTGACGAAATCATCTTATCGGCAAGGCAGACCACCGCAGCCTCCTTTGACCTTGGAACCGATCTTAGAGTCAGCGGCCACATATGTGTTCTTATGATAGATGCCTCATGCTCAGTCACATCAAAATCTCTCTTTGCATTTTCTGCCGCAATCTTCGGGTGGTGATATCCGTGCAGACGATCACCCTTTGAATGCCAGTCATACAGAAAATAATCATGGAGAAATGCACCTTTTATGAGGCTCTTTTCATTTATCTTAAGCCTCAGCCTTCTTGCTATATAGAAGCTGAGAAGTGCAACCGCAAATGCATGTCTGTAAGTTGAAACATCAGCATGCTGAACATAGTTTTTCATTTCCTTCGCGGAATCATGCATTGCAATGTCATGTATTAAACTTTTAAAAGTCTCAAGCTCATGTGTCTTAAGTTTAAATGCGGACATCTTTATTACCTTTTAAGCTTTATCTCCAGTACCGTCAGAACCATTCCGCCAAATGAAATGATCATCATAACGATTGCAAACATAATGTTATTACTATCGCCGGTTTTCTTTCCACTTGCATCACCCGTGGTTGCTTTATCTGTTCCTGAAGCAGCGTTCGAATTGTTATTTGAAACGTCACCGCTTATATTTCCGCCTTTGCTGTTTCCACTGGATTCCGATGTGTTACTCTCAGTAGTAGTTTCATTCTTTTTTATGGCTTCTTCCGGCGACTCTGCAGTCGTGGATTCAGAAGACCCCTTTATCCTGAAAGTAGCTTTAACTACATCATATTGACCTGCAGTATCGGATTTAAAGCTGACCTCAAGTTTATGAGTTCCAACCGAAAGTGTTGTAAGATAATCCGGATTAAGTATTATCTTTAGATTAACAGAGTCTGAATTTCCACCCATATCCTTGGTGTAGTAACTACTCTTAACAGGGTTACTGTTAATCGTAAGCTCACTGAAGTTATTATATGCATCGCCGTCAGCACTTGAGAATTCAAACTCCAGTCCATCTGTGCTGCTCTTGTCCCAGACTTCATTGTTACCTTTTACAGTTTTATATGTAGCGCCCAGATTATCAAGTGCAACTGATTCAGCGATACCGATTTCGTCTTCTTTTGCTTCGTCCTGTTCAGACTGCACATTATCATTAGTTTCTTCTGTATCAGCATCAGTTACATCCGGCTTCCCGGCATCAGGGGCATCCTGATTATCCGGATCATACTCCTCGGCATCCCCGAACTGTTTCATAAATGCATCGTACTCAGAAGTATCATTTGCTGCCGCTGTTTCCTCAGCAACTTCAGCAGCATTAGGACCGAGTGTTACAACAAATCCGGCATTTGGTGAGATTCCTCCCGCATAGGTTGTGCCATCACTCAAGGTATCATCATCTTCGGATATAGTTTCTTCAGATGCATCCTCTTCCGCGTCAGCGTCACCCGGTGATGCTTCCGTCGCTTCTTCCTCTTCACCTAAAGCCAGATCGTCAACTGATACAGCATCACCTGCCATAGCTTCCTCGATACCGTCTTCTTCTAAAGCCTCGGCGTCACCGGTCAAGTCAGCTTCCTGCATTTCAGTTTTTTCTTCACCTTCGATACTGGCATCAGCAGAAGCACCAAGTTCTGCAGCATGAACAAAACTTATATATGGTGCCACAAGGGACAGCATCAGTGAAAGAATCACCATCAGTACTGAAGTTTTAAAAATCTTTTTCTTCTTCATAAAATGCCCCACACTTCTTTATATTTTTAATTATTAATTCTCTCTTCTAAGTTTCATCTCGAGTCTGGTAAATACAATGCCTCCGAGTGAAATCAGCAGAATAATAATTGCGAGCTTTATATTATTATTATCATTAGTTGTTTTACCATCACCGGAGCCACTGCCCGAACCACTGTTATCAGCAGTACTTCCGCTAAGATTTCCGCCTTTTGAATTTCCTGACGAATCATTATTTCCTGATGAGTTATCCTTTGATGAATCGTCGGTTTTATCGTCAGAACCACTTCCAGAATCCTCAGTCGTCTTTTCAGTATCTTCGGTCGTCTTTTCCGAACCATCATCCGTATTATCACTCTCTTCAGGAAGTGAAGTAATATAGAATTTAGTCGAAATCGGTTCTCCGTCACCGAACAATGCCGTAAGTTCATGCTCTACGTAATTTCCGTCAGTCCCTGCCTTAAGAGTGTTCAGGTAATCAGGAAGAAGTGTTACGATTACGCTGCCCTTCTTATACTCATAGTTTGTTTTGCCATTACTTGTTTCCGGAACTTCTTCTCCATCAACCTTAATGCCGGTAAATTCATCATACGTAAGTTCGTCTTCCTCAGAACGCTCGAATGTAAATACAAGTCCGCCTGAGCTGACATTTTTTGTCCAGTTTCTTTCAGTTTTGCCTTTATCCTTTTCATGATATGAAATAGGATCTGCAACTACCAGGATTGCCGGAACATAAGTCGTTCTTCCCTCATCATTAAATGAAAATGTAAGTTTATATGAACCATTTTCAAGTTCTTTCAAAACATCATTTTTGATATTTATGGAAATGCCTGTAACCTTGTCAGTTTCATCTTTAGCTGCATTTACCACGTAGTCAGTTTCTTTTGTGAGTGTTTTTTCTTCGATATTCTCACCTGACAGCTTTACTGTGCCCGATTCTCTTTCAAGGGCACGTTCAGGATTAACATCACGGGAAATAGTAAACTCTGCATCATCATCACTTGTATTGCGGAAAATCTGCCCGTCTCCTGATTCAAGACTGTATTTGGTATCAGGCTTTAATCTGATATAGAATTTTACCGGAACATCATTTCCGTCATCGAAAAGTGCCGTAAGCTCATGTTCCTCATAATCCCAATCAGTTCCTGCCGTGAGCGTACTGAGATATTCCGGAGTGAGCGTAACCTTTACACCGCCTTCTTCAGAAGAAATGGGAACCTCAGCTGTATAGTTTGTTATCCCACTGTCTGTCTGTTTTATTTCAGCACCATCAACTTTAATACCATTAAAATTGTCATATGTAAGGCTATCCTCTTCAGAACGCTTAAATGTGAAAATAAGTCCGCCTGTACTTACATCTTTCGTCCAGAGCCTTGCCGCTCTGTCAACCACATCATATGATATAGCATCGCCTATCGTAAAACTTGCTTTAACGGAAGATGTCTTATCATTATCATTAAATGAAACTGTAAGTTCATAAGTGCCAGTTTCAAGTTCTTCCAGTGATTCATGCTTAAGATTCAGAGTTATTCCCGTAACCTTATCATTCGCTCCTTTTTTAGATAAAACAGTATAGTCCGTATTTTTAGTAAAAGTCTTTTCATCATTTCCAAGGGATATCGTTATAGTTCCTGCTTCTCTGCTCAGAGCCCGATCTGCATTGATACTGCGCTTAATGTCAAAGCTTATATCCTGATTTCCTGACTTTCGGTAAATCTGTCCGTTACCGGATTCTAAAGTATATTCCGGTTCCAACTTTGATATATTCCGTGTATCCTTATGAGAACTATCTCTACTGCATACTCTGGTTTCTATACCTTCTTCATCTTCGGTAGCTGCTTTTTCTTCAGTATAATCACCCCAGTCATGGCCAAGTGCATCTATAGATTCTGTTATATCCGGATTCTGCTTATGGCACCTCGAGCAGATATTAACTCTCGTTCCGGCTTCTGTACATGTCGGAGCTACTGTTGTCTCCCAATTATCACTCTCCACGTGACCGAGTGCAGGAATCTCTCCATCTCCTAAATTTTCCCCACATATCTTACATTTATAGTTCGCCCTTCCTGGTTCTGTGCACGTCGGATTTTGGGTTGGAGCTTCCATCATTGGTTCATGCTTAGTTCTTTCCATAGTCTCCTCTATAAGCACATTACCACAGGCACAAATCTTCTTTCTCAATCCTGTATCATTGCATTTAGGCTGCTTCTCAACTGTCCAATCCAAGTCAGCTTCTGCCTGATGCTTCGGAGTAAGTGATACTATTATACCTATATCAGCCTCCTGCGGATTAAGCGGAGTTGTGGTCTTTACAAAGGCACATCCCTCGGGACTATCCTCTGAAAGTGTAACTTTAACATTATCTGCCAGATACTGTCTCCAAGAATTTGATTTAAACTCGCCGGTCATATTGTATTTATCCGGATTTACAAATTTAGTTCCACTATCTTTTACATTCCAGACACATCTGGATAAAGTAATCCCATTATTTCCAACCACTTCCATACTCGGAACGATGGACGGATTTTCATAATCATCATATGTAAGCGTGTCGCCACATGTAATGGCCGTGCCGACTTTTATCTCAATCTCATTAATAGGATCAGCCCATAATACATATAGATCAATCGGATCGGCAGAAGTGATATTTGTATTTTTAGCTTCAAGTATAGCTCTCTGCTTTTCAGTTTCAGATTTAACGTTTTTATCAGTGCAGACACCCAGATATTTAGAATGAACACTGTCAGCATAATCTATCGTACCTATAGCTTCACTTGGATAATCATTATTCAGTACAGTATTTATCTCATTCTCTACAATTTCACATATACCGCCAACAGTATTACTATTACTACTATCAATGGAAAATATAAACTCTGCAATATCATCATTAGTAGACGCATCATATCTATAGTCATTAGCATGATAGTTTCCATAAAATAAAGCATTTAATGTGGAAAGTATAAAGCTATTACGTCCTTCACCAAAATGCACGTTAACAGTCAGTTGAGCAATAGCTCCCAGATTATCATACTGTGACTTGAAAATTTCATAGTCTGATACATCCTGAGTGTCTGCTGCTTCCTGCTGTATCTTTGCCGCACTTGGACCATATGTCAGCACAAAACCGGAATCAGGATTAAGTTCCGCAATCTTTTCGTTTTCGATGGATGTACCAAAGGCATGATCAGCATCTATCTCATTTACCTTTTCTGAATCATCCTCGATTCCCTCTTGCGTATCTTCTTCCGAACCTTCCTCAGATGCTTCTTCTGCGTCAGTATTAGAGGCAAGGGCATCATCGTCCTGATCTTCTAAACCAAAGTCATCCGCAAACTCTTCGTCCAAAGCAGATTCTTCATCCATATCTGAACTAACAGCATCCGTTCCTTCGCTAAGATTCTTCTTAGAGTCATCTTCTTCAATGCTTACCTCAGCAGATGCGCCAAGACCTATCTCTGCCGCATAAGCAAAGCTTATATATGGAGCAACTAAAGACAGCATAAGAGAAAGAATCGCTGATATAGCTATTAACCTGTAAATCCTTTTCCCTTTCATAAAATGTCCTTTTTTTCTTAAATATATAGATTACCTGTTACCGCGAAGCTTCATCTCAAATCTTGTAAATGCAATTCCTCCGAGTGAAATCAGCATGATAATAATTGCGAGCATTATATTATTACTGTCACTTGTCGTTTTTCCATCACCTGAGCCACTGCCTGAACCACTTCCCGAGCCACTTCCGCTGCCCGAGCCGTCAGTTGTGTTACCACCTAAATTTCCACCGTCGATTACTTTTCCGGGATCTGTAAGATTACTTGCATAGTCACCGGAAATGTTATTGATTTTGCCGCCCTTGGATTTACTATCCGAATTATTGCTGCCGCTTCCACTACCGGAACCACTGCCACTTCCGCTGCCGGAACCTGAACTGCTTCCACTGCCCGAACCGGAATTACTGCCTGAACCATTGCCACTATTGGAACCGCTTCCACTTCCGGATTCTGAATCACTGCCGGAACCTGAACCACTACCGGAACCTGAACCACTACCGGAACCTGAACCGCTTCCGGAATCACTTCCATCGGTTGCTTCTTTTTGTGTCTCTGAAGTAAGATAGAAGCTTACATCAACATCATTTCCATCATCAAATAACGCTGTCAGGACATGTGTTTCATATAAGTATTTATCACCATCTTTAACACCTGCTTTAAGTGTCTTAAGATATTCCGGGGTGAGTTTAACTATTACACTTCCTGCTTCGGCAGTATATTTGGTCATTCCGTCTTCTGTCATTTGAATCAGTTTACCATCAATCTCAATGCCATTAAACATATCAAATGTAAGCGAGTCATCTTCCGAACGCTTAAAGGTAAAAGTAAGACCACTTTCTGATGTATCCTTATTCCAGAGTCTGGCACTTCTTTCTACCACGTCGTAAGTAATAGCATCTACAACCTTAAAGTTTGCGACAACTTCGGAAGGTCCTGCATTATCATTAAATGTAACCGTCATCTGATAATTGCCATTTTTAAGAGCCTTTAAAGCTTCATGCTTAAGTGTAACAGAAATACCTGTCACCTTATTGCCACTCTTAGTTTCACTTATGGTATATCCCTTTGAATCATTCTTAGCTATGGTCGTATTGCCATCTTCACCTGATAACTTTATGCTCCCTGATTCATTTTTATAAGCACGATCCGGATTAATATCACGTTCTATGGTAAATGTAATATCCTGATTACTTGACTTAGGGAAAATCTGTCTGTCACCGGACATAAGAGTGTATTCCGGAACAAGTCTTGGAATTACTTCCTGCTTTTTCTCATCACATCCATCCCTCTTACAAGTCCATGTTTTTGAACCTTCTTCATCTTCTGTAGGATTCTTTACAACAGGATCACCCCAGTCATGACCAAGCTTAGTCAAAACTTCTGTTTCCACTTCCTCATTACAGCGTCTGCAGATTTTGTATTTTTTTCCATCTTCTGTACATGTAGGGTCTATAGTCTCGAAATCATCAGGAATATCATGACCGAGGGCAGGAAATGTCTTACCGGGTTCCGAAGAATTTATCTCACCACACATATCACATACTGTCGTCTCGGAACCAGCCTCCGTACAAGTTGCCGCTACTGTTTTTTTAGTCCACTTATGTCCGGCCGGGATAACTCTTGTTTCTGATGCCGGGTCTTGATGTTTATAGTTCTCGTGAAACTGATATTTACAAGTTCGTTGTTCTTCCCCATCCTCAGTGCATGTAGCTTCTTTCACCGTTTTCCAGTCTCCGAAATCATGCTTGATGGAAGGGTAGGCATAAACTAATAAACAATTTTCGCCGTCTATTTTTTGAATTTCAAAATTTTCCAGCATTCCTCCTTCAACATTTATACTCACTTCACTAGGATCATCTTTGAGATAATATCTCCAATCACTGCAGACTATAGTACATTTTATTTCACAGGGGTCTATGTCGCTATAAATCCATTGCCCATTCCACTCAAGTTCCTTAATAATAAATCCTCCTGTTGTTGTCGATATATCTGGAGCAGGCGATGATCCTTGGCGTAGTGTATAAGTGATTTTATCTCCACATTTAAACTGATTATTCACCTTCACATCCACTTTGGAAGCAGGCTTACACCAAAGGGCTACCAGACTGATCGTCTCGCCCCCTGATATTTCTTGTGTGCAGGCTTCATCCCACCGTGAATTCTTGGCTGTACTGCCGAAAACTTTGCTTGTACAAAGTCCAAGATATTTTTCGTCTGTAGATTCATCAAGAGTTCCTAAAGCATCCTCCATATCATCAGAACCGCTTAATACCTTAGCAACAAATCTTTCAACTATGGCCCATGCTTCCCCGGCACTCTTTTCTGCCATTCGGCTTATATTAAGAGTATATCGACAGGAGCCACTGCCTTCTTGCCAATCACAACTTGTTATAACATCTCCATCAACAAAACTATTATGCACTTTACTTAAAGTACCTTTATGCTCAGCCCCGAAATCCACCTCTACATATACTTTATCAGTCACCGCTCCCAGATTATCATATTGTGACTTGAAAATTTCATAGTCTGATACATCCTGAGTGTCTGCTGCTTCCTGCTGTATCTTTGCTGCGCTTGGGCCATATGTCAGCACAAAACCGGCATCAGGATTAAGCTCTGTAATCTTGCTTGTTTCCGGTGCTGTACCAAAGGCATGATCAGCATCTATCTCATTAACTTTTTCTGAATCATCCTCTGTGCTCTCTTCTGTATCTTCTTCCGAACCTTCCTCAGATGCTTCTTCTGCATCGGTATCAGAAGCAAGGGCATTGTCGTTCTGTTCTTCCAAACCAAAGGCATCCGCAAACTCTTCGTCCGAAACAGGGTCATCATCCATATCTGAACTCAGCGCATCCGTTCCTTCGCTAAGATTCTTCTTAGAGTCCTCTTCCTCAATACTTACCTCCGCAGATGCACCAAGACCTATCTCAGCGGCATAAGCAGCATTCATATATGGCGCAAAAAGTGTAACCACAAGAGCCACTATAACAATCAGCACTGATGCTTTGTATAATCTTTTTCTTGCCATCATTATCTTCCTTTCGTAAATCCTAACTAAGACACGTGAATATGCTTACGTCAATAAAAACAGCACTAACGTCCATAATTCATTATATACTAAAAATCACATCAACTGAGCCAGTCCGGTTCGGTATCCGAACAGCTGATATGTTCAAATATCTATGCTACGCTTTAAATAAGCAAAGTTGTAGTACTTTATTGTAACCTAAAACACTTGGCAAATGCAAGAAAAAAGAGCTGAAAAACCGCATATTTTCAGCCCTTTTTCACATTTTTTGATTATCTTCCTAATTTTGGTCCCTGGACATCCTTCAAAGGCTCGTCCTTTCTTGCAATCGGAAGTCTTTCCGTTGCGTTCCTTCCTGCCTGCTTAATAGCAGACTCTGTAGCCATAGTTCTTAATTCACCCGAAGTGATTTTCTCTCTAAAAGCACCTACGTCGAATTTCTTTCCGCCAAGAACCTTTTTACTTTTAAGTGTTGCCTTTGTGTTATTAAATATATCCGCATATTCCATACGTCCGGATGCCATTGCTTCTACTATCACCCTGCTGGATGGTTCTGTGAGAATCTGCATAGCAACGATGTCTGCAAGTCTGTTGTACATTTTATCCACAGCCACTTCTTTATCCACAACCTCAAACTTTCTACCATCCATAGAACCGGTCATGACATACCTTGCAACATCTTTTTCCGGGTCAAGCAGATCATTTAGATTTGTTTGCATAGAATTAATCTCTGCATCCGCCTTCTTCTGTATATCTGCCCATTCCTTTCTGTAACCCGCTTTGTTCTGCTTAAGTGTAGCTCTGAATACCGGGTTCTTTGAAAGCTTTTCTGCCTCTTTTTTAAATGCACCGCTATTAAATCTCTCTGCAAGATCCCTTTGCAATGTATTAATATAACCAACGGAGTAGTTTCCTTTAGCTACATCATCCTTCGGTCCCGATGCAAGATAGTACACTGCTGCCTCATAAGGATCCGGACTTTTAGCTTTCTTTATCCCTTCCTTCAACTTAGTATAGCTCTTACCCATCGTCTTAAGACCTTTTACAAGTTCAGCGTTATACTGCACCTTTGCATGAGCTACTTCTGCAACGCTCTCCGCATAACTCTTTGCCTGATCATTAGTAAGGGTTACCTTATCAGTATTTAAAGCCTGACTGATTCCTTTTTTGGATAATGTGTTTTCTATCAGATTATCCATTTTTCCCAAGGTCGAATCTTTAAGTGTATAATTATCATTTACATGCAGATCAGTCTTTAAATTCCTTGTGAGGTCCTGATAAGTAACAAGTATGTCTGTCATCGCATTGGTAGACTCTTCAGATACACGAAATCTTGTTTCACCCTCCGGCGTTCTCTTATTAAAGACAAGATTCCTACGCTCTTTATTATACTTTGCGGCCGCCTTCTGGTAATCAGACAGTCTGGTTTCTATCTGTTTAATGGTAAGGTCGTCGTTATCAAGACCTTTTATGGCTCTATTCAGAGTTCTTTCCATATCCCGGAATAAGTCACTACCGATTTGTCCTATCTCCTGACGCGCCTCCGCAGCATTTTCTGTCCCATGAGTAGTAAGAAGATCATTCTGGAATTTAACAAGCTGTTCCTTGATTTGCTCCTTGCCCGCCTTAAAAATCCTGTAGCTGTTTTTAAGTTCCTTCATATCCTCTTCAGGCATCAGAAGAGTAACCGGTTCTGTAACCGTTGGCTCTGAGTTTTCACCAACGTAAACATTCTTGAAGCCAAGGGTACTTTTACCATTGGCGAGTGCCTTAAGATATTCAACCGCAAGACATCTGTCCTTCATTTCCGGATTGAGATGGTCATACTTTTTCCCAAAAAGTTCATTTGCGGATTTTCCATTTACAGTAAGAATATCTCCTTTTGTTAATCCTGCTCCTTCGACGATATGCGTAAAATTCTCGCTAAAAAGCCTTTTCAGATTGACATTTATAAGTTCGCTTGGTTTAAGGTCGTTATCCTTGTCTACTCCTGTAATCAATTCTTCGGAATTAACAAAGTTTATAACTGAATCAGGATCATCGGGCATATTCTTTATTTTGTCAAATGCGCTTCCGAAAGCAACATCTCTTCTGAAGCTGGTTGCATCCTTCCCATTTTGTCTAAGCATTTCATCTTTTTTGTAAAGCGGAGTAAGCGTCTGCTCAATAGTTCTGATTTTCTCAATAAATGCCTCAGTATTAGTCCCTTCCAGATAATCAATAAACTCTTTGGTACTGATTGGTACAATATCTTTGTACTCTTTGCTCTGCAATCCGGTTTCATCAGTCATACTACTACTAATATTTGTCGCAAGAGCATTATAATAATATTTCTTTTTGTCAAAGCCTTTAAGAGCATCATCTAAGGTCTTTCCCGCAGCGCCACCAAACTGGTCGGCGAAAAGCGCCCTTGATGCGGCAATTCCGGCAATTCTGCCTGCAATTCCGGTAGTCTGCCCGCCTTTTTTAAGTGACCCGGCTGTAATGTATCCATCATTAAAAGGTGCAAATAAGGACTGAAGGTCTCCCCAGAAGTCCTGCATTCCATTGTAGGCCTTTGTCCCAAGATGCTCCCTCGCAGCATTCTTACCTTCGATACCATGCCGTATGTGAAATATGTCATCTTTCTGCTGCGAATAATCAATAATGAGTCCTCTGATCTTTCCCAGCATTGCAGCCGATTCCTTCACCTTGGCAGGATCAGAATAGTCTATATTAGGAAGCTTAAACTGCTTAACCTTCTCTGTAGCCTTACTAAAAACATCAGCCCAGTTATTTACTGCCTTCCTGTAGCTCTCTGCATCTATTGGTTCCTGCGTTACATTGTCCTTACAAAATGTCCTGAATTCCTCAAGAAGCGCCGGATCATCTTCAAGATGAAGAATATCGTTAATCTCTATCTCCGGATGAGTTCCAAGTGCCCATAGTTCAAAAATGTTATTAACAGTCGGTACACGAGTAGCACCTACAGCATTTTTATAGATATCACCGTACTTCTCAACCTCCATCATTTTGCTCTGCGCGGAGATCATCTTATTAAAATCATCCAGTACATCAGCGTGTACATCATGGCAGATTTCTTTTCCTCTTTCCGCACTGATTTTGCTGACTTCAAAATCGCCAACTTCTTTATCAAATGTAAAGAGTTCAGAATACTTTTCTTCAACCGAAAGCCCTTCACGCTTTTTAGCATCTTCGACAAGCTTATTTTCTGCTTCAAATCTCGGAACTGAATTATTAAAGCCAACAATATACTTTTCGATATAGTCTTTGGTATCTGTCGCTGAAGCCTCTGCATGTGCAGAATTAGAATACTTAGGATAATCGTTCTTAACCCAGTCTTTATCAATTCCACGGAACGATAATTCCTGAGAGTTTCGCGTGGATATATCATTAACAGCCTTTATCTCTTCGTCACTGAGCCCAGACTCTTTAAACACCTTTTCACTGCTTTTATCTGCCCAAAGAACATTGTATCTGTTTTTAAAAAGGCCTTCTTTTATATTTCCTATAATATCCTTTGTAGAAGGCGCCTTTATTTTAGACACTTTTATATTATTCCCGGCTTGTCTTGCTTTTTCCGCAGCCTCTTCCAATTCCTTATTCTGTTTTTCTACATTTATTTCTGCTTCTTCCTTTAAGCCCTGAATGAGCTTTTTATCAGGTGTTGCCTTTTTATCCTTTATGAATTTTTCTTTCGCCACAGGATCTGTAAAGCCCATCATCTCAGCATACTGATCCCAGGTAGTATTCTCATCTATTTTGAAGGATTTACTTTTCTCTCTGTTAACATTAGGAGCAGCCGAATAATCATTGGCTATATACATTTTGAGTCTGTTTAATGTACTGAGCTTATTGGCATTAATACCATCTCTGGCGATAATATACGCTTTCTTCTGTCCCGTTTGGGCATCAGCCTTGATTGCAGGATCAGACTCTAAAATCTTATCTACATCTTTTTTTATCTGCATCGAGATTTCTGCAGAATACTTTCCAAGCTTTTCAAATATTCTCTGATGAATCCTCTGATTACCATTTTTTATATAGGTATTACTGAATGAATCATACAGCTTTTCCAGATTACTGTTTTCCTTACTCTTCCAGTTATCCCTATTACCTTCATTAGCATTTGCGAATACCATAGAATCAAATAAGAAATCCAGCTTTTCTTCCATTGACGGAAGAGACTCATATATTTTATTCATGCGGTCAATCCTGAAGCTATCAGAAAACGCCTGAACGTGCACCGATTCTATATGCTTTCTTTCCTGGGTTCTTTTTACGCCCTCAAGTACTTCAGGTCTATCGGTTTTAATCTCTATTTCTTTTCCTATTTCAAAAGGCTTTACCTCGCGAGCCTTTGCTTCTTCCACCGCTCTTTTGGCAGGTATATCCATTTGTATCCAGTTACGATGAGGCGACATACCTACCTTAGGATAGAGCTTGTTATACTCTTCCACGAAAGGAGTGACTGCGTTGATAAGCTCCATTCTTTCCTCAGGAGTCTTGATCTTAGTAGTAAAGAGCTTCTTGAAGGATTCTTTCATGCCCTTTTGAATTTCTCTGGCCTTTGCTACATCCTCTTCTGCTGCATTACTAAACGCTCCGGCAGCCAGCTTATTGACACTACGCTCCATTTGATTAAGCGCCATGAAAAGTGGTCGATCCTCGGCAGGCCATCCATTTAAGCGCATTTCATTTTCAATAACTATCCTCTCTAAAACCACTCTACCAAATCTTTCATGCCAGTTTGTCTCGGTAACAGTTTTAGGAGTACCATTATTAAGTGCCACATCATTCTTCGAAAAATCTTTATCTGTAGGAGCATTTTCCCTTATATCATTAAAGTAATTAACCTGTTTATTGTGGTATTCAGAGAGCTTTGCATTGTATTCCTCTACATCTTTTTCAGTAAGACTTCCCGCTGCCTTCTTCTTTGCGTAAGGAAGAGCAACATTCATGGCAAAATCCCTTGAGTCTTCCTGCTGCTTAAGGAAAGGAAGACGTGCCATCATTTCTTCATAACGCTGCATATCCCGCTGGTAATCATATCTTCCGTTTTCATTCTTTACGCCATCGGAAAACATATCAGTAGGAAATGTCATGAAGGTAGAGCTGAAAGAAGATGCGAACTGACCATCGAGCTGCTGCACAAGTTCAAGATCTCCCGAAAGGGCGAGGTCAATCTGGTTCGCGATAATATCAATAGCCTTACCTCTTGTACTATCCTTATCGAAATACTTTCCTGTTTCCTTATCATTTGCAGCCTTCTTGGCACAATGCTCCTTAATCTCTTTAGCAAGCTGCTTTGCCTCTACAAGAATTTCAGTGAGCTGTCTTTTTTCATCCGGGTCTGAGATCAGGTGTATCTCTTCTGTGGCATTATCTATACCCCAGCCGTGTTTATAAGGCTTTCCGATTGCCTCGATACCCGTCTTGACAAAAGCATTCTTTTTAGTCAGCTCGTCTATTCTTTGACTAAACTCCGGAAACATGCCCTGCATAGCCTGAAGGCCATTAACAGTTCCAAAGACATTCCCAAGCACATACGGTTCTTTATGCGCCGCGTCATATCTGTCCACTTCCTCTTTGAAAAGCTTTTGCTCTTCATTTAATTCGTTATCTACTTTTTTATCTTCAACTTCTCTCATGAAAATATCTCCACTTTTGTTTATCTTAAGCTATACACTAAGTAGTTATTATTCTTATCTCCGCCCGAAAATTGGGCATAGAATCAACTAATTAAGCGTATAATACATGATAGAAAGCAACAAAACCGCAACACATTTAAAAATTATGTTGGGACTGTTACCACAAATACTTTTTTAAACTCTTTTTTGATGCCTGTTCTTTTTACTTCATCTTCCTGCAGAAGCCTTAGTTTAAAGCCATGCATTTCCACAACCTTTTTAACGATTGAAAGTCCAAGGCCCGATCCGCCCTTTGACTGCCTTGATTCATCACCCATAACAAAAGGCTCAAAGATATTTTCTTTTATATCATCAGGGATTACCGCCCCTGTGTCTGCCACCATTATCTTTATATCGCTTTCCTCTTCAGCACTCACATACACACCTATCTTTGTTCCGGCGTCATTATGCTTCATTGCATTTGTGATTAGATTGGAAATGACACGCGAAATCTGAATCCTGTCAGCCTCTATATATACCTCCCTGTCAGGAATTCCCACAACGAGCTCCATTCCCTTATCTTCAATATCCTGATATAGGAAAGCCGCCGATTCTCTCGCCGCTTCGCATATATCAACCTTTTCCATGTTTAGTTTAAAGCCTTCACTGTCCAGTCTTACATAATCAAAAAGAAGGTTTATAAGTTCATTCATCTTCTCTGATTTCACCTCAATGGCACTGAGGTATTCCGGCATCTTTTCGGGAGTTACCATCCCGTCAGAAATAGCTCTTGCGTAACCCGATACAGTCGTCATAGGAGTTCTGAGGTCGTGAGCGATATCCGACAGCATGAGATTCCTTCTTCTGTCGTACTCCTTCTTCTCCTCCTGCTCTTTTGCCTCAAGTTCTCTGACTTTTTTCACGACCACTGCCGAGTAGTACACAGCCCCGAGTATTATCGGTATCAGAAGCATCAGAATGATTGCTATAAATGTGATGAAAAGGATAGTTCCTTTCATCGGTCCAAAGTTTATCCCTATAGCCTTTCCCTGTCCGGAAAGAAGCTTCTCGAAGCTCCTGCTCACATAATCCGCAAGGCGGTCAAGTACATTAAATACACCATTCGGAAGTATGTATTTTATGATATTTATGATGAGCAGAGCAAAAAGGAGCAAAGTCCCGACTATAACAGTATAGGCATTTATGTTCTCATGCTTCAGTCCCGAAAATGTATTATTTAACACAAATGGAACGAGAGTACGTCGTAAAAGCAGCATTACAACATACTCCGTTCCACTTATAAATGTAACAGTCAATATAAATCTTTTAATAAGATACTTTCTTAAATCTTTAAGCTCTTCCATGCATTTACCCCAGTCTGTATCCAAGCCCTCTCATAGTCTTAATGTATTCGGACGGGTCATCTGAAAGCTTTGATCGTAATTTGCTGATACATACCATTATATTGTTGTCAGCCACAAAATAATCATCACCCCATGCATATTCATAAATCTGCTGTTTGGTGAACACTCTTCCGGGATGCTGCATGAAAAGCTCCATTACTTTATACTCGACAGACGTAAGTTCTATATCTTCCCCTGCCTTTTTAAGTGTACAGCTTTCAGGGTTCAGCTCAAGATCCCTTACTTTAATAACCTCGCTTTTACCTTCACTTGCACCAAGGCTGTAGAATCTCCTTATGTTGGAATTCACTCTTGCAACGGCTTCAAGCGGATTAAATGGCTTAGCAAGGTAATCATCAGCCCCGAGATTAAGCCCCAGTATTTTCTCCGAATCAGCATCCTTCGCCGAAAGGATAATCACCGGCATATTGCTCTTTTCCCTAAGCTTACTCAGAACCTTATAACCATCCATTTTAGGCATCATTATATCCAGAATAAGAAGATCCGGAGCTTCTCTTTCGAGAAGCTCCATAGCCTCCACTCCGTCACCGGCTTCTATGATCTTATATCCGTCATTTTCAAGATACAGCTTTAATAAGTCTCTGATTTCTGCTTCATCATCTGCTATAAGAATCTTATGACTCATGTTGTCTATTCTCCATTATTATACCTTATCGAACGGCATTTGATGGCCGTTCGATAACCCTTCGTGTAGCTCCTTCGGAGCTAGGTCAGTACGGTATCCGAACACTTGATGTGTTCGAATACCTATACCTGTGCTTACTGATTATTTTCGTTATTATCATTTGCCGCATCTGTTGCTGTGTCATTCACTGCATCCGCTGCATCTGATACTGTTCCTGCTGCTGTATTTGCTGTATCCGCAGCTGTTGGTGCTGCATTATTAACTGCTGTATTTACTGTATCTGCAGCTGTTGCTGCCACATTATTAACTGCTGTGTTTGCAGTTGCATTTGCTGCAGCTGTTGCTACCACATTATTAGCTGCTGGATTTACTGCTGCTCCGTCTGCAAATGCCGGAACTGCTTCCGCTGCACTGAAATCTCTGTCCCCTCTGATTGCCTTGTAAAGCTCTGCATTTGTAGCATATCTGTATGGATTTACGTAGAATATTGAAAGGATTCCACATGTAAGTACTGAAAGAAGTTCCCATCCAATGAATGAAAGGTCAAGTACGAATGCTCTCCACTTGTTACCTGTCATCATTTCACGGCTAAGCTTAAATGCTTCTTTTCTGTCCATTCCCGGATTCTCTGCCAGTATATATGGAATCATTCTGTATTCATAAGACTTGATGATACCCGGTATTACGAAAAGGAATGACCAAAGTGTAATGAATAAATCTCTGAGGAACAGTGTCTTTACTATATTCAGGTATTCATGATCAAATGCAAAGAGTACATTTGAGAACTTAGCAGGCTCGTCTGTATTCTTAAGGAAGAACTTATTGCCTCCGAGTTCGATTGGATTAAGAAGAAATGCATCGATCACAAATGCTATAACCATTGCTACAAGGAAGATCACACAGAATATTATTGCAAAAACAACTCCCGCAAATATAAGCTCGCCTCTGTGTTCTTTCAGAGTGCTCATTATAACTCCATCTTCCCCTGTTAACTTTTCGCCGTTGATCACTACTGTATCGCCATCAACTGAAAAGCTATCTTCTTCGCCCGATTCTGCTTTAAAATGTCCTTCTTTTCCGTCAAATGAAAAGCTTGCATTTTCATCACCTTCGGATGATACATTTACGCTGCTGCCATCTTTTCCAAGAGAGATGTTTACAGTATTTCCATCACCGTCTGAAAAGCTGAATGACTCGTCAATGTCAGCATCACTGACTGTTGCATAGTCTTTATCATCATCTGCGTCGTCTTTATCATCATCTCTATCGTCATCTCTAAAGTCATCGCCCGGAACGTAGTCATCTTTATGTTTGTCTTCTTTATAGCCCCCATTATAGCCTATAATCGGAACCCCGCCTTCAAATGTAAAAGTAGGTCCTATTGACGGTGCGCTTACAGCACCTAATACTATTGAAAGGATAAGTGCGACCAGAACACATTTCCAGTAGTTCGCACTAAATGCTTTCTTTGCTTTTGTCTTTAAATCTTTTCTCGTCCACATAACATTTCACTCCTTTTAAATGTGAATAACTTGTCTTTTGTTATGTGTCCATAATAACCATTCAACCTTACCGGATAAATCCTTTAATCTTAACTTAACCTTAACGAATGAATTATCCGGCTTAATGTTTCCGGTACTTTATCAGGTTCTTCTTATATTTGCATCAAACAGCTTGTTAAATCCCAGCCATTCTTCTTTACTGCTTGAATTCTCAAGAATTTCCGTAAATGTCTCTATCTTTGCATCAATGTTGTCTGCATATGAAAGCGCAACTGCCTCTATAATCTCAGGCTTTTTCGGAGAACCGAATTCAAGTTCCCCGTGATGGGCAAGTATGCAGTGAACCAGTTCGTTCTGAAGCTTTACAGGGAAGCCTTCTATACTATTTGCCTTATCTCTGACCATCATAGCGCCCATAACTATATGCCCGAGAAGCTGGCCTTCGTCAGTGTAATCATTATGCGGAAAGTCCGACAGCTCATACATTTTCCCGATATCATGACAAAGCGCTGATGTTATAAGAAGATCCCTGTTCAGAACAGGATACTGCTTGGCAAGGAATATACATATTCTCGTAACTGCGAGTGAGTGCTGAAGAAGTCCGCCTATAAAACTGTGATGGATGGACTTTGCTGCGCTGTGTCTCTTAAAGCCTTCGGCAAATGCCTTGTCATCAACAAAAAATGCTTTAAGAAGTGCATTTAGATGTGTTTCTTCAACAGAGTTAATTATACTGATAAGCTCATCATACATATCTCCCGTGCTGTTCTTTGAAACAGGCATGTATTCAGCTATATCGTATTCACCCTCTCCCGCACGCCTCACTCTTCTTATATTGAGCTGAAGATTATTATTAAATGAAACTACCATTCCTTCAACTTTGATATAGTCCAGGGCTTCAAAATGCTCGATGGCATTTGAAAGCTCCCATATCTTTCCGTCTATGGTTCCGGTCTTGTCCTGAAGAACAAGGTTGTAATAAGTCTTACCTGCCTTGGTCTGCGCAACCGTCTTTGATTTTACAAAATAAGTCTCGGAAACGTTCGTTCCTTCTCTGAGTGTGTTAATATACTCCAAAGTAAAAAACCTCTTCTTTCTGTTTTGAATTATATACCTTCCGAGTATACCACAAGAGTTTCTTTTATTCCATCTCTATCGCATCGCTTTCAATCACAAACCGAACCGTAGATTCCCCTTTGAAATCCGGGTCTCCACTGAAGGTTTTGAATTCCTCGTCAGCAACCTTTACAGCCTTCACCTGTTCAATCACCGTTCCGAGATCATCACCTGCAAGCTCGGAAAGCTCTTTAATGCCTTCATCATCGAAGGTATGCATTCCGCTTGCATAAGAACGGATTCCGGATGCAAGTGTGCCGTAACCTGACGTAAGCTGTCCGCCTGCGCCACTTAATTTTTCGGTTCCCGACGCAAGTTCCTTTGAGCCGGAGTATGCCGCTGAAACGCCCTGTCCGTAGCTGCTTATACCTGACGAAAGTTCTCCGCTGGCTGATGCAAGCGTACTGATCGTAGGCTTTAAATCCTCAAGCCCTTTCATCATATCCTGCATTCCCGATGCGCTGGCACTGATATTCTGAAGAGAGGTCTGAAGCAGAGTTACATTTGTATTCATCTTGCCAAGGCTGCCCTGAAGTGCATTTACATTTGTCATAACACTGCTTGTATCTATATCAGGATTTTCTGCGCCTATCGCTTCAAGCTCCGTTTTAAGCCCTGCCAGACTTTGCTGCAGCGCTCCTATACTTCCTGCCATCTCCCCGGCATCTGTTGCAAGTCCTGTAATCGCCGTCTTAAGATTCGTTACATCCGTCTCGCTAAATCCGCCTCCACTTGTATCTACATTACTAAGAGCCTGATCAAGCGTCATAAGTCCCTGATTCAGCTTTGACGCACCATCCACGAGTGCTGCGGTATTTGAATCCAGTGTTCCGAGTCCATCCCTCAACTGTTTTGCGCCGGAATTCAACTGTCCCATACCTGATACATACTGATTCAGTGCCGTTCCAAAAGTTCCTGCTCCGCTGGCAAGCTTATCCGCCGCATCTGCAAGCTCACCGCTGGCATCTCCCAGATCCTTCATATTATCTGATAAGTCTTTTGCATCATTTATGGATGCGGTGTCAATGTCCTTAAAGAGTCCGCTTGTTACCATTGTTACGGTAAAGTCCAGCTCAAACTCCGTAACATCTGCCGTAATCTCAACAAAATCCGATACATTTATATCCTTACCGAATGTATCAAGCTTAAGACTTTTCTTTAATCCCGGAAATGTATACCCGATAGCCATTGTCTGACCTTCCAGACTTGTAAGCTTTCCATTTTCCACTTTTATATTCTTAAACTTTTCACTGTCGAGGGCGACCGCCGAGATAAATGCAAGCGGTACATTCACCTCATATTCCTTACCCTCTGATTTAACCTTTCGGGAAGTCTTGTTCTTATAATCGAATCTTATCTTCGCCTTGCCGCTCTTTCCAGCCATTTCTTTTGGAGACGTTTCTTTTCCGTCAAGATAGTAGGTGATCTTTACAGAGAATGGGAGCTCACCATCATACGTTCCTTCGTATGTGATATCTTCACCCTTATTCTCCCAGTAGACGATATCACCGTCCTGCGATAATTCCTCATCACCGACCTTGTTCCTTATATCCTTAAGCTTCGCCGTATCTTTTACAGGTTTGCCCTTTTTAAGATCAGATATAAGCACTTCGGACTTAACTTCTTTTACCTTTCCATTCGGATCCGTTTTTATACTTACGGATTCCTCGCGTTTTCCTGCCGCCACTGCCAGAGCTTTATCTATAGAGACTGTTATGTCCTCTTCCTCAGCTTCGGTATCCACTGTGGTCACATCCGTTACGGTTTCTCCTGCCTTTTTGCCGCACGCCGTAAGAAGAAATGACATTATAATCAGCGTTATGACGGGTTTGATGAATTTTCTATTTATCATTTTATCCTCCGATGACTTCTTTCATATTCCTGCTGCCCGGGATTTCCGCAATTTTTACAGCTTGCCATTCTCTTCCCGGACAAAAGCATCATTCATCATATTTCAGTGCGTCCTCCATAGGAACACGTTTTACTTTTCTCATTTCAATCAGGGCAACTACGGAATATGTGGCAACTCCGAGTCCTACCATTATTCCCTTTATCCTAAGCGGTATGTATATATCGAACCAGCCATTCATTTCCGTTCTGAGAAGCGCTTTAAATACCACATCCACCAGAAAATCCGAAATAGGAAGTGTCATGAAAACGAACAGTATTACCATATAAGTTGTCGCATGTACATACAGCTTGCTGACTTCACCGCTTGTATATCCAAGTATCTTCGCCATTGAAATTGACTGAGTATTTCTCTCTATAATAACCTTAGTTAGAAGATATATGAGAACCATGAATATTATAACACAGAGATATACAAGAACATCCATAAATGATCCCATGGAAATAAGAAGCTGACGTGATACAGAGGTTATGCTTTCATATTCTATAACAGTACCAATATATCTGTCTTCTATATCAGTTATTTTGCTGTCCGACAGATATCCCGAGAAGTAATTATCACCGAATTTAAAAATCCCGTTCATTGCATTTCTCGGCATAAATATGGTGAGCCCGCCCATGTAATCATATACGCCATCAATCTTGAATGTGTACTTTTCATCCTCATAAACTTCTTTAAGCGTTATCGTATCACCGGCGCCTATATTCTGTTTTTCGGCAAGACTCCTTGAAATGTAAACACCTGAGCCTTCAAAATCTATATCTATGTATTTACTGTTCTTCTCAATTCCGTAAAGACTTATTTCTTCAATTCTGTACTTTTCATTTGTAGTTTCAAGTGAGTAGGCAGTAAACTTTTCCGCATCCGGATTTTCAGTCTCAACACTGCTCATGTACTGCATGGCAGCTACCATGCCGTTCAGCTTGCTGTCACTGCCGATAACGTCCTGCGGCACCGAAAGTATATACTGATATTTACAGAAAAGATTTTTACCTATATTTTTCTGATAATCCTTTAGAACTGCCGGGAATGTAAGTCCGAACATAAGAAGTATATTTGCAAAAAGTATCCCAAAGAACAGAACAATGTAATTACTGATATTCTGGAAAATGACTCTCATCCTGAATCGCGTAAAGAAATTAATCTTAGGACTAAGTCTGAATGCCTTCTTTCTTCCCTTTTTGGAAAGGTCTCTTCTGATAAACCGAAGAGGTGACAGCTTAAGCTTCTTTCTCAGCGAGAAATACGTTATCACGATCATTATTACGATAGGAACTACGGTTGTCTTAACAAATGCATCCATATTCCATATAGTAACGAAGCTCGGAAGGCTGTAGCTGTGATAATAAAGCATTGCCATGACATCCTTCATGAAGGTATAGCCCATTATATTTCCGATGATAGCACCTACAAATGTAATTATGACCGGCATTGCCATGTAGTGGCGTATCATTTCACCTCTTGTATAGCCTGTCGCACGAAGTGTTCCTATAACTTCTGCCTCACGCTCTATGGTGTTGTTTATGGTTACGGAGAATACGAACGCCATAATAACGACTATCATATAAAATGCAACTGTCATTATAACTATGTCGCCGCCAAAGTCTTCTCCGGTAAAGACTATAGCCTGATTTGCATACTTAGGAAGGAAGTTCTCAAGATGAACGATTTTAGTCAGACTCTTCATGAGTTCTGTTCCTCTGTCCTGTTCATCCTTTCCTTCTTTAGGCGGATCATCGTACTTCCACGAATAACTGTAGTATATTTTTTCTTCGGGAAATGTATCGAATGTCGGGCTTGTAACAACTCCTACAGCGAACTTACTTGCATCAAACATCATGTCATTATTGTCTCTGAACATGGTACTGTAATCCGAAAGTGCTATAAGTCCCGTTATCTTATAATCCTTACCGTCGCCGGTTATCGTATCTCCTGTTTTCAGTTTATTATTATCCGCAAACATCCTGTCGATTGCTATCTCACCATCATTTTCCGGAAGCTTTCCTTCAAGGATATCCGCCTTATTAACTTCTTCCCTGATCTTGAAGACTCTTACAACCTGCCCTTTAGTCAGTGTCATTTCTATGTAAAAGTTTTCGTATATCTTTATACCTTCTTCTTCGATCAGCTTTTTATTTGCTTTACTCAGTTTGTTCTCGACCCTGAAATTTCCGTCCTCGGTATTATACTTTTCAAAGCCTTCGTTATATGCCATGAGCATACTGTCTCCGGCAACAAGATAACCCGATGTAAAACCGATCGACATGGTCATCATGATAAATATAACGACATACTTACCGAGATCGGACTTAAGGTCACGAAACAGCCTTTTGTTAAGTGGGTTTTTCATACTTGTCTTTCCTGTTATCTCTTCATATTGTTGACTATACGTCTTCTGTCTATTGCTGTTACCAGTCGAGCTCATCAGGCGCTTTCTTCACTTCATTCACATAATTCTTACGTATCGCGCCATCCTTAAGCTTTATAACTCTGTCTGCCATATCCTTAATACCGTCATTATGCGTTACCATTATTATTGTATTGTTGTAAGTCTTATTGACTTTCTCTATAAGCTTTAGAATTTCAATCGATGTTTTGGAATCAAGAGCTCCTGTCGGTTCATCACAAAGAAGTATGTCAGGATTCTTCACTATGGCACGTCCTATACTGCATCTTTGCTGCTGACCGCCCGAAAGCTGATTCGGGTACTTATGTCTGTGAGCATGAAGCCCCAGTACATCTATAAGTTCATTTACATCAAGCGGGCTGTCAGCAAGATATGAGCCCACCTCTATGTTTTCTCTTACCGTAAGATTCGGGATAAGATTATATCTTTGGAAAATGTATCCCAGATGCTTACGTCTGTACATAGTAAGCGCCTTCTCGTTCATATTGGACATCTTATCTCCGTTAATATGAATCTCACCGCTGTCAGGGTTATCTATCCCTCCGATTATATTAAGGAGAGTTGATTTACCTGAACCGGATGGTCCGAGTAGGACACAAAATTCACCTTTTTCCAGTGTGAAGTCTATCCCTTTAAGAACTTCTACTTTGTTTTCACCCTGTCCAAAGGATTTAGTTATGCCGTTTAATTCAAGGAACATTTCGGTCTCCTTTGCTTGTTTTTTTAATCATATGAACACATCTTCATATGATGTTATAAAAATACACTATTTGTTAGCAGATGTCAACATACAGAATTACCAAATTTATTTTCTATAAAAAATATCAATTGTAGCAATATACTATTGTGATTACTTCTTGTAGATTTCAATGCTGAGAAGTTGGAAAAGCAGCTGACTTCATAATCACTGAAGCAGCTGCTTTTATATGTTTTATTCAAATATTTTTTTAAATTCAGTATATCCTTCTTTTTCCAGCATCTCAATCTGATGTCCCATATTCTTCTGCATAGGCTGGATTAAAACTGTCTTCCCTGTTAATCTTTGTTCCTTGGCTTCGTTTATTATTTCTACTTTCTTATCCAGAGGAACCTTCTTTCCTATCAGGATTGCGACATTATCCCCTTTAAGCTTATAACCTTCAGGAAGGGTATCTTTAAGTATGGTGATAATTCTTTCAAAACCGATTGAAAAGCCTGTTGCAGGTGTATCCTGTCCGGTAAAACGTCCGATCATCTTATCATATCTTCCACCTCCGGCAACTGAAAAGTTATAATCATCAAGCGTTACCTCAAAGATAGGTCCTGTGTAATATCCCATACCTCTTACAAGGGTAGGATCGAACTTAATCTTTACACCATCACCAGCCATGGAACCTGCACATGCAAGAATCTCTTTTAATTCATTTATCTCTTTTTCACCAAGATATTCTGCGGAGATGTTCTTAGTAAAGCTCTCTATCGTTACATTTTCAAGGTCAGTATAAAGTTCAAGATACTTATCTACCGTCTCCTCACTTTCACCGTTTGAAAGGAGTTCTTCTCTTATTCCTGAAAGGCCTATCTTGTCGTACTTATCTAGTGTGATCAGGATTCCTTCGATTGCTTCTTCAGCAAACCCGGCATTCTTTGCGGCTGCTATAAGGAATCTTCTGTCATTTAAATGCACCGTAAATTCACTAATGCCCGCCTCACTGAAAATTGTTCTCAGCATGTCGCTCGTCGCCCCGATAAGCTCTATTTCGGCTAAGTTTGTAGAGTCCCCAAGTATGTCTATATCACACTGTGTAAACTGTCTGAATCTGCCCTTCTGCGGTTTGTCGGCACGCCATACATTTCCTATCTGGAGCGCCTTAAATGGTGATGGAAGGACATCCTTGTTATTAGAATAATACCTCGCAAGAGGAAGCGTAAGGTCATACCTCAGTCCGCTGTCAGCCAGCTCACCGTCTTCTTTCTCAAGTGCACGCATGAGGTCTGCGCCTCTCTTCATGATCTTGAATATAAGCTTCTCGTTATCGCCACCCTGCTTGGATGTAAGGTTCTCTATATGCTCCATAACCGGAGTCTCTATCTCCATAAATCCATAACGTGAATATGATTCTTTTATCATGCCTATTACATGTTCCCTGAGCCTCATGTCGCCCGGAAGCATGTCCATGGTTCCCTTTACGGGAGTCTTTTTAAGTGCCATCGTTAGTCCTCTCTTAATCTGTAAAGGCATGCCGCCTCTTCCGGATTACTCAAATTTTGCGATAACTTCTTCATTTGCTTTTATCGCAGCTTCTTCCATTGATTTTCTCTCGAGTCTGAGCCTTGTCTTTATCTCTTCATGCTTAACTGCCATTATCTCAAGCGCAAGATAAGCTGCATTCTTACTTCCGTTTATAGCTACTGTTGCAACCGGAATTCCCGAAGGCATCTGAACTATAGAATAAAGTGCATCCTGCCCGTCAAGTACAGAGCCCGAAAGCGGAACTCCGATAACCGGAAGTACTGTCTGGGAAGCAACAACTCCCGGAAGTGCAGCTGCCATACCTGCAGCTGTAATTATAACTTCTGTTCCGTCATTATTAATCTCATCTATAAACTCGGTAAGCTTTCTTGCTGCCCTGTGTGCAGAAAGGCATCTTACTTTTACTTCAACACCGTAATCTTTAAGGATTCCGACTGCCGGTTCAACCTTTGAAAGGTCGCTTGTCGAACCCATAATAATTGCTACTTTCATATATGTCTCCTTTTATATTTATTTACTTATTAAACGGCAGTTCCATCGACGCCGGGTTTATAACCATCCAGGCAGCTCTATCGGAGCCGGCAATCTCATTTCATAACAATATTCATGAATCAGCTCTCATATGACTTCAGAAGATCCATCTTCATTTCATAATAATCCGGTGTCATTGCAAGAAGATGAAGGTGTGGATTTTCAAAACGCTGCTCTTCTTTTCTGATTTCATCTCTGAGCTGAGTCTGTACAAATTCACGCAGATAATTCATTGTCTTTGGTTCTTCAACTCTTTTTCCGTCTTTAACAACGAGTTTCTGAAGCTCCTTAGCCGTGCATCCCTCAAAGCTTCTGTTCTTCCAAGGCTTCTCCGGATCTACGTATCTGAACGGTTTAGACATATCGATTACTTCATCCTTACCTGCAATAAGATCCGCTATGGCAAGCCCATCTTTATTGTAAATCCTGTAAACTTTTTTGATACCCGGATTTGTTATCTTCTCATGATTTTCTGAAATCTTGATCTTAGGAACTATCTCTCCATCCTTTGTAACAGCGGCAATCTTATATACTGCGCCAAATACAGGATCACTCTTCGCGGTAATAAGTCTTTCGCCTACACCAAATGAATCGATGCATCCGCCCTGCTGAAGAATTGATCCAATGGTAAATTCATCAAGGCTGTTGCTGACAACTATCTTACAGTCATCAAGCCCTGCATCATCAAGCATATCTCTTACCTGCTTTGAAAGAAGTGCAAGGTCTCCGGAATCAAGTCTTATTCCTTTAAGCCTCTTTCCCATAGGCTCAAGAACTTCTTTCGCAACTCTTATCGCATTCGGAATACCGGACTGAAGAACGTCATATGTATCGACAAGCAGGAGCGTTGCATCAGGATATGTCTCTGCGTATTTCTTAAATGCAGTATATTCGTCTTCGTGATACATTACCCAGCTGTGAGCCATAGTTCCGCTTATCGGAATATCAAACATCTGCCCGGCAAGAACTGTTGCTGTTCCTGTAGCTCCACCGATGTATGCCGCTCTTGCTCCATATACAGCAGCATCTACGTTATGCGCTCTTCTTGCTCCAAAATCGGATACCGCTCTTCCTCTTGCCGCTTTAACTATCCTTCTTGTCTTCGTAGCTATAAGTGACTGGTGGTTAACCTGGGCAAGTATCGCTGTTTCAATGAGCTGCGCATCCAGAAGCGGTGCTGACACAGTAATAATCGGCTCATTCGGATACATGATAGTACCTTCCGGAAATGAATATATATCGCCCTTAAACTTATAATCCTTGAGGAAACTGAGGAACTTTTCATCAAAAAGAGAAAGGCTTCTGAAATACTCTATATCCTCATCGTCAAAATGAAGGTTCTCGACATATTCTATAATCTGCTCAAGTCCCGCAAAAACCGAGAACGATGCATTGTCAGGATTCTTCCTGTAGAATACATCAAATGTAACCTTTACATCATTTTCACTTTCGCTGAAATAACCATACGCCATGGTCATCTCGTAAAAGTCCATCATCATACTAACATTTCGTTTGTCATACTGCGTCATCGCCATTTTTCTACCTCTTATATATACATTTCCCCGGGAATGATTTTCTCACTCCTGTTTGAGTCATCATCCTCCCGGCATTTTATTGGTTCCTACCTACGCCATGCTAAAATTGACTATTTTCCCAAGTTCAAGTATTCTATTCAGTCTTTTCGGTAGAATCAACCGCTTCAGTACTGTCACCTTCAGTGCTTTCGGTATCCCCGTTCAGACTGCTGTCATATTTGATTACCAGTGTTCTTCCACCGAGCGTCGGTTCAAGAACCCCTTGTATGATAGCCCTGGTCTGTAATTCTGCACGATTCTTGAGCTCTCCCAGATCTGCATTTTTATTCACATCCTCGATTGCAAAATTCATTGCATCAATTGCATCCTGCTTACCTGACGGATTGAAAATCGACTGCTTCTCGTCATACATTTCTATGGAAGACGGATCTATATCAATTGACAGAACCTCCGTCTCAGGAAGAGTTACAACCACTTCCTTTTCGCTGACGTCTATCTTAGCATCTGCTATATCTATTCCGGCTTTCACCTTGGCATTATATATCATGAAAAATGAATTCTTATCTATAATAGGAATCTGTCCTTTTTCAACGCGGATCACACCTCTGTAATTAAGCTCTGCCGCAGTAAGCTCACTGCAGTTCACAAGCTGTTGTTCTATCATGGAAGCAGTGACTACAGGTTCCTTTTTCATCTCTTCCTCAAGTTTTTTCACTTCAGCATTTTTATTTATCAGCATTGCAACAATGATTATCATAACCGCAAAAATAATAAACGCAAGACTGACAAGTCCCACTCTTATGGTCTTCATTGTTTCAACACCGTCTTTAACACTGCTGTCTGAAGATTTATTCCCAAATGCCATACGCCATACGCCCTCCATACCATGATTCTTGTATCATACTAATAATCGGTAAATCTTGCAACGAAAAAATAGTGCAAACCAAAGACCCCATGCACAGATTAACACATGAGGCCTTTTTCTTTCAATTATTTGTTAACGTTATATACATTTACCTGTTTTAGAATATGAGACAGAACTCTGCCTCTCCAATGGATATAACATCGCCGCTTCTGAGCGGTACTGCATTTCTTACTCTCAGTCCTGCAACATGTGTTCCTGCTGAGGAACCGAGGTCCTCGATACAGATCACTCCATTTACAACTGAAATTCTGGTATTCTTTGGTGCAACATAGCCTTCATTTATAACTATGTCACAATCCGGTGCGCTTCCTATAATGAGTTCTCTCTTGATGTAAAGAGTCCTGTCCTCGGCCGCTCCGTTATAAACTTCAAGCTTCAAAGGTCTTGGCTCCGGTTCCGGTCCAAGTTCTGAAGACGCCTCTGCTGCTCCCGCTGCAAATGCAGGCGGTATCGGCGGAACTGTATCATCAAAATCATTTGGCGGAACATCAGGCGAAAGGGTCTGCTCTGATGTATCTTTCTTCTTTCCCCTTGAAATCGCTATTATAACAACGATAACCGCAGCGACAATTATGAGAGCGCATGCACCGATTATCAGCGCTGTAAGCGGAAAACCTTTACCTTCAGCGGTATTCCCTCCATCTCTTGATGCGTCATCACCCGTAGCTATCAAAACAGCAACCGTTGTTTCCTCTTCGGTATCTGTTTTATCATCACCAGATTCCGTACTTGTGTCTTCTTCAGTGTCATTCTCTGTAGTAGTCTTTTCAGTGTCTTCACTTGACTCTGCTTCAGTACTTCCATCTTCTGATGAAGGGGCTTCTGTCGGCTCCTGAACTCCCGGAGTTTTTCCGTCCGGAGATTCTATGACAGGTGGTTCCGGCTTCTTTATACCGGGAGTATTCGGATTTTTATCGGGATTACTTGGATTGTCAGGTTCATCCGTGGTATCTTCAGTACTCTCGGTTGCTGTATTTCCTCCGGGAGTTCCCTTCGCGAAGTTTATTCCTCCCAAGTCTTCCTTAAGAGTCACAGTAACCAACGCGTTATCTATCCCGGTCATGGTTCCACCGGATACTCCCGCGGCATCCGCATTTAGCGGAATACTATATGCAAATATAAGTGACAGGGCTATAAGCCATATCCCAATTTTTTTATTCACACTGTTTCCTCCTAACCTAATTTGCCTGCACTCATGTATCTTTTTGCCGGCAATTAAGGCGGCGTTTTATCTTATCATGATAGTCTGCAGTGTCAGATTATCATTTCCGCCCTCTATTCTGTCCATCATTCTGAGCAGCATAAGTTCTGCCCAGTGTTTTGCATCTTCTGCTTTAGCAAGGTCAATATTAATCTCTTCATCCTTAAGAAACTCCCATGCCCCATCAGAGCAAAGGAAAAATGCATCTCCTGGAATTAAAGGTTCCTGAAGCCCGCCTATCGTAGGTTCATATCTGTCAGGTCCTCCAAGCGTCCTTAGCAGGGCTGACTGATCCTCATCTTTTGCGATAGCTTCTCTGGAAATCTCACCGGCTTTATATTTTTTAAATGCAACCGAATGATCCTCGGTACATGTGTGGAGCCAGCCGTTATGGAAATAGTAGAGCCTTGAATCTCCCGAATGAGCCCATACTGCCATGCCGTTATCTATAGAAAGGGTAACAATGGTACTTTTCATTATGTCCCCTTTTTCCTGCTGAAGCATGAGAATATTATTATTAGCTTTTTCAATCTCGGCGTTAAACCACTCAGGGCGATTTGCCGCCCCCGGAGTCCACTCCGAGAGCAGGGTATCCCTTGCACATGCCGATGCAAGTTCTCCAAATGCATGTCCGCCCAATCCGTCAGCCACAACGAAAATCCCGCTGTTATCCTGAACCACAGAACCTACAGAATCTTCATTGTAACTTCTTCCGCCTTGATTAGTATATTCGTATACGTCAATCATTTTTTACCCCAATTCAGTACGGATAACATTCTGCTTATCACCTACATAGAAGCTGTCACCGGCTTTAAGCTGATAAGGTGTATTTGCCGGAAGCTTCTGTCCATTCATAAGGAAAGTACCATATGATGAACGAAGATCTGTAACTATAAAGTTACCTGATGCTGCATCATAAGCTACTGAACAGTGCTTTCCACTGACTCCTGCTGTTCCTTCACGGAATACTATAGCACATGATGAACGATCTCTACCTATCATGACAGGTGTTGATCCGACAGGGAATGTAGCTCCGTTATGCTGTGTTGACATTGACCTGAGCATAGGTCTTTTTGCTGCCTGCATTGCAGGTGCCGGATGAACCGGTGGTGCCTGAGGTGCTGCATTCTGTGCAGCTGCCGGTGCTGATCCACCCTTCTTAGATGCAACTATAACAACTACTATAATAGCTGCGATAACAGCAACTATTGCTGCAATTATGCCAATAAGAAGTCCTGTACTCATTCCGCCTTTCTTTTCTGGTTCCTCTGTAGATGGCTCAGTTCCATCCTCGGTCGTATCTTCTCCTCCCGGATTTCCACCATTATTACCTTCTACATAAGGAATGTTATTTCTGCTGAGCATTGAAGTTACTTCTGAAATATCAACGGCATAATTTTCTTTCTCACCATTATCTGTTACGCCCCATGAATTGATACCGATTACTTCACCATTATCATTGACCATAGGTCCGCCTGAATTACCGTGATTAATCTGGGCATCAGTCTGAACAGCCTTTACTCCTGTTCCTGCAACAGTTATAAGTCTGCTGACTGTACCGCTTGTTACACTTGCATCTTCCTTATCCCATTTCTGCGAAGCTTCTACAACAAAGTTCTCAGCTATTCCCGGATAACCTACGCAATATACAGCGCTTCCTATATCACTGTCTGTTGGAACACGAAGCGGAAGTGCTTTTCTCATATCTGTAGGACTTGCAAGTCTGAGAACTGCAACATCTGCCACATCATCGGCATCTATAACTCTTGCCTCAACATACTGTACACTGTCAAAGTAAACCCTTACTGTTGCTCTTACGTACACAGTTCTTCCATCAGTTAGCTGAGCCTGCCATTTTTCTCCCTTACCATAATTAAGGTAAGTATCAACAACGTGATGATTTGTAATAAGGTATTCAGGATTACTGTTTAAATCGCCGATAAAAAATCCTGTACCCTGTCCGCCATCGTACGGAACGCCTGTTTCAGCATCGATAAGGAGGCACATAACAACAACTACACCCTCTCTTACAGATGTGTCAAATGCCGCCGATGATTTGATAGGGATGACCCCCAGAGCCATGATCACGGATAATACAATTACCGCAATCGACTTTCTGATTTTTGTTTTCATAACTCTCCTCACTTTCATACATTATATGCATTTAATAATTAGTGCCGTATAATTGTCCTGATTCTTTCTCGCATGAGCCACTAGAAACTGCTCGATCTGCTGACACATTGACCTTTCGGATACAAATGAAAGACATCTTCTTACTTCATCCTCCGTAAGAACTCCTCCCACACCGTCCGAGCATGGCATAAGCACATCCCCTTTCTTTAAAGGGATAGGTCTTACCGTACAGTCAACATCAGAGATTCCATCCATTCCAAGAAACTCCGTAAGCGCCTCCGCCTCAGGAACATTCCTGTAATGTGAAGGATCCATATCGCCGTTTCTTATCCCGGACAGATACTTCTCGTGTCTTAGGTTGTGCTCATGATTGAGCCTGTAAAGCTTTTTATCTCTGAGGAGGAAGAAATAACTGTCTCCGACGCTCGCAAAGTAAAGCTTATCATTATAGATTACTCCCGTGACCGTGGTACTTCCTCCACTTCCTCCTATTACCGAATAAACAGCTTCTGAAGCTTTAAAAGCACTGTCCCTAAGCTCACTGCTTATATCACCCATGCGATTCATTTCCATGAATGAATTTCTAAGACTTGCAACTGCTGTCTCACTTGCTTTCTTACCATCCTTCATGCCGCCCATACCGTCGCAAACTGTGAAAAAAAGACCTTCTGTTCTTATTTTTTCGACATCAAATGCATTTGCAACAGCGAAAGAATCCTCTTGTCTGGCTCTTGCTCCTACGCCTTGCAAATTGCCAATCTTATAGGAAAGACTTCCTCCATTTAGATTAAAATCCTGCATATTAATTCTCCATCCCGGTAATTAACTCTGCCATACAAATTTGTCATTACAGAAAGGCACGAAAAGGAATTTGCTTTCTCCGAACTCAAGAGTGTCATATGCCGAAAGAACTGTCGGAACATATACAGGCTCCCCGTTCAGATATATACTGTTCGTACTTTCTGCAGGAATCAGATGAAATGTATTGTGTTTAACATCATATGCGATTCTTGCGTGATTCTCTCTTGAAATGGTAGTATCGCCCTTAAGACAGATATCCATTTTCTCACTTCTTCCGATACTGTTGTTTCTTGCCATGATGCGGAAGTCCTTACCCTTGTCAGAACCCTCGATACATACAAGCCATCCTGCGATCGGCTCAACATTGAGACTCTTTTTAAGAACCGCCACTGTCTTTCCGGTGTCATCACTCTCATCCTTCTTTGCCGAGTCATTTCCACCTGTGTAACTTGAAGGAGCTACTGTTGCTCCTACCTCTTCACCGTACCCCATAGGCTGTGCATTATAGCCAAATCCCGGTGCTGCTGTTGCTCCGTACTCCGGTCCGCCGTAACCCCCCGGCGCTGCATATCCCATATTCGGTGCTGCATACCCCATATCAGGAGCGCCATAACCTGCCGGTGCGGTCTTACCGATAGATGAATCTCCGCCATAACCAAATTCAACACGATTCATTGTACCCCCACAGTACGGGCATGTTGCGTATTGGTCAGTGTTGTAAAGATGTCCGTTTGGACACTCGATAAGTGCCATAATTAATACCTCCTTATTTTATATATCAAACAGTTTTGTAATTTACTGTTTTAATTACCATCAATAACCGTATAGCTTCCGCCATCCTTTGGCTGGAAAATGGTTCCTTTCTCAGTCGATACGAGGATATAACCATTTTTTGTTGTATTAAGTACAAAGAAATAGTCTCCGGCTTCGTAAGAAGCCACTTCCGTAAGATGCCAGGTTTCAAGTGAAACATCTGCATCAATGGAATAAAGAGTCGTACCTCCATCATCTATTGAAATAACTGAAAGCGTTCCGTTATTTACATTAAGACAGCTAAATGAGTAAAGAGCATCATCCCATGAAAAATCCGCCACGATATCATCTTTATAAATGTCATATGCAACGATACCATTACAGTCATAGTGTGTACCACAGAGACAATACACATAGTTACCTTCGGAAATAATCGAATCACAGTTGACATTAAATGAAGAGCATTTTTCTGCCTGATATCCGAGCCTTCCTGCGGGAGCCTTCCAGAGACAAAGGTCCGCATCCGCCGAATAATCTATACCGTTTGACGACCTCTTAACATAGAATATATAACCATTTATAAATGTGAATGAATAGCCGCCGATATTTTCATCCTTATTTGACTCATAATCCATTGCCAGCTCACCGGCAACTGCTCCTGTTCCGCGTTCAACAGATACAAGCCTGCTTACTCCGGCATCCGTATTACATCTGAAAATGAAATAATAATCTTCTGAAACGTAGAGTTGCTCTATATCTGAATATGCTGACAATTCCGGAATCTCTGCTTTGTTTGAGCCGTCAACACCTATCGTATATCCCTTTCGGCCATTGACGTAATATATCGTATCTCCTATTACACTCATCGACCAGAGCGGTCCTCCGGTATCAAGAACCTGATCAGCACCGTTATTTACATATTTGAGCAGTTTGTTGTTTTTAAAATCTATATCAAATTCCTGACCTGCTTCGGACAGCGCAACATATCCGGAATACTTGATGTTATTCGTGTTATTTCCCAGAATCTCGGGCATGAGTTCCCTTGTACCGCCGGAGATATCTTCTGTCGTTACATTACCATTATCGGCTGTTGTTGTCCCTTCTTCGGTTGTATCCGCCGTATTTGCATAAGTATTCGGTTCACTCCCGGTTCTGCTTCCTATAGCTGCGATAACAACGAAGAGTATGATTGCCAGAACTACAGCCCCGGCGATTATTATTATAGGAAGAGCTTTATTCTTTCCGCCTGATTTCTGTTTCGCCGGATATGTGCCACCGGATCCTGTACTGCTTCCACCGTACTGACTTACATTTCCACCGTAGGTATTTCCGCTGCTAAAGCCACTGTTATAGCCGCCGCTGCCACTGTTTCCACTGCTGTAGTTTCCGTTATAGCCACTGCCGTAGCTGCCACTGTTTCCACTACCGTAGCCACCGCCACCGTTTCCGCTGCCATAGCCGCCACCACTGTTTCCACCGCCGTAACTTCCGCCATTTCCGCTGCCGTAGCCACCGCCACTGCTTCCGCTGCCATAGCCGCCACCACTGTTTCCACCGCCGTAACTTCCGCCGTTTCCGCTGCCGTAGCCACCGCCATAACTCTGCTGCCCATATGCGCCGTAAGCTGCCGCCTGTTTTTCGCTCTCATCAATAGCCTGTGCGCCGAGCATTGCATTTTTAAATGCAGCCATTGACTGGAATCTGTCTCCCGGCTGGACATTGAGCGCATTTAGTATTGCCTGCTCCGGAACACGCCCTATCTTAGCTCCGAGATTACTTGGCGGTACAAGTTCGTCTTCATCCATCCTTTCAACAGAATCAGGAGGTCTCTTGCCTGTTATCGCAAAATAAAATGAAGCGCCAAGGGAATAAACGTCCGTAAATGGTCCCTGCTTTCCTCGCCTTGTGTACTGCTCCTTCGGAGCGAATCCATGTTTAAGTACCACATCAAGGCTTCGGCTCTTATCTCCGAGGCTGTATCTTGCTGCTCCGAAATCAAGAAGCTTTACCACGCCGTCATTAGTAATGTAAATATTATCCGGAGTTACATCTCTGTGCACTATGCCTTTACTGTGCACCGCACTTAGGGCATCCATTACAGGTATAAGAACTGCAGCCGCTTTATCAAACGAAATCTTGCCGCCATGCTCTTTGATATATACATCAAAACTTGTTCCTTCAATGTATTCCATAACGAAATATGCAGTGCCGTTCTCTTCGAAATATGTGAATATTCTGACTATATTTTCATTTCCTATGAACTGAGCAAGAGTTTCCGCTTCCTGAAGAAAACAGTCTTTTCCATATAGAAAGCTTTCTCCACGTTCCCCATTAAAAGGCACGACACTGGTTCCTGTTCTTGTTGCCATGCTGTCAGGGAAGAACTCCTTGAGCGCGACCTTTTGTCCGGTCGTGTGGTCAGTTGCTTTATATGTTATACCGAACCCGCCCTGTCCGAGCACTTTTTCTATCAAATACTGTCCCGCAAGTACTGTGCCTTCCGGGAGTGCTAAAGGATATTTTTCACTCACGATGTCATTCTCCTTACCAAGTTTATTCTGAAATATTGGAATATCCGTTTCCATCATGTCCCATAAAGAAGATTCCCTTGTCATTTTCTATAAAGTAATAACCATTGTTCATATCATTAAGCCCGAATATGAAAGTATCTGTCTCTATAGTTTTGACATAATTAAGGGTCCAGCTTTCAGCGTTTGGAACCGGCTTGACTGACATTATCGATGTGCCGCCGTCACCCTGCGATATTACGCTAAGCCTGTCATCTCTTACATTTATATAATTGAACTGAAACTGTTCCTTGTCCCAATTAAAGTCCGCCACCACTGAATAGTCAGAGAGCTTTGCCATTGCTATACCGTACAAAAGGCCTTTAAGGTCGGCATCGCCTGTAAGGCAGTAAATGTAATTATCATCGGCAACGATTTCGCCACAGTATCCATTAAAGTCAAGGCATGCCTCCGGTGTAGCCGATAAGTTTCCTGCAGGGAGACACCACAAATGCTCTCCAGCGTCCGCCGAATAGTTTTTCCCGTCATTTGATGTAAGAAGGTAGTACATTTTCCCATTTGAAAATGTCACCTGTCTCGAACCGATGTGTGCTTCCTGATCAAATTCATAATCAAGTCTTATCTCACCGAGGAGTGTTCCGCTTCTTCTCTGCACTGAAATGATTCTTGAAATGTCATTACCCATATCAACTCTCAATGCAAAGTAATAATCTTCCGAAACAAACAGCGTCTCAATATCATCATACTGACTGAGTTCCCGTATCTCCTCAAGATTCGTTCCGTCAAGACTCATGGTATAAGCCTTCCGGTTTGCTATAAAGTACAAAGTATCATCTACTATACTTAAATTCCATATGTATGCGCCTTCGTAAAGGACTTCATCAGCTCCATCCTTAACATATTTTATAAGCCTCTTTCCGACATAATCGGCATCATATTCCGCTCCGCTGCTGTCAAGAGCAACTAGCCCGAGATTTGAAAGATTACCCGGAGTATTTCCGAGAATGTCCGGAAAAAGATCTCCGTTATTCGGCGCCTCTGTTGTGCTTTCCGTCGTACCTTCAGTCGTCGCTTCCGTGCTTGGAGTTGAGATATCAACTGTATCCCTATGGGTAGTAACCGGTTCTGCCGTCGTCATCTCATCTGTTATATTCTCTGTAGTTCCCGTTGCTACAGTCGTGGCTTCGGTTTTCTTCGAACCTGACTTTACAATAGCAATAGTTCCGATCACAAGAAGAAGCACTGCAACCGCGGATGCGATTATGATTATCGGAATGATATTCTTCTTTTTACCTGAACCCGAATTACTGCCTGAGCCATAATTCCCAACCGGCGCAGTACGGTTACTTTGCTGATAGTTTGTCCCATAGCCTTGACTGCCATATTGACTGTTTCCGGTTCCCTGCGCGTACTGTGCGCCACTCTGCTGATAGTTTGTCCCATAGCCTTGACTGCCATATTGACTGTTTCCAGTTCCCTGCGCGTACTGTGCGCCACTCTGCTGATAGTTTGTACCGGGATTCTGACTGCCGTACGCCCCACCGTTATAGAGCTCTGTGCCGGAAATCTGAGTATTGTAATATCCTGTCCCGTAGGCTGCCTTTTCCTGCGCATCTATAGCCTTGGCTCCGAGCATTGCATTTTTAAATGCAGCCATACTCTGGAATCTGTCGCCCGGCTGAACATTAAGAGCATTAAGTATCGCCTGTTCAGGGACACGACCTATATCCGCCCCGAGACTACTCGGCGGAATAAGCTCGTCATTATCCATTCTTTCAACTGAATCAGGAGGTCTTTTCCCTGTTATCGCATAGTAAAATGAAGCGCCGAGGGAATATACATCTGTAAACGGTCCCTGCTTACCGCGCCTCGTATACTGTTCCTTAGGTGCGAAGCCATGCTTAAGTACTACATCAAGACTCCGGCTTTTATCTCCGAGACTGTATCTCGCCGCGCCAAAGTCAAGGAGCTTAACCACTCCATCATTCGTTATATAAATATTATCCGGGGTAACATCTCTATGAACGATGCCTTTACTGTGAACATCATTTAAGGCATCCATGACTGGAATAAGAACAGCTGCCGCTTCGTCGAAGCTAACTCTTCCGCCACGCTCTCTGATATATACATCGAAGCTTTTACCCTCGATGTATTCCATTACGAAATAAGCCGTGCTGTTCTCTTCAAAATATGTGAAGATTCTGACTATATTTTCATTTCCGATAAACCTGGCAAGCGTTTCTGCCTCCTTAAGGAAACAATCCTTGCCATAATTAAAACTGTCACCACGTTCACCTGTAAACGGAATAACCATGGTGGCACTTCTTGTAGCCATACTGTCAGGGAAAAACTCCTTAACAGCGACGTACTTCCCTGTATTATGATCAACTGCTTTATATGTTATTCCGAAGCCGCCCTGTCCGAGCACCTTCTCGATAACATACTGCCCCGCAAGGACTGTACCTTCCGGAAGCGCAAGAGGAAATCTGTCGTTCAATATACCTTCTCCTTTTTATAAATGACAACCCCAACCCATACCTTTGGTCATTATTATAATACCTGACATATATATAAGCAAAACTTTTTCGTAGCAATGCATTTGTCAATAGTTTTTATCACCCCAAAATGCTATCACAAAAAAATTTATAGATAGCTAATCTATTATACTCTATAATTATTATCTGCAACAAAGGATTTTCACGATTAGTCCATGACTTTCCGTGAACATCCTAACAAGCAGCCCTTATATAAGGTTATAATAAGCCTTTATTACAGGGAAATACATAATTCTTATAATGGTGAGGGCGAATATGACATTTGGAGAAAAATTAAGCGAATATATAAGAAATCTTGATACAACTTACACAGGTCTTGCAAAGGCATCGGGTCTGTCGGTAAGTACTATTTCAAATTATGTGAAAGGCGAACGTGAACCTTCCTATGACAGCCGGGAAATTAAAATGCTCACCGAAGGAATAGCGGCACTTTATAAAGAAGCAGGTAAGGATATATCCGTCCATGATATCATCCTCTCTTTTTCAGGTACATTTAAAGACAATATATCCATTGATTATGATTCGTATCTTTCCAACCTGAATTCCATTCTTAAAATGCTCGGCGTAAAGGGAAGCTCTCTTGCAAAAGCTCTTTCCTATGACCCTTCCCACATTTCAAAGATTCTTTCCGGACAGCGCCGTCCGGGCGATGTGGCTAAATTCACCTCGCAGATAGCGAAATACATTTCAACCCGTTATAGTGACGAAAACAGTATAGAAGCAATCGCTCACCTTATTAATAAAGATGCGGAAAAGCTTGGCGATACAAGAATTATGAATGACGCCATCGTTACATGGCTTGGCTCCAACAAGGAAATAAGCAGTCCCGTTGAAAGCTTTCTTGGTAAGATGGACAGTTTTAATCTGGATGACTTTCTGAGATCGATTCATTTTGATGATATAAAGGTTCCGACTCTGCCGTTCCAGTTCCCGACGACTAAAACTTATCAGGGACTTTCCGAAATCATGGAATCGGAGCTTGATTTTAATACAGCAACCTTCCTTTCGAAATCCAAAAAAGACTGCATATTTTACAGCGACATGCCTATGGGTGAGATGGCTAAGGATCCCGAGTTCCCGAAGAAATGGATGTTTGGGCGTGCCCTCATGCTGAAGAAGGGGCTCAATTTCCATATAATTCATGATGTCAATCGTCCCTTCAGTGAAATGATGCTTGGGCTTGAAACTTATCTTCCTATGTATATGACAGGTCAGATAACGCCCTACTATCTTCCGGATTCTCAGAGCAGTGTATTCTGCCACCTTATTTATGTTTCCGGTGCTGCAGCCTTAGTCGGAACGGCAATTTCCGGGCACCACTCGTCGGGAAGATACATACTATATAAATCAAAGAGCGATGTCGAGGCTGTTACAATACATGCAAATCAGCTTCTTAAAAAATCTCTTCCACTCATGGAAGTATATAGAAATGACAAGAAGACTGAGTTTTCGGAAAAACTGCATGAACTCGGAAAGGATCAGGATATAAGAGTCATACACAGCAGTATCCCGCTTTTCACAATGTCGGATGAACTTCTGGAAAAGATATTGAAAAGAAACAATATTTCCGAAGAAAATGCCACGCTTATCAAGAACTATTTACAGGAATCCCGTGAGGAAATGAATGAAAAGCTAAAGGATAAAACTGCCGTTTTCGTGATTCCGAAACTGAATGAAAAGAACTTTAAGGAAAGACCTCTTAACCTTGATTTATGTGAAATCTTTTTTGAAGATGACATTCCGTATACATATGAGGAATACATTTCTCATGTTAAGGAATCTTTGGAATACGCAAAGAATAACAAGAATCTTACCATTACGGAGGACGCCAAGCCAAACTTCAGCAACATCACTTACATTATAATAGGTAATAAAGCTGTTATTGTTTCAAAGAACAAATTCCCAACGATTCATTTCATTATATATCATAAAAGAATGATCGAGGCATTTTCGGATTATATTCCGCCGATAAGGGATAATGACTGAACAATAGCGAATATTCTTCGTTTTTACTCTTGCAATACACATTAAAAAGATATATTCTGTTAGAATAGTTTTAGAAAAAAGCGAGGTACTTGCGATGGAAGCTTTAAAGCCGATCAAGGAAGGAAAAGTCAGAGAGATCTACGATATAGGCGACAGCCTTGTCATGGTTGCAACGGACAGAATCAGCTGTTACGACGTAATTCTTAAGAATGAGATTGTTAAGAAGGGTACGGTTCTTACTCAGATGTCAAGATTCTGGTTCGATATGACTGAAGATATTCTTCCTAACCACATGATAACAACCGATGTAAACGAAATGCCTGAGTTTTTCAGACAGGACAGATTCAATGGAAACAGCATGAAGTGCAAAAAGCTTACTATGCTTCCTATAGAATGCATTGTTCGCGGCTACATTACAGGAAGCGGATGGGCAAGCTATAAGGAGAACGGCACTGTTTGCGGAATCAAGCTCCCGGATGGTCTCATCGAATCAGATAAGCTTCCTGAACCGATATACACTCCTTCAACCAAAGCCGATCTTGGTGATCACGATGAAAACATTTCATATGAAAAGAGTGTTGAAATACTTAAGAAAATCTATCCAGAGAAGGGTGAGGAATATGCGGAGAAGCTTCGCGACTACACTATAGCCCTCTATAAAAAATGTGCTGATTATGCACTTACCCGTGGAATAATCATAGCTGATACAAAGTTTGAGTTCGGTCTTGATGAAGACGGCAATATCGTTCTCGGCGATGAGATGCTGACTCCTGACAGTTCCAGATTCTGGCCGGCAGACATTTATGAGCCGGGACATGGACAGCCTTCATTTGACAAGCAGTTTGCAAGAGACTGGCTGAAGTCTGATGAAAATAAGGCTGCTTCTACAGATGACTGGATGCTTCCACAGGATATAGCTGATAAGACTATAAGTAAATATCTTGAAGCTTACGAGCTTATAACCGGAAAGGCTCTTGCATAACCCATAGTTAATATATGAGAACAGCTTCCTCTTTTGGTAATTATGCATAGATTTTTGCCTCTAAATAGGTCATTCTTGACAAGACAAATCTTTATTGATATATTTATGGCGTATCTAGTTGTAACAATCGTTACTAAACAAAGGAGGAGAAAAAGTTTATGGATACTTACACAACAACTCTTGATCCTGCTCAGCAGCAGGCACTTGCAGGTATGATGACTGCTTACTATGTTGTAGCTATCATCGTTTGCATTTTCTACGTCGTATGCATGTGGAAAATCTTTTCAAAAGCCGGAGAGGCTGGATGGAAATCAATCGTTCCTTTCCTCAACAATTATACAGAATTCAAAATTGCTTGGGGAAATGGCTGGTTATTCCTTCTGTGTTTCGTACCTATAGTAAACGTAGTTGTTTCTATTATTCTTTTTGTTAAGCTTGCTAAAGCATTTGGTAAGGGCGGCGGATTTGCTGCAGGTCTTATCTTCCTGCCAGTAATCTTCCTTCCAATCCTTGCATTTGGAAGCGCTCAGTATATTGGCCCACAGAACTAATACATAAACTTTTAGGGGAGTCACCAGACTCCCCCTTTTTTATGGAATTTACCAGAGGGACAGACCCCGCGGTAAATTTACCAAGGGGTCTGTCCCTCTGGTAAAAGAAAGAGGTTATTATGAGAATATTTGACACACATGCGCATTACGATGATGAGGCATTTGACGCAGATCGAAGCGAACTTCTTGACCGCCTGATCCCGGAATCTGCAATCAGTAATATCACTAATATAGGCTGTGACATGGACTCCTCCATCATGTCAGTAGAGCTTGCAAATAAATATGACTATATGTATGCTGCGATAGGGTTTATCCCTCATCATGTCGGCGATATGAAGGATGACGACATAGACGCCCTCAGGGCGCTTGCCAAAAACAATAAAAAGGTTGTTGCGATAGGTGAAATAGGTCTCGATTATCATTATGACGAGCCCGAGAAGGAAGTTCAGCATAAATGGTTTCTTGCTCAGATGTCACTTGCAAAGGAACTTGGTCTTCCCATAGTAATTCACAGTCGCGATGCTGCCATGGACACCTATGAGCTTATGAAACAGGCTCACGCCGAAGATATAGGCGGTGTTGTTCACTGCTATTCCTATTCTGAAGAAATGTCACGCGAATTTCTTAAAATGGGCTTTTATTTTGGAATAGGCGGCGTCGTGACATTCAAGAATTCTAAAAGGCTGAAGCGCGCCGTTGCTTCCATACCTATAGAGAATATAGTTCTTGAAACTGACTGCCCATATCTTGCGCCTTCTCCATATAGGGGTGAAAGAAATGACTCGCGTAATCTTCCTTATGTAATTGCTGAAATAGCAGGTCTTAAAGGTATCAGTGAGGAAGAAGTCGCTCATATAACATACGAAAATGCAAAGAAATTATATCGTATAAAACAATAGTTTTTTGTGGTACAATGTGCGTATATGTGACGCACATTGTATCCTCCTTCGTCGGACTGGTTTCTTCGAAACCAGCCTGTTACGTCCCGGATTCGCTGATGCGAATCTCGGTACTATGGTACAATGTGCGTATATGTGACGCACATTGTATCCTCCTTCGTCGGACTGGTTTCTCCGAAACCAGCCTGTTACGTCCCGGATTCGCTGATGCGAATCTCGGTACTGTGGTAAAATGTGAAAAAATTATATAATATGAGGCACTAATATGAATGAACGTAAGAAGCTTGGCATTCTGGGCGGAATGGGTCCTGAAGCCACAGAACTTTTCTATAAGAAGATAACTGAAGGAACTGTTGTTTCAAATGACAGGGATCATCTTGATATCATGATTTACTCTCATGCATCAATTCCTGACAGGACAGAATATATAATCAGCGGCAGGGCTGATGAACTTTGGGCAGTACTTGAAAGCGATGTGGAAACTCTCAAGCACTGTGGATGCGACTTTCTTGCAATCCCCTGCAATACATGTCATTTTTTTGCAAAAAAATTTGACCACCTTATGGATGGTCACTTTATAAACATGATTGAAGAAACTGCTGCTTATGTTGCAAAAAGAAATTTTAAAAAAGTCGGCATCATGGCAACAGACGGCACCGTTAAGAATGATATCTACGGAAAGGCTTTCGAAAATCACGGAATCACAGCCATTTATCCGGATGAAGCCGATCAAAAGAAGGTTATGTCCATTATATATGATGAGATTAAGGCAGGCGAAAAGGGCGATAAGCATAAGTTCATGGACGTTGCGAAATCTCTCCGTGACAAAGGCTGCGAGGCAATAGTCCTTGCATGTACCGAGCTCTCTGTATTCAATAATAACTATGACCTGAACAGTGACTTTTACATTGACGCTCTTGACGTAGTTGCAAAGGCATGCATCGAAAAATGCGGCGGTCAGGCTTATTAATGCATATCAGTATGTCCGCTTGAAATTCTTAATATCCATTTCGAAATCATTGAGATAGCCTTTGTAGACATTCAGATCTTTTTCTTTGATTTTACCAAGCGACTCTTTCTCCGCGATCTTTTCGCGGAGTTTTTTAACGCCAAGAACCGCATTATCCTTATAATTATTAGAAAGATCAACCTTTATCTCTGCTACAATGCTCTCAAGTTCTTTATCCTTTTTCTTAAAAAACATAACCCCACCCCCGAATGTATCTGATACAGTCCGACTTTATCTTCCAGACCTGATCGGTATTCCATCTGTCACATCTCAACATGACCATTCAATTCATTTATCATATCTTCTCAACTATATCAATAATCTCCTTTGGGTCTTCTACTATATAGTCCGCTCCTGCCTCATCCAGTTCGTCCTTTGTACCATATCCGTAAAGAGCCCCAACTGCTGTTGCTCCAAGTTTCTTTGCTGCTGCCATATCGTAGCGTCTGTCCCCTACCATAACTACTTTACTGCAGTCCGTAAGCCCGAGAATCTTCATTGCTTTTTCTATAAGTTCAGCCTTATCTGAGTTCTTCTTTTCCTCAACAGGGCCTACTATCGAATGAAAATACCATTCAATATTCAGATAGTTTATAACTCTCTCCGCCAGATACTTAGGTTTTGAGGTTACAACCATGAGGATGTAGCCTTTCTTTTTAAGCGCCCGAAGCGTCGTTTCAATCCCGTCATAAAGCGGTGCATTTTTATAAGCTCCGTCTTCATAAAACTTCCTGTAGTGCTTAATGGCGGTCTCTGTATCCTCATCACTCAGTCCGTACAGTTCTTTAAATGACACCGTGAGAGGCGGCCCCATAATCTGCCTCTGCCTTTCCTTATTCTCTTCTTTAATGCCAAATTTTGAAAGTGCATAGTTAAATGAATCGAGCACGCCCGGAGATGTTTTTGCAAGTGTTCCATCAAGATCAAAGAAAATGTATTTCATATTTTTATTGTACCTAACCTTTAATTTTGTAGCGAGTTTAGAAAGAATATATGTACAAACCAGTACTCCGCCCGAGAGAACCAGATACCACGGATTTTCAAGTGCGCTGACTGCACTCTGCCCTATCACCGCAAGGAGAGCGATCATGATCAGCTTGCCAAAGTATAGAGTAAAGAGGTATTTCCGTCTGGAATACTCCGATACACCAAATGCAAAGTTAAGGAATGCGGAAGGTGTAAAGGGAAGAAGCACAAGCATAAAGAGTGTCGGTGCATTCATTCCTCCTACCCAGTTCCTGGCTTTCATTATCTTCGGATGCTTATCGGATACGCGGACTGCAAGCTTCTGGAATACATGCCTGAAGAATAGAAATACCAGGGTGCAGCCAACGCATGTTCCGACCCAGCTGTAGAGGAATCCGAGAAATGGTCCGTGCGCCGCTACATTTATCGTTACTATCGCAACCATTGGGAGCGGCGGTACAAATGACTCGATCATCGAGAGAATGATCGGTGCAAGAGGGCCAAGATGCTGAAAGCTCTTTAAAAGTCCCCACCAGAAATCAACTGATGTAATGTTTTTCCATATTTCTGCCAAAACTTTTATGTCCTTTCATGACGAAAAATCATTTCATTTCCACTGTCTTTGGATAGATCCTTCTTTAATTACGCGATACATTTAACTTCTCTACTCTGTTTATCGCCACTACATAAGTAAATGCAAGTGACAGGATATTGAGAAGCAGTGGACCTATGAGCTCCCCATAGTCAGATCTGCTGTCATAAACAAATGTGAGCATATGTGTAGGCAGATACCTTCCAAACGGGAAGATTCCGAAAATGTCAGGCGCCACCATTACTGTCGCTATCATCGATATCGCGCCTATTAGGCTCGACTTAAAGCAGACTGAAAGGAGCAGTGTAAATGCAATGATGAAGAAGAGATTAAGGCCGTGAACAAGTGCATGAAGAAATGCATCGCCGAAGCTCATATTCCTCTCCATAAATGAATTTGCAACTATAAAATAAAGAAGATAACCTATGATAACGGACAAAGCGCCAAATACGCCGTAAACGATACATTTGGCTGTGACAAAATCTCTTCTTGTGTAGCCCTGTTCTATAGGAAGAACCCATCTTCCTTTTCGCAGTTCCTTCGGCAGGAGTCCGCTGATTACGAGTATTGCCACCAGTGAGAAGAAGACGCCTATATAATAGGAGTAAACTCCGATGCTGCCTGAAACAACTTTCGGATAAAGCGTTCCCATCATTTCTTCGAGCGAGCTGATGTCAAAGCCCTGGAGCTGGCTTACAAGTTCGTCCGGGATATCCGAAAATATCACCGTAAATCCCATGATCATGATTCCTATTCCTATCACAACCGCCGGAAAAAGTATGATCTTGCCTGTGCGCAGGACTTCTTTTATATCTTTTCTGATACAAGGCATAAGTCTTTCCATTATAAGCACACCTCCTTAAAGATACTGTCAAGAGAGAGTGTGACTGTATTCACTGACAGAACCTCCTGTCCGAGTTTTGAAAGTCCTTCAAATATTCTGCTTTGACTTTCAAGTCTTTTATCTCTATCAATCGAAAGCTTTATTGTTGTAGGATTTATAATAAAAATTCTTGGAGCATATTCGTGCAGTGTTTTTAGATCCGGCTCTTCTCTAAAGGTAATAACCATTTCTTCGCTGCTTTCTTTTTCTTTCCTAACATCAACTTCGCGTGCAATGACACCGCCATTCATGAAACCGGCTTTATCACATAAGCTGTCCATATCTGCCAGAATATGTGTCGACAGAATTATGGTTTTCCCCTTATTTTTCAGATCAAGCAGGATATTTTTAACATCATTTCGACCTGCAGGATCAAGTGCACTGGTAGGTTCATCAAGAAGAATGATATCTGGGTCATTTACGAGAACCGCCGCAATTCCGAGCCTCTGCCTCATGCCTCTGGACATATTCTGTATCTTTGCCCCGTGCGGAAGTCCCACTGTCTTAAGGAGCTCGTCTCTTCTCTCTTTCTTTTTTCCCATGAGAAGAAAGTCAAGATATTCATCGGTCGTCAGATACTCGAAATAATTTGGAAGATCCGGAAGGTAACCAATGTGGCTGCTGCCATGTATAAGTGCTCCATGCTGAGTGCTGGTGGATGCAGGTGTAATATCAGCCGTAACACTTCCGCTGTCAGCCGGAATCAGTCCCGCCATAATATTCATTAGCGTGGTTTTGCCTGCTCCATTCTTTCCGATAAGTCCATATATGCTTCCCGGCGCAACTTCAAAGGAAATGCCATTTAAAACATGATTTGCTCCGAAACTCTTTTTTATATTATCAACCTTTAACAATGGTCAGTCCTCCGATATTCTCTCCACACAAAACTTACGGCATCTTTGTTTAGATTCTTAAAAGTAAATTTTAACACGAAATACTTATTCTTTCTATATTCGGTTGAAAAAACTCACTATTATATGCCTAATCAGCTATTTACCGATATGTCTGATTCGCTTTAGCAGGCAGATTGTCAACTTCGCTATCATAACCAGTTTGTCTGATTTGATTCTACAGACAGTTTGTCAACTTCACCGATAACATTAGTTGACATTTTCTCTGCATATAATTATAATCAGGTGGCTGGTATTAAATAGAATTGTTATATACATTTATGAGGTATTTACAATGTACGATCACGAGAAAAAATCTGTTAACGATACATTTTCTATAAGAAAAATTACTGATGATATTCTTGATGGGAAGAGGCTTTGCGAGGAGGATGACATTAGTTTTCTGAAAGAAGGGGAGCTATCTGTCCTTATGGAGAACGCTGACAGGATCAGGGAAACTCTTGTCGGTGACACAGTTGATCTATGCACAATCATAAATGGCAAAGGCGGCAACTGCGGCGAAGACTGTAAGTTCTGTGCCCAGTCTGCGCACAGCCATACGAACTGCGATATCCATAAGCTTCTACCTTATGAAGCAATTATTAAGGAAGCAAAATCAAACGAGGAAGAAGGGGTCAACCGCTTTGCTATCGTTACGGCCGGACGTTCTCCTCTTGACGAAGATTTTGAAAAGCTGCTTGAGTATTACAGTAAAATGAAACAGGAGCTAAACATTTCTCTCTGTGCATCTCTTGGTTTTCTCACTGCCGAGCAATTCGAAAGGCTGCATGCGGCAGGGGTTTCGAGCTATCATAATAACATCGAAACATCCAGAAGATTTTTCAGCGAAATATGTACCACACATTCATTTGACGACAAGATTGCAAATATAAAAAGAGCCCAGGCTGCCGGGCTCTCTGTATGTTCAGGCGGAATAATCGGGATGGGTGAAACGATGGATGATCGGATAGATATGGCATTTACACTTTCTTCTCTAGGAATTAAATCCATTCCGATAAATGCCCTTATACCAATTCCGGGAACTCCCCTTGAGACGCTGCCACGACTTACCGAAGATGAGATTCTTCGTACCATAGCCATCTTCAGATTTATAAATCCTGAAGCGGATATTCGTCTTGCAGCAGGAAGACGTCTCATGACAGAAACCGGAATCAATGCATTTAGAGGCGGTGCAAGTGCGACCATAACAGGCAACATGCTGACAACCACCGGTTCCACCATTAAAAGTGATCGTGCAATGCTCACCAAACTCGGCCGAACCATAATCTAATTTACCAGAGGGACAGACCCCGTGGTAAATTTACCGGAGGGACTGTCCCCATGGAAAATTTTGCGGCTGTCCCAGTCTACTCTTCCCAGAATAATTCATCAAGCGTCTTACCAAGTGCTTTGCAGATTGCAATGCATAGATTGATTGTGGGATTATAATCACCCTTTTCTACAGCGCTTATCGTCTGTCGTGACACTCCTACCTTCTTCGCGAGGTCGTCCTGCGACATGTCAAGACCGGCTCTCGCTGCCTTAAGTCTTAGATTTTTCATATCGCTAGTCCTCCTTTTTATCAATGAGCATCTTTATTAATAGTTCAACGGCAAGGATAATAAAAAGAAGTCCGCACAATATATTCAGAAACGGTGTCTGAAGTTCGCCATCAACAATCATTTCCTTTGCAACTATTGCTCTGATTCCAAGTCCAAGATTAAATGCCGATACAATGAACATGAATATCATAAATTTTGTCATGTTAGTATTAAGTCCTACATATGCATCCTTGAAAATACTGACTGAAACCTGAACTACTACGCCGATAAATATCGGAATAAAGAAGATGTTAAAACCAAGAGACTTAAAGCCGTCTCCAAAAATACCGGCGAACATAAGCACGCCATCTGCAATGATCACAGAGAAAAATGCATATTTATACGCCTCACCTCGAGCCATTTTCTGTCTCTCATCATACTTTGTCAATGCATTTCCATCTTTATTTAATAACTTAAGTGCCAAAAAAACAAATCCTATAGTTGCGATAAGTATTACTGCTACTAATAATAATGAACTGAAAATATCCATAACTTTTTTCCTTCTTTCTAAATTAAATAGTCATTTTTCATGTTAATCACTTATACCGACTTCAATAACCGGATTGTTGATTTCATAAAAATAAAGAACGTTCTTTGAAGCTTCTGGCATTATAATACATCTTTGGTAGCAGTTTGTCAACTATATTTTACAAATATCTTTTCATGATGTCATTTTGCTATCGAATACTAGTTATTTACCAGAGGGACAGACCCCGTGGTAAATTTGCCAAGGGGTCTGTCCCTCTGGTAAATTCCTTTGATTCATTTGACATACACCCCCTGTCTCGATTATCATTGAATAAGATATTGAAGCTGAATACCGGATGTCGAACCATTTTATATGGTCAAGGGATTCTTTGGGTTATCATTTCGGTGTGAGCTTCGACTAAAAAATACTATTTGAGGGGGTAACAAAAAATGGATAATACTGTAATGTTTAAGCTGACTTACGGACTCTTCGTTCTGACCGCCAAAGAAGGCGACAAGATGAACGGCTGCATTGTCAATACTGTTATGCAGCAGACATCAGAGCCAAACAGAGTATCAGTTACTGTGAATAAGCAGAACTACACGGAAGGAATGATAAAGAGAACCGGCAGGATAAATGTATCGTTTATCGATGAAAGTGCCGACTTCTCTCTCTTCAAGCATTTCGGCTTCCAGAGCGGCAAAGATGTTGACAAGTTTGCTGACTTTAAGGACTTTGCCTTTGCCGCAAACGGAATTCCTTACATTACAAAAGGAACCTGCGGATATCTTTCACTTAGCGTAGAGCAGTCAATAGATCTTGGAAGCCACACTCTCTTCATCGCATCTGTAGATGATGGAGAAAATCTTTCAGATAATAATGCTATGAGCTATTCATTTTACCATGCAAATGTAAAGCCTAAAAAAGAAGCTGCGCCTAAATCAGACAGCAAGGTTTGGGTATGTGAAATCTGCGGATATACATATGATGAAGCCGTTGAAGGTGTTCCATTTGAAGAGCTGCCTGATGACTGGACCTGCCCATGGTGCAAGCACGGAAAAGAGTATTTCAAGCTTCAGGAGTAAATAAAACTCAATTAACAGCGGTAGTAACGAAAGGATAGAAAAATGCATTTCGAAAAAGGATATAAAACGATCGAAGATTCTAAAACTGAAACCATTCACTGCCTTCAGTATGAAGATATAAATGGCTTCGGAAGACTCTTCGGCGGTCGGCTTATGGAATGGATAGATACGACTGCCGGAGTCACAGCAATGAGACATTCGGGAATTGTCGTTACTACCGCTGCAGTTGACCATTTGGAATTTAAAAATGGTGCTTATCTCGGCGACATACTTGTTATAATCGGGAAAGTTGTTTATGTGGGGAATACATCAATTGACGTCAGAGTTGATACGTACGTTGAGGACGTAAAAACAGGCCTCCGTCGACCTATCAACCGCGCATATCTTACCGAAGTGTGCGTTGATAAGGACGGAAAGCCCGTTCCGGTTCCATATGGACTGACCCTTTCAAATGAATCCGAAAAGGCCGAGTTTGAAATTGCAAAGAAAAGACGTGAATCAAGGAAGACTGTTTCTATCTGATACATTTTTACCGGAGGGACAGTCCCCATGGAGAATTTACCAAGGGGACTGTCCCTCCGATAAATTTTCCGCTATGAACTGCAGTTCAGTCACATTAAAATCCTTGTCATCCGAGTATAGATAATATGTGGCGTCTGTATTTGACAGCACGATTGCCATGCCCTTACCTCTGTAGTTATACTCTGTCTGGAGCGATTCTCTATATTTATGCGGAAATGAAATGCTGACGGTTTTTACTCCGTCCTTCTTCTCTATCTTCCAATCCTTAGGAATGTAATTGTATCTTCTTTCCTGCCTGAACTTAAGTATGAATTCTTTATCTGTAAGAGTAAGCTTTCCCTCTCCAAGATTTACAAAACCTTTTTCATTAGGGAGTGCCTCTATTTGAACCCGAAATTCTTTTCTAAATCCTACTTGTCCGGAAACAGCACCATCGCCCTTCTTGTTTGGATATTCATATTCTGAAAGCTCTTTCAATACATTTTCCCGCTCCCAGTCATACCACTCGGTAATGCTGTATTTTCTGCCTCTTGTATCCCTGAGATATCCTTTGGGAATAAACTTCCATACCTTTCTGCAGGCAGTGCAGCCGATTCTGTCATCTTTTGAAACCATCTTGTACTTCGTGCCGCAGGATCTGCACTGATAAAGCGGCTTTGAAAGCCCTTCCGCAAGATTCTTCCCCGCAAATACAAGATTATTCTGCTGCTGCCATTCGTATTCATCGTACGTAAGGGCATCTTCAATCCTCTTCTGAATAATATCCTCGTTCCGGCTTAGAAGCTCCTCCGCAGTATAAAGAAGCTTCAGCTCCGCCTCCATTCTGCCCTTTCTCGTATGCTCCTCATCCCAGAAAGGATTTGCCAGATAGCTTCCGTGTATGGAAAGAATTACCAGCGGCGTATTATATCTCTTTGCAAAATGTATCGCCAGCCGACCGAGATTCTTCGGAAGTTTCGCCGTTGTCCCGACATTTGAATGCCTTGATTCAGGGAAAATGACCACCGGATTTCCTGCATTGAAGCATTTACCTATATTTTGAATCACCGTCACATCCGGCGTATAACGCCTCTTACCGATACAGCCTATACTCCTGTAGAGCCATTCGCCATAATTTGCGAACCCTTCCATATCGGATACATAATTGGCTTTATAAGGAAATAGCGCCCTCGGTGCTATAAAGTAATCAGAAAAACCCTGATGCATAGACAAAACAAGGAATGGAGGCTTAATTCCCTCCATCCCAGTCTTTTTAATCTTAAGTTTCTGCGGAGCCGTAGCAAAAAATGCACCGCCCCATACAAGCGGCAGAAGGTATTTTGGCACCGTTTTCGGTTCCTTCTTCATATCAAAAGGCCGCATGTCATTTTTCTTATTCTTATTCATATAGCGTGGTTGCTTCTCCTAATCCATCAAACTTAACTGATGTCACTTTACAAGGCTTAAGCTCCGGATATTCATTTTCATCTGAAAACTCAGAAATTGAGCCGTCAAATGTTATGATATAAATAAACGCACCTTTGCCCATGTTGAATTCCATATTCTCGAGATCATATCCCCATACTGTCCAGCCATCATCTAAAAGCTCCTCACCTGTCATGCCGATCCATTTGTCCATCTCTTCCTGAGATGGGATAGTGTCGCTGAGATTCTCAAAGCTCGATACTTTTAATGATTCCGTAGCCGCCTTAATCTTAACATCAAAATCTTCAGTTCCATATGCATCGTTTATAGTTTTGCTCTGCTCATCTGTAAGATCTGCTATAGCTCTGTAATATATCCCATCTGCTTCATATGCTAATATAAATTTATTATCATAGCAGGATGATCCATTTTCTGTATAACCCGGAGTATTATATATATCTCCAAAGGTTTCAGGTGTTTCTTTAGACTGCCCAGCCGAATTTGCAGATGATGTATCTGCTGCAGTAGCGGTCTCACTTGAAGTATCCTTCTTTGCTCCACAGCCTGTCAAAAGTGCTGCTCCCAAAAGTCCTGTTACAATCAGTAATGCAATTTTTCTCATGTCATTCTCCATCCTTTTTATAATAATATAGCACCAGTCATTTTCTACTGGACATGATATCATTTTAATATTTATAATACAACAAAAGCGCAACAAAAAAGGAGGATTATATCATGCCATTTATTGATTCAAAGATTACACTTAAAGTCAGTGACGAAAAAAAGGATATCATTAAAGCCAGACTCGGGGAGGCTGCTTCCATAATAGGAAAGTCCGAACGTTTCGTAATGATAGGTTTTGATGATGACTATACTCTTTACTTTGCAGGAAACAAGATGGAAAAAGCTGCCTACGTATCGGTCGACATTTTCGGCGGTTCCAATTCTCCTGCATCAGACAAAATGACAGCGGAAATCTGCAGAATTTACGAAGAGGAACTCGGTATCCCTGCCGGTAACATCTATGTTGAATACAGATCAACAACCGACTGGGGATGGAACGGCGGAAACTTCTAAAAAAGACAAATGAAAAGTCCTTCGGAATAATAATCTTAAGGTGGAAATGACATGTTTATTTCAAAAAATGAAATTAATAATTTTACATTCAGGGATGCAGTGATAAAGAAATTCACTGTTTCGGAAAATGAAATACAGCTAATTGTCGAGGCTCTTATCGTTGAGCCTCACAACTCACAGAATACAAACTTCACAAAGAGCTATGCCGATGAAACGCTTATCACATTCATCGGCGGTACTCTTGAAAAAGCAGTTAAAGACGGTTACAAATACTACGACGCAAATGGCGTTCTTCTTAAAGAAATTCCTGATGAGGATGTAAATGCCGCTGACATTTCTACTCTGATCCGTTCACTGGAAGGTGCTTATCTTTATGATATGCAGGAAATGAAACCCGGTGAAACTACGATTGCCACAAGTGATATCACAAGTAGCGCAGGAAATGACATAAGCGGAAATACAACATCCGAAGTCAGCAACACAGCAGCCCTCGGAATCGAGCTTCCAACAGATGACATCACCGGTGCCGATGCCATTTCGTATCAATTCAAGATCAGCTACAAAGACGTTACATTTGAATGGGCAAGATATCTGAACAGAGTGCAGGAGTGAGGTATAGGAAACCCCTATACCTTTTCCATATATTTATCCCTGTCTTCTTCAGGAATCCCAAGATAATCCATTGCCTTATCCTGAGAAATATTCATATTATTCATTAACCTTCGGATAGATGTTTCTATTCCCTCTTCTAAACCATTAGCAACGCCTTCCTCATAAGCCTCAGCCTGCTTAACGGCTATATCTTCATTATAATCATATTCCGCAAATAACATATTAAATACCTCCGCGCCTCTTGACTTGAGATAATCCTTTAGGATATTGGACTGTATGCAATCGTTGACCGCCCTTTTAAACGGCTCTGATATACCGGAGCTTTTATTTTTCCGTCCCAATCATCCCCCAGATTCATAAGCCATCTGGATAATTCCTTCGCATACTCCTGCGCAAACTCACTTGTTTGGAACAGATCAACAAACACGCTGTCCCTATACTCTCTGTTCTCCCTTGGTTTTTCTACTACTTTTTCTCCCATATGCATATCCTCCTTATTTAAAATGTACCGCTGAAGCATTCTGCTCCATTAACGGAAATAAGTAGGATATACCTCAATTTAAATATATGACCGCAATTCTGAATGTGTCAAGTAAATAATATGTGTAAAATGTTAGCTTTTGTTGCGCCAATTTATTCACAGTTAAGAAGTCTAAGGCAAAACTATAAATATAGGATACGCAATTTGTTAATTTAAGACTTTAATACTTGCCTCTCCAAGTACTTTGTTTGATTCATCAACTATCTCTACCTTAAGAGTTGAACCTATAAACTCTGGGCCTTGCATCACGCCATCAGCCCAATAGCTACTAAGAGTATCGCCTTGATGAACACTTTGCCATTCTCCTTTTTCGACCTCCCCATTTGGATATGTAATAACTTCTCGTATTTTTTTAGTTACTCCGGGTTCTCCCCCTACGACAGTATATTCCAAATTTGTTCTATCGGCATAGTATACCGTAGACGCCCCTTTATTAATGAGTACATCCACCTTCCATGTATATAATTCATCAAATAGTTTCTGAGACCCTGGGTATTTTTCTTTTACAAGTTCCTTAAGATATGTGTGTGTTTGGTCACTTAAATCCTTATTTTCTAATACATAATCATACTCAGCCTCAAGGATTCTCTCTTTTGAATCATTGTAATTAATACATTTCTGATACCAAACAATTGCACTTTGATACTCTTTACCTTCCAGCAACTTACATGCATATTCATAGGAACTCTCTAAATACCTATCGTCCGCATCTTTATAACCGGATATTTTTTTAAATATCTCACACGCCTTTGCATACTCTTTTTTTGAAAGAGCATCTGTCGCATCACTATATTCTTTTTCAAAGTAATCAGTCACCCTGGTCTTTGAATCCTTATAATCTCCAATTTCATCCCAAACATTTATTGCATCTTTGTACTCCCCTTCTTCATAATACTTCGATGCTAATCTATACATTGCCTCCTTTGACAAATCCTTAGAATCTTTATAATTCTCTATTTTGCTAAACTCAATATCCGCCTCAACATAAGAGCCATTCTCTAATAGTTTCTTAGCATTTTTATAAGCGCCCTCATTTTTTAAATAAGGTTGCACCAGTATAATATAAAGTAACACGAGTATTACAATAACTCCGCATGCCACTAAACATTTTATGACAGTTCGTTTTTTATGTTTTTCATATATATCTCTTTTTTTCTTATATTCATCTTTAAGCTGATTTGCAATTTCATCACATTGTGTTAACTTTTCTTCAGAATCCATATACTCACGCAACGCTTCAAATTTCTTAGCACTTTGAGTGAATTTTTCTATACACTTATCATAATTCGTTAGCTCTGTATAAGCATCAGTATACTTCCCTGATTTAATTTGTTCTAATAGTTCATTAGCCTCATTCATAAAAGCTATTGCTGATTCATATTTCATTTCATGAAGCTTTACATTTAAAGCTTCTTTCCTTTCATCGGCATCCTTCCAACCAAGTATAGTATCAAACTCTTTAAGTGCTTTTTCAAGATCATTGATAGAATCACTTTTGGACAGTCCAATTGCTCCATCATAAATAGAATTCATACCAAAATCATGGTATAGTTTATCAGCATCGGCTGCCAACTCCTTTGAATCTTTATAATCACCTAATGACTCAAATGCTTTTTTTGCCCCAACATAGTCATCCTGAGTCTTTGCATATTTAATTATATTAAGTGCAGACTCATACTCATTTTCTTTTTTTCTTTCGATAATTGCCCGGTTATAACCCTCTAACTCAGCCTTTAGGTTTTCATCAGCAAACCTGATTGCTTTTTGGTAATTCTTTTCATGTTCAAACGTTTTATCCAAATTACCTAACTTATTTTGTTCCGTCACCTTCAACCCAATCATTAGTTTATATACATAAGCTAATGCACATTCAGGATTATGGTTCAGTACTTGCTCACAATACGTTGAAGCCGCATCCCAATCTTCATCCTCAAGGAACATCCTGATTCTCTTAAGGATAGGCTCCTCACTGTATCCAAGCGGAGTTGTTACTGACGAGACTTTCGATGATTCCATGGCACTATTTACACTACCAGAAGTCTTTCCGAAAATCTTATTAATCCCACGGATTAAATCCTGAGTTGCGCCCACTTTACCCATATCCTGAGCCTGGAGCTTTGCGAACTCCTTTGGCATATCGTAGGCATCTATATTTTTGTAGCAAGGAATGAGTGTTTTCTTCTGCCCGGACTCCATTAACTGAAGAAATCTACTCCACTCATTCTTTACCCAAACAGCATTGAGATAGTCATACTGAGTTCCAAATACAAGCATTACTTTAGCAGAATTTAAGGCAGCGAAAATGTATGGTTCATACTCCTGGCCAAGCTTATCTTCAAGACTTATTCTTGAGAAGAAGACCCGGTAACCATTTTCTGTTAATTCCTCATATACATCCTGAGCTATAACGCTATCGATTGTCCTTTCTCCATCTTCTGCTGTTTCTTTATAGCAAATAAAAATGTCATACGGTTCTTCTTTAGACGATACTTCTATTATTCCTTTTCTTATCTCTTCAATCTGTTTAGCTTCTTCTCTATAAATACCTCTAGCTACTGTATCGGCATTTTCCATTACAAAATCAAAGTTAGAATCATCAAAAATAGAATCAAAAGAAGACCTATGACAGGTCGGAATCTTCTTACCTGTCATAGGATCATCTACATACTCTATTCCATACTTACAGAGTACCAGTCCCCAGTAAGCTTCAGCTTCAGACTGAAATTCTGCAACTATAGACTCGTATACCCCTGCAGCCTTATCAAACTCATTATTGATTCTGAGTTTATTGGCTCTTTCGTATAACTTGAGTCTCTTTTCATCATCAGTATCTGGAATAGTCTGCTTTGTTCCGCAGTATTCACATTCACATACCGACGAACCCACTTCATATGAAAGGCTACCTCCACACATTTTGCACTTAATTACTGACATATCGTATACCCTTCCTTTATTTTAGTGTTCGTTTCATTCTTTCAATTCATGCTTTTCATTCTATTCATTACTAGTTGAATGTTATTATAGTATTCACCATCCGAATTTTTATTCTTTTCTTCAATTAAAGGTAGAATCCTAGGAGGTAATAGCCCCCTATCACTTTCAAAGTAACCATGAGCAATTTCATAGAAAGTTTCTAAGTCATATATTCCTACATTCAATCCTACACAAAACCTTTCAATATCTGCCAAATACCCACTTAACTCTTTAAACTCATTCGATTGCTTATTATGAATTACTTCTTTAATCTCTGAAGGCTTCCACTTATTAATCATATTTAATGATTTATTCTGTAAATCATTATATGCATCCAAAGTATCCTTTTTCTTGTTTCTTTTTCGATCCTTATAATAAGTGTAGATGGCAAACAAACCACAAATAATAGAAGTAATTGCCATGAGTATCTCTGAGATATCTTTTATTGTACTAATAGTCATTTTTTATCAATCCTTGTTTGTTTCAGCATCAACCATTTGCAAAACCATCAAATCACTTTGAACTCCTACAAACCCTATTTCTGTTCTCCAACAATCCTCTAACTTCGTCTATAATCCCCATACTCCTCCCAGGATCAGAAACCAAAGCACTAGCCAATTCCTCTATCTTGCCCTTAATCTCTTCTTCAATCCCTCTTGTAGCCTCACTTGACATTGGATCACTATACTTGAACTCCTCTGCAAGTTTTTCCATAGCTCGCTGAACATTGGCATCTGGACTTTTTCTAACAAGCGAATCAATATCCAGCCTAAAGGTTTCTACTGTTTTTGTATTTATTGCATCACTAATGTCCTGTCGTTCAACAACCTCACGTACTCTGTCAACTGAGATGACTCCTATAATGAACACGCCAAGAAGTATTGCTCCGGATACGACAACTATCCACACCGGGAGTTCTATAAATGAACCGGCCGTGCAGAAGATTACTGTTAATATCAATTGAACTATCGTATAGTAGTAACCCAATCTAAATATAGGGAAGCCGTAAATCTTTGATTTCAATTCCTGTCCATTTTCAAATGAAACGAATGCAGCTATCGCTCCTCCGATTATCGAAACAAATCCAAAGGCGAAGGCTGTCCATGTAATAGCATTCTTTTCAAATGGAATTGCAAAAAAGCAGACTAAATATAGTACTGCTATTACTGCGTATATTATTATTGATGTATTTTTACTCTTTGTATTCATAGCAGTCTCCTTTATTCATCTTTCTTTTGTCCACAGTCAGGACAGAATTTACTCTTAATTCCAGTGGTTCCACAATTTGGACAAGTCCATCCCTCATCAGCCTTTGGCATAGGACTTCCACAATCAGGACAAAACTTACTTGTTATTCCTTTAGTACCGCAATTCGAGCAATCCCAAACTCCAACTCGATTCATCATAGGCTTTGGAGAGCCACAATCCGGACAGAACTTACTTGTAATTCCTTTGGCGCCACAATTAGGACAATCCCATGTATCCTTTGCCGAGTCGCTAATTACATTTCCAAAACCGGTTCCAACCTGAGTGGAACTATCCATAATAGGATTCATAGCTTCTCTAGTCATATTCATAACTCCACCCATTGCTCCAAGAGTTACACCAAGCCCTGCTATATCTCCTATTCCGCTCCCACCGGATTCACCACCTGTTATTCCGTTCTGCATAGCTTCCATACCAACCTGTCTTGCGGTTTCCTGCTGGTAGGTATAACCCTTTGCCTTCATTTCAGCTGCCTCTGCGAAAGCTTTCATCTTATATGCTTCTGCCTCTGCCTCTGCTTTTATCTTGGTCGCCTCAGCCTCTCCTTTAGCACCAACCATCTTAAGCTGTGCCTCTGTTTCAGCCTCGACTACCTTTCTTCTTTGAGCGGCTTCTGCCTCTGCCTTTCTTACCTCTTCCTCTCTTACTTTTAATGTCTTATCTGCAAATTGCTGTTTCAATCTACGGAAATTCGGATCATCATCCGGTGTCATTATTGAAGTAATAAAGAATTCAGGCATGACCATTCCATAGTCATCCAGCGTTTCATTTATTGAAATCCTCATTGCTTCAGATAAGCTGTCTAAATGCTCGTCAACTTCAAGGATATTTATATTCTGCTCCTTAATAATTCTGGCAAGATTTGCCTTTACACGATTCATGATAAGTGACTTGAATTTACCCGTTGTAAAACCTGAACCGTCACCATTCAGCACTTGACCCTGCCCGAATCCACCTTCAGTGCCAACAATCTTAACAAGGAATTTCCTCGAATTAGTAACTCTTAGATTAAAACTTCCACATGCACCGATTTCTATATGAAGACCCGATGCAGGATCAAAAAGCCTTACTTTTGAATCAGTCCCCCACTTAATACCCATCTGAGTTGTGAGATTTACAAAATATACCTCAGCATGGAACAGAGTATCCGCATTTGATGGCACGCTAAATGTATCTCTTAGAAGCGGAATATTTTCTGTTTCTAATGTATATCTTCCTGAACCAAACAGATCCAGCGCTTTACCATTTTTAAAGAAAATTGCCTCTTGAGATTCATGCACAATTAGTTGCGAACCGGAACTAAAATCCTCTATAGGATGTTTCCAAGCAAAAACGCTATTTGGACCTTCATACTTTATAACACTTATTATTCCCTCTCTTTTTTCTTGCTTTGCCATATACTCCTTCTCCTTTTTTGTAAAAACCGCATAGCTTAATCTACAAAAATTACTATCTATATAGTAACTTTCTACAAGGGATTAGTCAATCATTTACTTTTCACATAGTATGGTTCTGTATGGTAATTATTAGATGTAATTTACGACATTTTGACATTAAATTCTTAAAACCCCTTTGTTAGTATCAAAAGAATATAGGAAGGTATGCTATGCAGAATCAAGTTATCTCAATTAACAACTATGGCTACATTAGACTAAACCTTAAAGACTATATGGATAAGAACAACATCACTAGAAATGCCCTTGCCCGTGCCATCAACACCCGATTTGAAGTAGTCGATAAATGGTACAAAGGGCATGTTGAAAAAATAGATGCCGATGTGCTTGCCCGCATATGCTATGCATTGGGCTGTAACCCTGCAGATATTATCGAATACGTCTATGACGAATCTTAAAACATAATCTTGTTCATCGACATTTCTATAAACACTGAATCTTTAATCATTTTATAAAAATTTGCCACTAAAAAATGCCCATAGTACCCACTATGGACATTTTACATTTTACTCTATTCATTTTGGTGGGCTACCTGCCCACTTTCCCAAACTTTTCTTTGGGTTTCCTGTACAGATAATCTTCCAGCTCTTTGATATTCTCCTTAATCTCACTGATTATAGCCTTACATTTTGCCTTCGCTAATCCTGCCTCCTTACCGACAAAAATCAAATCATTATCCGAGATTCCTTTACCCTTGCCGTTTACCGATGTGGTATGTTCTCCAAAATACGTTTCGCTGTATGTCAAATCATATGCAGGTGCCAACTCCCATCTTTCATTTTTTCTCAAAAAAGAAAAATTCTTAGTGTGATCATCATGATTATGAGCGAATACATTGAAACACATCAAACGAAACATCTGCTCAATTTCGTCTTTGTTCTCACGTGTAAGTACATTTACTAACTTCATATACGTAGTATAATCACATGATGGAGACCTATAATCCACTTCCAAAAGCCCGGAAAATGAAACGCACATTATCTTTTCTCCATTTTCCCTATCAAACCTTTCCGTCTTAAAGAACCCGCTGCAAATCTTCGACGGAACAAGTTCAGTTTTTGTCATTCTGATTCCACACTTTTTTGCACACAGAGAATAATCATATTCTCTTTTTCCACTCTCTATATAATCAACACTAGCCGGAAACTTTACTATCCATTCCGAATTCCCTTCTTTGATCAGAATCTTAGGTCTGGTTCCACCACTTGATCCAGCGAGCTTGTATAGTATATCCAGCTTATCCGATGTTTTAGACGATAACAGTTTTTCACATTCTTTGGCAATTAAATCATAATCAAATCCACTTATTGAATAATCAATGTTACGTGATGGGTAATACTCAAATGCTCCCATACCCGAACTTCCCACATATGCCAATCTGTCTAAAATAGAAATATCATCAACTTTTATTCCTTTACTTGCCAATACCCGATCAAGCAACAATTCTCCCCAGCTGTCAGGAAGGCTATCAGCAAACACGCCAAAAAGGCCTCTAAAAATCCTCCTGGATTCAGGCTCCGGAACAAATATTTCATTCTTTAGCGGTAATGAAAAAGGGCTGATTGCAAATCCATCTCTGAGCCAGTCATCGCTATATTGAAAAGCTACCCTGTTATCACCAGTAATAGCAAGTGTTCCTACAATTTTCCCTTTATAGAAAACATCCAGTGTTTTACCTCTGTTCATTGATAACCTCATCCAAACTATTATAAACTGTATTTTGAAACAGTCCTTTTATCTCATTTATAAGGCCAAGTTCCATAGCAATCTTAGTAAGAGATTTTAATGATATATCACCGGTCTGCTCAAACTTTTTAAGCGCCCCATAGCTAACGTTGGCACGCTCTGCAAGTTCCTTTTGCGTAATCTTTTTTCTTTTTCTTATTTTTTTCACCCTGCCTGCAAGAGTTTTATCAACCTCTGTTGGTGTCTCCCAAATATATTCCTCCAACTTAGCACCTCTCTTCTGCCATTATAATAGCAATTTCATGCATTTTCATTGATAATTGCTATTATAATAGCACATTTAGCAGTATTTGTCTTATTTTTCTTATATCTCTTCAAAATCTTCAAAATCCTAATCCGATTTCTCTGTAAAAACTCCAAGCTTTACCTCAGCTCTTATCTGCCATTCGGAACACCCAAAAACCTATCGATTTACTTCACAATTATTGTTGTCATATAACCGGCATCATCAGGTATCTCATCTGCACCGAGGTATATACTTTCATTCGGAAGCCCTGCGTCGGAAATGGCATAAACCGACGTCTTCCCATCAGCTTCGCACTTTCTCAAAAGCTCCTTCACCTTCCCGATATACCTTCCGCATTTCATGATAACCTTTGTGCCCGTGAGCCTAAGCACCCCCTCCACATCTTCTTCGCCGCTTCCAATATGAATTTCATTGTCACCACATGAAAGACTGATTCCCAGTCTCGCCGCAGCAAGGCTGAATGATGTGATCCCACTCACGATAGAAACAGGAAATGAATCGCTCTCTGCCTTTTCCATGATGTATGAAAACGTCGAGTAAACTGTCGGATCTCCTATCGTAAGAAATGCAACGCTCTTTCCTTCCAAAAGATACGCTCTCGTTTCTCCGTAAATCCTTTCGTGAATTTCATCTAAAATGTTTTTATCCTTTGTCATAGGAAAATCAAATTCAATGCATTTCTTTTCGCTTATTTCCGGAACAACTGAAAATGCAATCTGATATGCTCTGCTGCTTTCCTTTTTTGATCGGGGGATACATATTATATCAACCTCTTTAATAATTCTGATTGCCTTTAGAGTCATCATTTCCGGGTCACCGGGGCCTACACCTATGCCAAATAATGTACCTTTATTTATATTCTGTTCCTGCTTCATTTTTTCGTTTCTCCATAAGCATCCATTTGTAACTTAAAAGCCGGAGGAATATGTGTACCCCCCGGCTCTTTCTACACGCAACCGCCAAGCTTACGCCAGTTCAGCTGCAAGCTTATCAATCTCTTCCGCATTTGTTTCATTTACTGCAGCATTTATTGTCACAGTATTTTCAGCAAATGTAACATTCTTGCTGTTCTCAAACTTTGCCTTGATAACCTTCGCTGCCATCGGCGCCCATGTTCCATTTTCAATGATTCCTATGGTTCTGTTCTGGTAATTTTTTTCAAGAAGTTCATTTATGAATTCTCTCATTGTCGGGAAGATATCACCGTTATAAGTTGTTGTCGCAAGTACTATCTTTCCGTACCTAAATGCATCTTCAACCGACTCAGCCATATCTTCTCTTGCGAGATCAGCAATTGCTACCTTAGGGCAGCCAAGCGCCTCGAGCTTATCCTTAAGCATAAGTGCCGCTTTCTTTGTATTCCCGTAAACAGATGTATAAGCTATAAATACGCCCTCGCTCTCAACCCCATAGGATGACCATGTGTTGTAAAGGTCAAGATAATATGAAAGATTCTCTGAAAGCACCGGTCCGTGGAGAGGACATATTACATCTATTTCAAGCCCTGCAGCCTTCTTTAGAAGTGCCTGAACCTGAGTTCCGAATTTGCCGACGATTCCGAAATAATATCTTCTTGCTTCGCATGCCCATTCAGCCTCTATATCAAGAGCCCCGAACTTACCGAATGCGTCGGCAGTAAAAAACACCTTATCAGTCATATCATAAGTCATCATTACTTCCGGCCAATGCACCATAGGCGCAGTCACAAACTTAAGCTCATGCTTTCCAAGAGAAAGCGTATCACCGTCCTTTACGATGACTTTCTTATCAGGATAGTCCGTCCCAAAGAACTTCTTCATCATTGTAAATGTCATTGCATTTCCAACAATCTTTGCATTTGGAAATGCCTCTGCAAATGTACCGATATTTGCCGAATGATCCGGTTCCATATGCTGCACGATGAGGAAATCCGGCTCCTTTTCGCCAAGCGCCTCCTTGATATTGGCTATCCATTCATTTCCGAAATACTGATCTACAGAATCCATGACTGCGATCTTCTCATCCATGATCACGTATGAATTATATGCCATACCTTCAGGAACTATGTACTGTCCCTCGAAAAGATCAATCTCATGATCGTTAACTCCTACATACAAGATATCATCCTTGATTATCATCCTACTGTCCTCCTCATTTATCATTTCTCGTTTAGTATATTAATGTCATTTCAGTTAATCCCAGCCAAACATTCTTTACCTCGGCTCAACTCTATGGTTCCTCACAAGGCCCGTTCTCGCTTACATCCAGTATATAGTAACGTCCCATATATTCACAGGTGACAAATGTAAAGCTGTACCACCCGTACTCGCCGTCATAATAATACAAATCTTTGACGGTATATTTATTCATAGCCGTCGGAATAACGTTGTACTTGGCACTGTATTCCTTAATTTCCATGCTGACAGGCGCACTGATGCTTACAACCTCCGTGTCCCAGTCATAATGTGAAGGCTCATAATCAGGAGTTCCGTTCTCATCCCATATTGGACCGAACTTAACATCGGCTGACTTCATATAGCACCTTCTTGCATCCGCCTCTTCCTTCTGATCCAATGCTTTCATATATTTCCGTATTACAAATACATCGGCGGAGCTTCCGTAATCCTCGCCGGCTTTGTGTTCGACATATAGATAAAATGCGACACTTGATCCTGCTACAAGGATTGAAGTGATTATACCTATGATGCAGAGTATCCTGGAAGCCTTCGCCTCTTGCTTACCTTTTGCAAATGCAAGTCCTATCGCACCAAGCACAGCTCCCAGAAACGGAACACAGCAGAAGCTCATAACTATGGACAGAACTCCGAGTACCTTCGCATTCTTTACTTCTCTGGCTCTGTTGTCCATCGTAGTGAATGACCTGCCACTCGTTTTTCCTGACGGTGCACTTCCCAGCATACCACCGTACCTGCCACCGTTCGCACCACCATACTGACCGCCATTCATACCACCATACTGACCGCCGTTCATACCACCATACTGACTGCCGTTCATGGCGCCCGATACACCAGCGTTCACGTTGTCTGAAGCCACATTCCTTGTGATTCTTTGAACCCATTGATCATCTTCCGGGTAAGGAACGTCTTCCGGAGGATTATTTCCTAAATTATTATCAGAATAATTTCCATAATCATTCTCGAAATCACTCATAGATCTAAACTCCATCAGTTAATACCGGGGTCGCAGACCCACATCATCGCCTCAATCAGTATTATACGATATCAGCCTCGTTATGTCTTTATACATTTTTATATTTCAAAGAGAATAAAAAAGCAAGACGTAATGCAGTTTTAAAACTACAATACAGTCTTGCTGATTATGCACATTCCGGACCAAAAAGGTCGTGATGACGAAAGTGTGTACAGTGGAAATATCCCCTGCAGCTACTCCCTATATTTGTATTGGAACGTATATTATCATAACCCCAAATCCCTGTCAGTAAAAATCGTAAATGTACCGCCTACTCGTCATAATAATCCGAATCCTCAAAGGTGCTTAAGCTGATAGGAACTTCGAATCCTTCTATGTCCTTTGAAGTGAAATCTCTGGTTATGTATTTTCTCGTTGAATATTCCTGTGTTATGTGACAGACGTCATCATAATAGTTAGTAAATACAGTATAAACATTTCCGCCGGGCGACTCGAAATCAAACTGAGTATATTCGCCGGTCCTCTCCTGAATTCCTGTATCAGGATATCCGCCGTAATTGATTACGGTACGGCACATGCCATAGTCAATCTCCGAACCGATAGTCTCATAACGCGCCGCTACAAGCTTCTTACTCTTAAAGAACAGGGCAAACTTCTTTCCGCTGTAATTAAAGTCGCAATACTCAAGATCCTCTATACTGTAATCCCAGTCAGTAAGCGCAGGAAGTCCAAACATAGCATCAAGATCATCATAGCTCATTCCGAGCGCCGACTCGTCTATATTGAACCATCCGTCGGTCGAATAAATATTGAAAACTGCATCAGCAGAATTTCCGTTCGGAGTCTTCACATCTCTCTTTTGGGTCGTTGCTTCCGTAGTCGCCTCGGTGGTAGCCTTGGTCGTAGCCTCGGTGGTGGCCTTCGTTGTTGCTTCCGTGGTGGCCTTGATCGTAGCCTCGGTAGTTGCCTTGGCTGTGGACTCAGTAGTCACGGTATTATGTGTAGTATCAGAACGTCCCTTCTTCTTTACTCCGGCCGCAATACATATGCCTACTATGACAACGACAACTCCCGCCAATATGCAGGCGCATAATATCTTATTCGCCTTTATGAACGAAACGATATTATCCGGAAATGTACCTCCACCGTTAGAACCCTTCGTAGCATCAGCTATCGGATCCCCGAAGCGATCGAGTTTTGGTGCTTCTGGTTTTGCGGCTGCCGGCTCTGGTGTTGCTGCTGCAGGTTTTGGCGTTGCCTCCGGCCTTGGTGTTATCGGCTGCGGCGCAGGTGCCTGCTTCGGCGCTTCCGACTTCATGTAATCAGGTCTATCAGAGCGTGTCAGATATCCGGTCGCAGCCTTCTGCTCCATGTCATCATATTCAACCGACGAAGTCATGGCATTCTTGAATTCCTTCATAGTCTGGAATCTATCCTTCGGCTGTACATTTAACGCATGAAGTATGGCCTGCTCGGCTATCCTTCCTATCTTGATACCGCGTGCGCTCGGAGGAATAAGTTCATCCTCCTCGAGACGGTCTATGGAATCAGGCGGTCTCTTGCCGGTAATGGCATAATAGAAGCTGGCCGCGAGCGAATAAACATCCGTATAAGGACCCTGCTTGCCACGTCTGGTATACTGCTCCTTCGGCGCAAAGCCATGCTTAAGTACAACGTCAAGACTCTGGCTTCTGTCACCGATGCTGTATCTTGCGGCACCGAAATCAATAAGCTTGATCTTGCCGTCATTAGTAATATAGATATTGTCAGGTGTAACATCTCTGTGAATGATGCCCTTGCTGTGAACCTCGGCGAGCGCATCTATCACCGGACCGAGTATGGCATATGCTTCATCAAATGAAACTCGTCCGCCCTTCTCCTTGATATATTCATCGAAGCTCTTTCCCTCGATATATTCCATGACGAAGTAAGCAGTTCCATTTTCTTCGAAATACGAAAGAATTCTGACTACATTTTCACTTCCAATAAATTTTACCAGAGTCTGCGCCTCCTGAAGGAAGCACTCTTTACCATAGCTGTAAATCTCGCCGCGCTCTCCCGTAAATGGAACGACCGTGGTAGATTCACGCGTAACCATCGTATCCGGAAAATATTCCTTGATAGCAACGTACTTCTTCGTTTTGTGGTCCAGCGCCTTGTAAGTGATACCAAAACCGCCTTGCCCCAAAACCTTATCTATAACATATTGTCCCGCCAGTACCGTATCCTTCGGCAGCGCAACAGGGTATTCTTTTGCCATAAGCGTGCTCCTTTCTTAAGCATTAAACTACATACTTGAATTGTAAAGCCTTTGCCAGAAAGTGTCAAAGAAAAAAGGGCCAAAGCTATTTTCCTTTTCTTATACCATACAAAAAAAGCTCAAACCCTGATAATCAGGATTTAAGCTTTTAGTTGTGCCGGCAACCGGAATCGAACCGGTACGAGGGGTTAGCCTCGCGGGATTTTAAGTCCCGTGCGTCTGCCAGTTCCGCCATGCCGGCCTAGTTCCGATTCACGAAGTGAATCGAGAATCCGAGCGTCAGCGATGACACTCGTGCGTAGCACGAACATTCGGCGTAGCCGAATCAACACCGCGACAGCGGGGTTGGTGCAATAGGCAGGAGGTGTTACCAACACCCCGAGCGACCCAGAACGGACTTGAACCGTCGACCTCCGCCGTGACAGGGCGGCGCTCTAACCAACTGAGCCACTGGGCCTTGCTTTTAAACCAGCTTTCTAATTATATAATCAAATCATTTATTCTGCAAGATGTTTTTCTCTTATGAAGTCAATAAAATCATCCTTAGGAATAGGTTTAGAGAAATAGAAGCCCTGAAGATAATCAACTCCAAGTTTTTTAAGCAGTTCAATCTGAGCAGAAGTCTCAACTCCCTCAACAAGAATCTTCTTTCCCATCTCACGAATCATCCTGATAGTATTTTCGAGAATGATCATTCCGAGCTCACTTTTCTCTGCTCCCCAGAGAAGGCTCTTATCAATCTTTACTACATCAAGATTTAGTGAAAATACAGCACTTACATTTGAATAACCGGTTCCGTAATCATCCATTGAAAATAAGAAACCCTCGTCCTTAAGCTGATGAATGATCCCTCCTAATGTACCGTAATCACTTGCAGCTATGGATTCAGTTATTTCAAAGTTAATATTATTCTTGTCAATCTTATATTTTTCCACAATCCTGTTAATATTCTCAATAAACCCTGGTTTCATGCACTCAGTAACAGACAGATTTACATTTATATTGTCTATTCCATTCTCCTTGGTTACGCCTGATTCTATGAGCCGACACGCTTCATTTAACACAAATCTGTCTATATCATCAACAAGTCCGTTGGATTCTGCAATCGGAATGAACTCATCCGGATACAGATTTCCAAGTTTCTTATCGTGCATCCTTATAAGTGCTTCTGCGCCATGCAGGCTTCCATCAATATTAAAAGTCGGCTGATAGTACACTTCAAAGCTGTTCTCGGCAAAACCATGAGAAACCGCGTCTTCAACTTCCTGCCTTCTCATAAATACATTAAGAGAATCGCCCTTTATAATCCTCATGTCTACGTCATTACTTACAGGATTGTCCGTCATATAGAACAGATCTTTGACAGATTTAATATTATCCGGGATTTCCGCAACCATGATTGATGCATCCATATGAATGTTGTAATCCTTATAATCCCACGGTTTATCGAACATGTCTGCTATTCCGCTCGCCATTCTTTCAACTTTTTCTGTATCACGGCTATATACAGTCAGAACAAATGTATCGACATTCGGTACATAAATATAATATCTCTTTACAAGCGATCTGAGATAATCGGCGAGAATAGAAGAAAGAACATTTGACTCCCCATTTCCGGCTATCCTGTTGATAATATCATAATTCCTGATATGGATAATTATGACACTAAGCTTTCTGTTATGCTTTAACGCACCGCTTATATCAAGACTGAGAGCTGATCTGTTGTAAAAATCCATACCGAAATCAATACGGTCATCTTCATTTTCCACAGACATAAGCACTCCGGTAAAACCGATTGATTCGGCCAATACTTCAACCTTCAGATTCTTATTAATCAACTGAGTCAGAACTCCGAGTGCAACCAGAATTAGACAAAAAAGAAGTGCAGATTTTCTTTTCTTGGAAATGACACTCCATGACGTAACGAGAACTACCGTTGCCAGAATGTAATAAAAAAGTGCAGAGAGATAAATAAGCATTTCTCCCCATAGACGATGAAACTCCCCTTTATTATCAATGTACCAAACGTAGTTGGTAAAAGGGTTTGAGATAGCAAGCAGTTCAGTAATAACAAATGGAATCGCAATGATTTTTGTTTTGATACTTGAAAATCGAACCGATACAAAACTTACCTTTGAGACATAGTAATAAAACATAGGGCAAAGTGCCGTATGAGTAATGAAATAAACAGTCCTTGAGATTTTCTGAAGCAGAATAGCATCTTTAATAGGAAGCTCCCCTGATCCTGCTATGGCAGAAAAAATACCTGTCAGTGAATTTATAGTAAGGATAAATACTATTACAGCATAAACTCTGTTATGTGATTTATCATTTTTCCCAAGGATATACGTAAATATTAAATTTGAAATGCACACGAGCAGCGATGCAGCTGAAAGTCCCATGGCAAATGAACTGTTTAACATATCTTTTCCACACTGGTATAAACAATAAGTTATTGTGATTATACTATTTCACAATATTCCAGTTCAACTGTTTTTTAATTAATAAAACCTTAACGGAACATAAAAAAAGCCCAGCATATTGCTGGGAATAGTGGACGCTCGGGGACTCGAACCCAGGACCGTCCGGTTATGAGCCGGATGCTCTAACCAACTGAGCTAAGCGTCCAGTTATGAAATAATAAGAGTGACCCGGACGGGAATTGAACCCGTGTTACCGCCGTGAAAGGGCGATGTCTTAACCTCTTGACCACCGGGCCGGATAAAACAGGATTAAAGGCAATCAGCAATCCCGTGACTTTTAGGTGTCATTCCCTGCTCGTTCCTCGCAGGTTATGCAACCCTTGCTTCGCAAGTGTTGGCGCTGCTTCGCAGTCGCACATCACATCGCTTCGCTCGTGATCACGGGTCCCTCCTTCGCTCTGCTCAGGCAATCCCGTGACTAAGCTCCCCGAGTAGGGCTCGAACCTACAACAACTCGGTTAACAGCCGAGTGCTCTACCATTGAGCTATCGAGGAATAATAGTTCCGATTCACGAAGTGAATCGAGAATCCGAGCATCGCGAGGACACTCGTGCGTAGCACGAACATTCGGCGTAGCCGAATCAACACCGCGCTAGCGGGGTTGGTGCCGATAAAGGTATGTACCTTCAAAACTTCACACAAAATAGGAGTAACATCTATATCCGAATCAGAT
>CAMOWK010000004.1 GCA_946628415.1 uncultured Lachnospiraceae bacterium | reverse complement strand
CCAGCATACTTCCGCCCTCCAATGTAATTTTGATATGCAACGGAGCGAATGACCGTAGTTTTGCTCCCGACTCCCGTGCCTGTGTCGGAGTGATACCGTGAAAGCGCTGAAATGCTTTCGCAAAGCTGTCAGGCGAATCATAGCCGTATTTCATGGCGATGTCGATCACCTTACGATCAGAATAAGCAAGTTCTTGTGCGGCTACTGTCATACGGCGGGCCCGAATGTATTCTCCGACAGTCATACCGCATAGAGCGCCAAAAATCCTCTGATAATAGAAGGAAGATAATGCAGCTTTTCTAGCTATCTCCTCAATATCAAGTTCGTTCAGCAGATTTTGCTCAATAAAATCAATGGAAACCTGAAATCCTTCGATCCAGCCTTTCAAAACGATCACCTCATTCCATTCAAATTCGTTATATCACATCATGGCATTCTTATCCCGACTTTTTCTGCACTCTTTGTCAAGCTCATAGCGAATATTCCCCTTCCTTCTGGGGTTCTCATCTCTCCACTGCTTTGCAGTTTTGCCGAAAAGAACGACATTAAGCATATCCGCTTCATTAGCATACTTGTATGAAATCTGTTCCGGTGTCAGTTCCGGTGGTATCAGATAATCCTTGATCGCGTCGGTATGGATACGATAATTCAGTTTGGCTATCTCACGATTCAGATTCCAGTTAAGGGATAGGCGGCTGCATATCTCCCCTGTTTACTGACAATTCCTTTCGCTCCAGTTACTTCTATCCATCGTTTTGGAGTCATTACAAATCCATTATCACCCGCTTCATTTTTAATTGCCTCGAATTCGAGGCAATTAAAGCTTGGATTATGTATTATTTCCCATAGCCCGATGAATGATATTGTGCTTCGATTCCTCATCCAGTTTTGAATAACATATCCAGGATACTCTCCCTCTCGCTTCTTTGCGATATCGGTCAGGGAAATATACTCGTTTTCATAATCACTTGTATAAATCCCAATATCTATACCATCGGCGTGTATAATCTCATTTTTTAATGTTTTTGACATATTGCAGACCACCTTCTTTCTTCCATATTTCAGTCTTTATCTATTACTTTGACCTTAATAGGCGGTTCGGTTCCAAACACCTTTTCAAGACTTAATCAATGTCAAACTATCACCTTTTCGAGATTACCAGGTCTGTCATGGCAAAAACAGCCCGGAATTCAAACTAAAATTTGTTTCTGATAATAATTCAATTTTGATCAAATAATAATTCTCCTTGTATTTTTCATTATTCGGATTGACTTTTTTCCTTTACCATAGTATTATTCTTGTAAAAGAAATGGGTTTTTTGTCGTGTACAGCCTTACGGCTCAATCGGGTTGCTCGTTTCTTTTTTTATGTCTAAAATATCATACAAGTATAGTTTTTTATCTTCGGAATGTCTTACAATTAACGATGCATGAAACACATTATATCTTTCTATCTCTCCAGTTTCATTGTATACAGGCAATGCAAATCGTGAATCATATCGATACCAACCATACTTTGCATTTCTCCAATGCTTTTCTTCATTATTTTCTCGAAAATGTTTACCAACAGCTATTTCTATAAGTTCAGGTATTCCCTGTGCAGCATTTGCTTTCGCCTTAGCATTTGCACCTTTAATACTATGAGTATATTTTGAACCAGAATATTCATTCGGCAAATCTGATCCAATATATATAACATCTCCTGTTGCAGCAATCGTATAGAATTCACCAATATATTCTTTTAAATACTCTCTAACATCTTTCCAATCTATGGAACGTTTTCCCTTAAACCTTATATCATTAATAATGACGATGTTATTCCCGTCAACATCCTGTATGACCGATACACTCCTCTTACCTTTTACTTCCCCTTTTGCAGAAAAAATCCCCTCAAATTTAATCTGATATGCTAATAACCTCGGAATATACTCCGGCGGTGTTCTTCTTCCTGCCTCCCAATCTTCCAATGTACGAACAGGGATACCCGTATATTCTGAAAATTCTTTACGTGACATCCCTGTGCTTTCTCGTAATTCTTTTATAGTTTTTGCAGTATCCATAGCATCACCTCGCATTGCGTGTTTATAGGGACAGCATACCACATTTTTAAGTTTTTCGCAATGCGTGGTTTTTATATTGTTTTTTCTTCGTCTTTAATTCTGTAATATTCTTCCGCATCGATACCTATCTGCACAAAATCCTTCGCATTTCTGACCCGTTCAATCAACGCGATGGTCTCCACATGGCTTGAATGGCAAAACTGATCATAAATGCCTGCTTTTTGAAGTTCATACCCATGCTCTCTCAGATATTTTATATCCCGGGCAAGAGTTGCCGGATCGCACGAAACATAAACTATCCTTTTCGGGCTAACTAAAGAGATCGTTTCAAGAAGTTTCACATCACAGCCTTTTCGCGGCGGATCAACGACCACTACATCCGGATTATTGTCTTCCCCGTCAGATTCTGAAATTAGCTGCGGCGCAAGCTCCTCTGCTTTTCCCACATAAAATGATGCATTATCTATACCGTTCAACTTTGCATTTTCTTTTGCATCTCGAATTGCCTCAGGGACTATCTCTACTCCGTACACCTTCCCCGCATGCTTTGCAAGGAAGAGAGAAATGGTTCCGATTCCACAATACATATCCCAAACAGTTTCAGCACCTGTTAATGCAGCATATTCAAGTGCTTTACCGTAAAGCCGCCGCGTCATCACCGGATTTACCTGATAAAATGACTCAGCAGAGATGTGGAACGCTGTATCACCAATGTAATCCGTGATAAATGCATTGCCATGTAAAACTCTGCTTTCATTTCCAAGTATCCTGTTTGTATTTTCCGTATTTATACTGAGCATTACCGAAACGAGCTTTATCTCTGTACTCTGCCCGGAATCCATATTGAATCTGCTTACGGCATCACTCAGTAAATTCACCAGTTCTTCTTTATTAGGAAGTTTACTTCCGTTTGCAACGACAGTCACCATCAGTTCTCCTGTGGAAAATCCGATTCGCGTTATGATATGGCGGAGAAGTCCGGTTCCGTTTTCTTCATCATAGACAGATACGCTATAGTCATTTATATATTTCTTAACAGCTTCTATGATAAACCTGTTCACCGGATGTCCGGTTATGCAGTCATCAAGCGGGATTATATGATGAGTCCTGCCTGCATAAAATCCCATAACAGGCTCCCCGTTCCTGTCTCTGCCAACCGGGAACTGCATTTTATTCCTGTATCTGTACGGCGTAGAATTACCGTCCGCATCATTCATCCCATGGGCAGCCTCCATGATGCTCTCAACATAATCCTTATCCAGTCCACCTATTCGAACAAGACAGTTTATGACCTTGTTTCTTTTAAATCTGAGCTGCTCTGCATAATCCATATGCATCATGGTACACCCACCACAGGGACGGGCATTGGGGCAGGCAGCGGGAGTTCTGTGCGGCGACGGGCTCTTTATCTCAATCAGCCGTCCAAAGGCAAGGTTCTTTTTTACCTTTATTACTTTTGCTTCTATCGTGTCGCCGGGGAGGGCATCCTTAACGAAAAAAGCCATGCCGTCTGCATGGCCTATCCCTTCGCCATCGTTTCCTATGTCTTCTATTGTCAGAGTAACTATATCGTCTTTTTTCATTTTCCTGTCTCACTATTTTTTCATATATAGAACCCGGGGGATACTATATGTATGTCCCCGAGTTCCGGCATTTTCTGTTGTATCTGCTATACAGATTCCGTCAACAGTATTCCAAATGTCCCCGGACCGCAGTTAGCAGCGATTGAAGGATTCGCCATCTGGAATATAATCTTATCAAAGTTTTTCTTTTTCATAATCTGGTCTTTAATCCATTCAAGTTCTTTAATGGAAAGCCCAACATAAGTCACAAATACAACACGTTTATCTATACCTGATACCGACAAAGCCTTATCTATATACTTTTTCCAGGTCTTTCTTCTGTCGCCAAAGTAAACTCTCGCAACGCCAATCTTTCCGTCCTTGACACGTATCATGGTTCTTGCCTGAAATGCACGGATGAGCCCTGCCCTTCGGGCACTTACCTGTCCGGATCTTGAAAGATAGTCAAGGTTATCGACTATAAAGCTTGTATGTATCTTTTTCCTGAACTTTTCAAGCCTTGCCACTATCTCCTCTCTGCCCATCCCGGCTTCAGCCATACGTGCAGCTATTACCGCCATAAGGCCTTCTCCGCTTGATAGGTGCCCACTGTCAACTACAGTAACATTGTCAAATGAATTGGCTGCAAGAGCCGCATTCGGATAACCGGAATTTTCAATATCACCGGAAATGGAAATGTAGATCAGATTATTCGCCATGGTAAGCTGATTTGCAAAGAAGCTTTCCATTTCACTTACACTCGGGGCAATAGGAAGAACAGTGCTTTCGCTGTTTTCCATATACTTAAGAACACCTTCCGTACTTATCTCAATTCCATCTTTAAATGTACCTTCTGTTGTTTTAACACTGTGAGGGATGACAGCTATACCGTATTTCTTTAAGACATCTGCCGGAAGATCGGCAATGCTTTCCGTAACTACGGCAACTCTCCTCTTCTTCTGATTCTGCTTCATCCACGAAATCGAATCAGAAGAGATTTCTCCGGCTTCACCGACTATCCTTATAAGTTCCTTCGGAACATGTCTTATAACTTCACTTTCAAGTTCTTCTCCGCTCACAGGTTTTACAAGATATCCGTCAAAGCCTGTTTCAGCATAAAGAGCTCTGTTTTCTTCTCCTGCATTTGCAGTAAGTATTATGACATCAGTTTCGTGATTCTGCCCACCTACCTGAACTTTAATCGCCTTAAAGCACTCAATTCCATCCATTTCCGGCATAAGATGATCCATAAAGATCATATGGTACTTGGTATCGAGAGTCTTGGAAAGTGCCTCAGCTCCACTGTGCGCCGTATCAATCTGAACCCTGGTATCACGGAGAAGCTTGGTTACAACAAGAAGGTTTGCTTCATTATCATCAACAACAAGAATTTTAACCTCCGGTGCTTCAAATTTCTGCTTATAGCTTGATCTTGTCTTGATGCCATGCGTCTTCTTATAATCATACTCCCCAATCTGCTTATCAGTTGTTGCCTTCTCGGGTATCTCGATTATAAATGTAGTTCCCTTTGTATATACGCTGTTGACAGTAACTTTCCCGCCCATAAGATCAACAAACTGTTTCACTATGGAAAGCCCGAGTCCTGTACCTTCTATATGTTTTGTATTGCTCTCATCCACTCTCTTAAATGCAGTAAAAAGATAAGGAATATCTTCCTTCTTTATACCCATTCCGGTATCAGTAACAGAGTAAATGACATTGTAAATGCCGTCTTCCTTTTCCTCACATTCTACAGAAAGCGTGATGCTTCCTTCCTTGGTATATTTGATAGAGTTATTCAGGACATTCATAAGAACCTGCTTAATCCTTACTTCATCACCAATAAGCTCTACCGGAAGATCAGGCGATACATTTACATTAAAATCAAGATTCTTCTCCTTAGCCCTTATCCAGAGCATTCCGACTATATCGGAAAGCATATTCCCGGGATGATAGGGTTCAAGCAGAAGTTTCATATCGCCTGCCTGAAATTTAGACATATCAAGGATGTCATTTATGAGATTAAGAAGAAGCTTTCCCGCAACCCTGATATTAACAGCATCTTCCGCCACCTCATCAGAAATATCTTCCCTGAGTATCATCTCATTCAAGCCAATTATGGTATTTATCGGTGTACGGATTTCATGGCTCATGCTCGAAAAGAATCTGTTCTGCGATGCATTTAACGCTTCTATCTCTTCGGTCTGCTTCTTCGCCTTTTCATTCATTTTTATGTAGAGCCTGTTTTCAAACACCAGCATAACGCTGACTTCTATACTTATCAGGAAAACAGCCGTAAATGAATAGATAATAGACAAACCGCTGACGTATGTCGGGAAAATATCCGGAAATAAAAATGCAACGATATAACATCCGACGAAGACTAAATCCTCAAGAATAAACATTACAACTCTGTCCATTCTTTCAAGAAGCAGCGCTATAAGGAGAATATTAAAGATAAACCATACAGATCCTGTGCCCTTGATTCCTCCCGTATTAACAAATGTAATCGGAAAATATATAAAACACATAAGGGCTGTTACTGCAATTGAACCTACTCTTATCCTGTTTTTCCAGACACTTACAATCGATATAATGATAATGACAAGCAAAAAGCCAAATGTCGCGATTGCAATTTCAAACATGCTGCTTGTAAATAATATCTCTAACGATGTAATACCAAGTATGACTATAATGCTGAGAATATTAAAAACGAAGAGTCTCTGCCTTATATCTATATTTTCATCATATATTCTTTTAAATAGATTTTTTATATTCATGACTCCTCCGTACCGGAATTTTCTTCCGGTCCAAATTCTATCACATCGTCGTCACTGCCGGAGCCGAACCCCATCACATCATCGCTCTCTGGGTCGAACTCCATCACATCATCGCTCTCTGGGTCGAACTCCATCACGTCGTCGTTCTCTGGGCCGAACTCCATCACGTCGTCACTACCGGAGCCGAATTCCATCACGTCGTCGCTCTCGGGGCCGAATTCCATCACGTCGTCACTGTCACGGGATTCAGTCTTCTTTCCAAGCGCTGTAAGTATCCCATCTGACAGATCACGAAATCTCTTCATTACCGCTTCGTGATGCTCCTTTATATAATCAGCATCCTGCTTACCGGCAGCTTCCTCAAGCTTAAATGCCTCTTCCGAAAGATCCATAGCACCTATCATCTTTGATGTACTCTTTACGGCATGAATTATGATCTCATAGTCTTTATAAGCAGAGTTACTTACATGAGCATTCATTTTCATTATCTTATCAGCGGCTTCACCTGCGAACTGTTCGAGAATCACTTTATAAAATTCAACATCTCCCGCTGCATACCCAAGTCCCGTATCAACATCAATATGAGCCGCCTTAAGTTTATCTTCAAATGACACTGCATCTACTCCGGATAAGTTATCTGTTCTACCTGCATCAGCTGCTCCGGTAGTAGTGTCAGCTTTGTCACTTGCATTATCTTCATATGAATTATTATCAGTTCTACCTGCATTTCTTTCTTCGATGTCATCATCTTTATCTATGTATTTAATCATGCCGCCCGGCAGAACCTTCTTCATGGTTCTTTCAAATTCTTCAATCTCTATAGGCTTGCTGATAAATCCATCAAAGCCCTCGGATATAAACATCTGTTTGGCAGAACTCATTGCATTTGCCGTAAGTGCTACTATAGGGATGTTCTGTCCATGTCCGGACACATCCGCCCTTATCCTTTTCATAGCCTCAACGCCGTCCATGCCGCCCATCATATGATCCATGAAAATGATGTCAAATTCCATTTCGCGGCTTTTCTCAATTGACTCCGGACCGGATGCCGCAGTTGTAACAACCATACCATATCTTCCGAATAAACTCTTTGCCACGATGAGATTCATAGGCTCATCATCAACAACAAGTGCCCTGACGGATTCGAGGTACATCTTCTTATGAGAGAGCTCCACGCCCCTGATTCCCGAATTGAGGATTGCCGCAACCGGAATCCCATAGAAAGGTTTATGCATAAGGCTCGCTCCCGAACCCTTTTTAAGCGAAAATCCTTTTTCGGCAACTACTATCACACGCATCCTGCTTGTAAGCGATTCAATATACTTACTGTTTTCAGTATACTCTGCATTTCCTATAAAAAGATGCGTAAGTTCAGTCGTATCAAGCAGTTTCTTAAGGCTTTCAACGCTATCAACAGTTTGCATACCGATTCCAAGCCCTGTCGCCATGGAAACAGCAACCCTGCTATAATAATCTCTGACTCTTGGATCAGAGAATTTGTCAAAATGGAGAAATACACCTACAGCCAGATTTTCAGGATTCTCTATAGACATACAGTGTTTTTCATCAATGACTCTTTCCGGAATACTTACCCTTACTGTAGTTCCTTCATCCACCTTGCTGTTAATGGTCATAAAGCCGCCCAGCAGCGAAACAAAGCCGGCTACTATACCAAGCCCAAGTCCAAGTCCTCCGCTGGATCTGGTCCTGCTTGAATCCGACTGATAATATCTCTCGTATATCTTGCCGAGCTCTTCCTCCGTCATACCGATACCTGTATCTGTTACGGTAATTCTGAGGTTAACACCATAATCATGTTTCTCGGAATCTATCTCGACATAAACACCGCCTTCACGTGTGTATTTAAGTCCATTGGAGATAAGTGCTTTAACAATCTTCTTAATTTTTGTAACATCGCTGTTCATGACAGCAGGAATCGACGGAGTTATATTTACGATCAGTTCAACTCCATCGGGTATATCATCACGGAAGTCAGCTATTATGTCATTGATCATTGAGGAAAGCAGATAGTCTTCATCGTTTCTTATGAGCCTTCCCTTATCTATTTCCGAATAATCAAGGATATCTCCTATCTGCTCGGCAACCTTTCTTCCCGCACTCCTTATGGATACAAGATCCTTTTTAACTTCCTCGTTTGATTCCTTTTCAATGCATATTCCGGAAAGACCTATCACTGCATTTACCGGAGTACGAAGCTCATGCGATACATTTGCAAGAAAATCATTCAGCCTTTCAGTTGACTCGGTAAGCTCTTCAATCTCATATTCCGAACGGTCAAGTACATCTGACCACCTGTCTATAATGCTTCTTGCTATCCACGCAATCATTGTTATAAGCACCACGTGGAGGACTGTACGGTTTATAAGATTAACTGAAAATGTTTCGCCCATCCTGTACAGATTAAAAAGTCCGTACCCCATCGTGATATAGTAGGTAATCTGACAAAGATATGTGAGCCCCTTGATACTTGTAATGGTAAAAAGGATTATTACGACCGATGCAACTACAGCCAGATCAAATGTACTGGAATCATGCGTTCCATACATAAATAACGTACACATGATCATCGCTGCATAAAACCAGATTCTCTGGTAATCACCCGGATTATTTCTAATGTGCATGGTCCAGCTGATTATAAGTCCCGCAAACACAAGCACAAGCGGCCATTTTTCCCAGTCGCGGATAAATGTATCCACAAGAAACATGATGACAAAAATCGTATAACTGATCAGGATAACCAGATGTGAGGACTCATATAATTCTTTTCTGTTATGTGTTTCTCGCATTATGGTTCTCCTTTATCAAACCTTGATTATCTTATGGAATCGTTTTCTAAGCAATACCAGTTCCATGATGTGATTGACACGAAGCAGCAGCACCTCCGGAATAAACGGTTTTCTTATTATATCCATTGCGCCGAGAGCAAGGCCTTCCACCTCTGTATCACTGCTCTCATCAGAGGTCAGGTATATGATGGAAACACGGCTTGCATCTCCGCCCATTTCTTTAAGCTTCCTGTAAGTCTCGTAGCCATCCATTTCCGGCATCATCTTATCAAGAAGTACGAGATCAGGAAGTTCTTCATTATTCTGAAGGTAGTCAAGAAGTTCAAATCCCGATCTAAGTGCAGTAACCCTGAAACCTGCTCCCTTAAGTATGCTTTCAGTATGTTTCAGTGTAGCTTCCTCATCATCGACCACAACTACATGCTTATCTTCAACTATAAGCGTGGAGCCGATTTCACTTCTTACGAATTCACTGTCAAATGAAATAATAAGGTTGTCTCCATGCTCTTCTTTCCATGAATTGATTATCTGACCCATTACTCTTTCAGTAAATTCTTCCCTTATATCTGTAAGGAAAATGTAATACTGGTTGTATCTGCTTCTCGTCATTATATCCGACTTACGAAGACTCTTGATAACGTGATTACCGAATTCATCACATGCCTCTCTGTAGTCCTCTTCTGACTCACCTTCCGGGCAGTCAAGCGTGTAAAGCACTTTACATGCATTTACATTATGCCTTGCAATGTATCTAATAACATATCTGTATACATACGAAAATGCATCCATATCGAGCTGAAGCGCAACGCTCGGGATATTCCTCTCGCCGAGTATTTCAGAAATATCCCTTATAGTCATTATGGATGATACAGTTTCTTCCTCTGTAAATGTATTTGAATTATAAAGCTCATACCCATGTTTGCCGTTCTTTTTTACCTTATAAAGACATTTGTCCGCAAGTTTTAGAAGTGATGTGTAATCATTTCCGTATTTAGGTACATCAACGGCTCCGACCGATGCTCCAAGCGGAATATTCATATCCTCGCCCATAAGCTCTCTGGCAGATTTTTGAAGCTTTTCATTCAGATCTTTTGATATCTTCTCCACATCTTCTTTAGTGGTAATGCCATAACTGAAGGCGGCAAATTCATCTCCACCGATACGTCCGATTTTACTCTTTTCGGGCACTGTTTTCCTGATGATATTTGCAAATGAAATCAGAACCTTGTCACCCATCTCATGCCCGTAAATGTCATTTACAAGCTTAAATGAATCAAGATCGATCATCATAAGACATCCGGTCTCTCTTATACACATCTTGGAAAGCTCCACACCCGTTGCAGCCTTATTGAGAAGTCCGGTAAGCTTATCGGTAGTTGCTTCACTCTTTAGAGAAAGCATCTCGCTTTTCATAGCAATAACATTATTAATTCTCCTGAGCAGTACATCAGGATTAAACGGCTTTCTTATGAAGTCAGACACCCCGACCTCAAAGCCTCTTGTTTCCGTACCTGTATTCTCATCTGCGGTAAGAAAGATTACCGGAGTTTCTTGAAGCCCTTTATCGGATTCAAGTATCCTTAGATTTTCCAGTGTCTGGAATCCGTCCATTTCCGGCATTTTTATATCAAGAAGAATAAGATCCGGCGTTCCGTTCTTATCCACATAGTCAAGAAGTGCCCGTCCTGATTTGAGTGCTGTAACCCTCATATTATTCTTGCTGAGTATATGTCCTGCCATCTGAAGATTTGCAGTATCATCATCAACAACCATAATCCATTTAGCCATAAAAAAACTCCTTCTCACTATAACTACTTAACTCTGAAAATACTCTACCTCAGGATAGAATAATACTATTTTATTATATCATCTATCTGTATAATAACCAAATAAAAAGTAGCCTTGTAAAGGCAAAAAAATATACCGACCTTATTTCTAAAGTCGGTACATTTTCAAGCTATGCCTTATGCTTGATATAATCTCTCACCTCATCTTTGTTCATATCAAGCGATATTGCGAGCTCACCATACAGATTGTCCTCAGCAATGTGAAAATACTTTGAATCGGAAGCCGTAGCTTTCTTTCCTTCTGTCTGCCTTTCCTCTGTCCTAAAGTAGATTGTCTTGATTGTCTTAACAATCTCTGTTGGATTACAAGAGAGAAGTGCTTTCTTGTAATCATGATCAATCTTTCTTTCATCTTCGACATCCAGCGTTCCGATGTCTTTGATATTACTGATGAACTCTTCTGCCTCTTCCTTCGTCATGATATCCCGCATTACAACTCTTTCATTGTCCACTGGTGTCAGAATCGAACTGTCCCTGATATAAACCGGTTTAAGAGTATAATACTCTCTACCGTCACCGCCCTCAAGAGGCCCGACATTCATGACTTTACAAACTCCACTGTTTCCGTAAATAATGTAATCTCCAACGCTAAACACGGCTAACACTCTCCTTTTCTTTACGTACACCCGCCGCTGGGCTGTGAATAGGCTAATGTTATTCTAACATCTTGGAAATCATTTTGTAAGGAAAAAAAACGTCAAAAAACAATTTCGTTAGTTTCGACAAATAGAGCTAAATCAGTTATGCACTTTGCTATTTCCTTCCTTGATAAGAGCTTTGATTTTTCTTTTATAAGCGGTAAATGAATTGCTGAGACTGAAGTCATTTTCCAGCTTATTTTCTTTTCCGATTTTAAACTCTCCCGTTATCTTTGCAGGTCTTTCACCTACTACATAGATTCTGTCGGAAATAAGCAAAGCTTCATCAACATCGTGAGTAATGAAGAGGATGGAGAGCCCGAGGCTTTTTACTATTCCGAGGAACCACTCATGCATGCTTTCCCTCGTTATCATATCAAGCGCAGAAAAAGGTTCATCAAGAAGCATTACATTTTTCTGTGACAGGTAGGTGCGAAGAAGCGCCGCCCTCTGCCTCATTCCGCCGGAAAGTTCATCCGGAAATGCTTTTTCATACCCACTAAGACCGAATTCCGAAAAATGCCCCTCTGCCATTTGCCGCGCCTCATTTTTTTTGATGCCCGAAAGTATAAGCGGAAGCGCTACATTATCAATCACCCTTTTATTCGGAAGAAGGAGGTCTTTCTGGAGCATATAGCTTATATGTCCGCTTTCCCCGGTGATGTCATTTTCACCCAGTAAGACTCTTCCTTCGTCGGGAAGCGTGAGTCCCGATATGATGTTAAAGAGCGTGGTCTTTCCTATTCCGCTGCCTCCGACAATGCTGACCACTTCTCCTTCATTCAGGCAAATATCGATCCCACCCAGAATTTCATTTTCTCCAAATGATTTTTTTATATTTTCTGTTCTCAGTAATTCTTTCATTTTTCTACTCAAGATAATCGTTTGTAAATCCTGTTCCCGATGGAATCTCTTTGGAAAGGCCGTTATCGTAAAGCCATTTATAGAAGCTGTCCCATCTTTCCTTATCAATATATCCCCATTCTGCGACTTCTGCCTTATACTGATCCTTAAGCCATTCCTGACTCTTTTTAACAAGTTCCTTGTCAAGCTCCGGAACTTCTTCGCAAAGAATCTCTGCTGCACCGTCAGGATTTTCTATGGCATATTCGTATCCTTTCTTTGTTGCCGAAAGAAATGCCTTTGCTGTTTCAGGGTCATTCTTTAAAAATTCATTGTTTGCTATGATAACCGGGCTGTAATAATCAAACTCAGGTGTTATATCCTTAAAATAGATCATGTTTGTGTCGAGCCCTGCAAGTTCTGTAGCTATACCTGCCCATGCGTAGTAAACCCATATTGCATCTATATCCTGCTGTAATGCAGCAGCTTCATCGGTTACATACTCAGGTATGAGCTTTACTTTTTCGTAATCTCCGCCGTCTGCTTCAACTATATTCTTTATCATTGCCTGCTCAACAGGAAGTTCCCATGTAGCATAGTTTTTTCCCTCAAGCCCCTTAGGTGATGTTATACCATCTTCCTTAAGAGAAATGATACCTGAAGTATTATGCTGTATAAGTGCGGCAACAGCTGTAACTTTAATCTCATCTTCTTCAAATACAGGAGCAAGATAATCCTGGAAATCTATTCCGAACTCTGCATTTCCTGATGCAACCATCATAGTAGCCCCATCTTCAGGCGGCTGGATGATGTTTAAATCTATTCCTGCTTCCTCATAATACCCTTCATGAAGGGCAACATAAAAACCGGTATGGTTTGTATTAGGAGTCCAGTCAAGAACAAGTGTTACCTTCTTTAAATCCTTTGGCGTTTCATTTGCCGATCCATCCTTTGATGTATCCGCCGCTTTGTTGTCTCCGCATGCGGCAAAACTGAGCAGCATTGCAGATGTAAGTGTAAGTGCTAAAAATCTTTTAAACATTGTATTTTCCTTTCATTTATGCATTAATCATGGTCACTGTGTTTCCATGGCATCAGTTTCTTCTGAAGCAGGCGTACAAGAAGCATAAGGATAAGACTCAGTGCAGACACGAGCAGTATGACCGCAAACATCTTGTCGTAGCTGTATGCTTTTTTAACGCGTGTCATGTACACTCCCAGTCCTTCATATCCCCCAAGCCACTCTGCAATAACTGCCCCGACAACTGAGTATGAAACCGCTATCTTAAGTGCTGCAAAGAATTCACCAAGTGCATTCGGGAGCTTTACATGTATAAATATCTGCCAGTCGGTAGCTTTCATACTCTTCATAAGCAGTATCATGTCTCTGTCCACTGACTGGAAGCCTTCGAGAAGCCCGACAGCAACCGGGAAAAATGTTACGAGCACGACCAGAACCACCTTCGGCGCTATGCCGTATGAAAACCACAATATTAGAAGTGGTGCGAGGGCAACCGGAGGGATTGTCTGTGTCAGAACCAGTATCGGATAAAGACCCGCTTTCACAAACGGAAATGCATCCATAAGCGCCGCTGACAAAAACCCCAGTCCGACTCCTATCGTCAGTCCCAAAAAGGCTTCTATAAGTGTTGCTCTTGAATGCTGCATAAGAAGCGGGAAATCTGAGACAAATGCTTTTACAACCTGAACAGGTGAGGGAAGCATATATCCCGGCACCAGTTTAAGCATAGATACTGTCTGCCATATGATAAGCAGTGAAACTATTACTATTATCGGTGGCAGGATATTAGATATCCTTGTGGTGTTTTGTTGTTTTTTCATCTATTGTAAGAACCTTTCCTTCAGGCTTATATGTAATCTTTACATAGCTCATAACACTCGGACAACCTGCTTTTATTGCAATGTACTGACACTGCTTTACAATATCCATAAGAGTTTCATAATCGCCTTCCATAGCTGTTTCGCATGGTCCTACATAATAAGTGACGCCTGTACTCTTAATATAGTCTATAACCTCATCAACTATTCTTACTACTTCTTCATCAGTTGCCACTCCCGGCAATACCTGAATCGCTACATTTGCATTCATTTGCTTTCTCCTTTTTGTTTTTATTTTATATACATTGAAATGTGTATCCGTACTGCACTGTATCATCCCGCGAACCGGCTGCGTTGCATTTACCTGTACTGCACTGTATCATCCCGCGAACCGACTGCGTTGCATTTGCCTGTACTGCACTGTATCATCCCGCGAACCGACTGCGTTGCATTTGCCTGTGTCATCAAGTGAAAAAAACCGCATGGATAATCCATGCGGTAAAAACAGTCCCTACGTTGGCATTATCCAAATCAGGTTTATCGGTCGAAGTGAAAACGCTTCCTCTCAGCCAGCTCAATTACCAGCTCCCGGTTATATATTCATTTTTACCATGGGGAGTTTCCCCTTGGTAAATTTACCAGAGGTCTGTCCCTCCCGGTAAATTTATGGAATCCATCTGATGTATACGTACTCAAGCTTGCCCTGCCAGAATTCAAATGAATAATACTTGCTGCCATAATACTTTTCTGATGCCATTTCGTACTTGAATGTATCCTTATACTGACTTGAGTCATCCTCAGATACCCAGTGATCATAGTCATCAGGCTCACCACAAGCCGCTTTAAGCTCATCCATTGTAAGATCAAGCGGGAAGTCAAAGCTGATGATATTCTGCTGAACATCCTGCTTTACAGGAATATAAACTTCGCAAAGAATACATTCATTTGCAGGCTTATTATTCTCTGTTTCATTTATAGCTGTAACCTGTGCAGTATAGTAATCAGCAAGCTCAATCCTGAATCTTGGTGACTCATAATTTTTGTTAACGTTGTTACCTGCATTTGCTATATCATCTGCATTAAACGGAGTACCGCCATCGATCATATCCTGAAGCGTATTCTGTCCAAGAACATATTTTGTACCGTTAATAAAGAAATGCATGTCATCAAAATTGATAAAGCTGCTGTCGAAGTTTCTGTTGGATGCAGGCTGAGCTGCCTCTGTAGCTGCTTCAGTAGCTGTTTCTGTTGTGTCTGCAACAGTTGTTGCTTCCGTAGTAACTTCCTCAGTGGTTGCAGCTGTTGTTACTTCTGCTTCAGTAGTAACTGTGCTGTCACCAATTCCACCTACTGTTCCGCCCTGACCAGGTATGCCGGGAATCGCACATCCTGCAAGAGATGCAGTCATGCTAAGAGCAAGTACTAATGATAGAACTTTCTTTTTCATAATTTTTCTCCCTTTTAGTATAGATTAACTATCCTTAAAATTTTTACCACAGGGAAACTCCCCATGGTAAATTTACCAGAGGGACAGACCCCGTGGTAAATCACAACGGAAATATTAGCACATAGTTTATTATTTAGCAATCAAAAAACTTCTTCGATATAAACTATTACAGTGCTGCCTTTATTGCATTAAGGAGATCGCTGTACTCTTCAAATGCAGGATACTGCGGAAACTGGTTCTTAATCGATTCAGTACTCTTAAAAAGGAAGCCCGCCTTACTTGCCTCTATCATTCCAAGGTCATTGAAACTGTCACCGCTGGCGATAGTATCAAATCCAACGCTCTGAAGAGCCTTAACTGTCGTAAGCTTTGACTTATCGCATCTCATTTTATAGCCAGTGATCTCACCATTTGGTGCTACCTCAAGTGTGTTGCAGAAAAGCGTAGGATATCCAAGTTTTTTCATAAGAGGCATGGCAAACTGAGTAAATGTATCGCTTAGAACTATAACCTGCGTAATTGACCTAAGTTCATCCAAAAACTCCTTTGCACCCGGCATAGGTTCAATGGTAGCTATCGTATCCTGAATTTCTTTAAGTCCAAGACCATGTTCTTTAAGTATGCCAATACGATATTTCATAAGCTTATCGTAATCAGGCTCATCCCTGGTTGTTTTCTTAAGCTCGGGAATGCCCGTCGCCTCCGCGAATGCAATCCAGATTTCAGGTACAAGAACCCCTTCCATATCAAGACAAACTATGTTTAAATCACTCATTTTCAGTTTCCTCTTTTCTATAATTAATCTATGTTTTTTCTATCACATTACTCTATTATTGGAGCTGCCGATCATCCCCGACAGCATTTTACTGCAGCTTCTACTCTGTTTCAGCATCCGAAGGCGATGCATCTGACGGCGTTGCATTTCCTGCGCCGTTACCGCTGCCCGTGACATTAGAATTTATAGCCGCATTAAGCGTATCCGAAAGAGATGTATCAACAAGAAGTGTATCAGCACTGTAAAGATAAAGAACATCCGTAACACCGTAATTCTTCATAGCATTTGATACATCATCATAATAGTATCTCGGATCAATAAGTATTATGTGCTCATAGTAAGGTGTGAGGAACTGCACAAAACTGTTGGCATACGAATCTTTAAATATAAGCAGATTCTTTCCGCTCTCACTTGTTGTCTCAATCTCTACAACCGGATGATTACCTCCGAAGAATACGGTGTACTGATCCTTTTCATCAAGTTTTGAATTATCGAAAATGGATCTCGTCTTCTTCTGTGAATCAGGATAGTAACAATTATATATAACATCAGTACCGGTTGGTTCGTATACTACGATTGAATCCTCACTTTTATGATTACCGCTTCTTGAAGCAAGGGTTCCTTTAAATGTCTCGGAAACCGTATGAGGCGTATATGTTATCTCACCCATGTTTACGCCAAGCACACTGGCAGCTTCCTGAAATACAGTAAGTGCTCCAAGACTTGTCCAGTGGTGATCTGTCTTATAATAAAGACCTTTTTCTTTTGTTGCTTTATTTGCATTCTGATAAGCATTATTAAGAGCATCGGCAGCATCAATAATTCTGAAGTTCTTTATAAGCTTTCCTTCCAGGTCTGCTATATCCTTAACCTGGTCTCTCACCGGTGCCTTATTCGGAAGCATTTCCGGCATGATAGATGCGGCATCGGGAACAATCAAAGCATACATCTTTACATCGGGGTACTTTTCAGCAAACCCGTTCATCGCACTGACAGTATTCTTCAATGCCTCCTCATCCGGTTCCTCAGGCTTCGAAAGAAGATAACCCTTCTTTCCTATATAGATACCACTGAATTCACGCTTACCCATCATATAATCAAGATTATATTTGGCACTCATCCATGCATCTCTTCCGACGAACTGATCGGAATAATAAGTCTCGTAGTCCTTTGCGTAGCTTCCCGATGAAAGAGCCGTCACTGTAAACTTCGGTTTCTTGGCAAGAGGTCTGTTCTCATTATCTGAAAAATCTTTATCTTTTGTAAGCATATTTACAAAGAATATCAGAATGATAAGACATGAAATGATTCTTATAAGCCATGTATGATGGAATTTCCTATTGTTGGAAATCCATTTTTTCTTTTCCCTTCTCATTCTCTTTCTTTCACGAATATCCATCAGTTTCTCCCGAAAAACCAATTAACTGTTTTTAGAACTGGAAATAAAGGAAAGTGTTATAAGTCGCACTCACCAGATTTACTATACAAAACAGGAAAAGAACCACGTAGACGCAAAGCGAAGCAATCTTCATAGCGCCACCCTGTTTATAGGTCAAATTGTCATGAAGCCTCTTCACATAAGGTCCTGAAAGCAGGAACGATAAAATGAGAAGAAGCAGATTCTGCTTAAGTATAAAGCTTGTTGTCACATCCCAGAACCCATTTCCGCCTGCGCCGAAGAGCTCACCTATATAATGCAGTGAACTGCCAAGGTTCGGGGTAAAGAAGAATATCCACCCGATAAATGCAATAAGTCCCGTCACAATGATTCTCACTGCATCCGGAAGAAAATCGAATTTTTTCTTAATAACAAACTTATCCAAAAGAACAAATATACCGTGATATATTCCCCATGCAAGATAGTTAAGCGTAGAGCCGTGCCAAAGTCCTGTAAGAATCCATACAACAGCAAGGTTTCTTGCCTGAACCAAAGGTGCGCATCTATTACCGCCGAGTGGAATATATACATAATCCCTGAACCACGCTCCGAGAGAAATATGCCATCTTCTCCAGAATTCAGTCATATTCTTTGAAATATAAGGATAGTCGAAGTTCTTCTCGAATCTGAATCCAAACATCTGGGCAAGACCTATAGCCATATCAGAATAACCACTGAAATCAAAATAGAGCTGCAGCGAATAGAATATCATTCCAAGCCACGCTGTTGCTGTAGTCCTTCCCACTGTCCCATATGCGATGTTGAATGCAGCACCAAGACTGTCGGCAAGAAGTACCTTCTTAAAAAGACCGATAAGGAAAAGATTAAGCCCCTTACTGAGATTGGTTCTTTTATATTCAAGGCTTTCAAGCTGCTCTTTAAAGTCCTTATACTGAACTATAGGACCTGATATAACTTTAGGGAAAAACGTTATATAAAGAGCCGCATCAAGAGGATTTGCGCTGTGCGTTGCCTTCCCCCAGTAAACATCAAGAATGTATGAAATCGCCGAAAATGTATAGAAAGAAATACCTATAGGGAGCGCTAACCCTGCATACTTAAATACAGCCAGCATCAGAACGTCGAATCCTATAGCTATGATCATTGTAACCTTCTTGGTAAAGTAAGCCCCTCTTCTGTCCTGCCTTGCAATCTCCATCGCTGACGCATAATGAAACACAACCGAAAGAAGCAGTAAAAGAAGATGCTTCGGACTTCCCCACGCATAAAAAAGAAGTCCGGCAATAAAGATTATTATCTGCTTTACCTTATTACCCGGAACAAGTGCGTAAAGAAGCATAGTTATCGGAAAAAATATGAAAATGAAAATTAAGCTGCTAAAAGTCAATTTCGTCTCCCCTACTTCAGTGCCTTAAGAAACTCATTTACTACCTCATCAGGATTCTCTGATGAAACCATAAGAAGGTAATTACCTTCCACATCAATTTTAGCTTTTTCAAGCATAGCCACCTGGTCCGGTGCATATCCTTCAAAAACCTTCTTCTGTGAATCAACTCTTTTTTGCATAGCATCCCTGACTGTTTCCTTCTGGGATTCATCGGAAAGCTTTACAAGAAGAAGTTCCTCGGAACCCATATTTGTTGAAGGATAGTAGAGTGTTACGCCTGCATATTCATTAGGATCGATACCATATAATCTTTTTATCATCTGGTTATCGCCGGTAAGCACATTGTCCATATTAAATTTAGCTGACACCTTTGCTGACACATCACTGAAAGCGGCTTTACTTTCCTTCTCAAAGCTAAATTCGCTCACAACGAATACTATCATAAGGATAAGTGCCAGCACTTTTATCCCGGTAAATACCGGTGCTATACTGATGTCAAACTTTTCATTTTTAGCGTTCATACCAGAACTCACCTATTCACCTTCCGTTTTTTCTGCATCGGTCGCTGTACCAAAATCATACAGATCCGCCTGAACATCATAGTAAACATTTATCATGTTTGCTCCCCAGTAATCGTAGAAAGTCTTTTTAAAATGTATCCCGTCGCCTTCATACAGATCCGGATGCTGGGCTGCTATCTCATCATTATCAACGTAAGGAACGCCCATTTCCTTACAGAGTGCTTTTGTCGCCTCGTTAAATGCCGGTATATCTTTTAATTTAGGTTTTTTAGCTATGGCCGTATTTGTAGCCGGAAGAATTGAATTAACATATATAGTTGCATTTGGAAGTTCCGCCTGAAGAGTCTCTATCACCCCTCGCATCTTCTCTGTATATGCATCGGCAGACTGAAGATTAAGAGTGTCATTGATACCAAAGCATAAGAATATACTGCTCGGACTGAGTGCCTTAAGACTTGGTATCTGATCATTAATATTCTTTAATGTCCATCCTGTTCCGGCAAAAACCCTGTCCTCTGCAAGACATTTGTAGTATGAAAAACCTACTCCTCTTGAGTCTCCCAGAAGTGCATAGTTTTCAAAGTTGCTCCAGACGTCCTTTCCGTCAACAGCAGGAGCTGTATTCTTTTCTACATTCTCCATCTGCTTCTTAAGTTCTTCTTTTTTAGCTTCAACCTCAGCTTTTATCTTGGCTTTTCGCCTTTCTTCCTTAATCTTATCAATCTCATCGGTATCCTTCTTTTCAAGTTCCTTAAGATACTTTCTGCCCTCGGATACATTTGCGGCTTTCTTCTTTGCAGAGGCGCTTCCTGCCACCTTAAACACAATAAGCAGCAATAGTCCTATAACTATTGCTGCTCCTATATATGTATATATTTTCTTTTTACTTTCCATGGAAAGTGCCTCCACAAGATTTAGATATAATAACCCATATCCATGCAAAAATGCACATAATATACTATATCATCATCTGCGGATTATTTCAACAACAAGGTAAGCTCTATCTGAACCAGATATTATAATCAACCCTGCCATTTATTCCCTTAATTGTACCTGAACTTGAATACTGCCAAATGCTGTACGGAAGTCCATGTTTCTCAAGAAGATTTGTCTCAAGATTTATATCCAAAGGATAGTAGGCAAACCATCTTGGGAACTGGGTAAGCTGTTCTGAATAGAAAGGCCAGTAATAACCGCCGTAGTATCCCGGCTGATAACCCAGCTGTTTTGTTCTGTTACAAAACGCCTTTATAACATCAGTTCTCTCCTGAGCTGTGATATTGTTATGTCTTGTCGGATTACCATTCTCATCACGCTGACTCTCTGAATCTATAAAGATAGGCATATCCACTTTGCCATTATACTTCTTTATAAGTGCCGCAGTAAATTCAGCCTCTTCCATAGCCTCAGTCTCGTTTACAGCCTGTGTAAAGAAATATACACCGACCTTAAGTCCAGCCTTATTGGCACCTATGATATTCTGACCAAACTTTTCATCCTCTGCGAGTCTTAATGTACCGTATCCTCTGTAACCTGCACGAATTATAACAAAATCAACGCCATCAGCTTTAACAGCATTCCAGTCAATATTTCCCTGATACTTGGAAACATCTATACCAAAGAGACTCGTTACATTTCCGTTCGCATCAATATGATACTTACGTCCGTTTATGGTTACATTTGAATGATCGCCGTATCCTACAGCACCGCCATAGTTAAATACTGACTTCATCTGATCATAAGTAGCCTTATCATAACTTGCTTTACCCTGACGTCCTTCTTTAAGACCATACTTGGCAAAATGCTCTACAAGCTTAAAATCATCATCGCCAAATGCCTTACGAAGATCAGCATAACGATTATAATAGTACTCATAATCATAGACAGGGCTGAGATCGATTCCCGAATAAGTTGATGCGGGATCAACCATTTTAGTTGTACCGGTTGCTTTACGTTTTTCTTTCTTTCCGTAAGTAATATAGTGCTGGTAATACTTCTTAAGATCTGTTCTGAAGGCTTTTCTAAGGTCAACATACTGATATCTGTATGACCTTACATCAAATGAAGCGGATGCCCTTCTTCCTTCCTTCATACCATAATTCACGAAGTGCTTTATCGCCGATATATCATCATTTGTACCGAATGCTTTAACCAGATCACCATTATTCGCAAAATAGTAATCTGCATTAAATACCGCGCTGTAGTCAACGCCGCCGTACTTTGTAACACTTCCTACCCTTTTAGTAGTTCCGACAGCTTTTCTGCCTTCCTTTTTACCATAGCTTATGTAATGGTTATAGTACTTAGCCGTATCAAGAAGAAATGCATTTCTTAGATCTGCATACTGAAGCATATAAGAACTTACGTTAAATGAAGCGCTTCCCGTTCTCTTCTCATTCATTCCGTACTTTACAAAATGCTGAAGTGTCTTGTCCTCATCTCCGTTAAATGCCTTCTTAACATCTCCATACTTGTTTACATAATAATTGTAATCATAAACTGCAGCATAATTAACGCCATTATAGACAGTCGGTGCACCTACAACCTTTGTTACACCCAAGGTCTTTCTTCCTTCTTTTTTACCATAACCAAGATAGTGAGTATAGTACCTTGCAAGGTCGTTGCCAAATGCTTTTCTAAGATCTCTATAGGCATTTTTGTAGGAATAAACATCGAAGGTTTCATTTCCTTTTCTGCCCTCTTTCATTCCGTAGGTAATGAAATGCTGAAGAGTTTTGCTCTGATCACCGTTAAATGCTTTCTTTATGTCAGGATATTTATTTACATAGTAGTAATAATCATATACTGACGAATAATCAACGCCGTTATAAACCGAAAGTGCCGGTGCCTTCTTTGCTTCGGCAACAGCAGAAAGTCCGCTTGTGCCATTTTCTATAACAATTTTTTCCGCATCGCCTGCTGCATTTTTTACAGAAGTATCTGCCGGTGTTTCATTTACAGTTTTTGAAGCGTCAGTTTTTAAGCCATCTTTCTCTTTAACATCTGTATCGACTATATTTGTAGCATCTGCGCCGCCTGGTAATGATTCGGCATCTCCTGCCGTTGCAGTTTCTTCCGCAACCGCCTCATTGGCATTAGCAGTAATCGGTTTTGCCGAAATAATACCTGACGCAATCGCGAGGCTTATACCCAGAACTATACTAAGTTTTTTATTCTTCATTTCAATCTTCATCCTTTATGTAACAATTCAGTCTAAACCTATACCAAAATTCAGGATTCCATATTACCTGGTATAAACGCCATGACCTCTTTTAAATATATTATTGGCATAAGTCTGCCTTGGATTAAGGAATCTTGCCTGATGATTATTCGGATATTCAACCGTACTGAAGAATGTATCTACTGCTCTGTTTACACATTCAGTATCCGATTCTCCATCCTGAGGTGATATCGTCTTGTAAGAATTCCAAAATGTCTTGGAAATCTCAACATTAAGAAGGTAATCAAGCTGAACAGCCGCATTATTCCAGTCATTATTATAATAGCTTGCTTCAACCTTTTTGGTATTCGGGTTGAAGTGAAGAAGCCTGTAAGCTCTTGTACCCGTCCACTGGCAAAGTCCGATTCCCGGATAGTAGAGACCATCGCCATAGTAAGTATATCCTGCTTTACTTATGGGTAGTTTTCTTACATCTGCATAATATGGGAAGAGATAATCCCTGCAATAAGCATTAAGGTCAGCAATGATAACCGATCTTTCAGGGAATCCGCTTACAAACTCAGCTTCTATAATATCTGCCTTAAGTCCCGATTCAGCCTGAAGACATCCAAGCGCTCCTGCTATAGCATAATCCGTGAAGCCCTCTTCTGAAAGATATCTCCACATTGCATCCTCTGAGTTAGGAATATAATTAGGCATATATTTCGTGTCATTTCCTGTCGCATTACGTCCCTCTTTATATCCATATTTTATATAATGGATATAGTAATTAGGCATATTTCCGCCAAATGCTTTCTGTAAGTCACGATATCTGTTGGCATAAGAATATACATTAAAGTTTGCTGACGGCCTTCTGCACTCCTTCATACCATAATTAACAAAGTGCTGAAGAATCTTATCATCACAGAAGCCAAAGGCTTTCTTTATATCAGGATACTTGGTTATATAGTAGTTGCAGTCATATAGCGGGCTGTAATTAACTCCATTCAGAACCGTCATATAACCTCTCATGGCTGTAACGCCTGTTGTTACCCTTTTTTCTTTCTTACCATAATTCATATAGTGGAGATAATACTTTGCGTAATCATTTCCAAATGCACGTCTTAAATCGACATAAGCATAAGCATAAGATGTAAGGCTGAAGGATGCGATTGAATTTCTGCCTTCCTTCATACCATAATTTATGAAATGTTTAAGCGCGGCAATGTCATTATTTGTGCCAAAAGCTCTCACTATATCAGCATTCTTCTGAAAATAATAATCTGCATTAAATACCGCTGAATAATCAACACCGTTATACTTTGTAACATTACCACGGCGGGTTGTAACGCCTACCGCAACTCTTCCTTCTCTCTTACCGTATTTTATATAGTGCATATAATACTTTGGCCAGTCCTCCGAAAATGCATTTCGGAGGTCAACGTATGCGTTCTTATATGAATCAAGTGAGAATTTGGAGCTTGCCTGTCTTCCTTCCTTCATTCCGTAGACTACGAAATGTCTGATAGCCTTCTCCCTGTCTTCCTTGCTTCCGCTTCCGAAAGCCCTCTTTAAATCAGCATACTTAGCTATATAGAATCTGTAATCGTAAAGATCACTGTAATCGGTTCCATTATATGTATTTATCGCATTTGCATCAGGTGTAGAATCAACTGCCGTACTGTTACTGCCCTGATTTGTTGAAGGAGTTTTGTCCGTATTAGTATTTGTATTGGTATTAGTCGGAGTAGTCTGCTTCTTCTTAAGACCGTACTCTGCAATGATTCCTTCCGCATCAGCCTTGGCAAGATTTTTAAGTTTAGCATCGGATGAAAGGAATTTTTCATATTCACTTTTTGTTGAAAGGTATGCGTGATGAATCATAATAGTAGGTATTCCTTTGAGTTTTGACCTACTTAAAATGTAATAGTATTCCCTCATACTTCCATCCGGGTAAGTTTTACCACCATCATTAGCAATAAAGACTCCACTCTCTTTTTCATCCTGTAAAAGTTTAAGGGCTTTAATTCTCTCTAAAATCTTATTTCCTAACCGAGTTCCAATAGTATTTAACTCAGCTTTATAATTCTTATTCTGAACTATAATATACGCGCCTATAGGATTAGTAAAATTCTTAGGATCTCCCATTCCTATAGAAACTATTACATCAGCATTTTGACTTTCTGCATAATCAACCCTCTTCTGAATTGCCGTACCTTCATCAGAATAATCATGTGCTGAATACCTCGGACATTTCACAACAGAACAGTCATATTCCAAAAGATACTCATAAATATACTGCTGAATTTTTCCATTTATTGTATTTTCATAAATTCTACTTCCATTGTAATCAATAAAATCGCCCTTATCATAGTCATCACACTCTGCATTAAGTGCTATAACGTATTTACCGCTTGCATTCTTTCCAAGATTTTCCATTCCACTCGGTGTTGAAAGAATCATATCACCTGAAATACTGATATCCGAACTATCCGTTTCTGAATTATTTACGCTATAAATATCTATGTTCTCTGTATCAGCAACTGTGTTTTCGTCATAGAGCTTTGCATTTTCCTCATCAAAGAACCATGCATCCGCCTCAACCACGGTATCCTTATCTACGCCAAATGTAAGGCTTTCCGAATCACAGAAACTTATACCCGGTAAAATGTCACTATCAAATGTTACTGCCGTTACGGTATAGCTTCCTGCTTCTTCTACATCAAACTTAGCTACAAGTTCTGAACCGGTTTCAAAATAACCCGGAACAAGAAGCTGCTCACCTGTATCGGAATTTACGACTTCAAATGTAACTTCAGGATAGACAATTTCAGTTATATCCTGCTTTGCATCGTTTTCTGTTGCGTCTCCCTCCGATGCATTTTCATAGAGGTCTTCTTCAACACCTGCTTCATCTTCATCAGCCGCCAAAAGGAATTCATCTACATCCTTATCAAGCATGACATAGACAAACTGCTCATCCCCGGATTTAAGCAAGTTACTTCCAACAACTACATAGTCAGAACTAAGCTCTACCAGTGAATCAATGTCACTAGCCGGCATGAAGCTTTCTGCTTCGCTCGTCTCCTGCGTCGTATCTTGACTCTCCTCAGCATGCCCCGTTATAGCTGTTCCGGGGGCAATGCCGATCAGCATCGCGACCGCGAGTGTACTTGCAAGTATCTTTCTAAACTTCTTCATAACTAATATGCCTTTCTTCCTTCTCTTACACCATACTTGATATAATGAATATAATACCTAACGTTATCATTACCAAATGCTCTTCTAAGATCAGAATATCTGTTCTTATAAACTGTGAGGTTAAACTTGGACGAAGCCTGTCTTCCTTCACGCATTCCATAGTTAACAAAATGCTGAAGCACCTTTTCATCGTCAAAGCCAAATGCCCTCTTGATATCAGAGTATTTATTAATATAATAGCCACCGTCATAAACAGCCGCATAATTCGTGCCGTTATAAGTGGTTACGCAACCCTGCATAGTAGTAGTTCCGGTTGCTTTCCTGCCTTCACGTTTTCCGTAATTCTTGTAATGCAGGTAATAACTCTTTTTGTCGTTTTTAAATGCCTTTCGAAGATCCGGATATCTGTATGCATATGATGTAAGGTCAAATGTAGCTATACTTGCTCTTCCTTCCTTCATTCCGTAGTTTACAAAATGCTGAAGTGCGCTGACATCGTCATTTGCTCCAAATGCCTTAACTATATCTCCATTTTTGCTGAAATAGTAATCAGCATTAAAGATTGATGAGTAGTCAACTCCGCCGAGCTTCGTTACATTTCCAACTCTCTTTGTGACACCTGTAGTCCTGCGTCCCTCTTTTTTACCATAGTTTACATAATGTAAATAATACTTCGGATAATCATTGCCAAATGCATTTCTGAGATCCACATATGCATTCTTATATGAATTTACATCAAATGTACTCTTCGCCTGCCGTCTTTCTTTCATTCCATAGTTTACGAAATGCTTAAGTACAGCAGCATCATTTGTCCCAAATGCTCTCCATATGTCGGCATACTTCTGAACATAGTAGTTATAATCATAAACTGCGCTGTAATTAACTCCGTTGTAAACAGTTGCATATGATGATTTTATTATCTTGGTCGTTTCCTGCTGAGTATTATTTGTATTATTATTTGTATTACTGCTTGAAGTATCCTTCTTGGTAAATGCTTTTATTCTTGCACAAAGGTCTAAATCAGAACCAACCATAGTTCCTGAATTAAACTGTGCGGTATAAAAATCTCTGAATACCGATGAGCCGTTACTGAAATATGACTGTCCCGGATATGACTTGCTGTCAAAATTGTAGTTATTATCATAATAGTCACCATCCAGATATATGCTGACTTTTCCATCTGACGAATTTGTGTCTGTAACTGTAATAACAACAGAGAATACATCACCTTTACTGAGGTTTATATTCTTGCCAAGCTTAATCCTCTGAATACCGGGCATATCCGTTGTCCCCGTTACAGGCGATGAAAGCATGGCTGTTCCCGATGCAGGATTTCCGCTTGACGGATTCTTATATATCTGAACCGAATAGTTAACATAATCATCGGCTATTGCAACCGAAACAGCAGAAAGTATCTCTTTATCCGAACCTTTGACCGTATAGACATTTGCAATAGCACTGCCATTTAGAATATCAAAAGTCATATTACCATATCCGCCATCATACTGATAGTTATAATCAAAGGCATTTGTTTTTTCAAATATGTAAGATGTTGCCGTATTGGGTACTTCATTACCTTTATCATCATACCCTCTTAAAAGCAAAGACGGGTCGTAATAAGAAATCCAGAAGTAATCATAATTACTCTTTCCCGTTCCCCAACTGTTCTTTACAAGCCACGCTCCGTCTCCCGGAGGAGTGTCTCCAAAGTTGTCCTTGCTGTAGCTGTCATCCCAGCCAACAAGAAGAACCGCATGTCCGGGAGTATTCTGCTTTGGGCAGTAGTAGCTGAGGCCTTTATCATCATTATCCTGTATGTAGGACTGGCACATATTGTTTTTAAAATTGATTCCTACAACGGCCGCACCATAATTATAGATAAGATCCTTTACATAGTCTCTGTCTTCCATATTTGCCATTCTTGTCTCAGCAAGATGAGCCGTATCCCTGCTGTAGGCAAGTGACGTAGCAAGAACCGAATCATATTTTGCAGAACTGTAAGGTGCATTTGCATCATCAGTAAGCCCCAGCCATGAAGACATAGCAAATCCGGTTGCAAGCGGGCTACCTCCATTTTCAAGATAATTAAGTCCCAGCTTGCCGGCTGAATTACTGTCTCCGTCAAGAAGACCGAGAGGGTCTGATGCCTTTGCACTGTTATAAGTGAAGTATGCAAGCTGATATTCAGAGTAGTCGGGGTTTGAGGCAAGTCCCTGTTTTTTCATGGATGCTTCAGCCATTCCCGTTGCAGCAAATGCCCAGCAGGTATTATAAATACCCTGATTCTTTACAGAAGAAACATAGCCTGAATCAACAGAATTATACGTGGTATACGAATTCTCATACACTTCCATATTATCGGGCATATTGATCGAAATTCCATCTTCCGCGTCCCCGGGTGTTGCATCCCCGGGAGTAGCACTCCCTTCTCCCGTTGAAGAACTACCATCCTCTGATTCCGTATCGTTTCCCTGCCCCAAATTTTGCTCCGGGCTGTTTCCGTTTAAAGCCTCATCAGAATCAGCATTTTCCTCTGCCTCTTCTTTCATTTCCTGCATATCATCTGAAAGTATATCGTCCTTATGTGACTCCTTAGTATCATAAACTGTATTCTCATCTATAAAGACTAAACCATCAGAAGCAGAGGCATCGTTATTTCCTGATGCCTCTGCTTCTATATTCGTGCCAACTGCCGGTACACTGGCAGAAAGGACAAGTCCTATAGTAAGAATTATCGCGACTTTTCTTCTCATTTAGAACCTCTTCTTCCTTCTTTTTTACCGTACTTAATGTAATGCATATAATAATCTTTATTGTTATTTCCGAACGCCTTTCTGAGATCACCGTATGTTTTCTTATAGAAAGCGGGATCAAAGTTCTTAGATGCAACGCGTCCCTCTCTCATTCCGTAATTTACGAAATGCTGAAGTGCCTTTATATCGTCATTTCCAAATGCCTTCTTAAGATCCGGATACTTATTCATGTAATAATTAAAGTCATATACAGCAGAATAATCCACTCCGCCAAGCTTTGTCACATAACCGGATACTGTTGTAACACCTGTAGTTTTATTTCTTCCTTCTTTTGCTCCGTAGTTAATATAGTGGAGATAATATTTAGGAAGATCTGATGCAAATGCGCCTCTAAGATCGGCATATGCATTTTTATAAGACTGTACCTGGAATCCTGCCTTTGCCTGTCTTCCTTCCTTCATTCCGTAATTTACGAAATGTCTCAGAACAGCCGTGTCATCATATCCAAAAGCCTTCTTTATATCAGGATATTTATTCGTATAGAAGTTATAGTCATAAACCTTACTGTAATCAACGCCGTCAAGCTTTGTATCATATCCAACAACAGTTGTCTGACCTGTAGCCTTTCTTCCTTCCTTACTTCCGTATTTCATGAAGTGGAGATAGTACTTTGTAAGGTCATTCTTAAATGCATGTCTAAGGTCAGCATACTTTCTAGCATATGAATTAACATCAAAGCTTGCTTTACCCTGTCTTCCTTCCTTCATTCCGTAATTTACAAAATGCTGAAGCGCCTTTACGTCATCATTTCCAAACGCCTTCTTTATATCAGGATATTTTGAAATGTAATACTTATAATCAAATACAGTTGAATAATCAACTCCCTTCAGTTTTGTAACAGAGCCAACAGGTGCACTTACGCCAGTGCCTTTACGTCCTTCTCTCTTTCCGTACTTCACATAGTGCATGTAATAGTTAGGAAGATCATTTCCAAATGCATTTCTAAGATCAACATATGCATTCTTATATGACTGAACGTTGAAAGAAGCTATACCCTGTCTTCCTTCTTTCATTCCGTAATTCACAAAATGCTGAAGAGTTTTAAATGTATCGCCGCCGAAAGCATTCTTGATATCAGGATACTTATTCACGTAATACTTGTAATCATAAACCGCTGCATAATCAACGCCGTTAAATACAGTCACCGGTCCGTCGGTATAAAGGCTTCCGTCAACAACAGCCTCTCCCTTATGTCCACTGTAGATAGCCGCAGCCGCTGCAACAAGAGTTGCATTGTAGTCGATGGCAACCTCATTGCACTGATAATTATCAGCTGTATCGGTATAGCCGCCATTTGTAGGTCCGCCTACGAGAGCACCGAGAAGCACATGAGCCTGCTTTGTTGTTCCTTTAGGTCCGCCCGTGTAACCGGATGCAGCCCTGTGGTGAGGATACTTTGAGCTGTTTGAAGCAAAGCCTACAACATAGCATACTTTCCTTGGATTTGAACCAAGAAGGTAATTCATCTGTGATTCAGCCCATGACCTGTAGGTATTAGTTCCCGAAAGCTTATCATAAAGAAGCGAGGTATACTGAAGCGATGTGTTATATCTTGCAGAACCCCAGTCATTTACGTGCTTATATATTCCGTCAAGTGTTCCTGCACTGACATTTGTATGCTTAAGTCCGTTTCTGTTACCGTTGTAATATGCAACTGCGATTCCGGTGTTGTTCCAGCAAAGCGGCCAGTAAACATTAGTAACATTTCCGTTAGACTTCAAACTGTTATAATCAGACAGATACTGTGAGTCGCCTGTCACCTTGTAAAGCATTGTTGCCGCAAGAGCATAATCATCTTCCCATGAAGTGGACTGATAAAATGTACCGCCCGATCTGTTATTTGCCTTAGAATTTCTCTTTGCAAAAGCAAAAAGCTTCTTTGCTGTATCAAGGTACTTCTGTCCGCCGAAATTCTTGTAATGGATCGCAAGTGCTGCAGCAGAAAGACAAACCACATCAGTCGAAGGATCATTATCCCTCTTTGCAAAGTATATAGGTCTGTTGGTGCCTGTCTGCTTTTCAGGAGCTCCCCAGTAACCGTGATCGAAACCTGCGCCGCCCTGTCCGACCTGAACGCAGAAGTCTTCAACATTGTTGCCTGATTTATCAAGAACAGTACATTTAACGAAATAATCTGCGAATCTGGTTGTGATATTTCTTAAATGGCCTGTCTGTGAAGCTGATTCAAATGCATCTTTATTTGTATCGTAACTCATCCCAAGAACGAATGCTGAATAAGCCTGTGGAAGACCAAACTTAACGTGGTCGCCGGCATCATGATAACCGCCTGTAAGATCTACTGAAACATATGAGCCGTCGCTTCTTCTGTAGCTGACTCTGTCACTGGTATGGCAGTTACCTCTCCATGAAAGAAGACTTGCAGAACCGACATCGCCACCACACATATTTGCATCATAAAGATAAAGTGACTGCTGAAGCAGTTTTGCGTAATTATACGGAACCGCCGCGTAGCTTTCGCTTACCGCTTTTGTCTCGGTTTTAGCGACATAAGCTCCAATGTCTGTTACCGGCACAACAAGTGCTGTACTGATTGCCATAGCTCCTGCAAGTGCTGCAGCAAATACTTTCTTTAGTCCTCGTCTCATGTTTTCTTTACCCCTCTTTACCATCTTATGATTATATATAATTCGGTAGAATATTCTTATTTTTACACACACTAACAGAGGCAGAAGTCTCCCCTCTTCCTCAAATAAAAAATTCAGTATTTTTCAATACAACTATTCTATCACATATAGTTAAGAAAGTGTTACATTTTTCTGAACTTTTTGTGAAAATGTACTATTTTTCCTGATTACATGAATGAGCCAAAAGAGACAGCCACATATTTGACTGTCTCTTACGTCACATCTTAATTATGCTTTCGCAGTCTTTTAATGAGTCCTGCCACAGGATTTTTGATAAACCTGCGCAATTTCTCATTTGACTCTTCAAGATTCTTTATATGATTTTCTTTAAGTCTGAAATCTTCTTCAAGTCCCTCAAATGAAATATTCTTCTTTGCATACTTTCCTCTGATCTGATACTTCCAGCCATCACCGTATATTTTCTGCTGGAACTTATCCTCGAGGGCTTTATACTTTTCTATACTTTCATCAGTCATACCGAGCAGGTGCAGGAGTTTTTCCAATGAAAGCAGTTCTTCCACTTCGGGATGATCCTGATAGAAATAAAAAACCGTTCTGTACCTTAGATAATCAATCGGCATGCTCTTTTCATACACCCATTCATAATCTATAAGATAGATTTTACCGGACGTCCCCGGCTCTGTCTCACTGCCTGCAAGAATAAAATTGGAGAAAATTGAATCCACGTTTGAAACCTTTGGATCACCCTCGCCATCCAGCATTTCGGCATTATAATCAAAGATGATTTCAAGGTATGAAGTAATAAGCTTAAATACGCTGTCCTGCGTGTCATTTCCTCTGTCAAGCGACTTTATATCATCAGCCAGTTTCTTATCCAGTGTCACGCCTTCAAGATAAGGGAAGTTAAGAGAAGCTAAAGACTGCTCCGCCCCCAGACCATCCTCCTGCTTTTTAACAGCTTCACAAGGCACAGGACTAATGCTCTTATACAGTTTTTCTATTCTTTTATAGTTTTCCCTGATTCTCTCCAGATGTGCCTCTGCTTCTTTTGAATCAGCTGACTTCTCAACGTATATCTTTCCATCTGATTCTTTTATAAATGTATTCACTCTATATTCAGGTGCACGTTCAGAGTTAAATCTTGCATAAAGCAGATTACCGTCATCGGACACATTTTCACTTTCCTTACAGAGAATCAGTATAAATGCATTTACAAAATTCTCCCAAATGCCTTCATCCATAAGCTCTTTCATGGCATCAGCTTCGCTGAACATGACATATCTGTCTTTTTCAAACGAAGGAGTGAGCGAACATGGATTTATACCCGTTTTTTCTATATATTCTTTTTTATAAACAGAGCGTGGGAATCTTATATCCGGATACGGATAATAGACAGCTTTAACGAACAGCCCGATTTCTTCCAGTTTTTTTATATCATTTTTAGAAATAGTAGTAAGGTCGCATCCTGTGATACTTCCGAAATACAACCCGCTCGATTCATTTGCCACACCGGACCAGTACTTAAGGGCAAACTTATTATCAGCAGCAAGAATCATGACTCCGCTGTCTGAAAGATGCGCTGCCGAAACTTTGACTGCATTATAAATATCAACCCCATTATCAGGAATTATCACTATATAGTCATAGAAATCCTCTAATCTGTCCAGATCCTCCGGATTTCTAACCTCTACCTTTGATCTGTCAGGCTGAAACTCATACCATGAAAGCAGGTTTTTCTGTAATTCTGACATACTTACTCCTTTTTCATTTGACATTACAGAACAAATGTTATACTACTTCACTCCACTGTCACATGAGAATTCATATCGTAGTAACCCACTGTATCCTTCGATGATACAACAGCTATGGATGTCACATCATACAGTCTGTGGTACACACGAAGTTCGTACTCTTCAAAGCGTGTGCAGCCAAGCGAGATGAGGTACTCTCCGCCCTGGAGATCAATTTTCTGGGTAAATGTAACGAGCCTTTCTTCACCGGCTTTTAACGGTCCTATGTCACACTTTTCCATCATTGTATTGGTTCCCGTGACATCAATTCCTTTTATATTTCTTATAGTAAGAGCAACGATAGGTGCCTGAACATCAGTATTCGCATGAATCCTGACTTTAACCGAAAATGAACTGCCCTTCATATAGGTCGTCGTTTCTCTTCCGGTATCATCCATGAATTTATAATCTGTGATCTCAACCTTCTTATCGCCGTAATCCTGCGTGCCGTCATCAGATCTCTTAAGCTTACCGTTCTCGCTCTGGCCGACAAGAATCTGTTTATAAAGATCTATCGTATCTTTAGGACTGCCGTCCGCGACAAGTGTACCCTTATTTAAGAGTATTGCTCTGTCACAGTACTTCTCTATACTGGACAGGTCATGGCTGACAAAGAGAATTGTCTTACCGGCATTTTTAAACTCTTCAAATTTCTGATAGCACTTTGCCTGAAAGAATACGTCGCCTACAGAAAGTGCCTCATCGACTATAAGAATCTCCGGATCAACATTAATTGCCACTGCAAATGCAAGGCGGACGAACATACCTGATGAATAAGTCTTAACAGGCTGGTAAACATACTCGCCTATATCTGCGAATTTAAGAATATCATCAAGCTTTTCATCGACCTCTTCTTTTGACATACCTATCATAGTTCCGTTCAGATAGATATTTTCAATTCCTGTGTATTCCTGATTGAAACCGGCTCCAAGTTCGAGCAGGGCTGATATCCTTCCGTTTACCACTACTTCGCCTGAAGTAGGGCTTACAACACCTGTTATGATTTTAAGTATAGTGGATTTACCTGCTCCATTAGTACCGATAATACCTATGCACTCACCCTGCGCCACATCAAAGCTTACGCCATTGAGGGCGTTATGCTCTTTATACTTTGAGAAAGGGCGAAGTCCAAGGGCATCAAATATTCTGTCCATCTTGCCCTTGTAGAGCTTATACTGCTTATATATATTTTTTACAGAAATTGCATTTTCCATATTTATATTCCTATCTACTCACCCGCTTACTTGCAGACGGTGACCCTGCCAGCTTCGCTGTCAGTCTCCATCACATTCTGCTCTCCTATCTATCGCAGACGATGACTCTGCCAGCTTCGCTGTCAGTCTCCATCACTTTCCGCTCTCCTATTACTCGCAGACGGTGACTCTGCCAGCTTTGCTGTCAGTCGTCGCTCCGCTATCTACTCACCTGCTTACCTGCAGACGGTGACTCTGCCAGCTCCGCTGTCAGTCGTCGCTTTGCGACTTACAGTCACCGTCGCAGATCAAAGTCTGCTCTGTCCTACGGACAGCGTTCATGTGTACCATATGGGCGTTTTGCTGCAAGCAGCAATACGCCCATATGGTACGCATGACCACTTCGTGGTCAGCAGACTTAAAGAAGATCTGCGAAGTGTGGTCTTGACCTTTTATAAACTCTGGCTCCGAATATGAAGAGGAGCACCGTTATCACCCAGAAATAGAATGTCCAGAGGGGACGCGACTCCCAGAAAAAGTGTTTGTAAAGAAGTGCATCTCTATAACCCTCTGTAATGTAATAAAAAGGATTAAGTTTAAATACTGCGTGAAGTTTCGGTGAAAGCATATCACCCGCACTCCACATAATAGGAGTAATCCAGACTCCTATCTGAATAACGAATATGTTGATTATCTGTTTTACATCTCTGGCAAATACCACCATTGATGAAAACAGGTATGAAAGTCCGAGCACAAGGACAAAACTGCAGAACATGTAATATACAATCTGCAGATCATAAACATCCGGCAGAAAACCGTACAGCATAAGTATGACCAGCGTTACTACAGCGAAGAATATATGCACATAAAACGCGGAAACTATCTTGATAAACGGCAGTATGCTTATATTAAATACCACCTGCTTAACAAGATAATTATAATCCGTAAATGCAGTTGCTCCGCCGGAAAGCGCATCCGCTATAAAAAACCATGGCATAAGACCGCATATAAGATAAACCACATACGGGTACTCACCTACAGTCCCATGCCTGAGCCCTACCTGAAACACAAACCAGTAAACAAGCACGGTAACAACAGGCTGTATAAAAGCCCAGATTATACCAAGGTAAGAGCCTGCAAATTTCATCCTGAAGTCATTTCTGGAAAGCGAGATGCTGAGCTTCCAGTTCTTTATGATATTTTTAATTATCTCAATTGAACTTTTCATATTATCTACAATTTACCGCCACATAATCTGTAAAAGAAACTTACTTTACGTATTCAGCAATCCCGCTCCATTTGTGATCTTTATCGGAAATTATAAGGTCTTCCTTTGTCATGCCCTCCGGAAGAGGCCACTCGACTCCTATATCCGGGTCTGACCAAAGGAGTCCGCCCTCATCATTCGGATGATAGAAATCAGTACATTTATAACAGAATTCAGCGACATCTGAAAGCACTATAAAGCCATGTGCAAAATTCTTCGGAATGAAGAACTGCTTTTTATTCTCATCTGAAAGCACAACTCCAAACCATTTGCCAAATGTCTCGCTGCCCGGACGAAGGTCAACTGCAACGTCAAACACCTCACCCCTTACAACTCTGACTAGTTTATCCTGAGGAAACTCCTTCTGAAAATGCAGTCCGCGAAGTACGCCTTTCTTGGACATAGACTGGTTATCCTGAACGAAAACCTGATCTATTCCCGCTTCTTTAAAATCATTATAATTATAAGTCTCCATGAAGTAGCCTCTCTCGTCACCGAACACTGTCGGTGTTATAACCTTAAGCCCTTCAATCTCACATGTTTCTACTGTTATCTTTCCCATTGTCCCGTCCTCTGATCATTTTTTTGATTTATGCACTACTTTGATTTACAGCTTCTTTATTCTATCGATTGCTTCAACTGTATTATCATAGCTGCCGAATGCAGTCAGTCTGAAGTAACCTTCACCGCTTGGTCCAAATCCTGAACCCGGTGTTCCGACAACATTTGCGTTTTCAAGAAGGAAGTCAAAGAACTCCCATGATGTCATATTGTCGGAGGTCTTGAGCCAGATGTATGGTGCATTTACGCCGCCGTAAACAGTGTATCCTGCATCCTTAAGACCTTCCTTTATATACTTGGCATTATTCATGTAATATGCTATCTGCTCACTTGTTTCTTTCTGTCCCTCATCCGAGAACACAGCCTCGCCTGCCTTCTGGATAATGTATGGAGCACCGTTAAACTTAGTTCCGTGACGTCTTGCCCAAAGGTCTCTCACCATGACTCCGTCATCTGTCTTTATATCCTTAGGCACTACCGTATATCCGAGACGTGTTCCCGTGAAGCCTGCATTCTTTGAAAAGCTTCTGATCTCGATTGCACAGTTTCTGGCACCTTCACATTCATAAATGGAATGCGGTACATTTTCCTCGCTGATATATGCTTCGTAAGCAGCGTCATAAACTATTACAGCCTTATTCTTAATGGCATAGTCTACCCACTCCTGAAGTCTTTCCTTTGTAATTGCTGCTCCCGTAGGATTGTTAGGGAAGCAGAGATATATAAGATCCGGAACCTCACTTGGAAGTGCAGGTGCAAAATCATTCTCCGCCGTACATGGCATGTAGATTACATTGCTCCAGAGTTCTGTTGCCGGATCGTAAACACCGGTACGTCCGCTCATTACATTTGTATCAACATAAACCGGATAAACAGGATCGCATACCGCAACCTTAGTATCCTTTGCAAAAATTTCCTGAATGTTACCTGAATCAGACTTGGCTCCGTCGCTTATGAATATTTCGTCTGAATATACTTCAGCACCAAGCTTTTTATAGACCTTATCTCTTATAGTATCACGGAGGAAGCTGTATCCGAGATCAGGGGCGTATCCCTTAAATGTTGCGGCATCCGCCATCTCATCAACAGCACTGTGAAGTGCCTTTATTACTGCCGGGCAGAGTGGCTGAGTTACATCACCAATGCCAAGTCTTATAACCTTTTTATCAGGATTTGCTTCTGTGAAAGCAGAAACCTTTTTTGCAATATTTGAGAAGAGATAACTTCCCGGAAGTTTTAAATAATCTTCATTTACCTTGAACACCTTTGTTTCCTCCTTAGAACTATTACTTTAATCACTCGAATAAGCTGTTGTTTGACTGTGTTGATTACTACTTTTTATAAATGATACGCATTTTATCATTTAACCATATAGAGGTATACCCCCATCATATTCGGGATAAGGATAAAAAGCGCAATGAGCACATCCCTTATATACGTAACAGGGCATCCCATGAATTCCTTTTTACATATATTATCCAATTTTGGAACTCTGTCAAGAAGAGCTCCCGCCGACCACCTTGTGCATGCAAAAAGCACAGGGAAAACAGCAGGCAGTATGTATCTTGCCTGACATCCGTTTACGGTATCAGCACCAACCGGTGTAAATGCAATGTACATCGAAAAACTGACCATGAATCCGATCACGCAGTAAACCGCAAGAACGCCGAGCCTGTACCACCATGGGAACTTTCCTTCTTCTTTTCTGTTTACAGCAATAAATGCCGCAATGGTAAGTACAACAGCTCCGTAAATACCTATATTAAGACTTCCCAGATAACCCATTCTGTTGAACCATGATGTTTTTTCAAAAAATGGATTCAGATAAGTTGAAAGGAAATTACCTATTACAAGCATCCCCCTTAAAGGTTCTGAAAGGAAGCCGTTTAACTGCTCTGTTGCATTTACGTCTCCTCCACCTCTAGTATCACCCTGTCCGACTCCGGGCATAAGGGTTCCGAGAACAACTATGAGAATCGGCACCAGCATTGCACCTATTATGAGCAGCTTATAAAGCCAGTAGTTTTTTCTTTCCTTAAACTTTTCCTTAGGCATAAAGAATGCAACCATGAAAAGCGGGAAGTAAACCGGTTTGGAACAATTCGACACAGCAAGTATTATAGCTATAGCGAGCGCCTTTTTCAGCTTGAGCGTATTTGCGGGATCCTGTTTTTCCCCAAAGAACATCGCCAGTCCGAGAAGTATACATCCAAGCAGCCATATATCATATGAGTAGCTTGCGGCAAGGAACATAACTCCAGGCATTGCCGCAACTGCCATGGCGATTATTTTACCGCTCTTTAGACATTTCATAGAGATATAGGTGACAATTGCAAGAAACAGCACCGTTCCCCACCTGCCTATCATAAATCTCATACTCCACGGAAGTCTGAAAAGCTTGGCTATAAAATACGGAATCAGAGAAGTTATATAAGATAGATTCTTAGCTTTTAAAATCCCAAGCCCCTTGCTTGTTCCAACATAGTAATGCATCCTGCTCATGTCATTTCTGAAACGTACCAGTGCCTTCTTAGTCTCGTTCTCAAATAACGAAGTCGATACCATGGCAGAGCCTGCCTCTGTAATATTATCCCAGTCAGACAGACTGACCTTTCTTTCAAGACATGTAGCCATATAAACTACATTTGAATAATGATCCTGATCATCAAAGTTAAGCCCGGAACATGCAGGCGCCGCAAATGAGAAAACCGTTCCTATGACAAGAACAAAAAGCGCTCCAAATACATGTATCCTGTCTTTAAAATAGCTTCTCTTTACATATGCCATGTAGATGAAAACTACAGGCATCAGGCAGAGTGTAAAAAGAGGGAATGTAAAGCTCTTTCCCGTTATACGCGAAAGAATAAATGCCCCGACAGCCGAAATAACTATACATATAAAAAGCTCTAAAATGAATTTAATAATCTTTCTCTTTGAACTACGGATAGTAAGTAAAATCTCACTTATCATTTCCCGGAGACCGTTTATAAATCTATTTAAAGGCTTTATGAAAATGAACATGAGTGCCGCAATAAAAGCTATTACCGGCGAAACTGCAAGAGCCATGTATCTTAGCTTTGAAGAGCTGTCCCCCGTAGCAGTATATATCATAGGTGTGTCCATATCCTGGTTTACATAAAGTCTCAGGTTGACAGTATCTTCACTAAGAAGCTTTGATACATTTTCATCCTGATCTTCCATATCAAAGAGGAAGTAAATCTCTCCTTCCTCCCATGTGGTTTCATATACAGCCGCTTCTTTACCTTCTTCATCAAGCACAGCAAGCCTTACGTCTTCATCTCTTTTTGAAACAGCCTGAAATCTTGCTATTACACTGTCAAGGGTATATCCCTGAAAAGCACTTCTTGTTGCCGATATATCAATATAGCTTCCGGCATCAGCCCCGGCTATATATTTTACTTTGCGTGAGTTGGTATCCGACTTTTCCTCTTTAAATCCATGCGGTGTAAGTACCATGCTTTCTTCATACCACACATCAGCTATCATATGCTCTTTTTTACTGAAGAAACATGCCATTGAACAGCATATGAGCAGTACTATGACAAATACCACGCTTCCGGTTTTTATTCTTTCAGATTTCACTGTTTACGACCTCTTCTCACTCTGATGTCTTTGACCGCATCCTTTTTGTCGCGATTCATGCGGTCTCTTATCGCAAGTTCCTCTGTAAGTTCATTTATTTTATTCTCAAGCTCTGACATCCTTACAGTCATTGAAAATGCATATAAGAGAAGTATAAATATCATGAACAGGAACAAAAGATTAACCGGCGATATGATTCCCATTATATCAGCGAGCCACATCGTTATACCCGGAAAAAGGCTGAGTACGACAAGCAGCACGGCAAAAATAATCCAGAATATGGAAACATCGATACGCAGCTTTGCCTTCCTTATCTTTCTTACAAGAAAGAATACTGATATAAGTGAACATACTATAAGGAATATTCTGAGTGTAAGTGACATATTACCTCACCTTCCTTCTGAAATTCTGTATAAAGAGAATTGATATAAGCATCTTGAACATATATGCTATGGACTTGGAAATGGTAAGATAACTCGATCCCGTCTCTCTTTCTCTCATTTCAACCTGAACCTCTGAAACCTTGAAACCGTTTTTCAAAAGATATGAAATGGTATCAGGTTCCGGTCCGTAGTTAATTTCCTTTGAAAAAACCTGCATACATCTCCGGTTATACATTCTCATTCCGGATGTCGGATCTTTAATCCTGCATCCTGTAGTAAGCCTTATGGCAAATGAAATGAGAGTGCTTCCAAGCATCCTCATACTAAATGGCTTCTTTTCATTTTCAAATCTGGATCCGATAACTATATCGTACCCTTCCTCTATACGGTCATATATATCATCTATATAATCTGCCACGTGCTGTCCGTCTGCGTCAAACTGAATAAGGTAATCATAACCGCTTCTTTTAGCATACTTCATTCCGGCTACAAATCCACACTCAAGCCCCAGATTAACAGGAAAATCCATAACGTGATACCCTCTTCTTTTGCAGACAGCAAGAGTATCATCCTTTGACCCGTCATTTATAATAAGATAATCATATTCCGGATGGTTCTCTGTAAGATCATCCACCACTTTTTCTATACTTCCCGCTTCATTGTATGCAGGAATAAGCACCAGAACTTTTTTCATATTATCTTTCCTTTATACTTTTCTTCTCCTCATACAGCTTATCATCAGCCATATCTATAATATTCTTAAGAGGGATATCTTCATCTGTCTTAGCCACTCCGATACTTACCGAAAGTTCATATGGAGCAGCCGCTTCTTCATTCAGCCTTTTAAGCGTCTTACGAATTGTTTCTATCAGTTCACCTACTATGCTTTCATCTGTTGTGACCAGCATTATAACAAACTCATCTCCGCCAAATCTGGAAATGCTGTATTTTTTCTTTAGATTCCTGCAGCTTATCCTAAGCGAATCGGCTATTCGAACCAGTGCTGCATCACCCTCTATATGGCCAAAAGTGTCATTTATCTGTTTAAACTTGTTGGCATCGATCATAATCATATATAGCGGATTTTCATCACCGGCAACATTCCACTGCTCATAGAAATAATCAAGATGCTTCCTGTTATTCAGCTTAGTGAGAGGATCGATGGAGATCATCTGATCTATCCATTGCTGATACATGACAAGAGTTGCAAGTGCAAGTGCAACACACGCAAGCGGAAGTTCAGGATAAATGAATTGCACTATTCCCGATGCAGCCGGAACGATAGGAAACAGAGCAAGCGATATAAGCGTCCTTCTCTGCGACAGCATTTCTTTTCTGAATATTCCGATAAACGCTCTCGCTGAACTGATTATGATATATGCGTATGCCAGAATGTACTGTACGATAAATAAAGTTCCTCTCCTATATACGCCGCTTTCGTCAACATAGAACAGTATTCCCGTGAAAATATTGACAATGAGAAGAATCGCCATAATATAAACCGGAATAGCCGATAATCTCACTCTTTTTCTGCTGTTTATAAAAGGCGAATTCTGCATGAGTTCAAAATAAACGAACCAGAAGAAACACATAAGCGCGGTCGAAAAGAAATATACTTCTTTAGTTAACATAACTATAAACTTGTTATAAGGAAGCATTCCGCATTTTGCCATAACATAGATAGTATCCGAAAGAAAGAATGCTATCTCGGAATCAATAGCCATAGCGAAGTTGCGCTGAGCTACCATCTTTGATATCCCGGCGGTTTTATATCTGATATAAGCTATTAGAAAAACTGCGACCAGATTGATCTCAAGATACATGATCGCATAAAGCATTTCATATGACATATAAAACTAATCTCCTGCTACATGAATTAGGAAAGCTGAACCACTATTCTTAATTAAACCAAACTCCATTTTAACATAATATAATAATGTGTACAAATGAATTGCTTTTTTTACAAAGCATACTTATCTTCAAATAGTACTTATATGAGTAATATAATACTCATGTGAGTTATATAATACTCATATGAGTATGGTTTTTCGACTGTTTATTTTGATATACTTAAACTGTACTTTTGAATATAGCTAGTTTTATAAAAAATGTCATCATGCAGCATAGAAAACCTAAAAACTTACATGAATCCTTCGACGTAATCTCCAGAATAAAAGAACTTATGGAACTTAGGGGCTGGTCAGAGACCGAGCTCTCAAAACGTTCCGGAATCACCCAGTCAACCATTTCATCATGGCTGGCACAGCATAAAACCCCCGGAACCGTTTCCATAGAACGTATATGCGCAGGTTTTGGTATAACCATAACCGAATTCTTTATGACTGACAGAGATAAATCAGTCTATCTGACAGACATTCAGAAAAAGCTTGTCAAAGCTTCTCTTAAACTATCTGACAAAACCCTGGAAAGACTTATCCGGTACATAAATTCTTTATGATTCATCCCTTTAAAACTGTTTCTCATTTAAACCGACTTATGTTATACTCTTATTAGTTAACTACTAATTAAATGTATTGAGGAGGATAATTTTATGGCAAACAAATATGCAGGAACACAGACAGAAAAAAACTTACAGGCAGCTTTTGCAGGTGAGTCACAGGCTAGAAATAAGTACACTTATTTTGCATCAGTAGCAAAGAAAGAGGGATTTGAGCAGATAGCTGCTATATTCCTTCATACAGCTGACAACGAGAAAGAGCATGCTAAGATGTGGTTCAAAGAGCTCGAAGGAATCGGCGATACAAAAGCTAATCTTGAAGCAGCAGCTGACGGCGAGAATTACGAATGGACAGATATGTATGAGGATTTTGCAAAGACAGCTGAAGAAGAAGGCTTCAAGGCACTTGCAGCTAAATTCCGTATGGTAGGCGCAATTGAAAAGCTTCACGAAGAAAGATATCGTGCTCTTCTTAAGAATGTAGAGATGCAGGAAGTATTTGAAAAGAGTGAAGTTAAGGTTTGGGAATGCCGTAACTGCGGTCATGTTGTTGTAGGTACAAAGGCTCCGGGAGTTTGTCCTGTATGTGCACATCCACAGAGCTTCTTTGAGGTAAGGTCTGAGAACTACTAGGAATACTGTTTTGCATAGTATTGTGTAGAGAGTTATACAATAATAGGATTATAAAAAATGTGAGAGTATACCATCCGAAACACGCCTCTCGGCTCCCTTCGGACACGTAGCGGATACTAAATTCATAGACACTTGCGTGTCTATTCATTAAGTACCGACGGTCCTCAGAGGGTTTCGCTGGTATACTCTCACATTTTATTTCCACGTTGGGTTTATGTTGTAACATAATATATGTGTTATACATATGATGAGTTCGTGGTGTAACATTGTTTCTGTGCCCTACTCATAATAGGTTCGTGGTGTAACAGCGTTTCTGTGTCATATTCATATTAGGTTATGTACGCCTGCTACTGAGCAGATATTTCTTCTGAATCGTTTTTCTTGATTTCGATTCCAAGTTCTTCGAGCTGTATTGGATCGACTACGTTTGGTGCGTCTGTGAGAAGGTCGGATGCATCTTTTATCTTAGGGAATGCCATTGTATCCCTTATGCTGTCGGCTTTGGCCATAAGCATTATGAGACGGTCAAGTCCGTAAGCAAGTCCTGCATGTGGCGGAACTCCGTACTTAAATGCTGTAAGAAGGAATCCGAACTTATCTTCTGCTGATTCCTTTGAAAGTCCTATAACGCTGAACATCTTCTCCTGAATATCATTCTGGTGAATACGGACTGATCCTCCGCCAAGCTCAACTCCGTTCAGAACTATATCGTAAGCCTTCGCACGAACACGCCCCGGATCACTGTCTATATATTCCCAGTCTTCTTCAAGCGGCATCGTGAACGGATGATGCATTGCAACGAATCTTTCTTCCTCTTCGCTCCACTCAAGAAGTGGGAATTCTGTTATCCATACAAATCTGAATGCATCTTTATCGATTATGTTCATCATAGAAGCCACTTCAAGTCTTAATGCTCCAAGTGTTGTAAGCACGAAATTTGTCTTTGTATCAGCTATAAAGAGAAGCAGGTCTCCCGGCTTTCCTTCCATTCTTTCAACTATTCCATTTAACTCTTCCTCTGACATAAACTTGGCAAAGGATGACTTAAATGTACCGTCTTCATTTATGGCAAGCCATGCAAGTCCCTTAGCTCCATATCCTTTAACAAAATCAGAAAGCGCATCAATCTTCTTTCTCGGAAGTGTGCCAAGTCCCTCAGCATTTATACCTCTTACGGTACCGCCGCCGGAAATGGCTCCCTTAAATACAACAAACTCTGATGATGAAACTATGTCTGTTATATCCTTTATCTCAACACCGAAACGAAGATCGGGCTTATCGGAACCGTAATGCTCCATAGCATACTGCCATGTCATTCTCTCGATAGGTGTCTCTATATCATAATCAAGAGCATCTTTAAATATCTTCTTCAGAAGTCTTTCATTTACATCAATGACATCATCAATATCAACAAATGAAAGTTCCATATCTATCTGTGTGAACTCCGGCTGTCTGTCAGCACGAAGATCCTCATCACGGAAGCACTTTGCAATCTGGAAATATCTGTCATATCCCGAAACCATAAGCAGCTGCTTAAAGAGCTGAGGTGACTGTGGAAGTGCATAGAAGTTACCGGGATGAACACGGCTTGGCACGAGGTAATCTCTCGCTCCTTCAGGAGTGGACTTACAAAGTATAGGAGTTTCTATCTCAAGAAATCCTTCATTTGCAAGGAACTCTCTTACACTTGTTGTAACACGGCTTCTTAGAATAAGATTCTTCTGAATATCAGGACGGCGAAGATCAAGGAATCTATACTTAAGCCTTATCTCTTCTTTTGTCTTTATATCATTTTCAATAGGGAAAGGAGGTGTTTCTGATTCCGAAAGAATCCTCAGATCCTCTGCAACAACCTCGATCTCACCTGTAGCAATCTTGTCATTTACAGCTCCCGCTCTTTTTGTAACAGTACCCGTAACGGCAATAACGAATTCTGAACGAAGAGATGCCGCCTTCTCAAGTACTTCTTTTCCGCAGTTTTTCTCTTCAAATACTATCTGAAGAATACCGCTTCTGTCCCTGAGATCCGTAAAAACGATACCACCTTTGTTACGGCTTTTCTGAACCCAGCCCATGACTGTGATCTTCTCGCCTACATTACTTACTCCTACTTCGGCTGCACGATAGTCTCTGTGCAGTCCTTTCATTGACTCTGACATTTTTTTCTCCAATCTGATATATTATGTAAACCAAATCTGCGTTTGATGCAGTTCGGTAATCATTCATTTTAAAGCCCCGAAACTTATCATTTTGTATAGAACGCTTCCTGTTTTCTTTCTATCATTTCATCGACTCTCGCTATGTATTCGTCAACATCCTTTACGTTCGGAACCCTGTCTACCTTCGTGTCGCCGGGATGAACGATTCTTGTAACCGCTCCTGCTCCCGCTGCAAATGTATCGATTCTTTCCTCAATGATAAGTACATTATAAATGCATTCAAAACCCTTTTGGGAATAACCGACATTTTCAAGATTGCCTGCAATATTCCTCTGCCTGTAGAGATAATATGGTGAATAACCCTGCTCAGTTAGCGTGCTGAATGTAAGATTTAGTCCTTCATTTTGATTCTGTCCTTTTTCCTCCCGGAGTGCCCTTATGTAAAGGCTGTCCCTGTCGGAAAGCTGGGCTGCTCTTTTTATAGCCAGGCTGTGCATGGTTATACTCTCGGGTTTTAAATCCGTAACACCCTTAAGGCTGTTCTTTATGTCATTTACCTTTTCACCCGGAAGGCCTGCGATAAGGTCTGTATTGATGTTATCAAAACCACATTTTCTCGCAAGGTCAAATGCATGTTCAAACTGAGCTACGCTGTGACCGCGGCCTATCTTCCTTAGCGTTCCTTCATTTAAGGTCTGAGGATTGATGCTGATTCTCGTAACGCCATGCCTTTTCATCGCCACAAGCTTATCTCTTGTGATGCTGTCCGGACGGCCGGCCTCAACAGTATATTCCTTAAGATATGAAAAGTCAAAATTACTTTCAAGCGCGGCAAGAAGTCTTTCCAGTTCACCGGCTGAAAGTGCTGTCGGAGTACCGCCTCCGATATATATAACCTTTAGATGGCGGCTTGCATTCATAAGTGCTATGTTCTGCAGTTCCTTTATAAGCGCATCTATATATACCGGAACCTTATCCTCATAAGATGCGATAGGATATGCCGCAAATGAACAGTATACACATCTTGACGGACAGAACGAAATCCCAACATAAAGCGTATAATCTTTTTCAGGATTATAGTCATTTAAGATCCCCTCTTCCGACTTTGATACGGCAGTTGCAAGACAGGCTTTTTCTTTTGAGCAGTCATAGGTCGTTCTGTAATAATCTATGATTTCCTCATCCGAAAGTCCTTCATTTCTCTTCGCTGTTGCTATCTTGGTCGGACGCATTCCCGTAAGGCTTCCCCATGGAAGTGTCCTTTTACTGTACTCTGAAAGAAGTCTGTAGATTCCGAGTTTAAGCTTATTTCTAAAGAGCTGTCTGTTCTCAAAATCCCCATATATATAAGCAGAAAAGAGTACTCGCCCCTGCTCCTCAAGTTTAAGGCAGACCTCTCTGTCCCTAAACAATGCTGTCAGGATAAAAGTAAACTCTTTGTACAGTTTCTTGTCGTATTCAGCAACTTCCGACGGTTTTGCGGTATACTGTTTCTCTTCAGGGAAGAAAGCCTGGAGCATAGCACGAAGGTCATTCTCGTATATAGTCTTTGATTGAACTATTAATATCATAGCTGACTCCCCCTTATCTGTGTGATGAAAATACTGAAAATATGATATGTGATATTTTTAGTGTTGTATGGCTTAAGGATTCAGATATATCATTTCTCGGCACAGCTCCCGCACTCCGCGGGTGCCCTAACGGACGCTAAGCTCTAATGCGCTTCGCACATTAATCGCTAAGCGCCGAGACCCGCGAGGCGTCGAAATGATATATCTGAATCCTTAGAAGCCCGCTCCTATACTTATTTATACGAAAAACATATTCGTAGCTTTCTCGCGTCCTATTGTAGTTGTACTGTTATGACCCGGATAAACTTTTGTATCATCCGGAAGTGAGAAGAGTTTTTCTCTTATTGACTTAAGGAGCAATTCTCCATCACCTGTCGGAAAATCTGATCTTCCGATACTTCCGGCAAAAAGTGTATCTCCGTCAAAGAGAAGTGCATTTTCAGCGAAGTAATAGCATACTCCGCCCTTCGTGTGTCCCGGAACTTCAATCACTTTTACTTTTGTTCCGAGAAGGCTTATTTCTTCTCCGTCACCTACCGTTTTATCTGCCTTTACGAAAAGCGGTTCATCTCCGAACATCGCCGAAAGGTTTGCGGCACAGTTACCGAGTATATCCTCGTCATTTTCACCTATTATGACAGGAACGTCAGGATAGTATCCCCTAAGTTTATTAACCGCACCAACATGATCGTAATGAGCATGGGTAAGCAGAATTGCCGAAAGCTTATAGCTCTGGTTTTTAACCATTCCGTGAAGGAAATCGGCATTTGCGGCAGGATCGATTATCACTGCCTCTCTTGATGTGGTATTTACCACTGTATAACAATTTGTCGCCAGATTACCCAGCACATTTTTTACTACTATTAGATTCTCCACCGAAAATCCTCCTTTAATCTAACATGACAGGGATTAGCAGTAAGTATTCCCGTGCAGAAACTACCCTTGCGTTCTCTCTATCTCTATAACACCTTCAATACTGCGAACCTTGGCAATCATCCTTCTAAGCTGGTCTTTAGACTTAATACCAAACTGCATGGAAATTGTCATTCTTCCCTGCTTTGTGGTACGTACATTCATACCTATAATCGTAATCTTTGCTTCGGTAAATATCTTGGACACTTCATAGATGATGCCCTGTTCACCGGTTGTATAGATATTGATATCTGTGGTATATTCTTCGCTTCCCTCTCCGTCTGTCTCTACCCATTCTGCATCGATAAGACGGGAACGGCTCACCTCATCCATACTGAGGATATTTACACAGTCCGTTCTGTGAATGGAAACGCCACGTCCTCTTGTGATAAATCCAACAATCTCATCCCCCGGAACAGGCGAACAGCACTTTGAAAACCTTACAGCGATATCATCGATTCCCTTGACTTTGATTCCGCCCTTGGGGACATCGCTCTTTCTTGTAAGCCTTGCGCCTTCCTGGAAGTCACCCATTACATCGGAGTCGTTCTTCTTCGCTTCCTTTTCTCTCTCAAGGTCATCCATAAGCCTGTTTATGATCTGACCTTCCTTGATTCCGCCGTGTCCAACGGCAGCCATGAGTGAATCCCAGTCATTATAGTTATACTTCTTCAGCGCCTTCGACATAAGTTCAGGCTTAAGAATCTCCTGCATGTTGATTCCTTTAGCCTTACAGTAAGCTTCAACCGCATTCTTACCTTTTATGATATTGTCGGCGCGGTACTCCTGCTTAAACCACTGATTGATCTTATTCTTTGCCTGAGCACTTTTAACTATCTTAAGCCAGTCCATGGAAGGTCCATGACCGTTCTGGGAAGTAAGTATCTCAACCCTGTCCCCGCTGGAAAGCTTTGTCTCAATCGGTACCTGTCTTCCGTTTATTCTGGCACCGACCATTGTATTTCCTACTGCCGAATGAATCGAGTAGGCAAAATCTATAGTAGTTGAGCCTTTCGGAAGTGTCTTAACATCACCGGCAGGTGTGAAGACATAAACCTGATCCTGGAAAAGATCGAGATCTGTCTTTACTGTACTCATGAATTCTTTATTGTCGGAGGTTTCAGTCTGCCACTCAAGAATCTCCTTGAGCCAGTTCATCTTCTCCTCTTCCTTGCTGACCTTACCGCCGCCTTCTTTATATTTCCAGTGAGCTGCGATACCATATTCGGCAGTACGGTGCATTTCATAGGTTCTTATCTGAATCTCAAACGGACGTCCTTCATGCCCTATAAGTGTGGTATGAAGCGACTGATACATATTCGCCTTTGGCATGGCGATATAATCCTTGAATCTTCCCGGTATAGGCTTATACTTTTCATGTATGATACCGAGTGCCGCATAACAATCTCTTACGGTATCAACCTTGATACGAAGGGCAAATATATCGTATATCTGATCGAGAGTCTTATTCTGTGTAACCATCTTTTTATAGATACTGAAGATATGTTTTACACGGCCGTCAATCTCTGCTGAAATTCCGGCTTCCTTGATATACTCCCTTACTTCGTGAACCATTTCATTTATAAAGCTTTCTCTTTCGGAAAGACTTTCATCAATCTGATGTTTGAGTTCATAATAAACATCATGGTAGAGATACTGCATACATATCTCATCAAGTTCAACCTTGATCTTGGATATACCGAGCCTGTGAGCTATAGGCGCATATATATCCATAGTTTCCCTTGCCTTCTCCTTCTGCTTCTCAGGAGACTGATACTGAAGTGTCCTGAGGTTATGAAGTCTGTCGGCAAGCTTTATGATAATGACACGTATATCCTTTGCCATGGCAAGAAACATCTTACGAAGGTTCTCTGCCTGTATCTCAATCTTATCCTGTGAAAGATTCAGCTGTGTCAGCTTTGTAACTCCATCAACCAGTTCTGCAACTTCAGGTGAAAACTCTGCCGCAAGTTCCTCCTTTGTAACCGCTGTATCTTCGATAACGTCATGAAGAAGACCTGCTATGATGGTCTCCTTATCCATCTCAAGTTCAGCAAGGATTATTGCAACACAAATAGGATGCATGATGTACGGCTCTCCGGACTTTCTTACCTGTCCCTCATGCGCCTTATCAGCAACCTTATACGCTTTCTCTATAAGCGAAAAATCATCTGACGGATGATATGCTTTTATCTTCTCCACAAGATCCCTGTACAGTTCCTCAGGCGGAGTAAAATCTGCAGGAGTCTCAAGAGACTTGTCCTTTTCCTTTACAGCTTCAATTGTCGTATCCTGCATTCTGTCACCTCCTGTGGTTAGTATCTGCTACGCGTTCGAATCGAGCCGAGAGGCGTGTTCCGAAGTGTGCATATTCCATAAAATTAAGCATATTAATCAAATGTTTATAATAATTAGGCCCCCTCGTACTGTACGACAGAATCAACATCGTACTTTGAGAGTCTCTCTCTTCCTTTAAGCCCCTTAAGTTCAAGAAGGAATATCATCTTTACTACTTCTCCGCCAAGCTCCTCAACCAGCTTTGCTGCTGCTTCCATGGTTCCGCCCGTAGCAAGAAGGTCGTCAACAAGCACTACCTTCTGACCCGGTTTTATGCTGTCCTTATGCATCTCTATCGTAGCTGTACCATACTCAAGATCGTAGGTTGCGGATACTGTCTCTCTCGGAAGCTTGCCTTTCTTTCTTACAAGTATAAAAGGCTTGCCTTCATTATACGCAATAGGAGTTCCGAATACGAATCCTCGCGATTCTGTTCCGGCGATAACGTCAAACTGGAGTCCATCTAAAAGCTTTGTCATTTCATCGATTGAAAGCTTGAATCCTTCAGCGTCTGAAAGAACGCTTGTAATGTCTCTGAACATGATTCCCGGATTTGGAAAATCAGGGATGGTTGTAATGTAATCTTCTACCTTCTTCATTTCTTTATGCTCCCTTTTAAAATTACTATATTTAAACACTGTTTCTCAGTTTATGCATAACATATAGATTTTATCACTTATAACCTTATAATTCTATAGTTAATTAGCCACGTCCGGCTATCATTCCCTGCTCCTGTTTTATCAGTCGGAAATATCTACGTCAGGAGTTATATCTATGTCGTAGTCCGGATATTTTTCCTTTACTTCATTTATGGCTGCTTTTATGCTTTTTCTCTGTCCATATGATACCTCTAAATCTATAGTTCATATGTATAATATTATATCATTCAAGAGAGAAGAATTAAACACATCTTTTCCCATGTATCTTCGCATTTCCTCTATAATTCTTCATTTTAATGTGATAAACTGATATCATTCAAAAAAAGGTCAACCGCATGCCGGTTCATCATTTTTCAAAATTCGGGGGAATTCAAAATGTCACAACATTACAATGCATTTATATCATACAAACATGCTCCAAATGATATAAAAATTGCCGAATCAATCCAGCGCGATCTGGAGCATTTCCACATCCCTTCAAAAATTAAAAAGAAAACAGGAATGAAGCGGATACAGAGGATATTCCGTGATAAGGACGACCTTCCGATGACAAGCGATCTTTCTGTCACCATTTCAGAAGCACTGATGAATTCGGACTATCTTATAGTCATCTGTTCGCCGGAAGCAAAACAGTCGATCTGGGTTGACAGGGAGATAAGATTCTTCCTGCAAAGTCACACAAGAAATGAAATCCTCACTGTTCTTACAAGCGGCGAGCCAAATGAATCAATCCCGGAAATCCTCCTTTACGAGGACAGATACGAGACTCTTCCTGACGGCAGTTTTAATCAGGTAAGAACAGCTGTTGAACCACTCTCCTGTGATTACAGGATGCCTCTTAAGCATGCCAGAAAAACCGAACTTCCAAGGCTTGCTTCTGCTCTTATAGGCTGTTCATACGATGAACTTATGAACCGCCGCAGACAGTATGCCATTAAGAGACTTACTGCGGCATTCGCAGCCCTTCTTTTGCTTGCTGCTGCGTTCAGTGGATACATGCTGTACAGCCGCAACAAGATAAGAACCAATTATTTAAATTCCCTCAGGAACCATTCAAAATACCTCGCTGCCGGATCAAGAAATCTTCTTGCCGCCGAGCAGAGGATTTCAGCGCTTGAACTTGCAATAGCCGCGCTGCCCCATAAAGAAAATGATGAAACCCCGGTAACTCCCGAAGCACTTAGGGCTCTGACCGATGCAACCCTGGCTTACGTTCCCGACAACGGAACCAATATTACAGCTGCATGGAACTATTCAACTCCGAACCACGTAAAGCATTTCGAAGTATCTCCTGACGGAAACAGTCTTACGGCTGTTGATGATACCGGAAATCTTTGTTCATGGAATGTATATGACCATAAAGAGATAATGAATATTAAAAGTGTGAATCCTGCTTTTAATGACTTTTTATATGTGGCAGATGATACATTTATCGTATGGGACAGTTCAAGTTTATATGCATATACGGCATCAACAGGAAATCTTCTTTGGACCTATGAATCAGGCGAAGGCGACCTTACCCGTGCGAAGGCGGACACCGGGGCGGACAATTCATTTTACCTGCTTGATGGAAATGAAAAGCTCTTAAATATAAATACCAAAGACGGTTCTGTTATTAAGACTTACGAGCTAAGCAGCAATGATCCTTTTGATATTGACAGACCTAATTCCACGAATTTCATCGTTTCACCTGACAATAAAAAAGCAGCATTTATAACGCTTTCCGGCTTTTCGGATTACAGAGTAAACGTCATTGATTTTGCAAGCGGCAAGGTCACAAGCGGAGAGGCGACAACCGAGCACATAAAGGATGTATACTGGATTGATGATAATACTCTCATTTCAGCAACAAGCATCAATTCATTTGACAGCAGCATGTCATTTTATAATCACTCTGTTCTTAAAACGGATCATTCTATACTTCAGTGCTTTGAAGCCGGTTCACTTAAGGAAAAATGGCACTACGATTTTTACTGCAACGACGTAATGATAAACAGTGAATTCCTACGTCTTCCAAAGACTGATTCCATTGCATACTATTCCGGAAATATAGCTGTAATGCTAAACAAGAATACCGGTGAGGAAATGTATCTTCATAACGTTAATGATTCGATCATTGATATAAGTGACAATGACGGCGACGGATGGCCGGTTTACATAACTTACGAAGGCGGTTACTGCATCCCTTCTCCGAATCAGGGACGGGACGTACTTCAAAGAAGTGAATTCTTCACAAATGATATATGTAATGCATGGATAAATAACGGCGTATATGTCCAAAAGAAAATGTCAAATGAGATAATCTATTATGGTCTTCACCTTTATGATACAGACTGGAAAGCATTAAGCGGAGTTGATACTTTTACAGATTCAATTGATCATTACATAGATGAAAATGTTCTCTGTATTACAACTTCAGGCGATAAGCCTTCCCTCACAATAATAGACCTCGGAGATTTTAAGGGCGTTAAGAAAATCGAATTAAATAAGGATATCACGTCCTCATCAAGAAAGATTCTTGGTTCCGACGACCAGTTTGTTTACATGGCTGAAGTCGAATCTAACAAGATTATTTTTACAAGTATCGACATCTTCAGCGGAAATGTGTCAAGCGACACATTTGAAACCGATATTGTTGATATAAATAATCTGGGATTTAATAACGGAATCTTCTGCTATGCATGTACTGACGCCGAGAGAAACCGTATAGTCACCAAATACGATGTTAAAAGTAAAGAATCTAAGAGTTTTACCTTAGACCCTGAGAGTTCGTTTGAGTATATTTCTCCTGTCATATCTAAGGATGGCGGGCTGATATACGTTGTATGCAATAATAATGAGTACATTATAGATACCGAAAGCGGAAGCATAAACAAAACTGAACTTCCGGAGTACTATGAAGTAACACAATACATAAGTGATTTTTCAAATGACGGTTACATTCTTATAACTGATGGAAATGTCGTTGAATGTATAGATAAGGATGGGAAAATCGTTCTTGAAATCAAGTGTCCGGGTACGCCGCCTACAGGAATGACCTTCTTTGATTCAAAGAAAGAAGGAAGAATCATTCTTGTTCCATACGATGACGGAACTCTCTACAGATACAGCATGAAAACCGGAGAACTCCTTGGGATAACTGATTATTCTATATATTCCGGATACACTTACACATCAAAATTCAGCGTTGACCCATCCGGAGACAATATTTACATTTCAACCGGTCCTGTTACCGATACATTTGAAACCGATTCCTGGTATGAAACTGCATGTGTGGAAAACTGTTTCGGAGTAAATGTGAGGAGTAACCGTTTCTTAACCTACTCATCCACTTCCGAAGGAAAATCAGTCGGCTATTTTGAACACTATGACCTTGAGCAGCTTCTTGAAAAGGGCAAAAAAATGCTCGGCGGACAGGAACTGTCCGACGAGCTGAAATCTCAATACGGTATAGATGAAGATGATGATGAAAAATAAGCTTTTCTATACTTCCTTATAGAGTTTCCCGAAAAGACGGCCTCTTATGATATACATATCGTGAGGGTCGTCTTCTCTTGATGCAATATAGTCCCCGGGGCCTCCGGAGTAATACTTCTCATCATCCCATGCTGTAAAAAGCTTAACATATGTATAAAGACGTTCTGCATAGATATATGATCCGCCCTGACTTATGGCATCTCTTGCAAATTCAAATATTCCCTTGGATGTTCCCGACGCCACATCTTTTATACGGGGTTCGTATTCAAATTTCCCTTTATACTTTTCACCCGTTACTTTGTAGCTCTTTTCAAATTTTGCCTTCTTGATTGGATAAACTTCTCCCTCAATACCTATCATGAGGTAAGTATCATCCGTCACGGAAATAGTGATATCACCTTCAAGGGTACGTATCTCTATAAGTGTACCGGTCGGGTAAACATCTGAAAGCATGACATAGCCCATGTGCTGGGGCAGTTTCTCGTACTTTGGCATGTTAGAAGTGTCAAGAGTCATGCTTCTTGCGTATATTATCTCGTATTTATTAAAGTAATCCTCCATCCTTTCCTGAAGAAGCTTAAATACGGATTCAAAATCCTCTCCTACTCCGATAAGCGGCAGTTTTTCAGGTCTTATGGTTCCTCCTGCCTTATACATATGGCCACCGCCTCCGCCTACATCCTCTGAAAGAAACTCTGCAACTTCATTTGCATGAACCTCTTTGACACAGCTTCTTACCGAGAATTTTATTTCATCAGGACTAACGTAAAATGCAAGGCAGACATTTACTCCCGTAGTCTCCATGGCAAAATCACTTATGACTCCGAGTATATTCGGATCACATCTGTCGGCGTGTATTATCAGATACTTGTTCTTTCCGTAATAATCATAGTCGAGGATTGCTTTTCCCGTTATCCTGAGTTCTTCAAGCGAGATATTGGAATTACTCATCTCTGTGATGATGCTTTTATTTATAACAAGCTCATCAACCATATCTCTGTCGAGTGGATGTGACATTTCCGACAGCCTGCTCGTATCTGTATAAAGTCCATAATAAAGAGCTGTCGAAAGCAGTCTTTCATCTCTTACGGAAAGCCCTTCCGCTCTTATCATATCCCAGATAACTGTTGCGCAGCTGCCTACGCTTGACCTTACTTCTGACATATTTGGGAGATCCACAGTCTCTCTGTGGTGGTCTATAACCGCTACATTTACCGCCTTTGTGAGCGTTACATTTTGCTGACCGTACTGACAGTCAACAGTAACAAGAAGCTCCGGAACGCGGTTAAAATCAGGTTCGTATTTTACCGGAACCTTTAACTCCTCAACCATGATAAGAAGATTGCTTTTTCTTATCTCATTTCTTCCTCTGTAGATAAATCTCGGATGTTTCCCCATCTTTTTGAAATACCAGAAAAGGGCATATCCGGACGCAAGTGCATCTGCATCCGGATTATCATGACATTGAATCACTATATCGTTAAATCTGAGTAACTCTCTAAGCTGCATCGTTAATTCTCCAATTCGTTATATGACCGATAGACTCATAAACTATTCCGACTTATATAAGTACGAGTTTCCTGCTTAAACCAATCCTGTAAGTCTCAGTATAACAGTTATTACAAAAACAATCACTATAAAAAGCGGAATTCCCTTGACATATACTTTTATATCAGCTGGACTCATGGTCATATGGAAGAACATTGATACTCCGACATAACCAAGTATTATCTTAAGCCAGAGCAGGCTCTTTCCGAGAATACTTATCCAGTAGAAACATCCATATACAACTACAGCACCTACGAACATCGGTGCAGATGAAATGAATATATTCTGGATAGCAACAAGGATAATATTCCCCCTGTTCTTAAAATTAACATGTCCAAGTGAGTCATCCATTTTTTTAAACAGCGCGACTTCTGTAATCTTGGCTCCGGTTATTACCGCGAGAAAAGCATGTGCCATCTCATGAATTATAACGCCCGGGAAGAACACATAGTTAACCAGCGCACCGGCTATATCCGGCGCCAGCACCATACCTACTATGGATGCCAGTGCCTCGCCTATGATCTGAATAACGTATCCCACAGCTATAACCAGAAACGGAAGGAGTATAGCCACAACTGCGGCATACAAAAGTGGAATGTCATAAATTTTGTTATAATACTCTACTATAGTGTTAATCATTTGCTCACCTTTTTCGGCTGATGTTTCATAATATTCTCACGTTTTTTATCTTTTTCCTGCAACATCTTACTGTTGTCTCTCACAAACTGTCCTTTAAGCTTGTTCATCTTTTCAAGTGAATTCAGACTGTTAACAGCATTGGCAAGAGACATAGGATTCATATTTTCAGTTCTGAGAAAACCATTCATTATATTCTTAAAATCACTATCTTTAAGTATTTCCTTCTTGAGTTTTACAAGTCCTCTTCCTGCTACAGCCTTCTTAGCAGCCACACTTGTTGATTTAGCAAAGTTCGCTACCATTATATCAGCAGCAGCATCATAGAATAAAGCCTTTTCTTCTGCAGTCTGCGGAATATGATCCATTTTCTTTATCTTATCTACAGCAGCCTTACTTCTAAGTTCCGCAACCTTACCCCTGAGTTTACTTACATCCGCCACTTCACTCACAAGTCCGATATCCTTCGACTTAAGAAGGAGCTTTAGCATTTCCTTTTTAGCATATTGTTCAAGCTGATTACTACCCTTAAGTCTTTCTTTTCCGGCAGGTGAAGAAGGTACTTCCTTCTTAGCTACTCTGTAAGCCTTGGCATTAAGGATAACTTCCTCAAGTTTTATAAAGTAATCTGTTATTTCGTCACTTGTTGTCGCCGCATTAACCCTGTCTGCGTCTATAGATTGCATAGCCGTTTTAAGGTCATTAACAGAATTTCTCAGATTCTTATGTTCATCGCTTTCACGACCAAATACGAATCTTGTACGTGAGGTATTAAAATTGTTAATGAAAAGCTTTAAGTCTGTCTTCATTCCCAGTTCTTCAGTGACATTGAATGTACTAACAGCTTCTTCACGTCCAAGTTCTATATTTGCATCTCTTCTTCTGGCATTATCATATATTCTGTTAAAATTCTCGACATATGCATCCCTATTATCTACATAGAATCCTTTGGCAAGGCCTTCATCTATCATATTCTTCATCTGAAGAAGGTATCCATCCCGCATTTCTTTTCCTGTAAGCTTACTTGTTTTAATTAATTCAATGAATTCCTCCATCTGGTTAAAGTACTGCTGCTGCTCCGGGCTGGTAAATCCGGCTTTATCTCTAACTTTGAATTTATCCAGCTTTGTAGCGCCATTGGTATAGATAGAATTAAGATTTGTACTGCAAATATAATTAAATGCAGCAAGTACTCCTATGTCATCTATCGCCCAACCATTCTCAAGTCCTGCTTTATACATAGGAAGTGAGTATGAAAGGGACTTAAGTCCTTCAGCTGAAGATGAATGAATTAGAAATGGATCATTTGCCTTGTCAAAAATCCCTGCATCCTTTAATTGCTTGTGAATAGCCGGATCAGCCACTTTAGATTCGAGACTGTCTACTATAGTCATAAGATCTATAGTCTTTTCATAAAGCATCGTTCTATAGCTGTTCTCTCTTTCAGGTGTAAGTCGGTCATTTGCTTTATCATCCCAGTAATTTACAAGAATGTCCTTCTGGTTTTCACCTTCTATAAAAATGTCGTAAATCGGGAAGGTACTATTCCATGTCTTTATATTATTACTAAGACCATCACTCAGCTTACCGCTTACAACGGCAGCCACATCCATCGCCCCACCACCCAAAGGTGTACGCGTATTGATAAATGCATCCGGATAGCCTTTTAAAGCCCTTCTTGCAGGTCTTACGGTAATACTCTTTAAGAAGTCTGCCATTTTCTGGTCAGTTTCATTCTCTCTTACGTTATCATCAATTGTAAACTCAATATCATTTATAAGCCCTGCCACTTCATTACTGAACGCTTTATGAGAATCCTTGTCCTTTACAGGATATACATTAAAAGACTTATGACCCATCTGCGGAACACTGCCATATTTCTTGTTGTCCAGATCATAGGCATCTTCAACAAGCCCTTTTCTTGGATCCACCAGAGTCACCATTCTATCATCTAATGAAAAGTCGACTAAATTATCTACAACACTTATTCCACCAATAATTATTTCAGATGCCTGTTTCGAGCCATATTCCTTTATAACTTTGTCATACTCATCCAGCCTTTGATTTCTGGCTTTATCATCTGCTTTCTTCTTTTTACGCGCCTCTTCCGTAGCCTTCTTTACACTATTCTTTGTATCTTTCTTTCCAGGCTCTTTGGCGTCTTTCTTATCGTCCTTATTCTCAGGCTTGTTGTCGCCATCTTCCTCATAATCAGCGAAGAACGCCCGCATTTCTTCGTCGGTAGCCTTGACATTATTATCTATTTCCCGAAGTTCCTCGATTATCGACTTCTTCTTATTCTCTTTATCTCCTTTATTTCCTTCATTCCCCGGTTCAGGTTTTTTATCAGTCTCTTTACCATCACCGCCTGCATCTAAGGATGGATCTGATTCCTTCATCATAGGAAAGCCAGCTTCATTTAGGAAAAATTCAGTCTTTTTATCATCCTCGGTCACGGTCTGATATGAGCCATAATCTATCTCATTTCCTTTTTCTTTTTCTTCTTCTGCTTCTTTACCTAGTTCTTCCTCTAACTCATGCAGTTCTTTATTAAATTCTCCCTCTAACTCTTGCTGTTCTTTATCACTTTCATCCTGTTTCTTGTCATTTTCTTCCTGCTTCTTATCGCTTTTCCCTAGTTCTTCATCGCTGTCGCCCAGTTCCATATCGGCATCATCTATAAAGAAATTATAGTCATCTTCGCCCATTTCATCTGACTCACCATCAGGCTTAATTAAATCCTCTTCTTCGTAAGAAGCATTCATTTCATTAGTATTCTCATTAGAATATACATTAGGGCTTCCATAAGAATAATCATTATTATTCATTACGAAGTTAAGTTCTTCCTGATGGCGGTATTCATCACTTAACTCTTTTGCATCACTGTAGGCTTTATTAATAAGAGTCTTTACCTCATTATCAGCCTCGCTGTACTTTGTATTCAGCTTATTAATATCATTTGTTGCAAAATCAGCTATATGCAAAACTTTAGAATATAAATCTTTATTCTCAGCACAAGCCCTAAGAATATTGCCTTTTGTATGATCAGAAACAAGCTGAAGATTTTCAACATACCTCGAAAGTAAAGTCGGATTATAATTTGGTGTTCCTTCTTTAGTCTGTTTAAGCTCTGAAGCAAGGCCTACAGAATCATGAATAAAGATAAGAAGCATTGCAGCATCATAAATATCATTTTTGTTCTTAAAATAATGCTCTATCTTTATTTTATTGTTTGGCAGATTAATCTTCTTGCCATCCCATCCGGAAAAATTCTTTCCTTCCTCAGGTGTGATAAGGTTCTCCGGAGTATTAAGTTTTCCCATTAACCCATAGAATCTCTGGGACATTTCAGCGATTCTATCATTTTTCCCAAGAAGTCTAAGAATCGGCATAGCACAAGCAAAAGCCGTTCTAAGGCGAAATGCTATTACGGCACCTTCTTCATCCCAGATATACTTTTTTCCGTCAAAATCAGTCGGGCGTACATATCCGGGCACGTTCTTACCCATGGATGCCTGTACTTCATTAAACTTCTCACTTACCTGAAGGCTTTTTTCAAGACTTCCGGCATTAAAGTGATAGAAGAGTCTGTCCTCTGAACGCTTTTCAGCATTCTGAATTCTGGTTCCTCTTATGGTGTTTCCCGCATCAAGATAGTCATCATAGCTTTTTGATTTCTGGTTTAATTCTTTAGCTATATCAACACTTTCAAGGACGAGTTTGCCGCGGCTTTCAGCTGGAGCAGCTTTCTTCTTCGGAGCTTTAATCGAAGGATTGAGAGGATCATAACCAAGAAGCTCTGTCGTTTCATTTCTAAGCTTTGTCTCTATGTTTTCCTTTCTGTCACGCGCTTTTCTTTTTAAGTTCGCAGCATTCACTTTCTTAGGGAAGTAAGCCTGCTCGATCTTTATCACGCCATCAGACATGATATCACGATTTACTCTGTCATTGGCTGTATCTTCCTTACCCGAATAAAGCCTTACTCTAAAACCGTCATGCTCCTGCTCTGCTTTCATGGAATTTGCATCATCCTGAACAAGTGGATCAGGCATATGAAGTGTCCCATCAGGATTAAGACTGAGCGAATTACTCGGAACATTATAGAAGGTCTTTCCGTCCTTAGACAGTTCGATATCTTCCATCCAAACAAACTGAGCCTTGTACACTCCGTCTAGGATACCGCTTACATAGTCCTCTATCAGCATAGGCTGTTCAGCGTCATAAGCAGCACTTGTAGAGCTCTTATAAAACATATAATCGCCCTGAATACCTGTTATGGTTATATAATGTGAGCCGTTTGAAACAGTAACAGGTGATTTCTTATCATGGATTACCTTCCTCAACTGATCCTTTACAAGCTTTACGGCACTTCTTCTGTAATTTTCTTTTTCTTCCGGTGTGAATTTCTTGCCGAGAGCTGTCTCTGCCTCAGGATAGCGGAGAATATCAAGCGTTCTGAGCATGGAGTCAGGCGCAAAGTTAAGCGCAATATCACCCATATCCATAACGTTCTGCATATCATCATCATTGAATGCCTTATCGATTACATGATCCTGAACGAACCTTCTCCCCTTAAGGGTATTCTTTCCATAATTTGGACGGAATGATCTTATATCCTCCTGTGTTACATTTTTAATGCCACGTCCCTGAAGAAGCATCTGCATTCCGCACGACCAGCATCCATTAGAACTGGTCTGGTATTTAGGCATATGGACATCAAGGGATACTTTTCCGTCCTTCTCTTTAAGCTTAGGTCTGTCGCCAAAAGGCTCCTTACCGTTTGCTCTTGTCTTTGCCTTCTCTTCGATTTCGTTCTTTTTATCTAAAGTTTCAAGTCGCTTAAGCAGCTTTGCTTTAGACCTATATGTTATGTTGTTGGCATTTGCAGTAAGAAACTCTTCAAGTGTCCCAATATCTCCTGAGTTTCTTATCTCTACAGGAAGATCAGAATTAGCGTTAAGGAATCTCTCAGTATTCTCCGCTTCCTTCCCCGGTTCATCACTCTTTTCGTAGGACTCAAATTCCCATGCACGCGGATATTTATTGACAAGACGCATGAATTCCTTATACTTCTTCTTTGGAGAAGATGTCGTCATTTCAGCATACTTATCTTCAAATGCAAAATCCACTGTATTGGGATATCTCTGTTCTATATCCAAAAGGAATAAGGATATATCATCATTTGTAATTACGATATTCGATCTGTCTTTAGGCATAGCATTTTCTCCTACTTATCCTTTTACTTCTGCTTAACTATGTTTTTCTTTTCTGTGACGTTCTTTCTTGAAGCCTGTTTTTCTCTTGTTTCAACACTGGTCTTAACTGCCTTTGCAGTCTTATCGAGAACATTATTCATATATGTGCCGTTCTCGATTTTTTCTATCAGAGATGCTTTTGTCTTCGCAAGATTATCAAGCTTCTTATCCTTTCTCACCTGATCTATACATAGCTTTTCAAACTCATTATAATCGATGAGCCCTGCGGCTATACCCTGAAGAAGATGAGCATTATTTGGTGCTATTAGTATCTTCTTTGCAATAACTTCTCCAAGGCGGTCATATTTATCCCTCTGTTTTTTAATCTTTCCGGCTGAAAGAGTGATTTTATCAGGAGAATTAGCATAGTCGATTGCATCCTGTCCTGACATTTCACCGACCTTTTTATTAAAAGTCTCACATAGCTTATCAGCTTTAGCATTTATTTCCGTCCACTTAACGAGTGTACCTTTCTGATACTTCTTTGCAATACTTTGGAATATACGATTGTTAACAAGATCATTAACGCTCTCGTCAGCTACTCTCTTCGTGATTCTCTGTCCAAGGTTCGAAAGTTCTTCCGTGGTAATATTATCCCGCATCACCATCTTCTTATATTCACCGAAGGCTACCATCTTTGCGACATCTTTAACGCTTATATCAGCATTCTTTTCCGGCTTCTTTCCGAGATACTCCTCAAGCTTAACGATAATATCAGCCTGCTTATAGCATATACTATTTAGTCTCTCCACAGCCGCATCATCATTTAATACCTGTATTCCGTTCTCGCCATATAGGTTATGTAAAACCTGAGATGTAGATGCTATCTCTCTATAGTTCTTATTTACGATAGTCTTTTTGGTTCTCTTATTTATAAGGTCACTTGGCATATCCTTTGAAAGCTCTTTAAAGATATGCTTATACCTTGAAAATGCATCTCGTGCATTAGCCGCAACGCCTCTTCTTTCAGCCTTACCTCTAGTACTCTTTACCAGATAAGTTGTCGTTGCACTTGCTACTTCGTCCATTATACTTAAGAATTGCTTTTCCTCAAGGTCACCATCTTTAAGCATAGTATCAAGAGCCAGTTCCGCACGTCTTAGTGATGTAAGCATTGATCTGTAGTATTCTGAGCCTTCTCTTTTATTCCCCTTAAAATTAGAATCCTTATCATTTTGGGAATCCTTGAGCGTCTGTATGTAAGTCTTAGTCTTTGCGAGAAGGTCAGTTCCGGCCTTTTTATAAATCGATACTGCATTTTCATACTTTGTAAGATTATCCTTAGAAAGTGTCAAAATGGATGTATTTCCCGGAACAAGATTATTATTTGCATCATATACAAAATTTCTGATAGATACATTATCATTTCCCTTATAGATTGCTCTTACTACTTCGGCACGAAGCATCCACTCCTTGTCAGTCGGATCAGCTATATCTCTGTACTTTTCGCCCCAGTTTTCAGCCGGAGTTTTGCCATTTATAACAAACAGATCACTGATCTTCATACCTTGCTTTTCAAGAGGAACCCATATCTGATATCTCATGAAAGTATCGAAGCAGTCTGTAATCCAAGATTTAGCATTTTTATCACCAATCCTACCGTTATTTAGGAAATTCTCCATTCCGTCCTTATCATCCGGAAGATTTGCAAATATCCCCAGTGCCGCAGCGTCTTCTTTTATTTTATCAATTAATTTAAGCGCAACAGTTGCATTAGTGAGCTCAGTGCCTTTCTTAAGTAAATTCATCCGATTATCAATAACAGGCTGTATTTTCTTTCTGTATCCCTCAGTATCTTTCCCCTTAAGATAACCTGTTATCATATGAAACGGAATGTCATCATACTCCTCGTTTGTTGTAATCTCTAATCCTACTCTCTGCAATTCATCAAAAAACTTCAGATTCTCTACAACACTGCCTATTCTTTTACCTTTATGTTCCTTAAGGATATTTCTAAATAAATAGTCACGCAGCGCAAGCTTTTTAAGGGCGTCTTTAGTTTGGTCAACATCTCCTCCTCTGATCTGCCTTCTTATATTAGGAGCACTATACGCTATTCCAAAATCAGCTACAAACGTCTGTACCTCATTCCAGAAGCTTGTCATATCAGCAAATTCTTTTTCACCACCGACTGCACGAAGTGCAATATCCTTACCGGATTCATTTTGTGTTTCTTCATCAAATACATCCATAATGAAAATCTGGTTATAGCCTAAAGCGACACCTCTAAGAAATGAGATTTCACGAAAGTACTTCTTTTTAGCTTCTTTATTCGTAAAATCAACATCCGGAATCCTGTATTCTTTCATCTTTTCAGTTGATTTTTTAAGCATTTTAGCCCAGTTCTCTATTGCCTTTTTCTTTCTCTGATCCCTTAGACTATTTTTCTCCGCGTCACTTTTATCACTGCTTAGTTCTTCCGGAGTAAGAAGCTCACCCTTAACCTGATTATCCCTTACAAATTTATTAAATTCCTGGATAAGATCTTCTTTCATAGATCCTTCAAGAAGCTCAATGGCATTAGTAAATGAGTATCCCAATTCACCCATCGCCCACATTACAAATGTAGACATCATGTCATCAGGTCTTGTTCTACTGACGCCAACGTCTCTATAAGATCCAAAAATCTTCTCTTTCTCGGCACTAATCTTAGCCTCATCAAGACCCGGCTTATTAAACTGACCATTTGTAAAATAATCAAAAGATATCTTCATCCTCTCAGTTGCAGCCTCTATCGACCCGGAAATGTCCATTTCATTGTCCATAGTCTGAATCTGTTCCTTGGTAAACTCTTTTACCTGTGTAGCATCATCTTCAAGTATTAAGTTATAAGACTCGATTATTTCAAATTCATTTATATTAAGTCCTTTGTTAGTAGAAGTTTTTTCTTTCTTTTTACTCTTAGTGTCAGTCTTCTTTGTATCAGCCTTAACTTCAGTTTTCTTAGTCCCAGTCTTTATCTCATTCTTCTTAGTCTCGGTCTTTTTAGCCCCGGACTTTAGTTTTGGTGCCGGCCCGCTGAAAGGCACTCCCTGAGTCTGATACTCAGCATTAATACTGAATGTAAGTCCCTCAGCATTATCCATATAAGTCTTAAGCTTGCTGTTTGCAGATGAATACGGCTTATTAAGAGATCTTGCATCATTTGCAGGAAGCTTAGCTATATCATTTACACTTCTATATACATCCCTGTTCTTTGAACAAGCGCGAAGAAGGTTACCCTTTTCATAATCCGCAAGAAACTTCATGTTTTCTACAGCTCTTGAAAGCGGAGTAGGATCATAGTCCTCCTCATAAACACTAGGCATCTTAAGATCCTGTGAAAGACTTACACTGTTACTCATGCTCTCAAGAAGCATAGTACAGTCATATATATCTTTTTTTGTTCTAAAGTAATGTGAAAACAGAATTCCGTTTGGAAGTACAGCCTCCGTACCATTCCAGCCGCTTATGTTTTCTTCAGGTTTAATGGCATTTTCAGGCCGTGTAAGTCTCGTCATAATCTCCTGATATCTTGCCTCTATCTCATTTAATTTTTCAAGTTTCTTTGGATCTGTCTTTCCAAGATGAGTAAGAATCGGGCGCAGTGCTTCCCTGGTCTTTATAAGTCTGAATACTATGGAAGCACCTTCTTTGTTCCAAAGATACTCCCTTCCTTCATTATCTCTGTCAGGTGTGAAAAATGCATCGCTTGTTCCCATTGCATTCTGGAGAAGACTGTACTTATTGTTAATCTCACGTTCCTTCTCCATAGTTACGCTAGGAGATACAGGATTAAACACCCTGTCCTTAACGGCGTCATCCTTATCCTTCTCGCCCCTCGCTCTGGCCTTACTTCCGGATGCAAGAAGATCGTCACCTGCGGTTTTCTTTATATCAATATCATCAAGATGGAGTCCTCCACGAACTTCGTAGTCAACCTGAACCTTCTTTTCCTGCTGTCTTGCTACAGTCGGGTCATAACCAAGAAGCTGGATAGTATCATTCTTCAGTTTTGCCTCTGCTTCATTACTTCTTACGTCTGCCATACCCTTAAGGTGGTTTATATTCAGCTTCTTAGGAAGGTATGCCTGCTCAATCTTAATGACTCCGTCAGAAAGAATGTTCCTTTCAACTCTGTCATTTGCAGTATCTTCCTTGCCGGAATAAAGCCTTACTCTGAAGCCTTCATATTCCTGCTCAGCCTTCATGGCATTTGCATCCTGCTGAATAAGCTTAGGAGGCATATTGTAGCTTCCGTCAGGGTTAACGGAAAGAGTATTACTCGGAACGCCGTAAAGAGTCTTTCCATCCTTTGAAAGATTAATGTCCTGCATCCACACAAACTGGAGCTTATGGTTACTCCTAAGCATGCTTGAAACAAGGCCTGAAAGACTCTTCTCTTCCGGTCTGTCAAAGGTTCTGGATGTAGAACTCTTATATATAATATTGTCACCGTCAATACCGGTTATGGTAATGTAGTGCGTACCGTCGGTAAATGATACAGGTGATTTATATTCAGTAAGTACCTTTCTTATCTGCTGTGATGCAAGAAGAATTGCATTTGCTTCATATGAATCCTTTTCCTCAGGAGTAAACTTCTTTCCGAGAGCAACCTCCACCTCGTTAATTCTAAGTATATCAAGTGTGCGAAGCATTGAATCCGGCGCAAAGTTAACAGCTGCATCACCCATGTCCATGACATTCTGCATCTCATCTGCATTGAACGCCTTGTCTATTACATGGTTACTTGTAAACTTAGGGCCTTCGAGCATCTTTGAGCCATATTTAGGTCTATATGCACGGATATCCTCCTGCTGAACATTTTTAACACCACGTCCCTGAATAAGCATCTGCATACTGCATGACCAGCAACCATTTCCGGTAGTCTGTCCGTTCGGCATATGCACATCCAGCTCTATACGACCACTTTTTTGTTCCTCTGTAAGTTCATCGACAAGCTGACCATTTACAACAAACTTAGGACGGTCGGCAAGGTAAGGATCCACTCCATCCTTCCTTGACTCAGTAGCTGCCTGATTTATCTTCTTTTTATCAAATGCATCGAGGCGCTTTAAAAGCTTTGCCTTGGATCTTATATCAAGATTAGGCCAGTTATTGGCAAGATAGTCTTCGATAAGATCCTCATCACCGGAGTTTCTTATTCCAACCGGAATCTTATTAACTGCCCGAAGAAACTCCTTGTCATTTTCCTCATCTGTCTTATCATAGTCCTTATAGTATCCGTCAAACTCCCATGCCTTAGGATACTTCTTGACCATATTTACAAATAATCTGTACTGACCGTTTGCATTTCTCTTATTAAATTCCTGTCTTACCCTATCAGCAGAAAAATGAATAAGCTCTCCCTTTTCATTTCTTCTGCCGCTGTATGCCTTATTTATCTGTTCTGTTAAAGCTACCATATCTGCTTCTGTTATCTTAATCTTTGCTCTGTTCTTTCCCATACTTAATACTCCTGATTTGTTTTTTTATATAGAAAACCCCGGCAGTTATAAACCACCGGGGCTATGCTGACTTAATTCCAGTTATTAGGTGTAAGTACCATAGGCGCCTCCGGCCCCATCGGTGCGGGTCCTTTTTTATCCTTAGGATCCTTTTTCTTAGGTTCTTTCGCCTTTTCCTTTGCAGACGCTTCTATCTCTGTCTGCTTCAACTGTTTTGCCATCTTCTTCTCAAGATCATTTGCTATGAACTTGATGCATTTCTGTTTAAAATCACCTTTACCCTTCATGACCTTATCATAAAGCTTGGTGAACTCAGGACTTTCTGCAAATGTCTTAAGTTCTGCTTCAAACAGCTGCTTTCTGTTCTTTCCCGGAACTCTCTTAGTAACCGCATTATAATGTCTTTTATCTGAATTAAGCGGTGCGCTCGCTTCATCATTGATCATCTGACTCAGTACCATAGCCGCGAGATTATACTTAACTGTTTTTCTTTCAACCTTTTCAATAGGCGGTTTTTCCTTGCAGCGACCGAATACATCCTGAGCTCTTTCAACGGCCCAAGTCGTTGTATCATTATAGATACCACCGACCTCTGCGCCTCTCCTTGCCATGCGTTCAAGCTTTTCCCATGCTCTGTATTCGTCATTAACAGCTTCCTTCATCTTTTTAACGGTAGGAGCTGCTCCCTTAGGCAGTTTCTCATAAACCTGCCACATCTCCATCTTCTCTCTAAGAGCATTATTCTTTGCCATTAGCTTATCACGATTAAGCTGAACAGCTATAGGATCTACAAACTGAAGTGCTCTGGCATAAATATGCACATAATTCTCTGCCCTTTCAGGCTCTTTTTGGGCCATCTCATTAATCTTTTCAAGATATGTCTGGCCTATATAATTATTGAAAAGATCTGAAATCGCCTGTTCTTTGGCAACCATTTCTCTGGTAAATCCATTACCATCCTTGAAACTGCTGTCTCCGTCTACAAACTGCTTTTGTATATCTCTTATGTCCTTACCAAGTGACATAAACTGAGCATACATTTCGTTAAATGCTTTTTCCTCCTGCGGATCATTTAACTTTTTAACCATAGGAAGGATATCATTCTTAAAACCTTCGGCAACCAATTCATAACTGTTTTTCTTTTCCATTGCCTTTGAAAAGGCTGCTTCATCCTTTTCAAAGTCACCTGTAACCTCCATCCCATAGAAGCTGAGAGTCCTCTGGATCACTCTGTTATATTCTTCCTTAACAGCATCTTCTTCACGGTTAAGTCTTTCCGGATCCACTTCAGCCATCTCATGAAACTCTTCATTTGCCAAAATGTCCATTGCCATATCTTCAGTGACAAATCTAAAGTTATTCTCAGCGAACACCTTCTTTTTAGCATGCTCGAACTGATCCATCATGACCTCATCCTTGCTTTGCTCCATTATTCTTTCCGCGATTATGGTATTACGCTGATTCTCTATCATGATTCCTGTGAAAACAGCCATCTTGACGATATTATCTATTTCTTTACGTTTTTCTTCTTCTTTTATCTTTTTAAGCTGATCTTCATATTCCTGCTTAAATGATTTTTCATAATTCATCTGCTGTGTAGCAGTCTGTATGCTTTTCTTTATCTCATCAATTACTTCCGGATCTGTCTCCTGATCGAGCTTAAGATTAAGTTCAGTAATCCTTGCACTAAGATAATTGATAGAAGCATCGACCTTCTCAATCATTTTTTTCTTTTCATTTTTCTTATCAGGCATAATCAAATCCCCCCATAATACCCAATTGAATTCATTTATAATTCATCTTTCTTTTCAGAATCATGAACTATCCATGCTTTACTTTCATAAAAGTCATTTAATATTTCCGAATCAATCTTACCTTCAGCACTCATCTCTTTTAATATGTTAAATGCCCTTTCCGGCGGAATTGGCGGCTTATATGGCCTATCTTCTGCCGTCAGTGCATCATAAATGTCTATTATTGTCAGAATTCTTGTTTCCCAAGTAATCTCATCACCCTTAAGGCCGTTAGGATAACCGCTTCCATCCAGATATTCATGATGTTTACCTGCCCACTTTGGAACATCCTTATAAATCCCTTCAAACTTAAGTTCCTGAAGAAGATCATAAGTATGGATCACATGAGACTCGATTATCTTTCGTTCATCCTTCGTAAGTGTACCTCTTCTTACTGTAAGAGCCTCTAGTTCATAATCATCCAGGAGCGGAATAAGCTCCCCTGATATATTGATGCATTTTAATTCTGAAAGTTCATTTATTCTTTCAATAACGGCATCATCAACAAATCCCCTGCTATTTATATCAAGAATATAATCCATAGCTTCTTTTAAGGACTTTATATGCTCCTCTGCATCACGTCTTACAGATTCATCATCCGGATTCTCAAATATACGAAGCTTCTCACTTAGAATACTTATGTCAATTTTTGTTTTAATATCATTTTCCCTGCCGGCAAGCCTAGTCGGTTTGTCCATTACTTCAAGCGGTATTACAAGCTTACCTATGTCATGCATCCAGACGCTTGCAATTAATGGCGCCCACTTTTCTTTTGAAAGTCCTCTTCCGCTTCTGTCAAGATATTCCAGATATCTCGTTGCATAGCCAACCATACTTCTCGTATGGTTGGCATTGTAATGAGATCTTCTGTCTATAGCACCTATCAGCACCCTTACAAGTCTGTTTATAAACTCCAGAAGCTGCTTATTCAGGCTTTCATTTTCTCTGTTAAGCTCCTCAAGTCTTGTAACATCCTGAAACATTACTATAACTGCGATATCATCTTTTCTATCCCTGAGCGGAGATGCCGTAAGTCTCAAATAACTGGTTCCGGACTCACGATAGAAAGGTACGATATCCTGAACTGCCTTTTTCTGATATATAGCATCAAGTATACACTCAAAAAATGTATCGTTTTTACTGTCAGCTTCTATAAGATTCATGATAGTCTTACCGGACAGCGCGCCATCCTTTACATCTATCATTCCGGCAGCCACATTATTCTCCATCCTTATATGGCCATCATATCCGATTATGAATACTCCGTCCGTCATATTCTTTTGTAAATGGTCGAATACCAGAAATTCTGAAGTATCCATACGGATTTCTTACCTCCAAAAGTATATTTCCTTTTTATAGAGCCGGTCCACCAGGTTTCTTACCAAGTTCTGCCTCATTCTTAGGCTGCTGTTTCTTAACAGGAGCCCTTCTTCTCTTACCTGCATTTTGAATAGCATTCTGCTTCTCTTCGCTGATGCTGTCGTTTGTAAGTGCTTCTCCAGTCTTAAGAAGTTCCATACCCTTATTGGTAAGATTCTTGGCAACAGTTGTCTTCTTTGTATTTTCAAGATCTTTTTCAGATGGTCGTGTTGAGAGGTCGAGTCTTCTCAGTGCGCCGTCAAGTGACTCTCCAGGCTTAAGCTTAAACTCATTTTGTCTCTTAAGATCATCTACTCTATTGGCATAGAAAATGCTATGTGCAACATTATCAGCCATAGTCTCTGATGAAATGCTTCCATTTTCAGCCATGTCGTATCTTGCATCTTCAGCTTTTTCAAGCTCCTTATTAAACTTTTCCTGCATTTCTTTAGCCTTGGCATCCATATGCTTCTGGAACATACTCTCACGTAGCTTCTGAATATCATCATGGATCTTATCTACACCCTTCATTCTCGTAAATTCGTAGTCAGATTCAAGAGGTGTCTTAAGACCATCTTTATCAACTGTATATCTTCTTCCGGTCACCTCGTCCCTCTGATAATCCTTATCCTTATATCTCTCGTTCAACTGAGCCTCTTTACGCTCCTGATAATCTCTTGTTGACTTATATACCTTTAGAGTAAGCTTGTCATATCTCTCCCACTCATCAGCGGTAAGATTGGTCTTCCCTTTAATCTCATCCATGAACTTATCAAGCTTTTCAAGATCGTGAAGAATCTGTCTGTAGCTGTCCGAAGATCTTCCTTTCTTTGTGATCTCCCTGCTTAGATACTTGAGTTTTTTGATTTCTCTTCCCTGACTTGATACTAAGTCTCTATCTACGGATTCATTCTTATAAAGGAAGTCTTTATCATAGAAGCCCCTCTTTCGGTTCTTCCTTCTGATTTCCTCTTTTTTCTTAGCTTCTGCCTTTGCTATTGCTCTGGCCTTTTTCTCTTCCTTGGTCATTTTCTTAGTATCAAGTTTTCTAGGTGCATCCCTAAGGGCCTTTTGCTGTTTTTCAAACTCTTTTCTTTCTATATCAAGCTGCTTTCTTTCTTCAGCGATACTCTTTTTTTCAGCCTCAAGTTCTTCAAGCATCTTGTCAATATCAACCTGCTCCTTCGGCTCTCCTTTATTAGGATCGTCCTTCTTTTGTGCACCCTTCTTACGCTCCTGTGCCTGAGGTTGAGCAGCAACCGGTTCCTCCTTGATTTTATACACATTTATGAACTGCTCTGCAAGCCTGTTCAAAGCAGCAGGATCTCCGTTTTTTAACCCCTTCTCTACTCTTTTTTCCCAACCGTCCTTGAGTCTATTTTTGATCTTAGGACTAGTATCTATAGCAATCTTAAGCTCTTCAAATTGTGATTCAAGGAAAAGAGCCTGAAGGTTCCTGTCCAAATCGGTCTTTGCCTTCTCATATTCAGCATATCCCTTTTTTATATCAATACAAAGCTGGTTGATGGTAGGTGATGCTTTACCTGTAACCTTGAATTGCTGAACATTTGCTTCGACTTCGTTATCTCCACCAGCGTTTCCACCATCATTTTGCTGTGGGGCATCATTTGCCTGTTCAGGTCTTCTTCCTTCATTTACAGGATTCACATTAGGTATTGGCCCGTATTTTGCTGATTCCTTTGATATATCAGCATTAACTTTATCCATAAAGTTGACTGCTGCATTCGGGCCATTATTATTATAATCATTTGCAAAATTCTGAACCCAGTTTGGATCTTTAAAGCTGTCAAGATTCTTAGCTTCGGGATTATTTCCAACGGCTTCTTCAATTTTTGCTATCTGTTCAGCTATTCTTGTCTGAAGTTCAGCGTCATCACGTATGTTATACACTCCGGAAAAAATCTTATTTATTTCCTGAAGTGGTATACTAATACCCTCGATACTCTTAAGATAATCCTCTTTCGTAATCTTGTTTTCCTGATTAGCCGGTCCTTCCCCATTAGGCGGAATTATATCATTACCATTGTTTGCATTCCCTTCTGCTGCAGCACGGTATGGGTTATTTAGTTCATCGTTAAAATCAGCAAATGGATTTACAGGCTGATTCTCGGCCACTTTATTCTGTTCGTTACCGTCACCCATTGGGAAACCATCATTATCATTAGGCGCCTGATTGCCCCCATTATATATACCCATAAGATTATTATAGGCCTGTGTCATGGCGGCTCCCGGATCCATACCTGGATTTGCTGCTATTATTTTTTGATATTCTGCTATTAATTCCGGATTTACTCCTTTATTTTGCACTTTCTTTGGCATAACATCACCTCTCTATCAGTTCTGCTTATCACGCTCTTCAACACTATTTACAATGAGTATACAATACAAAGAGCAACAAAAGCGTAACAAAAACGTAAAAAGCCACTGATCCATTTTAATGCACCAGTGACTTCATACCTATAAGCTCTTTTTAACTAAAAGTGTATTTTTCCCGTCTTTGTACTCATATTCAACTGAGTCCATTATATTTTTAACCAGATGAATACCGAAGCCACCCTCATGTTCCATAAACATTGCACCAGATGTATCCGCGTCATCTGCCTTGAGAGGATCAAACGGCTTTCCTGAATCCATGAACTGCAGTGTTACCATCAGAGGATCCTCTGAAACAACACACATTATTTCAGCCTTTCCTATGCCGGGCTTATACGCATAAGAGATTATATTCACAAAAATTTCCTCAACTGCAAGCCTTATCTGAAGTAATGGTTTCTTATCACAGTTATACTTAAGAAGCTTTTCTCTTATGAAATCCTGAACTGTGTCGAGCGCATCTTCAATTGCATCAACAACTATCGTATTACCATCATCGGTAACACTGTAATCAACTACAGCACTGGAATCGCCTATTCTGATGTTTTCTATCTCTGCCATACACTCTTCTCCTCATCTAATATACAGTTTACGCTTACTCTACATTCAAATTAACGATTATTATTTTCTTCTATTTTTACCCTTTTCGGGATATTGCTCGGTCTAACCGGAGGCTTTTTATTCTTCTTATTCTTTGGCCGTGGTTTAGGTTTCCTTTCAGCCTCTTCTTCCGAAGGCCCTTCTACGTCCTCATCAGAGCTATATGCTTCTTCTGTATAACCGGAAGTCTCATCAGCTTCATCAGGCAGAAATTCTTCTTCATCATCCGAAGACCAGTCCATCTCAGTGACCATCTTAATATAGTAATCGTCATCTTTGATTTCATCTTCCTCTGATTTAGTATCGGTTCTCGAGTAATCTTTTACATAGATATCCTCATCTTCCTGTTTTCTCTTTTTCCACCAACCAAGAGGTCCTCTGAATTCTTTATTATTCTTTTCCGGCTCCGTTGTATCATCAACTTCGACATATTCTTTTTTTATCTTTTCGCCGTTATCAAGTCTTTCAACCACTCCGTCCAAATTCTTGTCGAGCTTACCTACCGCGAGCTTTATAGCAAGAAATGCCGTCGGACATCTCGGTGTATACGCACTAAGTACAAGCTCTTTCTCTTCATTTTGTCCAAATACCAGAACTACCGGATAAGTAATAACAGGTCGGACTAAACATGCGACAGCATCATCATCTTCCAGCCTAAGATTAATTCCTCTACCGATATTGCTCATGGCTTTTCCGACTTTGAAAACAGCCTGTGTGTTATTTTGTTCTGAGTGATATATAAAAGCTCTTGATGAAAGCCCCCAGATCCTGAGCATATTCTCACCGTCAGCTGCTCCCCAGAGCTGAAATCTGAATTCATCTGTCGTAATAAAATGTCCGTCCACGTCAAGCTCTACATGATTCAGCAGGACTTTTTTGGCTTCAATATAATATGGGTCGTCTTTCTTTTTCTTTTTCTTAGCCAATATCTTTCCCCTTAGCTAGATTTATTTAATATATACATGGACAATTACCTACCGGTCCATGTAAGCATAAAATCCATATCCCATAGGATGCCTGAGCATCCCATGGGGTATGGTTATATTTAATGATTATGGTGTTACCGTTGATGTTTCAGTAGTTTCCGGTGAACCGCCATCTGTGTTTGAAGTATTTGAACCGCTTCCGGTCAGCCCTGCATCATCACCCGGATTATCTATATCAGTACTTGTATCCGGTTCAGCTGCTGTGACTGTAACACTGTATGTGGTCGTCTTACCTGAATATGTGATAGTAAGTGTCTTGGTTCCTGCTGTAGTTGAATCAAATCCGCTTACCATAGCTTCCGATACAACAACCGACTCAGTAGTTCCATCAGTCTTTGTAGCCTTTATGGTCATTCCGCTTACATCAAGTGTATCACCAACTGTATAGCTTGTCTTACCCGGTGTATCTATAGCTATGCTTTCAATCTCAACCGGAAGAGACTTAACTGTAACATAAATCGTACCTGTTATATCCGGATCTTCGGTTGTGGCAATATCAAGTCTGTATGTAACCAGATCACCTGTCTTATTATCAGGCACCTTGAACTGGAATATCTGCTTATCCTTCTCACTGAATACTATCGAGTCATCAGGCAGTTTCTCTCCGGTCTCTGTATTACCGATCATCTGATATGCCTTTACCGTATAACCGTCTGAATTGGTTACAAGTGTTTTAACATAAAGCACATCGCCACTGTCTGCAGTGAATCTTCCAAGACCATCCTTTATAGGAGTCATCTCTTCATCATTCTTTGCTGCATTAAGTATAAGTGTAATCTTGCTGAGACGTATAGTTCCGCCATTTTCAAGGCCAAGGAATGTCTGGTTAACATCAGATCTAGGTATTTGCTTCTCACCGAATGCAAGGTCAAGATTAAGTGATTCTATTACAATACTTGCATCTCTGTTATTAATAATGTCATCAGATACATCCTCTGTACTGAGAACCGCATCTACAACTTCTGTATCTGTAGCCTGAACTACTTCAACATCTGCATCGGATTCAGTTTCTTCTCCTGTCTCTATTGACTTATTGTATGGCAATACATCTATCGATGAAATTGTCAGATTACTGCTCATGTTCGGCAGGAAGAGTTTAATTGTATGTTCACTGTTTGACTTGAATTCCGGCTCATCTTCCTGAATATAAGGCGAAATATCTTCAAATCTTACCGCACTTGTTGCTCCAAGAGCATCACGATACTTAAATATCATTCTTACAGCAAGCTTTGTATTATCACCAAGTGACTTGGAAACCTCTCCTGTCTTAAGTGTAAGTGTAACCGGTGTCACACTTCCCGTCTCATAAGGTGTTGTCTTAGTTCTTTCATGCCTCGTAGTCTTATCGGTTATTGCAAATGAACCGGAGAATGCTGAATAGCTGTATCTGCTTCGTGACAATGTTTCCAGCTGACCTGTAGTTTCATTTATCTTCTTATCCTGAGGTTTAACCGAGTAAACCTGTGCCGCGGCTGCATTAACAGTAGCTTCCAGTTCGCCATAGCCTGCTATACTATATCCGGTTATTTCTTTGACGTATGGAACATCATATTTTATCTCAGCAAACGTACCTTCTCTGATAGAATTAATATTCTGATCCGTCAGATAAACATATGGAGACATATATTCCTGTGTACCATCATCAATAGTTGATTTATAACTGAATGCAACAGCAACATCTCTTCCTTCAGCTACAAGTCCTTGATCAGCTGTACCTGAACCGAAGCTAATAGCAAGAGTTTCTTCCTTATAATCTGTACCTAAATCTGTACTTGTTGGCTTTGCTGTAGCCCCCAACGTCGCGCTGCTCTTTAAGAAGTTATATGAATATCTATCTACAACTGTACTACCTCTGACATGCTCAACAACTGCATAATCAAATGCCATCGTGGTACTTACACATTTTATCTTAAGTTCACTTGCACTTACAAAATTCGGAACCTTAAGACCTTTAACATAATAAACTGTATTTCCTCTTCCATCAGTAGTCTTTGTAAGACCTTTCTGACTAGTCTGCAGATACTGTGAGAATGGTATGAAATACTTAAACCCTATATCTACACTTGCATTAGTTTTATTTTCAGCTTTAGATGTAGGATATAAGAACACATTTACTGTATCGTCAGCTGAATCAGGAATTCTTGATACAGGAGTTGCCCATTCATCAGAAGTCCATACAAGTTCATTCTTTGTAAACTCTATCGCCTCAATAGGTGTTGGTATAAGAGCAGGTATAAAGTTTGTTATTGTTTCTTTGTTTGTACTTGTACAAAGTGACCTTATGGTCATATTTCTATAGTACTCATCATTAGCATTGAGCTGTACCTGACCATCCTCAAGTACCTGAGCAATACTTATGTTGCCTATATTCCAATAGCAAGGCTTGTTAAGCTTTGTTTGAACCGTGAATTCCATATCCACGATACTCTTTAAATCTGATATAGCCGGGAAGCAGAATCTGTCTGTATGATTTGCCCTGAACATATATCTGTCATCAGATATGGTTCCAAGTCCATCTGCCGCGACTACCTGCCTCTTCGGATCCGTTTCTGTCTCAACACTTTCCGCCGTTGAGTCTATATACTTTGCAATCTGCTGTACAACATCGAAAGATTTTTCACGTATCTTTCCTGTAGAAGCCTCTATATAATGGACATTTGCTGTTACAGAAGCAATCATAGGATCATATTCTCCTACGTAAGGCATACATGATATCTCACAAAGAAGCTTTACCGACCTTTCTTTATACGCAACCGGATAGTCCTTGGTAAGCTGATTCTCAAGCCTTGATCTCTGACCTCTCGTAGAACCCTGCTCACCAGAATCAACGTAGTCTATCTCGATCCATCCAACATTATCAACTATATATGATAGATAACTACCACCATTAGTTTGTTCCGAAACAGTTACCTTGGCTATATTAAGCTTATCAAACGGATCTGACGAATCATCAACATCCTCCGGTATAATGTGTATACCTGTAAGCTCGCCATAATCACGATTAGTTGAAATCGTAAATGTCTCTATATGATTGGATCTGAATCCATCACCTGTAAGCTGCTGGTTAGCAAGTACATATGCACTGTTTCCATTCTTGAAAAGTAGCTGGAAATAGAAATGGTTCTTAGATCCAGAATCACCATTACCTGTATCATAATCAGAATCAGCAGCAACATCCACTGCTACATCATATGACTTTCTTGTTTTAAAGAACCCCCAGTTAACACCTGTCTCATCATGCGTCATAGAGTATCTGACTGATGACCAGTCTTTTTCTCTTATATCAACTATGGACTTTGAATCAAATACAAATGTATATGATCTGTCACCCTGAAGTAATTGCCTTGAGAAACTACTGTTATCAGAAACCTTCTGAACATAAACAGGATTTCCTGCTTCATCATATACAGGATTATTCTGATCATCAAATACCTGTTCTCTGATACCTGTACCGCTTGAATCAAGTGCATTTCCGTTTTCATCATAAACAGTTGCTTTTACTGTCTTAAGATTGAAGATTTCAGCAGAAATCGCCGATCTGTCAATCCAGAAATTCGATTTAGCCCCACCTGTCTCCACAGGTGTAACATATGATTTTCTTTTACCATAGCTTTCGATGAAGGAAATGGTCATATTCTCAATAACCCATTCATCCTTACCATCAATAGATACCTCCATTCCTGTGAACTCACTTACATCATCTGCATCCACAAGGAATGAAATCGAGCCCTTCTTAACAAATCCTGACTCTTCTATATAATTGCCACCACTTTCAGTAGGCCAACTACCTAAATATTCGCTTGCAGCCGTAAGAACACGATATTCTCGAGTTTTCATATTAGTTCCATCATTATTCGTATAATAGAACATAACTTTTACATCAGAGTTAGTAGCCGCAAGATCATTTTCACTTGTCCTAAGAGTAACAAGGAATTTATTCTCGCCGTTACCAGATGCAACTATAGGATTTCCCTCTATGTATTTTGAGAAAACAAGCGAGATATTTCCGCCTGATTTTACCTGCGCTCCCGTATCCGCAGTAATTGTATAATACTGCAAAGGATATTTGTTTTGGAAAACAAAATCAACTGTAGCCCCCTTGACTGATGCCCCATTACTGTCAGTACCATCAAGGATATAAGGCATACATCCACCCTTATATATAGAAACTCCGGATAAACCAAAATCATCTGAAGCGTACTTATCGGAAATGAGTCCCCACTTTTTTAGATAATTAGATACGGTACTTGATGGAATCTCGATTCCACCCTTGTCCTTAATCTGAGACCTTGCTGAATCTCCTGCATAAACTATAGGATTACCGATTATCGAACTAAATCCCGGGAGATAACCTTGGAATGCAACGGTATCACCTCTCTGTGCGAAACCGAGTGTAATACTATCCTTAAGATTACGCTTTGTCATGGCATAACTGTTTATAAGTATAGGCAGTGTAACTTTTCTGGTCCATCCATTTGTATCCTTATACTGGAGTTCCATCGCCATCTGCTCATAAATACCGCTCTCGCCTATGGTTTTTGCCTTAGGATTAAGAAAACACTCAAGGCCGCCACCGGCCACATCGGCAAAATCCACTCTAAGTGAATACATAGAATCATCATCAGTGAGTTTCTTTTCGGTTCTTGATCCTGCCGGATAATTTGTAAGAACTGCGGTCTTAAAAGTACCGCCAACAGAATGCACAGTATCCGATCCGCTGGTCTGGAAATATAGCTGTGATCCGGCGTTTTTAGCCTTAACATCCGCTATAAGCGTCCCTTCATAATCAAGAAACTTCTGACCGGAAATAAGACCATATTCCTCGTATCCGGTATATTTTGTAACACTATATAAATTAATTCCCTGTGCAGTCCACTGTCCTCTCTCAACATAAACATTTATACGAAGAACCGTACTGATATCAGCTTCTGCCTCAAAGATAAAATCTTGAATAGTCCATGCGGCAAGAGGCGCCGCCTCCTCAACTGTTCCTTCCTGATAGCCTAGTTCCTTCGCTATCTTCGAACCATAAGTAGTATTTATTTTGTCTTTATCACCATAATGTTCAAGTAATGCGCGGCTTCTGGCAGCACCGTCGACATGAGGGAATACATACTGTGTTCTCACTACTCCACTACTATCTTTATACTTTATAGCAAAGTAAAGCACAGTATCACCTGCGCTGGCGCCGGTAGCACACTGAAGTGCATACGTATTTTCAGGAGCATCGAAGGATTCTCTTCCCTTCCAATCCTCCATATTGCTATATGCTGTAAATGCAGGCTTGGCTCCTGTCTCAGCTATACTGTATGGTTTTTCATATACATAGCTGTCATCTGCATCATTACCGCTCAGATCACCACCCGAAATAGCACCGCCTGTAGTATTACCACCTGTGGTGTCTCCACTTCCGGTACTGTCCGTGGCTGTAGCAGCATATACACTACTTGCATCATATGTCCCCGACATAGCAGGAAGATATGTAAATGCAAAGGAGATCGCCGTAAGCGTCGCTACTGCTTTAATTATTAGTTTATTCTTCCTCATAGACATTCCTCTTTTTTACCTACTGAATTAAACTACCACTAGTATTAGTGAGATTATATCAGCAGTGTAGTAACAAAAGCGCAACAAGCCCTAACGAATATTTAAAAGACCTGCAAGCCCTGTCATTTCAAAAACTTCCATGACATTTTCATTAACACCGGTAAGAAGTAACTTACCGTCTTTCTGATTAAGTTTAATATAAAGATTTCTAATACATCTGAGTCCCGCACTCGAAACGTACTCAAGATCATTCATATTCAGGATGATATTCTTAAATCTGTCTGCCATCTGGGAAAAGAGTGCATCCGCATCTCTGGCTGTCTTTGTATCAAGATCGCCGGAGAGTAAAAGTTCGCCCTCATTTCCTCTTGAAATGAGCTTAACGTCCATCCAATTTCCTCCGTATTATTTCTTCTTACGCTGTTTCTTAATATAATCTACTAATTCTTCAAGAGTAATCTCCATAACAAGTTCACCTGATTCTTCCATTCTTTCATCAAGATCCATGGAAGCGTACTCCTCTGCAGCCTCAGCTAAAAGCTCTGAGAACAGGAACGGTGCAGGTTCATATTCTTCACCGTCATCGAACAGGCTGTCCATGTCGTCGTCATCGAAGTCCATGTCATCATCATCGTCGTATTCTTCATCGTCGTCATCATTTAATGCATAGTCTTCTTCTTCGTCATCATCATCAAGAGAGTAATCTTCATCTTCATCGTCTGAATCATATTCGTAGTCGTCTGAATCATCATCTGACGAGTATTCCTCATCTTCGTCGTCCGAATCATATTCGTAGTCGTCTGAATCATCTTCTTCATCGCTGTCTGAATCATAATCTGAATCATCATCTGACGAGTAACCTTCATCCTCAATTCTTTCATCATCAGATTCGGAATCATAATCGTATGATTCATCAAGTTCTTCATCATTTATATATTCTGAATCACGCATATCTTCTTCCTCATCTAAATCATCATTGAAGAAGCTTTCTTCTTCATCTTCGTCATATTCATCTTCTGACTCATCACCAACGAAGAAGCTTTCTTCCTCATCTTCGTCATATTCATCTTCTGACTCATCACCAACGAAGAAGCTTTCTTCCTCATCTTCGTCATATTCATCTTCTGACTCATCACCAACGAAGAAGCTTTCTTCTTCATCTTCGTCATATTCATCTTCTGACTCATCACCAGCGAAGAAGCTTTCTTCCTCATCTTCTTCTGAATCATCACCAACAAAGAAGCTCTCTTCCTCATTTTCGTCATCAGAATATCTCTCCGGAAATGCCTCTCTATTAAGAGTAAGATCAGGTGAACCATAAGGAGGTGCAGTTTTTTGTCCCTCCATATTATTCATCGCAAGACCTGCACCAAGTGTCATCCACTTAACCTTTTCTGCAAGCTCACGTTCCATTTCCTCTCGGATAGACTTCTTAAACTCTTCAAGTGTAGACTTAAGGTAGCTTTCTGAAAAGGTCTCCTTACCTCTTACCGGCATAGCCTGAGCAGCTACCCTCATAGTCTCTTCATCTTCTCTTACCCTAGAACCTGTTGAACGTTTCTTTTTCTCAGTTCTGTAATGAGAATCTTCGTCAGGATATGAAAGTTCGAAGTCGTCATCGTTATTATATTCATCTTCCGATATCTCACTGAAGGTAAGACCTGAGCCGCCTGACTTGCTGAAGTCAGCATCCGTCTCATCAATCTCACTGAAGGTAAGACCTGAAGTGCCAATATCTTCAGTAGTTTCGGTAAGATTTATACCACCGAACCTTCCTACAGCCATCTCATATTCTTTACGATTAACAGCTTCCTCCGCAGCAATCATCTTATCAACTGCGCTTTCAGCAGGCATTCTTTCGGCTTTAACCTGTTCAGCCTCTTCTTCTGTTATCTCACTGAATGTAAGTGTACCTGTTCTATCTATGGTAATCTTATCTTCAGTTTCAATTCGCTTGCGTTCATCATAACTTTTGTCATGAGCTTCTCTGCTTTCTGCCACAAAGTCTTCCCAGACTTCTGCACCATCCTCACCATAGAAGTAATTACTTTCAAAGTTCGGATTTTCAAACATATCAACGAAAGACTCCGGTACTTCGATACCAAACGAGGATCTCGATGTAGGGCTCATTATTACGAATGCCTGTCCCCTTTTAGCACCCAGGATATCCTCCTGCTCACTTTCATTGATTCCTCCGGCCTTTTCATAAAGCTTGCAAAGGTCATCCATATCATTTGGAGCAAGTCCAAATACGAAGCTGTATTGGCAGGCATTGATAATAGCTGTTGACTTACGCGCTATCTCTTCACTGCCTACAAAGTCTTTTATGTTCTGTGTAATAACAATCTGCATACCATTATACTTACGTATACGTTTTGCAAGCTGGAACATGAAGTCAAGTGCTACAGGGAATTTTGTATCAATGAAAACATGTGCCTCATCGATTACAACTACAACCTTACGTTTAAGGCCGTATTTCAGGTTGTAGTCCCTGTTCTTTATGATTTCATTATCTATATACTTAAGAACAAGAAGCATCTGTGCATTTGCTATGGTTGTATTCCTGTTGGCAAGCATAGACTGGAAGTTAAATACTGAGAAGTTCTCATCTGTAGTAATTGTAGATGGTCCATTCCAGATATTCGCATTTCGTCCGCCGGTTGCAAACTTAGCAATGTAGTTTACAAGTGAACGAAGAAGCTGTCTTAAGTATTCATTATTGGTCCTTTCAAATTCCTGAAGGATGATGTCATAAAGATCATCGAATATCGGGTAATCATCTGCCTGATAACCTGAAAGGTCTGTATCAGGAGTGATACCATAATTCAGATACATTCTCTCAACAAGGGAATTGAGATACTCAAGAGCATCCCTGTCTATATCAGGAAGTATCTGCTTGAAGAACTCCTCAAGGAACTGAAGATGGGTTGCAAAGCTTCCACCCGGTCCGCCGCCTTCTTCACCTGCTTCATCGTCATCAAGTGCAGTTATTATGTGGAAAGGATTAAGTCTTCCATACTTTGCATTACCTACATTTATAATCTTACCATGAAGAGTATGAGCAAGTTCCGAATACTCATTCTCCGGGTCTAAGATAAACACTTTCGTGTCTTCAGATGCAAGATTTGTTAGGAGCGATTTTGTAGCGTAAGATTTACCGGAACCGGACTTACCTACGATAACCATATTAGAGTTAACTCGCTCTTCATTTCTCTTAAAGAAGTCTATAAATACAGGAACCCCGTCAGCAGTTCCGAGATTGATACCGCCTACATCTGATATATGAGCGTATATCCACGGGAACATAGCCGCTATCGTATTAGTCGGTATTCCTCTTGACTCCTTGATCATAGGGTCATAATTGGAAACCTGTGAGCCAATAAATGCCTGAAGCTGAAGGAAATCCATTCCCGAAAGGGTAAGTCCCGCTTCATTCCAGCTTCTCTTAAGTGTCTTCTTCATATCAGAAACATATGGCATGAGCGTATCAAAATCCTCATTAAGAAGCGGATCCCTGCTGGTAAGAAGTCCGTCATATGCAGTAACATAAACATTTACCGACATAAGCATCTCATTATCTCTCTGAAGAGTAACAAGAAGCGACGAAAGTGTTGCTATATGTTCTTCGAGTTCCAGCATTTTAGAATCTATGCTGGTTGTCATGTACTGACCACGGAGTTCTGAAAGCGAACGGTCGATGGCACGGATAGCCTTCTCCCTGTCCATAGGTGATATTTTAACCATAACCTTGGTACTCGGGAAGGACATAACACCTGCAAGCCATGAATCACCGACTATAGCCGGGAATGATATAACTCTCAAATTGTGGGTAATAATTCCGTTAACCTCCACTTTTCTCATAGAGAATTTAAGAGTTTCCGGCATTGCCCACGTTGCCCACTGTTCAGGCTCTATATTGTCCAGTTCCTTCTCATCAAAATCCAGAGAATTTGTGTATTTAAGGAAAAGCGCAAGTTCTCTTGTTCCAAGTCTTCTTACAACAAGTTCTGCCTGCTCAAGAGAAATAACAGCCTGCCTCATTACAGTATCAAGTCTGTCTCTGTCTTTCTCAAAAAGAACCAGATAGTAGAATGGTTCTATTACTTTATTATCCTCACAAAGTTCTATAACAGAATTGATCCTGTCATACTGGATCTCCACTCTCGCCTGTAATTCTTCTTCAGTAAGAAGACCGCTTTCATATGACTTCTTAAGCTGATTCAGCTTTTCGTATTCTGCATCCCTGTATGAGTCATATATTATAGGTCTTTGAACCTTTACTATATTAGCGCCAAAATCTCCGGTAAGGCCCCTAAGAACTTTACCGAAGCAATTTTCAATCGAATTATTCCTTCTATGTTCAGAGAAGAATCTGAATTCAATCGGATCAATCTCGATGACCGCTCCGTAGTATTCTCCTCCATATTCAATGAATCCGTCAGAGATTCCGGTAAATGGCATAATGTCATTTACTTCTTCATAATGCGATGATGAATCTTTCGCCTCACCTTTTTCCTTTTTCTTTGCTGCTGATCTGTCTGCCCTTGCCTGCCATACGGCATTCTTTTCTTCTTCAGTGGCAGTCTTGCTCTTAAGAATCTTATTTTCTTCTTTTATCAGCAATTTGAGCTGTCTCTTCTTTTCTCTTTCATCCAGAAGAGACTCATCATCCATAGCGTCAGTTTTCTCATCCGCCATGGCGTCGACTCCCTCATCTTCCGCAGTATCTTCGGAAGTCGAAACGGCATTTTCTTCTAAGGTGTTGGTTTCTTCATCTTCAAAAAATGCATCTATGATTTCCTGTCTCGTTCCCGTTGAGCTTGCGACGAGAGCTTCATCATTAAATAATCTGACAAATCGTCTTGGGTAAGCATTATATTTGAGCATATACCAGGCCAAAACATACATCGGTTCATCTTCCAAACGAAAAAGAAGAAAGACAAAGATGGCTGCAACTACTCCGGCAAATATCCATCTGCCCGGAAGTGAGGAAATTGAGCAAAGTGCAACAAGTCCAAGCCCAATAACCCCTACAAATACATCCGGAAGAGTTATACCCTTGAATAGCTCTATCTTAACTTTTGTTTTACCTGGTATTAATCTCATGTTTTACTCTCTAATAAAGATCTTTAACGAAGTGTTTCTATACCTGTTCCTTCTGTGAAGGAGGAGGATTCTTAAGCATCTTAGCTTCTCTACCTGCTTCAGCCTTGAGGTCAAGCTTATCCTGCTTCATATCTACACTGGCAAGACTCTTTGCTTCCTTCATGGACTTGCCATCGCCCATGTACTTAAGGGTTTTGCCCATCTTGTCAAGTTCACCCTTTTTAAGCGCTTTACCACCTATATGAGTACCATTTTTACTTGCGTAATCATAGTCGGCCTGAAGAGCTTTCATACTCCTCTGTCTCTCACGTTCTTTTGTCTGAGCCTGAGCTGCCTGCTTTTCAGGGCTCTTCTGTCCATAGTTCTTGCTGGCATCCTTTGTCCAACCAAGTGCATCAGTAACCTTACCAAGTCCTGTCTTACCTGCTACAAACGAACCAAGCTTACCAACCTGTCCGCCAACCTTTTCAGTCATAGCACCCGCGCTCATTCCTGAAAGCTTCTGACCAACTGAACTGTTTTCAACCGTATCTCTCATGTTACCGGCTGATATAGCCTGATATCCGGCACTGTCTGCAAGGATACCGGTAAAGATACCATTTACTCTGTTAACGCCATGAATGGCTCCATACATTATAAGCATCTTCATGGCCAGTGTAAGGATTACTCCTCCAAATCCGCTTCCTACCTTTAAATCAGGACTCCAAATGATAGGCAGGAACATAAGATAAAGCCTTATCGAAAGCACCATACCGACAATAGTAAGAAGCTGAACTACAAATGCCGTTATCCACTGTTTAAGTTTCCCTCCATCATCAAGCGGCATAGGAGCTATAACTAGTGGTGACGCCAGATAAAGTGCAAGCAGGTTGAATATTCTTACCGAACATGTAACGATAACAACTATCATCTCTTTAAGAATTGCAATCGCCGCAAAATATACAAGCACATAATTCATGTTGAGAGGATCAACATAGAATACTCTTCTAACTTCATCAAAATCATATATATCACTTTCACCCGTATAGAATGGAAGTCTTACATTATCAAAGAAGCTCGGATTCTTATTATATGCAGGATTACGCGCTGCAGCAAAATCACCTATAGAACCCATGGTTCCGCAAAGGAAAAGCACTCTGTCCATAGGAACCGATGAATCACTTGCCGTCACTTCCTGTCTATCGTAATGATCCAGAACCTTCATATTAGGGTTAGCTTTAAGCAGTTCCATGCAATCAAGCATGGCATTCGTAAGTCCGTCATCATACGAATCAAGCGCCACTTCACTTGTATAATCATAGGCCCGGGCCAGTTCCTCCATAAGACTTTGCCACGTCGGGATAACTTTCTTAGTACTATCATCAATAGTTACGTAGTGGAAATTGAACACCCCCTGATTACCCATGTATTGCAAATCCGCTCGAATATCATTGTAACAGGCATTAATATTATATCTCGATCTATAGGACGGATTAATGGAATAATTACCTATTGTATTTATAATTCGTCCCATAGCAGCGTATTCTTCATCCGTGAATTCATGGTGGGCCCCGCCGGCGGCCAGCCCCTCACCATTTTGTACAGCATAGCTCACCTGCTGAACAAGTATGTTGGTTGCTTCAATTGATATAAGCATTATAAAGTTCATAGAAGCTATGATAAGGATACTTCTAAGAAGATTACCAAGTATAGTTCCCATCGTAACGCCCTGCTGCTTATCTCTAAGATCCAAGATTTTTCTTATGACAGCAACTATCGCGAATACAAATGCAAAGACAATACCTATCATTGCCATCGCACCGTAAATGCCTCGAACAGCCTTATGGTTGAAGAATACATTTATGAGTACTGTATCCTCATTATTATAGCTTACAGGCTGTTCCCCGGTAAATATCTCCATCATATCTTCAACGACAGAAACAACCCAAAGGACTGCAATCTCAACATAATAGATAAGTCTGTATACCGTATTCTCGAGAAGCGATATAAACCATGATTTAATTGCATCTAATAATCCATCAAACATATATCCACCTCCGGTGCAAACTAAAACACCTCGGAATTGTTATCTTACTCTTAGTCTCTTTCTGGTAATGTAAAGCGCAATAGCAAGACCTATCAGTATAGCAAATATTGCAGCTATCAGAACTACTGATTTCACATTGAGATATATCATTATCTTAAAGCTTTTCTCAATATAATTGCCAGCCTTATCAGCCACAACCACTCTATATTTACCACTTTCTTTTAAAACATCACTTTTTTCAACTTTGCCTTCTTCATCATTAAAATATACATATACAACATCATCTTCTTCAAGACCTGTTATAGTAACCGGTCCTTTAGCTCTTCCTTTTTCATCAACACCTTCGAATACCACTTCCGGTGGAGTGTGATCGATGAGCATTGATAATTTGTACTCCTTTTGATTTGCAGAACAACGGTAGGTTATTTCATAGTAGCCCTCTTCTTTTAAATCCACAGAGCCATATGTATTTCTGACATCTGTTCCGTCACGAAGTATTCTTGTTGTACTGAAGCCTTCAGGCATTATATACTGAGTCAGTTCTCCGGTAACCTCATTTATTATTTGGAAGGTAAGAAGCTGTACTTCTGCATTATCCGTCCATGTTATGAAAACATAAGTTCCTGCCTGAGTTACTGTGCTGGGAATACTTTCAAGCTTATTACCATTCCTGTAAACCGACATATTAAACTCACCTGTAACGGAGAGTCTGACTTCATCTGTGACTATCATTCCATCTGCAACAGAACAATTAAGAGATCCACCCACTGTCTTATATGAATACATATCTGTTTTTCTGTCATAAACCGCGCCACTGCTGAGGACAACCGTTTCAGCAGTCGCAGCATCATCCCCATCTTCTGATTTTGGATTTCCGGTTATGATATCCAGTTCACCTGTATAATCAATGTTATCATCTTCCTCGGTTGTTTCTTCCTCGCCTTCGGCATAGGAATAAAAACCAAATGCAACAGGTGTAATAACAGCAAACAGTATAATTAAAAATGTAAGTATGAGTTTTCTCATTATTCACTCCAAAAATCGATAAGCCTATGCGCTCTCTTCTTCCGCTTCATCCCCGCTCTTGCCAAGAACTATTTCATTTCTGGTATCAAGATCGTAATAAACATCATCCGCTCTGAACATGTGGCTTCTGAGTTCATCCATATTCATACGTCCCATCTTATAATATGGACAAAGGTAGCTTGGCGTATATTTGGTCTTAAGAGGGTAGTTACCAAATGTAACGATTATAGCGTTACCTGTACTTTCCTTATTATTAAGCATCTGCAGCTCTGAAGGATAGATAAGAGGTCTAACCTGCGTCTGAGATGAAAGATTCATCTCGCCTGCCTTTGAGCCTATTGATGAAGATGTTGATGTTGTACGAACTGTCATGTTACCGCAAAGCTTGGAGAACTCTTCGCAGGTACCGATATCATTGGAACCGATGAACATCTTCATACCACAGTTGGATTTAACGATATCAGCAACCTTCTCACCATAAACGTTGTTAAGCTGTGAATAGGACTGAACAACCATGTTGAACCATATCTTTCTTGAACGTCCAACCGTGATCATCTTATCGAACTTCTCAATCTTAGGCATGTTACCAAACTCATCGAGAATGAAATATACATTTCTAGGAAGTGAGAGGTCCTCTCTTGCTGAAGCAACTTTGATAAGTGATTTGTACATACAAAGGATGAATACGGCTGCAAGTCCGTGTCTTGTGTCTTTTTCATCAGGTATCTTCATAAAGAGTGCTGTAGGCTGATCAGCAAACTTTTCAGCCTGAACATCCGTCGCTGATGTAAGACCGCAAAGTCCTCGGTCGTTAAACATATTAAGCTTATCAAATGTAATTGACATATATGAAGAAAGTGTTGTATCTGCTGCAGACATAACCTGTCTTGAAAGTGTATATGCCTGTGAGAGTTTGCTTCTTCCTTCAAAATACTCTTTAAGTGTTGCAAACTCATCTTCTGAGTTTGTAAGTGCTTTGTTAATATTGAAGAAGTTAAACTTTTCTCTGGTCATGCCAAGTCGTTCATCTTCTGAATCCTCAAGCATTGCGAGACAGGTTGACATGATGATTGAACGTGCACCTTTCTCCCAAACAGGATCCTTTTCATTTTCTATAGGACAGATAACCGATATAAGGTCATTTAAGTCCTCATACATTTCATCATAAAATCTTTGTCTTGTAACTGAAACATCATCCTGGCAGTGGGTAAGATCCGCATAAGCCTTGCCTCGCCACTCTGCCCACGCGCTTCCCGGTTCAGCCTCACCGTCCATCCTCTCTAAATCCGGATAGTCGGACATGTTGTCCTTATGAAGCTTAAGCCCTTTTCCTGCTTCTACATATTCCTGATACTGATCCCAGATTCCATCAAGAGGATTCCATCTTGAGGATGAATAGGTATCACGAAGATCAAGCAGAAGAACCTTATAACCTCTTGACTCCAGATACTTGGAGTGGAGATCAAAAAGCTCACCCTTAGGGTCAGTCATGATCATTGAACTTCCTGCTGCTGTAGATGCAAGAAGCTGTATCATAGGATTGATAAATGTCGTTGTTTTACCTGAACCGGTAGCACCGATGATAAGTGAATGTGCACCCGGCAGGAAATTAACCTGAAGGTTTTTCTTCTTATCAAGAACGGCTCTTACAGGAATTCCATCTTTCTTAACATTGTTAAGCTCTTTATACGAATGCTGTGGAAAGTACTTATCTCTTTCCTGATCTGTAAGAAATCTGCTGTTCTCAAGTGAGCCCTGAACAACATCAACCTTACCTTTGCTCCCAAGAAGTCCTTTTCCGTTTCCAAATACGAGCATATCCATATTGTTTCCGGACAGAAGGTATAAAAGTGCAACAAGAAATGCAGCAATCGCACCTATTGCCCATGTCTGCCAATCCAGCAGTACACCCCAGTCGACAGTAATGTTTCCTTTTAAGGTGTCTGTAAGTTTACTTGCCGGAATGAAGAATGTTTTTGCTACAAAGCCCACTATACCCGCTATAAGTATTAAAACGGTAATATTTACCAGTACCTTGTGTTTAGTACTCATAAACTTCTCCTCTCGGGTTAAATCCGGTTAAAATAATAATTTGTGACGTCACTTTTTAAAACAGTTCTAACGGGGAAGATCCCCGTTAAAACTTTTCTTATTTCTCACCTGCTGTGTTAAGCTCGATCTGCTGATCTGCACCTGTAACAGAACTGTTCATCCAATCTGTAAGAGGTCCGATTGAAAGCTTAAGCGCTACGATAAGGATAAATATAAGAAGATATCCGATGATAGCTGTCTTAAGTGCCTGCTTACGTTTTTCTCTCTCCTGTGGCTCCTCAGCCTTTGCATATTTAACTGCAAGGAATATACAATAAAGAACACCAAGAGCTCCTACGATTGCAAGTGTTGGATTTATAATTGCATTAATAAGATCTACGATAGGTTCTACAACCTTCGAAAGATCCGGACCTGCCGCAAATGCTGTAACACTTGTTGAAAGCGCTGCTGCAGCTGCCGTTGAAAGAACTGCCCCGGTCTTAAGTGCTGTAACCTTCTTCTTGTCATTTGAAATGTTAATGATCATTTCCATTAATTTGTTTTTCATAATCCCATCCTCCCTGGATAAATAATGTTTTCTTTTTTTGACCTTTGTGACTGTCACTGTAATTTATGGCTTGATTATAGCAACATAGTCGCAACAAAAGAGCAACAAATAGAAAAAATATTTTAAAAATCTTTATTTCTTTCAAAAATCCTTATTTTGCAGGCTTCTTCGCGGCATCTTCACCACTTACTCTCGCCTTATCCGACGGAATTCTTATAACAGATTCCGTACCCTTTTCAGTTTTGTTAATGGAAAGCTCGCCGTCACATAGTATCTTAAGTCTGGTCTTTACATTCTTGGTTCCTACGCTCTTATGCTTTCTCTGCGTTGAGATTTCAGTCTGTTTGCCTCTTCCGTCATCCACAACACGGATAATAATGTATCCGCCCTCTTCCTTTGTTTCGATAAGTATCTCATCACCCTCAGTACTCATTCCAACTCCGTACTGAATTGCATTTTCGACAAGGGGCTGTACAACAAGTGCCGGAAGACTGAAATCCGTTACCTTAAGATCCTTTGTCACTGTAAATGTTCTGGATGGAAGTATATCCGCAAGCTCTATGTAAGTATCTACATGAGTCATCTCCTCCATGAAAGGAATCATGCTTTCATTGGTAAGCGCCTCGAAGTTTTTTCTAAGGAATCCGGAAAAACTGAATATCGCCGGTTTTACCGATTCAGGCTCTTCGTCACAGAGAAGTGCAATCTGCTGAAGCGCGTTATATATAAAGTGCGGATGTATCTGCTCCATAAGGAGTGATACTTTATTCTCAGAAAGCTCAGCTTTTTTATTAAGAAGCTCTCTTTCTGTATCTATCTGATAGCCAAAGAATACGACGAGAAGCATCATCAGTATTCCAAATCCTATAAATCTGATTCCTGTATTTGCCATGCCTATTATAGCTGCGATAATAGGAAATCCCGTTCCGAGTATGAATCCCACACTCGCTTTTATGCTCTTTGAAGATACGAGCAGCATTCCCATTGCTATAACATACTGTATAAGGAATGCAAGATTAAGAGCAAATTGGTTTTCTCCGTATATAGCCCACAGCATTATAAGCACGGCTATAAGCGTCTGGAATGTTGCCCAGAAATACCCGTCCCATTCCTGTCCTTCATCCCTCTCTGTTTCAATGAAATAAAGGGAAAAGAGAGGTCCGACAAGAGCATACATGATTTCAGCTGAAACTATATATACATTGCCATCCACGCCTACGTTAAGCTCTCCTTCTATCTGAAAAGAAAGACCTCCGATCAGTATGGATATTGCAGATATAAACCACCCCATCCTTCTCGAATGACCTTTAGACTGTACAGATACAAGAAGAAGTACAGCAGAGAGAAGCGTCGAGACAAATACAATTATTAAATTAGCTATTTTCAAAAAAATATCTGAACCGCCGTATATACTCTGAATCATATCTCTCCCTGCCTTCTAATAACGGATACTGCGGTTGTATTTGTATAGGTAATACTCGAAGCATGCCATTTTACATCTCTTAAATACTATAAAAAATGAAGCGAAGTAAAAAGCTACAATGAGCCATGCAACTATTCTGGCAACAAAATAGATTCCTCCCTCGGCGACTGACAAAGTCGGCATAATAAACAGTTTTAGTATAAGAATAAGCCCCCCTGAAACAACCCAAACAGCAGATATCTTCTTTATAGCTTCAGCAAGTTTCACCTTATCTATCTTGGCATTTAGTTCTGCAAGCCCCCTTAGCATAAAGAATACCCCAAGGACAACTCCCATCTGTGTGATCACCTTGATAACCGTAAATACAACAAACGCCCATGTTGCACTTGTGTCAGACAGGATACCTTTCAGAAGTCTGTATGCCAGTTCGCTGAGTATGAACGACAGGAACATATTGAAGGAAATCCCGAAGTTTTTGTTCTGGTCTATGATTCTGTATATACACTGAGTGATCGTCACAATAATTATATATTCAATCATCTCAAAAGTGAGAGCCATGCCACCGGGAAAGCCGATTATCGCGTCATCCAGATCAAATCCTTTTATACTTATGGTTAGAGCGACATAAACCACTCCGAATATCGAATTAATAAGCAGAACGCATATAGTTACGGGCAGGGTTCTGATTGCCCTGAAATCAAATCTGTCTTCCATTTATAAGCACCATTTATTATTCATCCCCAAATAGGTCAGGTTTCATTATGAGCTCACCCATAGTCATCTCCGCCCATGAGTACTGACTCATATACTCACCAAGAAATGAATTGATAGCATATATATCACCTTTAAGGTAATTAAGGTAATCGCAGTCTATAAGCGTGCAGTCAACTCCGTATGTGTTCCATCCTTTTATGAGAACCTTCTCTGCTCCGACTTTTGAAAGGTCATCCCTCAGACTTGATATGAATACCCGGAGTTGTTTTTTAAGAGCCCTGTCATCTTCTCTGTCTTCGAAAAGAACTGCGCAGAGTTCCCCGACGGAGCACTGCGCTCCACGTCTGTCAACAAGATAGGCAAAAACCTCCTTGCTCCTGCTCCTCTTAAATCTTACCGGAGTTCCATTTCCGTCATATACATCAAAGTTTCCGAAACACTGAACCCTGAGTGTACTGTCCTTTTTTATCTCAACCGGATTTCTGAGATTTTCAAGTTCCCTTTCAATCGCTTCTTTAGTAACAGGCTTAAGAATAAAGCCGCTTGCATGAAGCTGGAATGACTGGTATGCAAATTTCTCATGTCCTGTAACAAAAACAATATTGGTTTTAGGCGAGAGCTTTTTAATATGCATTGAAAACTCAAGTCCGGACATACCCGGCATTTCTATATCAAGCCATGCCACATCGGGTGAATTATCTTTTACATAAAGAAGAGCCGCGTCAACACTTGAAAAAGGAGTGTGTGTTCCGTTTGGGTCAAGCTCCTTCATTATGCCGACCACTTCTTCTGCAACATTTACCTGATCGTCTACAGAAATTGTTACCATCCTATTACCTCACTAGTGGAATACATTTCCTCCGATGTTCACTCCCTCAATTCCTCTTTCTTCAGCATACCACGCCGACTTAAAATAGAAGTTAGGGACATTTCTTTTTCCTTCAAGTACATCCTTTGCCGCCTGATAACACGGCTCTACAGGGCCGTTTGCCAGAACTGTGGCAAGTCTGCCGCTTCCGGCAGGTGAAAACTGATTTTTCGCATAAACTACCCCGGCAATGGTATTTGCAAATCTCGGATCAAAAACTCTGTTCATGACCACACTTCCGACTGCTATCATACCCGGATAGCTCTGACTTCCCGCCTCACACTGTATAATACCGGCAAGGAGTTTAAGCTCGCTTTGATTATAAGGATAAGGGCTCTCATAATAGAAATTGCTGCCATCACCCGTAAAGGTGACATCACTGTAGTTTACTTCAAACCCCGCTGCAAGAAGAGCTTCTCTTTCTTTTTGCTCAAGAGCAATAACTTCAGCCTTTAACTGTTCTGCAAACTGAGCCGCACTTTCAGCCTTTTCTTCAGCTTCTTTTCTGAGGGCTTCAAGTTCCTGAAATTCCGTTTCCAAATCTTTCTTCTTCTGCTCAAGATCTCCCTGTTCTATCTCTTTAGATGTCCTAAGCGCCGCAAGCTCATTCGCTTCATTTGCCTTTTCCTGAATAAGCAGGTCAAGACGTTCAATGGAAACTGCAGCATAATCGCTTACAGCTCTTACATACTCTTCCTGATTCAGTATATATAAATCAGCATCCGGTCTTGAGAGTATCGACAGAAGATCGTCGCTGCCGGAGTTTTCGTACATTGTCTTTAAAACATACGAAACACCTTTCTTTGCTTCTTCTATCTCCTTAAGAAGGTCTTTTTCTTCTTCCTCTAATTCCAGAACTTCTTTATCGATTTCCTCTATCTCAACGGTCTTTTCTTCAATAAGCCCTGCAACCTCTTCAATCTCAAGATTGACCTTCTGAATTTCTTCAACCAGAAGCGCTGCAGTATTTCGATTAGCCTCAGCCTTGTGTTCTTCGTCCTCGTAGTCTTTTCTTTTATCGAAAAGAATCTTTGTATCAGGTTCATTTCCGGCGCAGATTCCTGTTCGTTTATAATCGCCGGCTAACTCTTCGCCTGAATATCCCAAACACGCAAAAAACATGCTTATGGCCAGAAGTAAACAGACCTTTATCCTCTTTTTGCCAATAGCATATACCAAGATATTGTCATCCTTTCAACGTATTATATATGATTATAACATTTATGTAAACTGTATATTTTGTGTTTTTTAAATGCTTTGCTTACATTAAGAACAAATTATTGTGTTCAACATCGTTATGCCGGAGTTGCAGTTTTTATGGTCAGGAATACAGTAAGAATTATTATGCCTACTATATATAGTATCATGCCGAGTGTAAGGAAGGTATTTTTAAACCCGGTTCCTTTTGGCATAACAGGTTCACTGAGTGGCACAAAGAACTTCTTTACATTTATAATAAACAGTATCAGTCCCGTAACGGCAAGAGCCAGTTCAATCATTACAAAGCCGTAATAAACGATCACCCATGGATTCGAGAAGAAATCCTGCATAATACTCATCTGCTCAGCCTCACTGCCTGCAGCTGTAAGTCCGTCAGCCATCTCAAGCAGCTTGTTCATATCAACATGTTTGAGAAGAAGTACCGGAATAAGTCCTCCAAAGGTATTTACTATCATATGCATTACCCATGTACGCCAGATTTTTCCCGTCCTTGTATATACATAGGCAAAGATGAGCCCTATTCCTGTAGCATAGAAGAACTGATAAAAATTAGTATGGAAAAGTCCGAAAAGAATTCCCGATGCAAGTATAGCTATTCTTTCATTATATCCACTAAGCTTATCAAGGAGCATCTTTCTAAATACAAGTTCCTCAAAGAAAGGACCGATTATAACCACTATAACAAGTATCCAGAACGGATTCATACGCGAAACCAGTTCTATGGTTGAATTGGTCGTTTCATAGCCTGTTATTGCTTTTATTATAGAAGCAAGAATATTTGAAATTATATTTCCGCCCATCATTACGGTAATACACATTATGATAAGGCAGATAAACCATCCATTATCTATGCCTCCCACAGGTTTTATATTATCAGGACGTCCCTTTATAATAAGATAAAGAACAATAACAGCCACATACATAGGAATCGTGCCCGACACAAGTTCAAAAAGAAGGCTTTTTGCAAGTTCCGGGAAAAACTTAAGTCCCAGGAGCTGAATGCTGATTACGAGTCCATAACTTGCAAGAGTCCAGAAGAAAAGGCCAAAGCCAAAATTATTATAGCTCTTCCTTACGTCTGTAAAATCACTCATCATCTGAGGAGCCCGCGCGGGTTGCGCGAAGTATCCACCACTCTGTCCGGGCATATTGACTCCACTCTGTCCATGCATGTTCATCCCGCTCTGCCCCGGCATATTCATTCCGCCCGCAGGCATCTCATTATTAATATTAGTTTCACTTTTATTATTAAATTCTTCGTACATACTACTACTCCCTTGTACTGAATTTATATATATATGATACACCACGTCCTGCTACTTCCCGAGAGATTTCCTTGCCAGTTCGTCGGCCCTGTCATTTCCGGGATCACCTGAGTGTCCTTCTATTTTAATAAATGTAACGTTCACTCTGTCTTTAATGCCAAGATAGTATTTGCGGTATTTCTTTGTTCCTTCTTTGGTAGCCTTCCATTCGCCCGTGCACCATTTTTCAATCCCGGCATAATCATAGCATAGAGCAAGGCTCTTTATACCGTGTTCCACGCAGAATGACATAGCTTTTTTTGAGCCTTCTATCTCACCCGCGACATTATGCATTGAACTAAGCTCTGTGTCAAAGTTTTTTTCGTAAAACTCATAGTAATCCTCACCCGAAAGAATGAGGCAGCCATACCCGAATTCGCCGGTCCTGCTGTCGAAACTCCCGTCCACGAATGCTATGGCCTCACAACCCGGGTTTGTTTTTTTCATGTGACTGATTATTTCTTCATGCATTTCCCTGCTTTGATCTGTTTCATTATCAAGCCGGCTGTTTTCCAAGGATTCTTCAACAACTTTTTCCTGTGAATTCCCAAGAAATGCCTCTGCATCACCCAGCTTTTCAAAGCCTTTATAGACCGCTCCCGGATATCCTGTAACATTTTCCTTACATTCATCCCACGTCCTGTATATTCCCGGTGTTTTTCCAACCTTAACCGCGTAATAGTTTTTCTTTGCCAATTTTTCTTCCCTGCTTATTTAATAGTTTATTTATCACCGTCACACCCGGCAATCACAAGTTTTTCCAAAGCAATATAAACACGATACTTCCGCCAGAGACAAGGTAAGAATAATCCTGTATTCTTTAGCTGTAATGCTCCGCGGAAGTATTCGTATCATTTTACATATTGCATTATTTATAGGCTTTCTGTTTCACACTTAATCTGAACTCTTCTTGCCAAAGGATTCTTAGCCCATCTGTTCATAAATCTGTTATATGCCTTATCTATGTATTCCTCACCCATTTCAGGAAGCAGTATGAAGAACTGATTCGGACGGCTCTTCATCATGACATCACTCTTACGAAGCGCGCCGTTTATGACCATTCCAAACTCCCTTGTAATCTCAACCATTTCTTCCGGAGTAATGTTTTCGCCCCCGGCAGGATAAAGAGTAAGAAGCATCTTTACAGCCTTCACTTTGTAAGTCTGAATATATCTTTTCACAAATCTGTAGATGATACTAAAATGCTCATAATCAAGCCAGAGAGCTCCGTTCTCGATACTTGTTTCATCAAGTCCGCGGCTTATGGTTGCAACCTTGTCTACAACATCTGCATCTGATTCAAGATCCTGATTTCCATAGAAGGCACATCCTGAATTACCGGTCTGCTTTACATGTTCAAGAGCCATATCAGCCTTTTGGAACAGCTCTTTATAATCAGTTCCTTCCTCCGGAACACGAACAACTCCAACTGACACTCCAAGGCTTATACTCATATCCTCGCCCACAAGTTTTTTCACATATTCAGTGAGCTTGTTCCTCATATTTCTGTAAAGTCTTTTAAATGCAACGCGGTCCGCTATACTCTGGCTGAACACCACAAATTCATCAACCCCAACATATCCTTTGATATCTTCATCCGCAGTATTGTCGTCAAGAGCTTTCGATACATTTTTAATAAGCTCCTGAGACAGTTCCTCTCCGTAAACATATTTAAATATCTGAAAATTATCAAGGTTGATGAGCATCAGCATACCTTTTTCATTTGCGCACGCATAAGTCAGTCTTTCAATAACACTTCCCATAGCTTTTTAACCTCCTCATTTCATTAATCCCCTAATACTTTTAACTGCTAAATAAAACCATGTGTAACACTCTGCCCGGTCCATAAAAAGATCAGAAGCTGTGACCGCCGCCGTGGCCACCGCCACCGCCTCCTCCGCCACCGCCTCCTCCGCCGGAGGAGCCGCTGCTCTGAGGGCTGTATTTCCTGGACTGGTGAGTAAATACCGCGTTTCTGTCCGTAATATTAATTCCTGTATCTATAGCAGAGAGTATCTCATTATTCCCTGCTGACCTCATCTTGGATGCCTGTCTGGTAACGATATAAACCACAAGAAGCGATAAGCAGAAAGCTATAAGTACATTACTTATATGCTTCATCGGCTGTGATATCCTGCCACCCTCCAGAAGCGTATTTATCTCCCGGAAGGTCTCTTCGGCACATCCTGCATAATCACCGTTTTTAGCGTATTTATATACATTATCCGTAATAGTGTTACAGTACGCAACCGTAAGGACATTGCCTACCGCGCCATCTGTATAGATGTATATATTCCTGTTCTGCATATCGATGATGAAGATTGCACCGCTGTTTCTTCCATATCTCGAGCTATAGATATTTCTTGCAAGATTATCTGTCGAATATCCGCCTCTCTTGGATGTGACAAACATGATATTTCCATACTCTGTTATGGGTTCCATCACTTCAAAGAGGGATGCTTCATTTGTATCGGGAACAAGTCCCGCATCATCTATTATGACTGCTTCATATCCTGTAGATTCATTTTTAATGGAAAGTTCCTGACTGTCCGCGGTATCATCATCCGCAAAAGATGTGATCGGTATAAACAGGACAGTAAGAATGAGACTAAGGATAAACACTAAAACCAGTTTATTTTTATATACTCCCTTCTTATCTTCCCGGCGCACGGTCATCACCTCCCTTTCTGCTAAGCTGTGGAAGTGGCCTCGTAGCAAGTATATTGTACTCACCCAGCACACCGAGCAGTGCGATAAGCATTGCAAAGTAGCTGATTATAACCGCTCCGTAATACCAGTAATCCGCTACAGGTTTAAACAGTAAAACACCTGCACATATCAGCGATGCGACCATAGGAGCCAGCACGCAAACAGGATTCTTGTATTTACTTTTATTTGTAATACCAAATATACCTACGATGAATGCAATAAGTGAAGCTATGACTCCCACGATATTAAATGAAAATGAATCCGAGCCAAAGAACACAATTGCTATAACAATGATCATAAAAACCGTTGAAACTATCGAAAAAATGCCGCCCTCTTTTTTCTTGGTCTCTGCCCTCTTCGCCTTAAGACTTATAGTGGGGTCGGTTCTTTTCCTGACAGAATTAAGTCCCTTATCTTCTATACGGTTATCCTGTCTTTCTATAGCAGAAAGATTAGCCGAATATATACCCATAACAACAAGTGTAAGGATTCCCGTGACACTTAGCAGTGTTGCAGGTATAAGTGTAAGAAACATTTCCAGAACGAAGAAAATCGGAACTGCGAGAGCAACTGCGACAAGTATGAACTTCATAATGTCTATCGGCATATCAGCTGCTATCTTCCCTGTCTGACCGTTAACTACCGCATATGCGACTCTGTCTTTATTCCTATATGAAAGGAACCAGACAGGGCACATGGCACTTCTTGATCTTTTGGCACCTCTGTTAATCAGGCTCCGACCTGCGGATATCTTATCCTTCTCCGAAACCGAGTAGCCCGGGAAGCCACCGGCAACATTTGATGAAATGTTATCCGCCGCAAATTTCTCTGCTTCCTCCGCATAAACATCAACCGGTACGTCTGCAAGATCTGCATAGTAGCCTGTAAGATAAGCAGGTGAGAAGTACTTTGCGCCCTTAGGCTTAAATGGTGCTATGGAACGGCTTATCCTGTCATCAAACTCTGATGATGCATCGTAGGAATTACCGTTATATTTAGCCTGTACGTTTGCCTTAAGATTATAATGGTCAGTTATTATATAATCCCCACTTCTGTGAGATTTTGAACCATTAAGATTTATATAACCGTTAACCTCATAGTCATAAAACCAGTATGGCATATAAATGCCACGAAATCTGTCAAGTTTTTCTTTATCCTTAAATTCCTTAGGAAGGAAAAATGATCTTCTGACCTTATTCAGGTAGCTCTCTTTACACTGTTCCTTTGTAACCGAAAAAGGAATAACCATTTCAGGTTTTCTTACAGAATCAAGTCTTGATTCCATAACCTGACTTGTTCCGCAAAAGCTGCAAAAGCCTGTTGCAGAATTATCCGTGCTGTATATCTCACCACCACACTGAGAACAGCGGTAAATGGTGACGCTCATCATTTCGTCTGACTGATCCACATTTTCGGGGCGTGTATCTTCAGTCTCCATTTCCATGTATCCCTGAAGCCCTGAGAACGCATTCTGATCTGCTCCGGTTGCCGCGTAGCCCTGCTGTCCTGCTCCCGGCGTTCCGTAGCCCTGCTGCCCTGCTCCCGGTGCCGCATAACCCTGCCCTGCTCCCGGTGCTCCGTAGCCCTGCTGTCCTGCCCCGTAGCCCTGCTGCCCTGCTCCGGCTGCTCCGTAACCCTGCTGTTCTGCCCCCAGCGCTCCGTAACCCTGCTGTCCTGCCCCCGGCGCTCCGTAACCCTGCTGTCCTGCTCCCGGCGCTCCGTAACCCTGCTGTCCTACTCCCGGTGCTCCGTAACCCTGCTGTTCTGCTCCGTAGCCCTGCTGTTCTGTTCCGTAACCCTGCTGTCCTGCTCCCGGTGCTGCAGCATGCATATCATATGCAGTTCCGGCTTCCATAGCCCCTACAACATCATTTGCCATGTCATATGACATATTCTCATGGCTTTCACTGGCTGCCGCCATATCAGTCACAGAGGAAGCATCAAAATATGACATGCAGTTTGAACATTTTAGTTTTCCGCTCTCGGGATCAAATATTAATTCGCCACCGCAATTGGGACAAAAATACATTTCCCTTCCTCCTTGCCAAGTTAGCTAAAATCCACACATTACGCAAAAATTTGAATCCATTTTTGCACATACATGTTTATTTTACCATTTATGCTTTAATTTAGCTATAAATTTGTTGTTCTTTGTTACACTTTTTTTGCCGAAGAAGCAAAAAAAGAGCCTCCGAATGAGGAAGCTCTCTTTGGAATAATCCTATTCTGTGAATAATGCAGTTGAATAGTATCTGTCCCCACTGTCTGGGAGCAGTGCTACTATAGTTTTGCCCTTATTCTCAGGTCTCTTTGCAAGCTGGATGGCACCGTAAAGCGCCGCGCCCGATGAGATTCCCACGGAAATCCCTTCTTTTTTCGCAAGTAATTTTGCTGTGGCAAATGCATCGTCATTGGTTGCTCTGAATACTTCGTCATAAACTTCTGTATTAAGAACGTCCGGTACAAATCCTGCACCTATACCCTGAATCTTGTGAGCACCGGCTCTTCCCTCCGAAAGGACAGGAGAATCATCCGGTTCAAGCGCGACCACCTTTATATTCGGGTTCTTCTCTTTAAGAAATTCACCCGTACCTGTAACTGTTCCGCCCGTACCTACGCCTGCTATAAATATATCCACATTCCCATCTGTATCATTCCATATTTCAGGGCCTGTAGTTGCTCTATGTACAGCAGGATTTGCAGGATTTACGAACTGCCCCGGTATAAAGCTGTCCGGAATTTCCTTTGCCAGTTCCTCAGCCTTTGCGATGGCGCCTTTCATGCCTTTTGTTCCTTCCGTAAGAACAAGCTCAGCGCCATATTCTTTAAGAATATTTCTTCTCTCTACGCTCATGGTTTCAGGCATAGTGAGAATTATCCTGTATCCCTTTGCGGCAGCTATAGATGCAAGTCCTATACCTGTATTACCGGATGTAGGTTCTATTATAACAGAGCCTTCCTTAAGAAGTCCCTTTTCTTCAGCATCCTCAATCATAGCCTTGGCTATACGATCCTTAACACTGCCTGCCGGGTTGAAATACTCGAGTTTTACCAAAACTCTTGCCTCAAGACCGAGTTCCTTTTCTATATTAATCACTTCAACAAGCGGAGTATTACCTATCAGTTCCAGTGTCCCCTTATATATTTTTGACATAGCTTTTTTCCTCCTTATTTAGCTGCAGCAAATCCTTTTTCAAGATCTGCTATTATATCATCGATATGCTCTGTTCCTATTGAAAGACGGATTGTATTTCTCTTTATACCCTGATCGAGAAGTTCCTCATCCGTAAGCTGTGAATGAGTTGTCGAAGCAGGATGTATAACAAGACTCTTAACATCCGCAACATTTGCAAGAAGAGAGAATATCTCAAGATTGTCTATGAATTTCCAAGCTTCTTCCTGTCCGCCCTTTATCTCAAATGTAAAGATTGATGCACCTCCATTTGGAAAATACTTCTGGTAAAGCGCATGATCCGGATGATCCGGAAGAGACGGATGGTTAACTGCTTCCACCTGTGGGTGATTGGATAAGAACTCAACTACCTTCTTTGTATTTTCAGCATGTCTGTCAAGGCGAAGTGAAAGTGTTTCAACGCCCTGAAGAAGTAAAAATGCATTGAAAGGTGAAATTGTTGCGCCCGTATCTCTGAGAAGTATTGCCCTGATATAAGTAACAAATGCAGCAGGTCCCACAACATCATAGAATGATACACCATGATAGCTTGGGTTTGGAGCAGCAATGTTAGGATATTTTCCGCTTTCCTTCCAGTTAAACTTGCCCGACTCGACTATTATACCACCGAGTGTTGTTCCGTGACCACCGAGGAATTTAGTTGCTGAATGAACGACTATGTCAGCACCATGCTCGATCGGTCTTATAAGATAAGGTGTTCCGAATGTGTTATCTATAACAAGCGGAAGTCCGTGCTTATGTGCGATTTCTGCTATAGCATCTATATCAGGAATATCACTGTTAGGATTTCCGAGAGTTTCAAGGTAGATAGCTCTTGTATTTTCTTTTATTGCCCCCTCAACCTCACTTAAGTTGTGGGCATCTACAAATGTAGTTTCAATTCCATACTGAGGAAGTGTGTGTGCAAGAAGATTGTAACTTCCTCCATAGATAGTTTTCTGAGCAACTATATGACCACCATTTGCTGCAAGCGCTTCAATTGTGTATGTGATTGCAGCAGCTCCGGATGCAAGTGCAAGGGCTGCGCTTCCGCCTTCAAGTGCAGCGACTCTCTTTTCGAGAACATCCTGTGTTGAATTGGTAAGTCTTCCGTAAATGTTTCCCGGATCAGCAAGTCCGAAACGATCGGCTGCATGTTTGCTGTTGTGGAATACATAAGATGTTGTCTGGTAAATAGGTACTGCTCTTGAATCTGTAACAGGATCAGCCTGCTCCTGTCCAACGTGTAACTGTAATGTTTCAAATCTGTAATTACTCATAATCTTTTCCCTCCTGAATGTTCCTTTGTATTAACTTGGATTGGATTATGACATATAATTTTAGATTTGTGAAATACGCAAAATATATACTCAGTTATAAATAATTTTTATAATATCCGACCACCGCCGATTACTCTTCGTTCCTCATCATAAAAGACCGCGGACTGACCGGGAGTTGCCGCACGTACAGGTTTTTCAAAATTAATCTTAATAATGCCGTTATCTGCACATGTAAGAACCGCCTTTTCGCCCGGATGATGATATCTGATCTTTACAGTAGCTTCCACTTCTTCACCGGGGCTGATTCCATCTATACTCATGAAATTATTGTCACGTGTCATGATCTCATCTTTCATTATTCCCGCTTCTTCACTGAGCACAACTTCGTTCTTCTCGGGATCAATGCATTTCACAAAAACAGGATGACCCATAGCTATTCCAAGGCCTTTTCTCTGCCCTACCGTATAGTGGGTTATCCCTTTGTGACGCCCAAGTATGGTGCCGTCTTCGCTGACAAAATTACCCTCGCCCGGAACGTCGCCTTCGTAGTTTTCTTCAATATAGTCAGCGTAATGCCCTTCCGTAACAAAACATATCTCCTGCGAATCAGGTTTTTCAGCAACCGGGAGCTTTGCGGCTTTGGCTATATTTCGCACCTCGTCCTTTGTCAGGTTGCCAAGAGGCATAAGTGTACGGCTTAGCTGTTCCTGAGTGAGCTTATAAACCATATAGGTCTGATCCTTATTCCTTGCAGACGCCTCCTGAACTGTATATCTTCCGTTTGGGAGCTTCACAACAGAAGCATAGTGTCCTGTCGCGATAAAGTCCGCGCCGTAGACATTTGCTGTATCTAACATTCTGTCCCATTTTACATAGCGGTTACATTCTATACATGGATTTGGCGTTATGCCCTTTACATAGTCACATACAAACGGTTTTGTTACATTTTCCCTGAAATCTCTTACACAGTTTATGGCATAGTAAGGTATGCCGAGAGTAAGTGCAACTTTTCTTGCATCATCTATCTCACAGCATCTGCTGCCTGCGCCGTCAATCGATTCCCATATGCGGAGCGTAACTCCTATTACATCATATCCGGACATTTTTAGCAGATACGCAGTAACTGCGCTGTCTACTCCGCCGGACATTCCAACCACAACCTTTGGCATATCGTTCTCCCGTAATATCAATCAGAAAATGCATTGCACTAAAATCAGCAATACACTTTACACATCTTTATCATATACGCAGAAAATCATAACAGAAAAGGAAAGATTGTCAAGGAAGAGCGAAATAAAACCTGCCCCTGCATTTTCTTTTTTCTGTATTAATAAACTCGGTTGTGATAGAATAGGGGATGCATCGGAAACCTACGCAGCAAAGATACCATATGTGATCTTCATATATGGCACCATTATAATATGATGCGGATCCTGATCCCTTTGGCGCATCCGCAGACAGATAATAATCACAGGTGGAGAAAAATGGGTAAAAACAAAAAAAACGAAACAGCTATATCTTTAAAGCAGAATAATTACATGGTGATGTTCATATTCTTATGTTTCCTGGCAGTCGCAGGATTCATACTTATTCTTCTCCGCGGATTTTCCGGGATGGAACCATCATGGACTTACAGTGTCGGTACAGAAGTTTTCGGTATGATAATCTGTGCCATCATCTTTTACAGTCTGTTCCAGAACAATAGCGAAATAGAGATCTTCAAATCCTATTTTGGTATATCCATAATTCTTTGTTCAATCAGTCTTTTCCTTGATCAGTGCGGATGGATGGCTCTCGGTCAAAGTGAATACGCCTTTGTGGAAAAAATCTCAAATGTAATTCTTTACATCAATAATTACGCCCTGATCCTTGTATTCTGGTACTACTCACGCGATCTTTTGAAACTTAATTCAATGCTGGCCAAAGTTTGTACCAACCTGTTTCACTTAGTTTTAGGTCTACTGATTGTATTTTCCTTTGTAAACTTTTTTATTCCTGTATTCTTCGAAGTAGATGCGAGCGGTGATTATACAAGAACCAAGCTGTATCTGTCAGGATCTATTGTATATATAGTTATACTGCCCGCTATCGTTGAAGGGCTTATAAAATCCAAAGCATCTGTCAAGAATAAGATAGTTTCATCATCCTTTTTCCTTCTCCCGCTCCTTGCGGATATTCTTGCGGTTTTCTGGTACGGAGTATCACTTAAGCCGGCGGCTATCCTTCTTGCCATACTGCTGAACTACGGAATTACCATTGCGAACCGTGATGTGGAGATGGCAGCAACCAAGAATGGTCTTGATATCGCATCAAAGATTCAGGTGGATCTTCTTCCTACAAAATTTCCTGCATTTCCTGATAAGACCGAATTTGATATATATGCATCCATGACTCCCGCACTTAAAGTCGGCGGTGACTTCTATGACTTCTTTATGATAGATGACGATCACCTTGCATTTCTTATAGCGGATGTTTCTGATAAAGGTATAGGTGCCGCGGTATTCATGACCATCAGTAAAACTCTTATCAAGACAAGAGCTCAGATGGGCGGTGCGCCGAACGAGATAGTTGAATATGTTGACCAAAGTATAGCAGAAAAGAATCAGGCAGGAATGTTCGTAACTCTCTGGCTCGGTATAATAGACTTAAATACGGGACATGTTGAGGTATGTAATGCCGGTCACGATTACCCAGCAATCTTAAAGAACGGCGGCGATTACACTGCCGAAAAAACTCCTCATGGCCCGGCAATAGGTTTCCTTCCGGGAATCAAATACAAAACCACCGAATTCGACCTTGAGCCCGGCGAAAGAGTATTCCTTTATACAGACGGAATACCTGAGGCAAAGAGTGCCGATTCCGACAGACTCGGAATTGAAGGCATGCTGGAAATCCTTAATGACAGCAAAGACCTTACCGATGAAGAGCTCGTAACAAAAATGAGATCCGCCGTAAACAGTTTTGCTGACGGCGAACCTCAATTTGATGATATAACAATGCTAAGTTTTACATTTAAAGGACGAAACAGCACTCCTTCCGCTGAGTAGCATTTACCTTATTCTAGTTAAGCCTTCGTGCCATTCTTACAGTACGTGAAGCATTTTCTTTAAGCTGCGCGACTGTGAGTCTGCCGTCACGAAGTGCTTTTTTTATGTTATTAAAATCGGTCTTGCCGCCCGGCATAGTGATATCAACTGCCGCTGCCGCAATCCTGTCTGCAACCGCTTCCGGATGAGCTGCGCCCTTTCCGCCCCATCCTGTGATTGTCCAGTCTGTCATGACAAGTCCTTCATAGCCGAATTCTCTTCTCAAAACATCGTCTACAAGTTCTCTCCATTCAGATGTATGCTGACCGTTTATAAGATTATATGACGTCATAAGGGCAAGCGGAGCCGACTCACGTATGCATATATCAAATCCCTTAAGATAAATATCCCTTAGAGCCCTCTCACTTACCACGCTGTTATTTACGTAGCGCTTATATTCCTGATTATTTGCCGCAAAATGCTTTATGGTCGTACCACACCCGGGATGTTTCTGCACACCGTTTGTTATAGCCGCCGCAAAGATTCCGCTTATGAGCGGATCTTCCGAATAGTACTCAAAGTTACGTCCACAGAGAATGCTCCTGTGTATATTAAGAGCCGGAGCAAGCCATAGCTGAACCTTAAATCTTTCCATCTCACTTCCGACTATATCACCACACATCTCTGCAAAGTCATAGTTCCAGCTCTGAGCAATCGCCGTACCTATAGGTATCGCAGTTGCATACTGGTGAAGTATCTCGGATTTTTTACCGGGCTTCTTCTTCATAAATTCAATTAGAGCATCAGCCGCTCCCGGAAGAAGATCCAGCATGGTTTCCGGAATTCCCGTCTCCAGTCCGTAGACAGTACCCTTATCTATAAAATAATCGCGACTGATTCTGAGCCCTGCAGGGCCATCTGCCATAACTATAGTGCCTATCCCCTTTTCTTTCAGAACGTCCGATGTTTCACCTGCCGCACCGGCAACACTCTTGCCTGCATTTCCGATGATAGCCTCGAAACCGCCCTTACTCTTAAACTGTCCGAGATTAAGGTAGATAAGCTCTTCTTCAGAAATTTCTTCAAGAACCGGCTCTATCTTTTCCTCATGGTCATATGATATAAGTTCAGTATTAATATCTGCTTTGCCAAATGAAATGACCGGCAGGTCATTTGGCACATCCCAGACAGCCGGGGTATCCGGCTTCCAGTCGGCATAATCCACTTTGAGAAGATTGCCGCGAAGCTTTCTTGTAACTATCTCTTCCTCTATATTAATAACAGCAACCGGCGAAGTATCTGTGCTGCTGTTTCCAAGTCTGATGAGATACTTTCCCGCTTCAAGTATATAGGCAGCGTCCTCTGTACTGTATGAGGAAATGTCACGCAACTTAAACTCTACCTTTAATTCCTCTGAATCTCCAGGAAGAAGCGTATTTGTCTTGGCAAATCCTGCAAGAGTCTGATACGGCTGATCCAGCTTTCCCGAAGGAACTGAAACATAAAGCTGCACCACCTCCTTACCGCTTATTTTACCTAAGTTAGTAACCTTTACTTTTACTTCTGCATTTTCACCATTCTTTGACACTCCCAGACATGAAATGTCAAAATCAGTAAAGCTTTTTCCAAAGCCAAACGGAAAGAGTGCTTTCTTACCGACGCTGTCAAAATACCTGTAACCAACGTAAATGCCCTCTGTATATCTTGTATCATCTTTATTTCCAAATTCACCTACCGTCGGGTAATCCTCCCACTTTGTCCATGTGGTGGTAAGCTTTCCTGACGGGTTCGCTTTCCCGAGTAAAACGTCACCAAGTGCATTTCCGGCTTCTACACCAAGCTGTGAGAGAATCAGTATATTCGGGACATCAAGAACAGGAGTAAGGTCGACCGGTCCTCCCACATTCAGGACAAGCATAACCTTCTTATACTTATTCTTTATCTCAAGTATATCCCTGACTTCGGTATCACTTAGAAGTACGTCCCCTTTTACTGCCTGTCTGTCGCTTCCTTCACCGGAAATACGTCCAAGAACGTAAATCGCTGCATCTCCCTCTCCGTCAATCGGTATACTGTACTCAGGTTCAGGCATAACAGCACCCATAAACTCATAGATGGCATTTCCACCCATCTTCTTTGCCTTTTCTTTTAATTCTTTTACAAAATCCTTATATGCCTTATCAAGTATTCCGTCATATTCATCAAGCCACTTTTTTGTAGTTATGGTAAAACCCGCCTCGGTCAGTCCTTCCTCGACATTTACCGAAAATCTCGAATTAACTTCACCGGACCCGGTTCCGCCTTTTATAGTATGCCTTGCACCACTTCCGTAAAGCGCCACCTTTCCCGGTTCTTCTATCGGGAAATCTCCGTTTGACTTAAGGAGCACCATACATTCCGCAAGATGCTCACGAAGCATTTTTAAATGTTCTTTTTCATAAGCTAATAATTCCACTGTAATCCCTCCTGTACTGACAATTATTTTTCAATCGTTATGTTCATGCTTCCTGTTCTGTAACCGCCAAGATCGAGCGATACAAACTTAAAACCTATCTCCTTAAACTTTTCATAAATCATTTCTCTCATCGGACTAGCAGCAATCTTTGCTATATCTTCACCCGGCACTTCAATCCGCGCCAGTTTCCCGTGAATCCTCACTCTTTCAGATAAAAAGCCATGCCCGATAAGGAATTCCTCGGCTTCATCCAGCATACTTAGTTTTTCCTCTGTAATCTCTTCGCCGTAAACAAAACGTGAGGCAAGGCAGGCATATGCAGGTTTATTCCATGTAGGAAGCCCCAGATACCTTGAGATATCCCTGATCTCTTTTTTAGTTAACTCTGCCTCCCTGAGAGGGCTTACCACTTTCAGTTCCGATACTGCTTTAAGCCCCGGTCTGTAGTCTCCCAGATCATCCATATTTGACCCTTCGGCTACGTACTTTATTCCCTCTTCCTTTGCAGTCTTTATTATCTCACTGAAAATGCCCCGTTTACAAAAATAGCATCTATCCGGTGCATTTTCCTTAAACTCTTTAATGGAAAGCGGATCAACCTTAATAAGTCTGTACCTTATTCCCCTCTCCCTGCAGAACTCTTTTGTGAATTCTATCTCCATTTTAGGAATTGAAGCATCCTCTCCGGTTACTGCAAGTACTCCATCGGAAAGAACCTCTTTTGCTACCGTAACAAGAAGTGACGAATCAACACCTCCGGAAAATCCCACTGCAAGTGTACCGAGTGAACTGATATATTCCCGGAGTTTAGCAAGTTTCATCTTTTCCTCATCATTTATCATAAAGTTTTCTATTAAATCTCCCATCGGCTTACGCTCTCCTTTTAACACTTATACTGATCCAAGGAAATCAAAGCATTTCCAAATTCATATTCACTTCTATCGGTAATCCGGCAGAACTTAGACCGGGTATAATAAAAAACGCAAACCGAAGTAATACCCAAATCCGGTTCACTCCGATTTGCGTTTTTATGATTACTCCTCAAACAGCGGAGTGGAAAAATACCTTTCAGCCGTATCAGGAAGAACAGTTACAACCGTTTTCCCGGGTCCTAATTTTTCAGCAAGCTTTATTGCTGCCGCAACATTTGTTCCGCTTGATATACCGCACATAAGGCCTTCTTCTCTCGCAAGTCTCTTGGCTGTACTAATCGCTTCTTCATCAGTTACTATATAGATATCATCATAAATGTTCTGATTAAGTATATCCGGTACTATGCCATCACCTATACCCATCTGAAGATGAGTTCCTATGTTGCCTCCTGCAAGTATCGCTGCATTTTCAGGCTCAACAGCCCAGATTTCTATATCGGGATACTGAGCTTTAAGGACTTCACCTATTCCCGTTATAGTTCCTCCGGTTCCGATACCGGAACAGAATCCATCTATGGAGCCTGCTATCTGTTCCATAATTTCAAGTGCAGTATGGTTTTTATGTGCGAAAAGATTATTAGGATTGGAAAACTGCTGAGGAACAAAAACCTTAGGATTTTCTTCCTGCATTCTGAGTGCCGTTTTAAGGCACTCATCAATGCATTTACCTATATCTCCATCATCGTGAATAAGGATAACCTCTGCACCGTAGTGCTTAACTATCTTTCTTCTTTCCTCACTCACTGAATCCGGCATAACAATTATAGTCTTATAGCCTCTTACTGCGCCAACAAGAGCAAGCCCTATACCCTGATTTCCGCTCGTCGGTTCAACTATTATAGTATCTTCTTTAATGATTCCTTCTTTTTCAGCAGCAAGAATCATATTCAGAGCAGTCCTTGTTTTTATGGAGCCACCTATATTTACCCCTTCGAACTTAACGTATATTTCTGCCCCGCCTTCCGGCGCCATTCTGGAAAGTCTTATAACAGGCGTATGCCCCACAGCCTCAAGCACATTATTAAATACCATGATCAACCTCTTTGCCACTTATTTTTTGTATATCTTCTTGATTATATTACTACACGGTCTAATAATGCAATTCTATTTATGAATATTTGCCTCTTTCTTTACACCATTTCCATTTCCTTTTTTCTTAGCCGGTTGCACCTGAGCCTGTACCTTAGGATTATGACTCTTAACTTACGGTATCTGAAACACTTTTATCCAGAATAATTCTGATCCTTGTTCCAAGCTCTGTTCTTGAAAGCACCTCAAAATGTCCCTTATGCTTTTCAACTATCCATTTTGCTATGGAAAGTCCCAGTCCCGTTCCCTGAATATCTCTTGTTTCATCCGAGCGGTAAAACCTGTCAAACATATGGTTCACATCCATAGATGACATTCCGATTCCCGTATCCTGAACCTCGATAAATGGACTGCCTGTTTCATCTTTACCTGCCCTCAGCCTTATCTCGTCGCCTTCTTTTGTATACTTGGCAGCGTTATCCACAAGTATCCTTACAGCCTGCTTAAGCATGGCAAGGTCAGCATTTATATATATTTCCGTCTCATACGGCACATATTTATACACGTGTGCTTCGTCTATCATAAGAGATTCTTCGTATATCTCGTTGACAAGACTTCCCAGCGGTACATTTTCAAAATGGAGTACATTTCTTCCGTTATCGCCTCTGGCAAGGAAAAGCAGCTGTTCCACAAGGTGACTCATGTGATCCGATTCATTCTTAATAGCCGTGATCGACTCATCAAGAATCTCGGGATCGTCCTTCCCCCAGCGGTCAAGCATATTGGCATAGCCTTGAATCACCGCAATAGGGGTTCTTAGTTCATGTGATGCGTCATCCACAAAACGGCTCTGCTGCCTGTTTGATTCCTGCATGCGGTGCAGCATGTTGTTGATTGCATTCTCTATACCCTGCAGATCTTCATTTCCGAGTGAAATGTGCTGCTCTTTCTCCGGTGAAATCTTCGTAATGGCATCCTCTATCATATGATAGTTTTCACCTTCAAATGAAATATCACTCATGATTGCCGCCTTTTCAGCAAGCTCATCGAGAGGGCTTAAAATCTTCTTTATCCTCTTATGGTCAGCATAATATGAAAATATCAGATTTATAATCTGGAAAATAATAACCACTATAAGAACATCGATGATAAAGTAAATCGCATTTACCGGATTCAGCCTCAGAACCTCTTTCCCATCCTCATAAACTAAATATCTGATTGAATCAAAAGTTTCTTCAGTAACTATAAACTTTCTTTTATTTCCAAGTACAAATTCGCCCAGCCCCCTGTATTCTTCCATAACAATCCAGCCTATGGAAAGAGCCAGAACAAGAACAATATTACTTGCGAAGAAAAGCCCCATTTTCTTACTTATTAGTTGAAAATGAAGCTTTCTTGCAATTGATGACATTTTTTTATTTTTCTTTTTTATTGTATTATCATTCATTTTACGATATCCCTATGATAAAAGCATATTTTCAGTGTCTGCTCCTAATGACATATCCTACGCCGCGCACAGTCTCTATCATCTTGACCTTGTATACCTCATCAATTTTCGATCTGATATATCGCACATAAACATCTATTACATTTGTTTCGCCAACATATTCATAACCACAGACTTTTAACAGGAGGGCATCTCTGCTCATAACAATATCCTGATTTGAGAGGAGTGTTTCAAGCAGAATAAATTCTCTGTTGGTAAGAATTATATCATCATCTTTAAATGTAACCCTGTGCCGCGGTACATCAAGGAAAAGGTCTCCCCATGAAAAGCCCTCTTCACTGATTACCATCTGCTTACCCTCGCCTCCGCCGAAATGTTTAAGCGCAACACGGATTCTGGCAAGCAGTTCCTCTATGGCAAACGGCTTGGTAATATAATCAACAGCTCCGGCATCCAGTCCTGCGACCTTGTCCATCACTGCATCCCTTGCAGTAAGAAGGATGACCGGAGTCTGCTTTTCTTTATTTATGCGGCGCAGTACCTCAAGTCCATTAAGACCGGGAAGCATAATATCGAGAAGTATGAGGCTGTAGTCTTTTTCAAGCGCAGCTGCTGCAGCATCCCTGCCGTTATATACTTTATCAACCTTGTAGCCTTCGTGAAGAAGTTCAAGTTCCGTAAATCTCGCCAGTTTTTCATCATCTTCAACAATTAAGATACTCGCTTCCATCCATTACCTCACTTATTAAATCTTGTCGAATTCATCCTTAACTTTTTCTGTAAGGTCACTAGCCTTTTCCATCACTTTGTTTACTTCGTTATTTGTCTTTTCATCTTTTCCGACTATCGAGTATCTACACTCAAAGAAAAGTGAAATGATCATCACTATAAGAATAATCTCCCAGAGCATAAAAAGTGCTATCACCGCAAGCCAGAGCGGTATGTTTATTACGACCTCGCCCTTATGTGTTACTACAGCATTGTTATCTCCAAGGTATCTTATACCTCTTTTTACTACTCTCTTAAACTTTGTTCCAAATGTCTCTTCGCCGGCTGCACTGTTTCTTCTCTCACTCTTTACAGGAAGCTGGTACTCACCGCTTACACTGGATTCTTCCTTCACCGGATCAGGGCTCTTAACCTTCCCGTTTTTCTCAAGAATCACCATAGCATCAAGTAAGTCGCCATTTGCCTCTTTAAGCGCGTCCTTTGCTTCTTCGTAAGTTACATTTGCTCTCTGTCTTAACTTTTCAACTTTTTCAAAATCATCCATCTTTCTTTACCTCGCTTTATTATTACTTTTGTTTGCTGTGATGAGTATAATATAAAGCCCCAAAATTAATTGGTCTTTTAAGAAAGATTAAAAACAGATTAAAAATTAATGTCTTTTACGTCTATTTTTACCAAGATTCTCATAGAACTTTTTCTTTTCCATATACAGCATTTCGTCAGCAAGTTTGTATGCTTTTTCGACAGAACCGTCTTTTTCTTTCATGGAATAACCTATGGCACAGGTGTAAGGAGTCTCTGCAACTTTACTTCTTATAGTCTCTATCAGTGACTTTACCTCATCCTCTTCCTGATCCATACATAGAATCACATATTCATCTCCGCCTATTCTGTATAGCCTCTGGCCACGCACAAGGGAATTGTGGAAGCAGTCTGCCAGTGTCTTTAAAGCTATGTCACCTGCCGTGTGTCCTTCCTTGTCATTTATCTTTTTAAGCCCGTTCATATCCATTGTTATGACTGCCGAAATTGAATTTTCATACTTATCGCAATCAGAATAATAACTCTGACGATTAAGCAGCTGTGTCAGAGGATCGCACTTTGTGTACTGCTGCAATAAATACACATAATAAACCAGCGTATCTATCGCTATCGTAACATAAAACCAGTTTTCATCGGAGTCTTCGGCAAATAACGGAGCAATAAGACAGACTGATGAGGTGATAACAATAAAAACCAGAAGGACATAATCATTCCCGTAATTCCTTCTTCTTTTGAAAAGATGTATGAAAAAGTAAATAAGATAAAATGCATTTACTACATATGGAAAGAAGCCAAGCGGTCCTCTTTCAAAATGATTATCTAAAGAAAAGCCAAAAACTATTCCGGTTTTAATAGAGGCAAATGAAAGTATCACGTTAATTACAGCCAGGATATAAAACCACTTTTTCTGCACAGGGAAAAGTATCAGTACCATATACATGATAATGAAAGTAACAAGGCTGTAATTAAATGCACTAAGAACAGATCTAGCTATAGAAAAGGTACTTAAATTGCCAAAATATGTCTCAATATAACTGGAAATCGAATATATAAGAAGCATAACATTTGTAATAAAAATCCGGCGCACCATGTCCTGATCAAGGTGATTATCTGAATTTAAAAGAATAGTTATACTTACTATAAGGATCAATAATGTCCAGTTGTCTGTAATGAAATTGTATAAAGCCATTATTTATTCTCCCCATATTTCCACACTCGTATCTATAATACTATAAATAGACTAATTCATCAATGTAATTGGGCTTTATTAATAATTCATTCCATCCGGTACAGTTATCACATTACTAAAATCAGCATTCATAAGATTATATCTGCTTATAAATGTCTGGAAACCGTAATACTCAAAATTGTCGGTGTCAAATCTGAACATTTTATTGAGCGGTGATTTCGGCGATATACTGAGTAAAGGAATATCCGGCTTTTCTTCGCCCGTCCCGACAGGCCCCCGCAAAAAGAGCCTTTGCGGCCCAAGGAGATAGTCATCAGGCTTTGTCATAAAATTTTCATTTCCAAGAAAATCAGCAATGTCAAGATCAGGATTGATTGAGATTCCAAGTTCTGATGCCGCACTTAGAATATCCTCAAACTCTACGTTATTCATATCGGGTTTCGGCTCAAAAACCACCCTTATCTTCTTTGCCTCACCGATTTCGTTTTCATTTAAAGAATCAACATGTGGAAAGTAGATTACCTTTAAATCAGAATAATAACCCGAATTGTCATTTAGAAAGAACTGGAGTATTCCCTGCTTTGGAAGCTGTGATTCCTCATCAAGCTCCGAAAGATTTATCTGGAAGAAGAAATTCATTTCCTTCCCATCCCTTGTTACGGGCGGATTCACGCCCGCCTCCCTATAAGGAAAGCCTCCAAGCCTGCTTCCGCTGTAATAAGGCATATCATTTTCAAGTCTTATTTTAAATGCAGGCACCAGCCTTTCCCCGCTGATTTTTTTATATATCTTCCTTATATCATTCGCCGTAGGAAGCTCTGCCGTCCTCTTTATGGTTATATCATCAAGTCTTCTTTTTAAAAAACCGGAAGCAAAAATAGCTATGCCTGATACAAACATAAAACCGAAGAGCACAAAAGTCCCGGTTATATCACGGGCATCATAATCAGAATTTCCGACGATATCCTTAATGGCAAAAAGCAGCATAATGAGTCCGAACCCCATTATTATTACGGCGATAAAATGAATCCCACCGTAAAATGTCCCGCGAAATGCATTGATGATGACGGACATTCCGGCATAAAGAGTAATAGTAAAAAACAGGAATATGGTTATGTCATTAAAGCCCGGTTCTGCAGCTCTTCTTATCATGGTAAGCGCCCCTGCCACAATGAAAAACATCGAAACAAGAGAAATAAGCCCGCCAAAAATGAGCATGAATATTCTCAGTGCCGTAGGTCTGTGATTCAGCTTATACCACTTAAGCCCCTTAAATCTAAGAACCTTTTCACTTATTTCTTCTATACTTACCTTATTATTATGAAACCTTTTCACCTGGTAATATGCTTCATTTATATTGATAAGCTTATGATCAAAACGCCTGCCGCCATATATTACAGACATTTTAATATCATCTCCGTTTTGAGTGATACTGAGTGACAGTCTGTCATTTCTATAGTTAAGGTTTTGGGTTGCCCGGTCAAAACCCAGTCTTTCAGCAGGAATACTCTTATTCAGTTTTTCAAATACTTCAGCTAAATCCTTCATGTTCTTTATTATTACCCCTCGATTATGCAAAGTGATAATGATAATCAACGTCATTTATACAAAATGCACAAATAAATTTGTGCATTTTTAAGTCAAGAATATTAATATCTTCTCTTGAAAAACCTTTTACATGGATATATAATGTGAACAAAATATGAACAAAGTATGAACACTAAAATAATATTTTGTAAATCATTTTTATATTTTGATTTTTTGTGAAAACGCTTGCAATTTTTTGGTTTGATTATTCGTGGAGGTTAAAAAAATGATAAAGCGTGAACAAACAAATAACAAAGGTTTCAGTTTGGTTGAGCTGATAGTTATCATTGCTATAATGGCGATACTTGCTGTTTCTATCAGCCTTGCTATAATGGGATATATGGAGAAAGCAAGAATGTCCAAGGATGTATATAATGCAGGCTTGATAAAAAATGCACTTGCCAGTTACGATTATCCCAGTGATTTTCAGGGCAGGGACGTTGAATATGTGGATCCTGTAACAAAAGTAAAAGAACACTATGAAAGAGGCTGGGTATATGTTGATAAGGATGAGATAAGATGTTCTGACCCAAGTACATGTATGGCAATGATCAACTTTGGTCTTGTCCATGTAAGTCCTGAATCAGAAGCCAAGATCGCTGAATGTGAGCAGCTGCCTCAAAATAAATGGTGGTTCCCATCAAAGGGTGACGGAGACTTTTTCCGAAGATCAGATATCAATGAATATGTTTTCAAAAATAATCTCAGGGTAAATGCCAGAAGATCCTGGAATACATATCAGCTTGATGTATATATGGATGATACAGAGTGGCTTTCCATGGGCGCAAGCGCATCAAATACTGAAAGAACAAGCGGACACTCAAAAGACGCCGAAACAGCGCAGTATTTCTATGAGCAGCTTGGTTTCGCTAATGCCAAGATAACACCTATAGGCGCTCAGCATAAAGGAGACTAGCAGTTCCTTGGTGTTGCAGCCTCTGTTATGGCAAGAACCGACTCATTTTCAGAAACCATAAGCCCTGCTTGAATTCCGGCAAGCAGGGCTTTATCATTGTGTAGCCTACATATATATCTTCGGAATAAAAATTTCTTTCAAGATCACCGAATCCTAAAACGCGGTATTCACAAACAGCGGACTTATCGCCATAGATAATGCAAGAATTATTGAAATAATTCTATTCCTCATCTTGTTTCTCTTCCTCATAATCTTCTTTTAATCTGTTTCTTTCTGCCCTCATCGTAAGTATCTTTAAAACCATTACCCTGATAAAATCAAGAATAGCAATAATTACAAGAATAGTCCACACAGGATTAACATATTTATATATCTTTTGATATACAGTTGATATTCTCCCCGTAACAACAGGTACAAAATGAACCTCTTCATAATCAGTACCAAGCGTAGACTCTTTGAACGAAACTTTGCCATAAGGATCCGTAACCACACTCCATCCGTCTACTGTTGGTTTAAACAAAACAACACCACACTGAATGGCACTTATCCCCTGCATACGGTAATTGAGATCGACAATCTCTTTCCAGTCCCACGATGGATTTATAAAAAGATCAGTCTCACTGTCCATTGTAAGAAGGTAATCTGAAAATGTGGCATCATAACATATGGTATAAGATATAACCATATCACGCCCATCTATTTTAACATGATCTGCCGGAATGATTCCATCTCCGGCAGCATAATCATCATCCTCCACCACAGGAATCAGATTTGTCTTTACATAATCAGATATGTAATCTCCATTATTATCTATAAAGACGGCAAGATTCTCACCCAGTTTCCTGTCATCATAATAATCAAGACTGAGAAGTATGTAAATATTATTTTCTGCAGCAACAGCCTTTGCTTCTTTTATAAGCCTTTCTCTTTCATCGCCCTCCACGACAAATGCCTCTTCTGCATAGGCTATAAGCCGTGCACCTCCTTCTGCCGCTTCCCTGACAGTCCGCTTAAGATAATCGGCATTTTCCTCATAGTCCGCGTCCTCCGAAGAAGGATTCTCATAATAAGGTTTCTGCGGCCCGGAAGCGTAAGCCATTTTTATTTCATTATCATAAACCGGTGAAGTGTGGTATCTCACCATACCAAGCATAAAAACCAGTAGACACGGAAGCAGGAACAGTCCTCCTCTTATATACGCCTTCTTATCTTTTCTGTTAAGAAGCACATAGATAAGTATGGAAGGGATAAATGCAACGATGAAACTTATAAAGTAATCACCGAAGTAAGCCTCACTCTGTATCAGCCATTTATTACCGAACTGCGTTGTGGAAAGATTAAACTGCTGTCCGAAAATGAATCGTTCAACCAAAACCCTGAGAAACGGAAAAAGTGTGATAGAGAACAGTCCTCTACCACACTTTAAATATATTCTATCCATCAAAAACGGAACTGACACACCAAGTGTCAGAACTATAAGCAGGAATATGGATGATATATGAAGCAATGCATCATAACCACCCAAAAAATCCTGATAACGTATTTCTATGGAAGTAAGGAGCAGGAATATGAAAATGCCCCACTCCGTTTTTCTTTCCATAGTTCTTTCATAAAAAATAAAGCATGTCAAATAAATCCAGGGGGAAATTGTATATATAAATTCATTTTCCCCTGTGAAATGCGGAAGTATTAAAAAGACACATCCCGTAAGAAGGATGATAAGTCTAAATATTTCTTTCTTATTCTTCAACATTTTCCTCAAGATACTTAACAATATCACCAACCGTACGAAGTGTTGGGATCACACGGTCAGGTACTTCTATATCAAATTCATCCTCGAAAGCTGCAACGATACGGATAACTTCAAGCGAGCTAAGTCCAAGATCATCAATAAGCGCGCTGTCCTCTGTTATCTCACTGTCACTTTCTACATACTCCTCAAGAATAGCTATAGTTCTTTCTAACATTTCTTTATTCTCCTTTTAGTTTATTATTTATTAACCCGTGCGGGCTTACTTCTGTGGAATGTTCTTATATCTTACAATCTTTTTGCTGGTGTTCTTTATAAACTCAGTATCACGAAGCACCACTCTTGCAACCTGCTTATATACAGGTCGTCCTTCGTTAACCTTCTTCATGAGTTCTTCAAAGTATTCATTATTACCCATGTACTCTTCTTCAGGGAATATCTCGGCAACGATAACATTGTCCTTCTCATAAACAAGGACTTCATTAACCGCCTCATCCACATGGAAGTCATTTTCTATCTCTTCCGGAGAGATATTCTCGCCGTTACTGAGAATGATAAGATTCTTCATTCTGCCTGTAAGGAAGAGGAAGCCATCGTCATCAACGTATCCTATATCGCCTGTGCAGTACCATCCATCCTTAAGAACTTCAGCCGTTACTTCAGGATCCTTATAGTATCCCAGCATATTAACCGGGCCTTTAAACTGGACTTCTCCTTCAGAAGAGATTCTTACCTCTGTACCCGGAATCACCTGTCCGACGCTTCCGTCCTTCTTGAAATAGTTTCTGTTAATCGCAACACAAGGTGAACACTCTGATGTACCGTAGCCGTTCAGTATCTCGATACCGAAGTCTCTGAATACTTTTACATAAAAAGGATCGATATGAGCGCCACCGCTTATAATGTACTTAAGATTCCCTCCGAACACTTCATGTATCTCTTTGAAAATCTCCCGTCTCTTATCAACTCCAAGCTTGAGCAGAAAACGGCTTAATCTGATTCCCTTCTTAAGCTGTTTCATCTTACCGTCCTTCTTGATGTTTGTCATTATCTGCTTATAGAAAACTTCTATGAAGAGAGGAACCAGCATAACTATATCAGGTTTTGCGAGCAGCATATCCTCTTTAACTCTCTTAAGACTCTTGTTAAGGAAGATGCTTACTCCGTAATTGTATGCCATAAGTACTGCTACATTCAGTCCAAATGCATGGTGGAAAGGAAGAACAACAAAGGTTCTTTCACCTTCAGGATCGAACATGCTGGACGCACCGTTTATCTCTGCTGCAAGGTTGCTGTGGCTCAGCACAACACCCTTACTCTTTCCTGACGTACCCGATGTAAATATAATGCATACAGGATCTTCTCCTTTCGGCACTGCGAGCTTATAATCAGCATCCCCTTCTGCCTCGGCATCCTGAAGCTTTTTAAATGTCATGCTCTTTAAGCCCTCAACGCCTTCAATCAGGTCACTGTAACTTTTTGATATAAATGCAACCGAAACATCGGCTTTTTCTATAAGCCACTTTACTTCATCGGCTGGAAGCTCCTTATCGATGGGAACAGCCACATTTCCCGATGTAACCGTGGCAAAATAAGCTATAAGCCATTCATATGAGTTTTCACCTATAATTGCTATATGGTTTCCTTTTCCATAGGTTTTTTCAACATATGAAGCCGCTTTTCTTACTTCATCATAAACCTCGCCATAGGTTTTTTCTTCTACATTATCACGGCCTTTTCTATATCTGAATGCCGTTTTATCAGGCATGGTATCTGCCTTTATCTCTAATACTTCGGAAATACTGCTTACCTTTGGTGCAATGTCATACAAAGGATATTCTTTGTTCTTCATCTGTCATTTCTCCCCTTTATACTTATATTTAAGCCTTAGCAACTTTCTTTTTCTTCTTTTTCTTACCACCGAATGAAGTAATCTTAAGAAGCACCTTCATTATACGCATTCCATACTTAACAGTTATAACTGTACAGATTACAGTCACCGCCGCAACCGTGAAAATGTACCATGGAAGTGTAAAGCACTCCTCCGGAAGTCCGCATATAGGAATCAGATAAAAAATCCACGCTATTATTATCCACTGCAGGAGATAAAACGGAACGATAAATGCTGATATACGAAGCATGAATCCCATGAATTTTGAAGCTCCTATCAGTTTGCAGAGATAATAAACCAGACTTATTACAAAGAGAGCAAGTGTAACAAGAAGTATTACATTTGGGAAATCAGTTATGTATCTGTTTGCAGGAGATACAAGTGCTTTAACGTAATCTACATGATAGTCAACGAGAAATACCGTAAATGCAATGTTAAGAACGAAAGAAAAATCGAGCAGATAACGCATGATAGCCTCTCTTCTTTCCTCATCGGCTTTCTTAAGTGTTTCACCGAGAAGTATTCCGACACTTGGGAAAATAGCCCATGAAAACAGTGGGAAACAGCTGGTCTCATCCACATAAACTATATTTCCAACAAGGGAAGCGATTACAGGATTGGTTATGTATTTACTTGTAACAGGAACAAGTGCTGTATTAACCGAAAGAAGTAAGAGTCACATAAGTATCATTCCTGCAGGTGTAATCTTACGTTTCTTCATAAATGAATAGAAAATAAAGAATATACCAACAAAATAATAAATATCGGACTGAAGACAGAACTTAACATCTTCAATAAGATTTGTATGAAGGACTATACTTTGAAGTATTCCCGGCAGCAGCCATCTGAATATATTAAGTATAGCTCCGATAAGAAGGAACTGTATTCCGTTTCTTCTTATTGCATCAGGAGATGTCTTTCCACCACCGATGCCAAAGCCCATGCATATCATGAATACTGAAGGTCCAAAAGCACAAAGTCCGATAATGGCTGTACCAAAACGCATAACCCCCGGGCTCGCAGCTCCGCCTTCTATGGCTTCTTCCATAACATGCACAGCAGGAAGTCCCATGATGGCTATTGCTTTAAGAAGTTCAAATTCTCCAAATCTGGTAAGTGGTTTTTTTGCAGTTTTCTCAGTCACGTCAATTCTCCCTCGTTAGTAATATTATCATGTACAACAATATCATTTTATACATTTTCAGTTAATTTTCAAGTACAGAGTGAAATTGCCTACATATGTGTTTGAAGCTTTACTATTAATGTGGTATTATATATTCATAAGAATTAAATGGGTGGTTAAGATTATAAATTCTATAATGAGGAGGTTACTGTTTTATGGAGAAAGTAAATGTAGTCTATGAGGATGGAACCTGGACCATAGATCTCCGTCCGCGCAATAATGTACACGCAGGCGAGCCAACTATGAAGGTTTGGGTTTCATGGAAGGGACAGGAAGTAGCTCAGTATTCCAGTAAGTTCCGTGGATATGATCACTATAAAGATCATGAGGAACTTCTCGATCCGGTCATCGCGGAAGCTGCCAGAAAGACCTGGGAAAAGCTTAAAGAAGGTGATTTTACTCCTGAATTATTTGAAGCGATAAAATCAGAGATCGGTCATTTTATAAAGACTTCTCCTGCTCCGGCAGAATCAGAGCAGTAGACTTTTGCGATTCATATATAAAAATATAAATCCCCGGCAAAATGTCGGGGATTTTTATATATTAACTTTTCTTGCCTCACTATCTGTTCAATAAATCCGAAATATATTTAAATTTTCAGACTTACCGATCAAAAACTTTCTTTACCACGTCCGGCAGCTCTTCAAATGCATTTATTGCCGGTACGGGTTCATCTATAGTTCCAAAGCCGTATGCCGCATGTATGAAATGCACCCCTGCCTCTTTACTGGACTGATAATCTCCCATTATATCTCCTACGTAGACAGCATCATCCAGATTGTTTCTTTCTGAGATAAGTTTTATGTTTTCTCCTTTGACAAGCTTATTATTGCCGAAACATTCTATATCCTTAAAGTACTTTCCAAAGTTATAGTATTCAAGAAATGCCTCTATATATCCACTCTGGCAGTTGCTCACTATATAAAGCGGATACTCCTCCGAAAGTTTTTTCAGCGTCTCCTCAAGCTTTGGATAAAGAACCCCGCCATGAGCTCTAAGATATTCATTTTCAACGCTCCCACATTCATCCAGAAGCTTTAATCTATCCTCAGGCTGAAGTTCCGGGAAAAGAATATCAGCTATCCTGTCCATAGTAAGCCCCATAATGCTGTGTATCTCATCTTCTGTAATTGTTCTGTCATTATTAAGTCGTTCTCTCACTACCTCTGTCCAGCTTGCAGCAACTCCTTTTGCCGAATCCCAGAGTGTTCCGTCCATATCAAATATTATTCCAAATTTCATGATAAATATTCTTTTACCCCTTCTATCTGACTTTTTGCATCATTGTAACCCAGCCAGTATAAATCACCGAGTTTTTCCATATCACCCTCAAATCTTGTTACTTCAACAGCTTTTGAAGGAGCGATAACATATGCCACGCCTTCTTCGTGAGCCTTCTTCAGTACCTTTGTCATCTTATTAAAATCAGAATTTGTTCTGTTAATGGCGTCTACAAATTCAGGATATCTATGATACATTTTTGCTGCAAGTGAATTTGGCGACTCATCTCTTACATAAGACCACTCTCTCGTCTTAACAACAATGATCTTCTCAAAGCCTTCCCTGATTGCCCATGGATATGGTATTTTGGTAGAACATCCGCCGTCAAGATAAGGTATGCCGCCGATTACTACAGGTCTTGAAACATAAGGAACTGTAGCCGATGCCCTTACTGCAGCCGAGAGGTTGCATTTTCCTTTTTCCATATATTCAGTCTCACCGGTCAGCATGTTTGTTACTCCAACCGCGAGCCTTCTCGACGGATCCATAAGTCTTTTTTTATCAAGAGGAAGATCCTTCACAATATCCTTATAAAGATACGAAAATCCGGTAACTCCATGATCTCTCTTTATTGCTCCAAGTCCAACATACTCTTTATCATGTCTGTAAGTAAGGTCAATCCTTGCTCCCCAGCCTATCTGCCCTGAAACATAACCTATAGCTGACATGGCTCCTGCAGATATTCCGACAGTGGCGGAAAGATTAATCCCTTCCTCCATAAATGCATCCAGAACGCCGACTGTATATACGCCTTTCCAGCCTCCGCCCTCAAGAACAAGGCATCCATCAATTATATTATCGTCCGCCCTGCCCTTTGGCAGTAAATCAATCTTACTGTAAACCTTTTTTCCGTTTTCTTTTTTCAAGCCAATACTCATTTTGTTACCCGTTATCTTTCTGAAATTTATATACATGTATAATAATTGATTTTTTTATAGTCATCTGAGAATGATTGAATTATTTATAATCATCGGAGAATGATTGAATCGTGGTACACCGTCATTCCGGTCTTTCTGTTAAATCCTCTGACCATAAGCCTGACAGGTATCACAGATGTCTGATCGTAGTAGGGTTCCGATATGTATAAATCTATCATCCCTTCAAGAAACAGCGCCTCAAGCTGACTGTCATACATATCCTTCACTTCAGCCATTTCAGGTGTCAGATATACTGTCACTTCTTTAATCATATCGTTATATGCAATTCCGGTCAGTAAATCCGGAACCAGTTTCGTGCTTACTATGAGCCCTTTTTCATAAAGCTCATCGAAACTGTACGGCTTCTCTTCCAGCTCCCGGAGCGATTTTTTTACTTTGTAGCGGCAGATATTCCCAAAAGTCCATGGATTTTCAACCGAACGATAATCACCTGTTTCAAGAAGAATACCGCCTCGTACTACCCAGCTTTGAACATAATCATTCATGTCTGTCATATCTTCAAGAAGAAGGAATGCTGATTCGCTGCCCTTTGGTCTGTAGATTTCAAGCCTTACCGGTTTCGGTTTTATCAAAGTACCGTCTTCCTGAGAAATCCCGCCGAAAAAGCCGTTTTCCGAAAGCTCATCAAATTCCTTCAGCACCTTTTCCACATAGCTGTCACTTACACTTTCCTGAACCACAACTTTTATGTCAGTCCCAAAATATGAAGAATGCTTGATCTTTCTTATGTCGTAGTTTGGTCCAATAACTGTCCTCTCGATGAAATCCCGGAGTCTTTCTTCCAAAACAACTTCAAGATGATAATACTTTTCCCATGAAAAATCATGGCAGTATTTTACAGGGAACGAGTCATTTCTTTTTAATACCATATTATAGTAATCGAAAATGTAACGTTCACACTTATAGTGTGAGTAACATTCCGAAATAAGCGAGCTGCTGAGAAGATATACATCGGCAAATGCTTTAAGTTCATCCGAAAAATCATCCCGTGCCAATGTATAATCCATGTACTGCATAAGTATTTCGGTCGGATTTACACTCCCTGTTTTCAGAAGATTTATTACATTATCGCCAAGATGCTCTCTTAATTCTTTACTAATGTGATCCCTGCGCACTATCCATGTAAAGAGGTATGTAATCTCATTTGCAGCATAAGCATAAATTCTTACATTATCTTCCTCAGTCAGATCGCCATGTCTTTTGCCTGTAAGCTTCAGATACTCTTTTAATGCTGCATCCCAAAGCCATTTTGCCTTGATGAGATCAAAATACGGATGCGGATTTAGCATGGTTCCGATGGTGCTCTTCATTCCCGGTCTTCTGTTTCTTATAACCCAGTCAATATATGCCGTTAAAACACCGGTCAGAAGGAAAAGCAGGAAAAAGGCAATAAAAGCAACTATCGATGGTTCTTCATCTAAAAGCATGAGCAGGGACATAAAAAGTGTAACAACCCCAACCTTCATCAAAATACCTGTTGAAAGAACGGTTTCCTTTTTCTTTTTAGTCCTGATAATTCCCGCTAGGCTTACAGCGAAAAAGAAACAGCTAAGACCTATGAAAAAGAACTGATCTTTCCAGTATGAGGTATCATGCTCATTCCATGCAATTAAGGCATAGATGGCAAGCCCTACGGACATAAACATCATTACTGTATCAACAGCGAGGCAGATACCCAGAGTTATATACCGGAGAAGATTCAGTTTTTTATCCCTCTTTGCAATTCTTATTTTACTTTCCCGGGACTGCAACTCTTCCTTCTCTCTTTCCATAGTTCATAAAATGAATATAATACTTTGAGTTGTCATTTCCAAAAGCGCGCCTAAGATCCTGATATCTATTCTTATAAAACTCTAGGTTAAATCCGGCAGATGCCTGGCGTCCTTCTTTCATACCATAATTAATGAAGTGCCTCAGGACAGCCTCATCATCATTTCCAAAAGCCTTTTTAATGTCCGGATAACGGTTTATGTAATAATTGAAGTTATAAACAGCGCTGTAATCAACACCATTCATTTTAGTGATTCCGCCAACCAGCGTATTGCAGCCGTAAGCCTTCCTGCCTTCTTTACTGCCATAACTGATGTAGTGAATGTAATACTTTTTCAGATCTTTTCCAAACGCCGCCCTAAGATCCGGATATGCATTTCTGTATGAATTAACATCAAATGATGCCTTAGCCTGGCGTCCTTCCTTCATTCCGTAATTAACAAAGTGACGTAGAGTGGCTATATCGTCATTTCCGAAAGCCCTCTTAATATCCGGATATCGGTTTACATAATAATAGTAATCATATACAAGTTTATAATCAACGCCGCCAAGCTTTGTCACAGCATTCTGAACCGTGCCTGTCCCTTTTGCGGTTCTTCCTTCATATACACCATACCGGTTATAATGCTCATAGTATTTCGTAAGATCGTTCCCAAATGCCAGTCTAAGATCCTGATACTTGTTTTTGTATGAATTAACATCAAATGATGCAGATGCGATTCTGCCTTCTTTCATACCATATTTGCCGAAATGCTCAACATATTTCATATTATCATTTCCAAATGCCTTCTTTAAATCGGCATTCTTATCCCTGTAATATGACACATCAAATACGCTGCTTGCAACGCGTCCTTCTCTAATTCCGTATGCTATAAAATGATTGTAAAGCTTTTCCGCATTTTTCCCAAAAGCCTTGTTTAGATCCGTATATCTTCCCGAATAATAATCTGCATTAAATACAGCCGATGTTGCCTGTGCATCATAAGTACTGTCGGCAATTTCCGTTCTTGTTCCGAATTTATCGAAACCGGCTACCCTTATTCTCATCTTTCCGGAGATACTTATAGGCCCCGTGTATTTAGGACTCGACAAATTAGGAATGGAACCGTTTGTTGTATATCTTAAGGTCACGCCTTTATCCGTCGTTGATGCAATTACCATATATTCGCCATATCTTGATACTATGCCCTGAAGCTTGGGCTTTACGTAAGCCGGAAGGTTTATGCCCTTATTATAGGCAGAATTATAAGTACTATGGTTGTTCAGTGTGATACCTCTTCTTCTGAAAAGCTCAGATACGGTTACGCACTCATATCCTCTTGCCTGAAGATAGTCAATAGCCTTAAGTGCCGCATCACAGGATGCGCTTATTCTGTCATGAACACAGACTATGCTTCCGTCCTTTACACCTGAAATTATAGCCTGATAAGTTTTCTCGGTATTTCTGTACACATAATCCATAGGATTAAAGTCGAATCTTATCATAGGAGCATTAATGTTAGCTGTAATACCGGATGACATATCTCCTCCCGGTGTACGTACAAGCTGCTGAAAATCACCGCCCATAGCCTGTTTCAGATATGGATACACGCTGTCTACTTCATGCTTCATTTCACTTCCCGAAAGTCCGCTGAATGGAGTATGGTGACTCCATGTATGATTTGCAATCTGATGCCCTTCATCTACCATTCTTTTAATAAGGCTCTGGTGGTTTTTTGTACCACATGCACCGCTCTGCCCTACCATAAAGAAGGTAGCCTTTGCATTTCTCTTCTTCAGTCCGTCAAGGAGCCCGCCTGTATAACTGTACGGTCCATCATCAAAAGTAAATGCAACGAGTTTTTTTGCAGCTGCCCTTGATTCAAAAGATGGAATATTAATCATTGTAACGATCATCAGCAGTGCGATTAAAACGGATAAAGCTTTGAATAGTTTTCGATTCATTTTGTCCTCCCCATCTTAACTAGTGAAATATAAGTAAATAATCCATTGAATATTATTATACAAAACATAATAAAAGTACAAGTAAATTCATTATTTTGTTTAATACTCTTTTTTTATCGGCGCTCCACTCCGGTGCAATAAGTATCTTTTTAGGGCCGTCACCTGTCATTCTGTGTATGATTATATCCTCCGGAAGTACCTCCAGACATTCTTTTATCAAACTGATGTATTCTTCCATTGTCATACATTCAAAAAGATTATTTTTATAGTCCAGCTCCAGATCAGTTCCCTTAAGAACATGAAGCAGCTGGAGTTTTATTCCCTCTACGCCGCTGTTTCCAACATACCTTACAGTTTCCAGCATGTCATCTCTTGATTCCCCCGGAAGTCCAAGTATAACGTGAGTTATTACATCTATATTTCTTCGCTTCAGTTCTTTAACTGCCATATTGTAAACCGATAGAGGATACCCGCGTCTTATGTATTGGGCCGTCCTTTCATGAATAGTCTGAAGACCAAGTTCGACCCAGATCGGTTTTATCCGGTTCAGTTCTTCCAGAAGATCAAGTACGTCTACCGGCAGACAGTCCGGTCTTGTTCCAATTGAAACAGAAACTATATCGGGATGCTGAACGGCTTCCGTGTAAAGAGCCCTTAATTTCTCTACCGGCGCATAGGTATTGGTGAAAGCCTGAAAATATGCTATGTATTTATTGCTTACAGACTTTTCCTTGGGCATTTTTGACTCAACCCTTTTTTTCCCAAGTTCTATCTGCTCCGTAACGGAGAGCCTTCTGTCCTCAGCAAAATCCCCGGAACCGCCGGCTGAACAGAAGATACATCCCCTGCTGTCAAGAGTTCCATCCCGATTGGGGCATGTAAAGCCGCCATTAATAGCTATCTTATATATCTTCTGTCCGTATTTGGCTTTTAAGTATTCGTTTACAGTTCTGTGCATATATCTATATCTTTCCCGATTCTTTTATCTTTCCGCTTTACTTACGTATCGGAAACTTGTCGTTTTCAGCTTCTCCGAAGACAGTATACAGCCAATCATTCAAAAAAACACTACATCTTTATAGAAAATTGGGTCTTTTCAAAAACGGTCAACGGAATATAATCATAATTAACCACTGTGCACAACGGTCAGTAAATGGCATACGCAGTATTACATTTTCCATAGTTTAAATAATGCAGTCGGCAAATCAATGAGGTAAATGAGAAATGAATATTATCGAAACCAGTAACCTTACCAAAGTCTACGGAAAAAACCGAGGCATAAATAATCTGAATCTGTCGGTGAAAGATGGTGACTTCTTCGGCTTTATCGGTCCGAACGGTGCGGGTAAGTCCACCACAATAAGAACACTTCTTGGGCTCATAAGTCCAACCGCCGGAAGTGCCACAGTTCTGGGATATGACATTACATCCGACAGAAACAAGATTCTTAAAAATGTCGGTTATCTTCCTTCTGAAATTAATTTCTATAACGGCATGAAGGTGAAGGACGTTATCAGATACTCCGCTGATTTAAGGAAGGCTAAATGTCAGGATAAATCACGGGAACTTTGCGAAAGACTCGGACTGGATATAAACAAAAAGGTAGATGAACTCTCACTTGGGAACAGAAAGAAGGTTGGTATTGTAACCGCTGTACAGCATAGTCCGCGATTACTTATACTTGACGAACCTACCTCCGGTCTGGATCCATTAATGCAGCGCGAGTTTTTCAGCATTTTAACAGAGGAAAACAAAAACGGCTCAACCATCTTTTTCTCCTCTCACATTTTATCCGAAGTTCAAAACTATTGCCGTACTGCAGCTTTTATTAAGAATGGAAAAATAATAATGACAGACAGTGTAGACAAGATAGAAGAGACTGGCGTAAAAAGGGTATCCCTAAAAGGATGTTCCAAAGATTTCTCCGAAGTTATATCAAAGAATATATCCGATTTAAAAACAGAAGAAGCTGATGACTCTGTTCACTTCCTGTATAACGGCAGTATGCCGGACCTTCTTGATATTCTGCAAAGAGTAAAGCCTGTGGATATGACCATAACTGAACCAAGTCTGGAAGAGATATTTATAAACTACTATGAATAAGCGAGGTTTCAAATGACTATATTTAAACAAGAAATAAAATCACAAAAACTGTCCATTATCATCTGGAGTCTGTCTATAGGTCTTCTGGTGGCAGCTTGTGTACTGATGTATCCTGATATGAAGTCACAGATGACAGGAATTAATGACATGTTCTCATCTATGGGAAACTTTACCGAAGCCTTCGGAATGGATCAGCTCAACTTCGGAACACTTATAGGTTTTTATGCCGTTGAAGGCGGCAATATGCTGGGGATAGGCGGTGCATTTTTTGCTGCCATTACAGGAATAAGCGCACTCATGAAGGAAGAAAAGGAAAGGACGGCTGAGTTTCTGCTGACCCATCCGGTTTCAAGGATAAGAGTGATAACAGAAAAGCTGGCAAGTACATTTAGTTCTGTAATCATTTTGAATCTTGTAGTGCTTATGTGTTCCATATGTTCTATAATTATGATCGATGAAGAAATGTTCTGGGAAGAGCTGCTGCTTTTCCATTCGGCATACCTTTTAATGCAGTTTGAAATATCCGGAATCTGTTTCGGAATCTCGGCATTCATCAGAAAATCAGGAATAGGAATCGGTATCGGGATTGCAGGTCTTATGTATCTCTTAAATATCATAGCAAACATATCCGATGACGCCCGTTTTCTAAAATATATAACGCCTTTTGGATATACCGAAGGTTCAGATATAATCAATACCAAAGAGATAAACACCGACTACCTGCTGCCCGGAATGATAATTATGGTAGTATGCATTATCACAGGCTACCTTAAATACTCTAAAAAAGACATAGAATCCTGATATGAGTAACTTTGCTCTTAAGACTTATTATGAGGATGATTTAAATCTTATGTATCAGAATATGTATCTGGCATCCGAGGGCTATCTCTATTCGAACACATCAAGTGTTCGGATACCGTACTGACCTAGCTCCGAAGGAGCTACCCGTAGGGTTATCGAACGGCCATCAAATGCCGTTCGATAAGGTATAGACTTTTGGAAAACACTTTATAAAAGATAGAACCCGGAATAAATCTCATTTATTTCCTTTACATCTTTACGGAGTGTTCTGTATTCCACAGCAATAATAATTACATGTGAAACCGCATATCCTGTGAGAGTTCCGATAAATGCACCCGGATAGTGATGCAGCTGCCACAGAAATACCGTTACAGCTACAGAGAAGCCGCCTGTAACGATAAAGTATATGATACTCTGGAACAGGAAGCCGAGTCTCTCCACATCATATATAAAGGTCATTACTGCAAAAACCAAACCTATCGTACCATATACCAGTATATTTACATATGCAGCCATAGCCTCGGTAGGAAAAAGCTTCACATAATGATCTGACATTGACACAAAGCCCTTTAAACCATTTATATTTACTATCACATCTATAAGAAGATTAACAATGAGTCCGCAGAATGCAGAGATTGTAAAGCTCATCATTCCTCTTTTTAATATTTCTTTCATGCCTTTAGCGCCATCCTTTCCGCCTTAAGCCGTTCCTTTAGTTTCGATACATTTCTTCTTGACACATAGGTCTCATGGCCATTTTTCATAATAATTCTGATCGTTCCGGATATGCTCATATCAAGACTTCTGATTTTTCTTATATTCACTATCTCTGACTTTGATATCCTCATGAAATACGTTTTTATAAGTTCCTCTTCAAGTTCATAGAGCTTACTCGATATAATGTATCTTTCTTTTTCACCCAGGGCTATCACTCTCTGCCCCTCCGAATAAAATGCCACTATTTCTCCCGGCCTTAAAACAAGCCTGTTGCCCCGTTCATCCGTTCCGATAAAACTTTTGTCATACATCATATGAAGTTCGGATGATATATTTTTCACTTCATCATTTATCTCATTATGACATATATGGAGTTCTATCTCGGAATATTTGCTGTTTATCTCTGTTTTTATCTTCATTAGAATCTCCCGATATTCTAAGCCAGATCCGCTCTCATTCTTCTCCTGAATACAAGACTTGAAAGAGCCGTCAGGATTACTGCAGATATTGTAACAACTATTATGGGAATTACAAAATTATCTTTGCTGAAATCCATATCTATGGAAGCTCTTACCGACTTTGTTGCATAATAGAATGGAGTACATCTGCTGATCTTTCTCATAACTCCGCCCACTCCATCAACATCGAACCAGATACCGCCCACGAAGGAACCAAGAGATATAAAAATGGAGCAGATTCCGGGTGCTGCCTTTTCATTAAAAAGAGTACCCACTATCATTCCTATTGCTGTAAACATCAGTGCAGAAGGAAAGAGCGTAAGCATTGATAACAGTAGTCCTGCAGGACTGAGTTCTGTATCAGTAATATGTGCTATTATCATTGATGCAGCAAATGCAATAACAGCCTGAATCAATGCTACAGCCAGCATGGGAAGTATATATCCCATTGTAAAGTTTCCACTCTTCATAGGGGTTGCAAACATCCTTATAAGGAAACTGCCGTTTCTGTCCTTGGCAACACCTATGGCTGTGAAAAGCATAACAAAGGTCAGTCCAAAGATTATGATTCCTCCTGCCAGATTATCTATCCTGAAAAGCGTCATACCTGCCTCTTTGGGTATGCTTGAATTCACCACTGACATTATTACCAGCATTACTATCGGAAATGCAATGCAAAATATATAGCTTAGTACATCCCTTGACATTTCGAGTATATTTCTCTTTGCGAAGTTGATTGTTCTGTCCATATCTATTCTCCTCGTACTTTACATGAATGACAATTCTTAAATAATCAGCTTAATGCTTATATGCTCTTATTAACCGGCATTTTCAGCTATGGTTACGAATACTTCCTCAAGCCCCTGCTTTCCTGTCTCCTTCTCCAGTTCACTGAGAGTCCCAATACGGACTATACGTCCGTCTATCATGATGGCTATTCTGTCTGCCAAAGCTTCTGCCTCTTCCATATAATGGGTGGTAAGCACTATCGTCATGCTTTCTTTAAGCTTCTTTATTATCTTCCAAAGTTCCCTTCTTGCCAGAACATCAAGTCCCAGAGTCGGTTCATCCAAAAAAAGTACCTTTGGTTCTCCGATTATTGCCATTGCTATAGACAGTCTTCTCTTCCATCCTCCTGAAAGATGTTTTGATTTGGTATTCTTATATTCTTCAAGTCCGAAGATTTTTATAGTGTTTTCTACGCTTTCTTTTATATTCTCCTTATCCGGATAAACTCCTGCCATAAATTTAAGATTTTCTGCAACCGTAAGATTGTCGGCAACTGCAGTATCCTGTGTTGATATTCCGACAAGCCTCTTTACCGCATCGGCTTCTTTTATCACATCATGTCCAAGTATTTGGGCTGTTCCGTCTGTCGGTTTAGATAGACATGTGAGCATCCTTATGGTTGTTGTCTTTCCTGCTCCGTTTACCCCAAGCAGGGCAATCATCTCTCCCTCCGGAACCGAGAATGATACATTATCCACTGCGGTTTTATTCCCATATCTTTTCGTGAGATTATTTGTGAGAATTGCATTTCCCATTTCCCCATCCGTCCTTTCGTATATGCATTTCATGTTCCTAAGATTACTATTAAAAAGCTGATCTGCATATAGAAGTGACATGAACGGTCATTTTGAAAACATAAGCGGACATAAATCTCATTCCACCTGTTTGGGTGATATACTAATGATACAGTTTGACAGTAAATGCAGTTCCTTTACTTGCTTCGCTCTCCACTTCAATCGTACCGCCATGAAGACTGATTATCTGTTTTGCCATTGCAAGCCCGATACCGACACTGTTCTTTGAAGTATTGTCAGCCTTATAAAATCTTTCAAATATATGGGGCAGATGTTCCTTTGCTATACCCTTACCGTTGTCTGATATTTTGATACAGGTAAATATATTGTTGTCACCGGATGTTACCCTGACAGTTCCACCCGATGCTGTATGCTCAATACTGTTTTTAATTATATTTGTCAATGCTTCCCTAAGCCAGTGACTATCTCCGGTGATGCTGAATCCTTCCGGAGTTTCTATCTTAAGTTCTACCTCCGAAGCCTCTGCCAAAACTTCAAGGCTGTTCTCTATCTCTGACATCATATCCGCGAGCATTATCTTTTCTCGTTTCATTTCAAGCACTCCCGCTTCAAGCTGCGAGAGAGTAAGGAGATTCTTTATAAGCCATGTCATCTTGCCTACCTGAGAGTCTATCTTTGACGCATACTCAAGACGCTGTTCCTCAGTCACTCCCGGATTCATCAGAAGTTCCGTCATGAGCGAGATGGCTGTGAGCGGTGTCTTGAACTGATGAGATATATCCGACATCATATCCGACATATATTTCTTCTGCTTATGTTCAGAGGAATACTCCTGTTTCAGAATCGTTACCACTTTATATATCTCGCTTTGAAGAATGCCTATTCGTCCTTCCGTTATCTCCTGCATTCCCGGAAGATCTGCAAAGTCCTGAACTCTCGTCAGATATTCTATGAGCTCCTGTATCTGTTTTTCCTGCCGTCTTTTCTGCATTAAAATGAAAATGATAAGTCCCAATATAACTAAAGCAAGAATGACGATAATTATATATAACATACCTCTGTTCCTTCACCTTATTAATACTTTTAACCATACCCCGGGATGCATTTTTCAGTCCATTCGATAGCCCACGCCCCGAACTGTTGCTATCACCGGACTGTCACCCGGTTCTTCCAGTTTTTTCCTTAGGCGTCTTACATAAACCGTGAGTGTGTTATCATTTACAAAGTCTCCCGCGCTGTCCCACATCGCTGTGAGTATCTGCTGACGTGTAAGAAGCTGTCCCCTGCTTTTAACGAAGGTAAGGAGAAGCCTGTATTCCACTGCAGAAAGAAATATCTCCTCACCGTTACGGAAAACCTTTCCACTCATTATATCAACGATATTCCCGCCAACCTTTACAGTTTCTTCCCTGCTCTGATCGTTCTTTGTTCTGCGGAGTATCGCCTTAATTCTGGCTATAAGCTCCCTAATACGAAACGGCTTTGCTATATAGTCATCTGCCCCCTGTTCAAATGCAAGGACAGTATGTATTTCATCATCACAGGCAGTAAGAAATATAACCGGCACATCCGATTTACTTCGTATAGCCTTACATACCTGAAATCCGTCTCCGTCCGGCAGATTAACATCAAGAAGGCACACGTCATAGTGCGCCTCTCCATCTATTTCTTTAATTGCATCCGATACATTTCCGAAAGATGCTACATCATAGCCCTCCTGACTTAGCGCTATGGTAAGACCTTCGACAATTATCGGATCATCTTCAACTATAAATACTTTCATTTTTTATCCTCAGTTTTTCCTGAGAGACTAAGTCTCAGAGTGATTAACTACTATCTATAAATCATGTGAAACAATATGTTTATTAAATCATATCTGTTCTGACTTCGTCAATCAAAGTAATGTTCTTATCATCTTTGTAGCAAAGCACGGTAAAGAACAGAAGTGAGATAAAACTTCCGGCAATAGTTATAAGTATTATCCATACCGGTAATGTAAAGCTCATCCTGCCAAGTCTGCTGTTCAGAATAAAACGAATAGCAACTACGAAAGCTCCTGTAATAAATCCTGAATAGATGATTGATTTCAGAATCAGGCGAAGATTTTCAAGGAGGAGCATTTTCTTCCTCTGAGCTCCTGTCATTCCCATGGACTTAAGAACAGAAAGTTCCTGATGTCTTGAAAGTCTTCTGCCCATTACAGAATTATAAAGATTAAGCATACAGATAAGTGCAATTAGTAATGTAAAGCATACCGCTACGATACTTATAATCCTGGTCACAGCCTTTTTAAAATCACTGAGCCCTGTCATCATTGATGCCGGTCGTATAGCGCTGTTATCGAATTCATCTTTAAGCTGTGACAGTTTTCTGACCAGCCTTGAGTCATTTGTATTAACACTGAACAGTATCTGTCTTATTCCAAATATTCCATCAGACTCCGGGGTAAGGCTCTTTATATACTCACTTGTGGATTCGGAGATAATAAACCACGCTGACGCTCCCTGAAGTTTGTAATATTCCTCAATATCCGCTGCATCTATATAACCGGAAAACGTTACCGGTATGTCTATTTCTTTAACCTCTTCTGAGTCAGCGTCATAATCAGCATACATCATATTTACTTTATCGCCTGCCTTAAAGTTAAAAGGTTTATTTACTTCATAAGATGTATAGCCGGGTTTAACCGCTCCATCAAATGTAAACTCATATTTATCTGTCGAAAGAACAAGCTTATCATAGGCAAGAACAGGGTTTTCTGCCGATATATCGACTCCGGCATTCTTAGCCACCCTTGCAAAATCATTATCAGAAAGAGTTATAATATTCACCGAAGGATTAGCCCATATTTCCTCAGGCTCAAGAAAGTTTTCAACTACGATTTCAGGCTTTTCCCCGGGATAATAAAGGTCTATTATTCTGTTCAGATCATTTCTATACTGCTCAGAAAAATCTGAAAGAGATATATTACAGCCACCAAATTCAATTTTCATTTCAACATAATCAGTAACTTCATCCGAATTTACTATATCATCTTTTCCGGAATAATACTGCGTGTCATCATCATCAAACATAAATGAATAGTCATAGCCTTCATATCGGGATCCAATATTTACATCCTCCTGCTCAGTCCTGGATTTGACAATATCAGTAAAGCTTCTTACCGCAAATGCAGTGATCAGTGTAAGCGATATAAATACTGTAATACTTCTGATAATACCTCTGGTGGAATGTCTGTTCCTGCTGATTGAAGCCGCTGATAGAAGTTTCTCCGGGCGCCCCTTCATCATTAGATTAAGATGTGTCTTATATCCCTTCTTCTTAGACTTAATGCCTGTATCATCATTTCCCCTTATACTCTCGATCGGTCCAACCTTACTGATCTTCATGGCAGGAATCCATGCCGATATCCAGACTGCTGCCGCTGAGAATAGAATAACAAAGAGTATGTTAAGTGGATTTATTATTAAATGATAGTCAATTTCACAGCTTTTCCCTGTAATAACATTTGTCGCGATACTTGATAAAATATCTGAAAAATGCGGATAAAGAAGCATCATTCCACCCTTAACCACAAGAAGTCCGAGGATTATACCAACGGGCAGTGCCAAAATAAGCAGAACAAAACTCTCGTAATAGACACTCCATTTTTTCTGTGTTCTGGTTGCCCCAACTGATGAAAGCATTCCAAGATAATGACTTCTCTCTTTATAAGACATGCTGAATACATTATAGATAAGGACAAGTGATGCTGCTGAAATAAGGATAATGAAGAATGCCTGAAAGAATATCATTAGCATATTGATATTGGCATCAGTTCCCTTTGCAGCAAATACAAGCAGAAGATCATTCACCATAATCTGACCGTTTTCCATCGGAATACGTGTTCCATCCTTCATCACATGAGCCACTCCGTTTTCTTCCACCTTGGCTCTTTCCGATTCAGTCCTATGACTGTCTATGATTCGGGCTATCTCACCTTCTGTATCTTCACCTGATCTTAAGTCTCTGGTGAACACAATATTCACAACTTCATCATCTGACAAAGCCTTATCCATCTTAGTCAGTGCTGTGTATCCACCATGCCCATCAGCTTCGTAGCTTGGAGTTTCCATGATTCCCACTATAGTATATGTGCCCTTGAGACCGGTTGGCTCATGTATTTCTTCAAACTCATCATTTTCCGGCCAGTATGCGAAATGTGGCGGAGCCTTGACTGTAGTACCATGTTCAATGCTGAAACTGGAGCCAAATGTTATCACACCGGGAGCTTTTCCCGCTGCAATTTTTTTCTCTTCTCCTTCCATATAAAAGGCATGTACATATCTGTCAAATGCATCAACTTCAACAGTGTCACCAACATTAATATCAGCGCCATCCTTAATAGCACGCTCACTTAAAAGGATTTCATTTTCATTTTCAGGAGCCCTGCCTCTAATTACATTTATATTCATCCAGTCAAACAGTTCACCTGAATAGCCCTTTAACTCAAGAAATGGCGTTTCTACATTTTTGCTTTCAGGAAAGTCTGTATATCCAAGCGGTCTGGAAACTTCAAGCTTATCAACCGACTCAAGACCTGAGATTTCATCAACCTCTTCCTTAGTTACGTCATAGACCTGATAGTGCCATTTACCCTGATCTGCTTCAACGGCACGTCTCATAAAGTCCATTACTGTATCTTTTCCAATGAATACAGCTGTCATAAGAACTACCATTACAAGAATACCTGCAAAAGTAATAATGGTACGTTTCTTATTCTTTTTCATATATGTTTTAGTTACCTGAAATATAATTTTCTTGTTTTTCATTTTTATTTACCGTTTATATATATCCTGTTTATACTATCAATCTGCATCTGATACATTTAGCTCCTTTGAGGGATGACTACACTATATTTCTGACGCGTTCATTATGTATAATGCAGCCATCCTCAATACTTATCACTCTGTCCGCCTGCATAGCGAGACCTTCATCGTGAGTGATAAGTATTAATGTCTGTTTGTTGACCTTATTAGATTCTTTAAGAAGCTCTATTATCTCTTCTCCCGTCTTCCTGTCGAGGTTTCCTGTAGGCTCATCTGCCAGAAGTATTGCCGGGTGACTGTAAAGTGCTCTTCCTATTGAAACCCTCTGCTGCTGTCCGCCCGAAAGCTGATTTGGAAGATTTCCTCTTCTGTCTGTAAGTCCCAGATGTTCAACCACACTGTCAAGCCTCTCCTTATCAAGAGCCCTGCCGTCCAGAAGATGTGGAAGCGCTATATTCTCATCAATATTCAGAACCGGCATCAGGTTATAGAACTGATATACAAGACCTATCTGTCTACGTCTGAAGATTGCCAGCTTATCTTCGTCTAAACTGTGAATGTCCGTACCATCAATATAAACTTTTCCCTCAGTCGGTTTATCAACTCCGCCAAGTATATGAAGCAGTGTTGATTTGCCGCTTCCCGAAGGACCAATGATAGATACAAACTCACCCTTCTCAACAGAAAAGTTTACATTATCCAGAGCTCTTACTTCTGTATCTCCTGAACCATATATTTTTGAAACTCCTTCACATCTTAAGATTTCCATTGCATTATCCTTTCATATCTGAATCTTCTGTGATTCTTATCTGTTTTTTTGTTATCAGGGTCATTTCCCTTTCACAGTTATAAATATAACACATCATTATGACTTGGCAGTGACTCTTTAAGTGACAGATTAGTCACATTAGGAATACATCCTTTTATTTGTAATAGGTATTGTTGTTATGCACAATAAAAAAGGGATACTTGCATTTTTATCAAAAAGCGTATCCCTTTATTTTCGAAAATTAGTTATCTTTTGATTTAATCACTCGCAGTACATTTGCAAGCAGTGCTCCGGATATATTGTGCCACACAGAAAAAATCGCACCGGGTACTGTAACCATCATCAGATTCGGAAAAGCAGTTTGAGCAAGAGATGTAGCCAGTCCCGAATTCTGCATTCCTATTTCGATTGCCAGAGCCTTCTTCTTGCCCAGTGGAAGTTTCAGTAACATTCCAAGCAGGTATCCTGCCAGATAACCAAATACATTGTGAAGTATAACTACTACAAATACTATAACGCCGGTCTCCAGAATCCTTTCAGAATTGTGTGACACAACAGATGCAACGATAAGAGTAATAGCCAAAACTGATACTAGTGGCAGCACATCAGATATTTTTTCTGTATGTTTTCCCCATATCTTGTTAATAACAAAGCCCAGCGAAATAGGTATAATAACCACTTTGATTATCGAAAGAAACATGCCAAGCACGTCTACTGAAACTGTTGTCCGAAGAAGCAGATAGGTTATAGCCGGTGTCAGGAACGGTGCAAGCAATGTATTGACACTCGTCATTCCAACAGAAAGAGCAACATCTCCCTTACTCAGGTATGTAATCACGTTGCTCGAAGTACCACCCGGGCATGTTCCGACCAGTATGACACCCGCCATAAGTCCTGCTTCCAGTCCAAATATCTTTCCTAATCCAAAAGCCAAAAGTGGCATGATGGTGAACTGGGCAACACATCCGATTATTATATCCTTCGGTCTTTTGAAAACTATGACAAAATCTTCTATTTTTAGTGTAAGTCCCATTCCAAACATTACAACCATGAGAAGATAATTTATCCAACCCGTATCTATCCAAAGGCATGTCTTCGGAATAAAAAGTGCTATAATCGCTACCATCAATACTATGATTGCCATGAATTTCCCTATAATGTCACTTATCTTTTTCATTAATTCCGTGTCCCTTTCTATACAAAAAAAGATTTAACCCATTATACTTTTAACTTTATCAATAATGGTTATATCTGCCGGCAGCCAGTCTACCGAATCAATATACATTTCTACTTTTATTAATGCATCAAGTTCTTCTCTTATCTCTCTTACTATTGCGGCCTCCGGAGTTTCCCCTTCTTCTATCTTTCCGCCCGGAAATTCCCAGCCATCTTTCATATCACCATATCAATAAAATTAACCTAATATTGAATGAATATAGCTCATCAAACCTTCTTCTGATTTTAAATCATACTGTTTTCCTATATACCTAAAATACTCAGTTATTGCCTTCTTAGATATAATCTCATTAGATTTAACATCATCGCCATAACCTCTTCGAGCATTTACCCAAGGAGTTTCATGATGTGTTATTCTTTCCAATGTTTTACCACCATACATTCCAAACGTATCAACAACTAAATCAATAACCTCTTTCTCTTCAGCAGATAAATTATCTTTCGATCCATTAAATAAAGCAAAACGAGCATCATCTATTGGATTATACTTAAAATCTCTAAACAACTCAAAAACCTCATAATATACAGGACCATGTATCCAAGCCCTACAATCCTCTTCAAATATAGGTGTATCATATAATGCTGAGTATATACCCTGAACATAATAAAGAAGCTTTTGTAGCATTAATGGAGTTACTTCCTCTAATTTATTAAATACATAAGCTATAACCCCTATCATCTTTGGAGAAATCGAGAATAGTTTTTCAGTGCTTTCAACAGCCCCGATTGCTTTTCGAAATGCAGTTTCAGATATTTTATCTCTATTATCAAAAAGGCATTTTTTCATGTATTCCGGAGAAGTAAGCGCAGTCTTTATCACATCTGAATATTCTTTTGATGGTATCTGCCCTTCCAAATATCTAGTAATTGTAATTTCTCCAAATCCAAGAGCAAGCGATAAAGGAGCTTTTCCAATCTTATATATGCTCATTAATTTCTGTATATCATTAATGCTTACCAACCCTTCCGCCTCTCTATACTGTTTATCAATTTCTCTAATATTATAATCGAGCAGCCCTGGGAAACTTAATTCTTCGCCACATTCAGAACATATAGCTGTTGTAATCGTAAAACTAAACTCTTTGTCTTTTATTATTTTTTTAATATCTTTTTTCTTCAGATAATATTCTACTTCTTTGCGACATCCTATACAGAAGTCTCTTCTTTCCTTCGCTAACATATCAACCATCTCCTTTTTATCTAAAATAGTAATTTAATGGATAATGTTGTTCATGAAATGAAATCACAATCACATAATTGTTTTCCAACTTGTTAAATTTAATGTAGAGTGAAACTGTCACTTCTTCAGTTCCAGTTCTCTCCAGCAATTGAACATCCTTTCCAAAAATATATAGCATTTCATGTTCAAATCCAACATGTTCGTTTTGTACTATTTCAGAAAAATCTATAACCTCCAAACTCAGTATGATATCTTTTGCTTTAGATTCATCAATAACATAATTAATGAACAAATCAATATTATCCTGTCTTCTACTATTACGATCCAATCTATATCTGTCTTCAGATACCGCCTTTTTTACATCTGAGAGATATTCTTCAATCTCCTCTTGAGTTATATTATTCATTATTCTATCCTCCATATAATCAAATTAATGAATGATAGGTTTTTTGATATTTCCTATCATAAGGATAACTTGATGATAGCATTTTGTCAATACTCTATCATTGAAATAGATGAAAAAGCGCCACAAGTATCTACTTGTAACGCCCTTCCACTGAATATTGTATTACATTTATTTAAGCCACTTCATTCTTCTTAGCTTCTTTATCTTTCTTGGTACCAAAGTAATTTAGCCAACAAATAATTGTTGCAAATACTACAAACCTTGAAGATTAACCCTCCAGCTCATCCATTAACAATATACTGATAAATATCCTCTCTCACCGGTGTGTCCAGCTTCCACTCTATCTCCACGGCTGTCTTATCAGTATTGGCCATAATGAATTCATTCGTATTGCCCGTAGCTGTCATTC
>CAMOWK010000003.1 GCA_946628415.1 uncultured Lachnospiraceae bacterium | reverse complement strand
GGGGCGGATTCATACTATTCCGTGCGCGGGTTCAGAGGTTATACTCTTATATAAACTGAAGATTATGATAGGACCGGTATGTGGTTTATAGATGATTAGTTGCGCTTTTGTTGCTCTTTAACTGATAAACTAAGCCTGAAGCTGTTAAAGAAGAACTAAGGCTGTAGTTAAAAAGTAAGTAAATGTAGTTAGTGATTTAAAAAAGTGTGAGGTGAAAAGATATGCCAAAATTCAATTCTGTCGATGATTTTAACAATTCTTTTAGGAATATTAAAACTATTCAAGAAAATATTGATAAAATCTATGATGATGCTAAAAACGTAAATCCAGAAGAAAATAATAAATCCAAAAAAGATGTTGAATTATCTGAAGAAGATAAAAAGAAAGTTGATGATGAAAAAGCTAAGCTTGAAGTTGAAGTTAATAAACTTAAAGAGGGAATGAGCTTTGCTTATTTGACAGAAGCCGAAAAAAAAAGGAAAAATGATGCGTTTGAGGCTGTTAATCCGGGCAATAAATATGGAGAAGCTTTTAAAAACGCAGGTGTCAATCATGCAAGAAACCGTCAGCATTTTACATTCCTTTCATATCTCATGGCTAAAAAGAATATGAGCTTTCTTGATGCTATTAATTATGCACCGGGGGCAGATGGTTTCGAAGAGGCCTTAAATGAGTTCCATGATTTTTTAGTGAAGCATCCTATTGTAAACAGACCTGCAAAGGAAACAGAGGAAAATGTCGGCGAATGGACTGATATTTTTATGAAGGCTGCTGATAAATTTGGAGAATATAAATTCCCTGATATTGACTATTCAAATCCTGAAGAGGTAAAAAAACACTCTTATGAGTTCGATTCTTTGCTTAGTTTTGAAATCAATTATTCACAGGAATTCGGCAAAATGCTTAAAGGCGGAAATAAAGTCTATGCGGAGAAAAAAGCCGGGGGTTCGAATGCGCTTAATCAAAAAATGGCTAAGGTTGAAGGCATTCAGTCTGTATTAACAGATCTTAAAATGGCCTATCAACCGGATAATTTTGGAGATGTTTCAATTCATCTTGATCCAGATGGATTTTTTAAAGGACATGCTAAGAATAGAATTAAATTTACACTTCGTACAGCTCCTACAATGAGAGGTAAAAGTATAGACCAGGTAAGGAAAGAGGCTGGCGTCAAAAATCTATATAGCATTATTATGGCTGCAATAGACCCTATAAAGATAAACACTGCTGATTCTAAAAACTATTTCATAAATGGCCTGACGGAAGAGCAGAAGACTAATTATAAAGATGCTCTTGATAAGACTGACGAAGAAATGAGGAAGATATATAACTCATCCTTCCAAAGAGGTCCTGCAAATAGTTTTAATGATAAAATTATTTCAGCCTCCAAAGATGTTCAAAACCTGGAATGGGTATTTGAAGCTGAGAATGATCCTGCAGAATTAGTGAATAGAGTTAATTCTGATGATGGAAAGCAATTAAGAGAAGCATTTAAAGAATCTTTTGGAGATATCCTGAATTCCGGGAATACTGCAGAATTACATAGTTTACTTAATATTAATACACCCGTTAACAGAATTAAAATTGGCGGAAAGACTCCTGAAGAATTATGGGGTGAAAATGCTGCAGTACTTACAGATACTTCTGACAAGGAAACCTTCTATATGACTATAATAATGGAGGAATGTAAGTTTGGTGACAAGGATATCACAGTTGACTCTTATATGATTGATAAAGACTTTAAACTTGTTAAGAATGAGGTTACTGCATTTAGAAGCCCTGCAGGAAATGCAAGAGAGCTTGCATTTTTCAAAGGGATTCATGAATTAAGAGGAAGACTTAAGGATTTTCAGGATCAGCTTTTAGAAACAGGTAATGCCGGTTCTCCAACCTATAATAACATGCTTAGTTCACTTGAAACATGTATTAAATCACTTGATCCAACTGATAAAGAAAACCACGCTTCAGTTGAAGATATACTGAAAAATATGAAAAACCTTGAAAAGGCAGGTAAGGATTATTATAAGAATCATACAGGTATTTATGGCCTTGTTAAAGGATATAAAGCTGACGGAAAACTCCGAATCGATATTTCTGAAAAATTCATGAATAATATGTCATATGAAATGGAAAGATTCAAAGATATTTCCAAAGGGCTTAATCTATATATTGATAATAATGATTTTGATAGAAGCACTCTGGCTGTCACTCACCGTGTCCATGAAAAATGGAAGAGATTCAAGGCTGTTTACAATTATAGAGCAGAAAATGCCGGGAAAACAATTCTCACTGACAACTCACTTGATATGGCTTATGAACCTACTGATAAGATTCTTCGTGACGCAGATAAAAGAGTTGAGCTTAGAAAACAACTTAAAGCAATTGCAAGGACTTCATCTCAGGCACAGAGATTAGAAGAAGGTTTTGGGAATGTATTTACAAGTCCTGTTGATCTTGCAAAACGCTATGTTTATAAAGAATACAGCAAGATGATCAGACTCGCCGGCACGAGCAATAAATATCCATCGGTAGACGAAGTTGAGAATGTATTTGCAAGAGATGATTTTGCAAAGAATTATAATGATGAGGTTGACGAACTGATTCAGAATGAAGACTTCAGAAAGCTTGCAGCTGATAATCCAAAGAAATGTATCGATATATGGACAAAGAGGGTTAATGATCAGGATCTCGAAAGACATAATCATATGGCAGAAGTTAACCAGACATATAAAAGACTAATGAAGGAAAATCCTAAGGATTTCCGTATACGCTGGAATACTGCAGAATATAGAATAAAGTCATGGGCAAAGGATTGGGCTAAGCTTGATGTTAAGAAAAGTGCTGACTTTATGAAAGAAGATATTAGTATTCTCCCTTCTATAAGTATTGAAGATGACATAAGAAATATGGAATTTGAAGAAGGTAAAAATGCAATTATTGAGAATGATAAGGCAATTAAAGCTTTATGCAATAAATACAGCGCACTTCTTACTCAGGCAATAATTAAAGATAATTATGAAAGATATGGGCAAGATAAAATAATGGATATTGCCATTAATCCTGACAGCTTAAAGAAGATGCAGAAGTTTATAAGCGATGGACTTGAAAAAGACGGTGCATTTACCAATAAAGCTATTGCAAGAAAAACGCTTACTGATATTACCGGTATGAAGAGCAAGGCTATCGATTATATCAAAGAAGGGGAAAGTGCTGAAAAAGCCAGACAGGACCTTAAAAATCGTGAAGCTAATAAAAACATGGAAGGCCCGAAGATGGGGAGGTAGGTCGCTAGGATATAAGGAGGCTCAGAATTATAATTTATTTTTACCTGAAGGAATAACGAAAGGGCTTAATCGGCGTGTCAAAGATAAAAAGACAATAGATAAAAAGACGATAGATAAAAAGAGGGTTAATAAGAAATAAAGACATATGAACAGAAGCGAAAGAAGACATTATAATAAAATAAAGGGGAAAGACAGTAAGAACAGGAAGACTCCCGAAAAGGTGGTTGTTGATAAGGACAAGATTAATCTTATTACAAGTACTCTTATCGGTGTGGCGATCACTGTTATCAGCTGCGTACTACTTTGTAAAAGCTATTACAAAATGGTCGAGCTTTCGTTTATGATCTTTATTCATTTTATTATTCTCAATGCATTTGTCATCACAGGAATCATACTTCATAAGAAAAAAGCTAAAAGGCTTAAAACAACTATAATCTTTATTGTCGAATATCTGATTCTCGGATATATACTTCTTTGCACTCATACTATGACAAGGTACGTCGTGCTTTCCGGCAATTATGAATCCTCACTTACTCTGGAAGAGTTTAAGAAGGGTGCGACACTTACCGTTACTTCTGAAAGCCTTATAGACGGAGTATGGAGTGATGATATAGCCGGAACTGACGGCGCTAAAAATGAAACGCCGCAGCTTAAGTATGACGGCGTGCCGGGAGCCAAATTCTACGCTATATATATGCTTGATGAGTCGGCTAATAACTGGCTGCACTGGCGTGAATATGAAGTGAAGACAACGATTCTGAGACAGGGCTATGAGAATGAGAATTGTGACTATGCCGGACCGAATCCGCCGAAAGGTAGCGGCGAGCATAAATACGTTGTCTATGTATTTGCATTAAGAGACAGACCTGATTCCGGATATCTCGGCAATTTTTACGAAGCAGGAATGGGTGCGGAAAAGTATTATGAGATTGACCTCGATATAGCGGGTAAAAAACGCGGTAATGTCATTTCATATGGCTACCTTGAAGGGACATACAGTCAGTAATTATGTATTTACTATTTTGTTACAAATACCGAAAGACTTTCAAAAGGTATCGCTTGTGGCGCAGGCAACTCTATTCTTATCAAGCTTAATCAGATCGGTTCTGTATCAGAAACACTTGAGGCAATCAAGATGGCTCATAAGGCAGGATATACAGCAATTTCTTCACATCGTTCAGGTGAGACCGCAGATACAACTATAGCTGATCTTGCAGTAGCACTTAATACATGCCAGATTAAAACAGGTGCTCCAAGCCGTTCAGAAAGAGTTACTAAATACAATCAGCTTCTTAGAATTGAGGAGGAACTTGGTGATTCAGCAAAGGAAAGTTAGTGATATGGAAGTAAAAAAATACACTGCAACTCCGATAGGTGATGGAAGATACAAACTTGGTGAGTCTCCATTTTATGATTCTGAAATGAAACGTTTTTCGTGGGTGGATATTCTGGATGGTAAGTTATATATATCATATGAATCCGGAATAAACAAAAGTGATATAAAAGCAGAGTCAAGTGATATGGGGCAGCATATAGGTGCAGCAATACCTATGCAGGGTAAAGACGGCTTTATTATAGCCGGTTATGACGGATTATATACATTTGAATCGGGAAAAAAGTCTCTTCTTAAAAGTATGAAGGATGAGTTTAAGTACTATCAGCGATGTAATGATGCAAAGCAGGATCCAAAGGGAAGACTATATTTTGGCTCATCGGTTGATAATTCCTATGATATTAAACCGCATGGGAATCTTTATATGTTTGATGAAGGAAATGTAACAATTCTTGAAAGGAATACCGGGATTTCAAACGGAATGGCATGGAACAGCGCATGTGACAAGTTCTATTTTTCAGATTCGGAGTTTAATGCCGTGTTTAGATATGATTATGATATAAGTACAGGCCTTATCACAAACCGCGAGGAGTTTTTCTCTGTAACGGATAAATGTCCCGACGGTATGTGTATTGATAAAAATGATAATCTCTGGGTTGCTGTATGGGGCGGAAGAAGGGTTGAATGCCATGACGGAAGTACAGGTGAATTGATAGCTGTTATAGAGGTTGACGCCCAAAATGTAACGTCCTGCTGCTTTTACGGAGCAAATATGGACTCGCTTTTTATTACGACCGCAGGAGACGGACTAAATGGGAAATATGACGGAAGTCTTTTCGTGTGCACGGTGGATTTATAAATGAAAGTAAATAAATATGCTGTATAACAAAAGATTTGGTTGAATAATTTATTAAGAAGTGCTTGAAAATGTATTACAAAATAGTTACAATATTACCATGTGAGTTGAATCACAAATATTTGCTGCAAAAGCATTAAAAAAATAAATGTTTAGGAGGATTTAAACATGGCAGTTAAGGTAGCAATTAATGGATTTGGACGTATCGGTCGTCTTGCATTCAGACAGATGTTTGGTGCTGAAGGATATGAGGTTGTTGCAATCAACGATCTTACAAAGCCTTCAATGCTTGCTCATCTTCTTAAGTATGACACAGCTCAGGGTGGATACTGTGGAAAGATCGGTGAAGGACTTCACACAGTTACAGCTGATGATGATGCTAATACAATAACAGTTGATGGAAAGACACTTCAGATTTATGCAAAGGCTGATGCTAAAGAGCTTCCTTGGGGTGAAATCGGAGTTGATGTAGTACTTGAGTGTACAGGTTTCTACTGCTCAAAAGATAAGTCACAGGCTCATATCGATGCCGGTGCTAAGAAGGTTGTTATTTCTGCTCCTGCAGGAAATGACCTCAAGACAATTGTTTTCTCAGTAAATGAGAAGACTCTTACAGCAGATGATCAGATTATCTCAGCTGCTTCATGTACAACAAACTGCCTTGCACCAATGGCTAAGGCTCTTAATGACTATGCTCCAATCCAGAGCGGTATCATGAGCACAATTCATGCATACACAGGTGACCAGATGATCCTTGACGGACCACACAGAAAGGGTGACCTTCGTCGTGCACGTGCAGGTGCTGCTAATATTGTTCCTAACTCAACAGGTGCTGCTAAAGCTATCGGACTTGTTATTCCTGAACTTAACGGAAAGCTTATCGGTTCTGCTCAGAGAGTTCCTGTACCAACAGGTTCAACAACAATCCTTACAGCTGTTGTTAAGAAAGCCGGAGTTACAAAGGAAGATATCAATGCTGCTATGAAGGCTGCTGCATCAGAGTCATTCGGATACAATGAGGATCCAATCGTATCATCAGACGTTATCGGTATGAGATATGGTTCACTCTTTGATGCTACACAGACAATGGTTAGCCAGATAGCTGATGACCTTTATGAGGTTCAGGTTGTTTCATGGTATGATAATGAGAATTCATACACAAGCCAGATGGTTAGAACAATCAAGTACTTCGCTGAGTTAGCTTAAGTTACGAAGATCTTTCGGACTCATAATGCTAAAGCAAATAGGAGGTCCGGTCTTATATGGACCGGACCTCTTTTTTTGACAAATGAAATAAAGGAGGAATTACTAAATGTCACTAAATAAAAAGTCAGTTGATGATATAAATGTAAAGGGACTTAGAACCCTCGTACGTTGCGATTTTAACGTACCGCTTAAGGATGGTAAGATTACAGACGAGAACAGACTCGTTGCAGCTCTTCCTACAATCAAGAAGCTTGTTAATGATGGTGGAAAGATTATCCTTTGTTCACACCTTGGAAAGGTTAAGACAGAAGAGGATAAGCAGACAAAGACACTTGCTCCTGTAGCTGCACGTCTTTCAGAGCTTCTCGGACAGGAAGTTAAGTTCGTTCCTAATCCGGAAGTAATAGGACCAAATGTAGTTGAAGCTGTTGAAGCTATGAATGATGGAGATATCATCCTTCTTGAGAATACACGTTTCAGAGCTGAAGAGACAAAGAACGGAGAGGCATTTTCCAAGGATCTTGCAAGCATCGCTGACGTATTTGTTAATGATGCATTCGGTACAGCTCACAGAGCACACTGCTCTAATGTTGGTGTTACAAAGTTTGTTGATACAGCAGTAGTTGGATATCTTATGCAGAAAGAGATCGATTTCCTCGGTAACGCTGTAGAGAATCCTGTACGTCCGTTTGTTGCAATTCTTGGTGGTGCCAAGGTTGCTGATAAGCTTAATGTTATATCAAACCTTCTTGAGAAGTGCGATACACTTATCATTGGTGGTGGTATGGCATATACATTCCTTAAAGCACAGGGTAAAGAAGTTGGTCTTTCACTTGTTGATGATTCCAAGCTTGATTACTGCAAGGAAATGATAGAGAAGGCTGAAAAGCTTGGCAAGAAGCTTTTACTTCCTGTAGATACAGTAGTTGCTGCAGGCTTCCCTGATCCTATAGATGGACCTATCGAAGTTAAGACAGTTCCTTCAGATGCTATTCCTGCAGATATGGAAGGACTTGATATAGGTGAGAAGACACGTGAGCTCTTCGCTGAGGCTGCTAAAACAGCTAAGACAGTTGTTTGGAACGGACCTATGGGAGTATTCGAGAATCCTACACTTGCAGCAGGTACTATTGCAGTAGCTGAAGCACTTGCTGAAACAGATGCTACAACTATTATCGGTGGTGGTGATTCAGCAGCAGCATGTAACCAGCTTGGATTTGGCGACAAGATGAGCCACATTTCTACAGGCGGTGGCGCTTCACTTGAGTTCCTTGAGGGCAAGGAGCTTCCGGGTGTAGCTGCAGCTAATGACAAATAATTATTAATTTAAAATGTGACAGCCGGTTTTTTCCGGTTGTCATATTTATAAAAGAAGGAGATAAAAATGGCTAGACGTAAGATTATTGCTGGTAACTGGAAGATGAACATGACTCCAAGTGAGGCAGTTAAGCTTGTAGATACCTTAAAGGATCTTGTAAAGAATGATGATGTTGATGTTGTTTACTGTGTACCTGCTATAGATATAGTTCCTGTAGTAGAAGCTGTTAAGGGTTCAAATGTAGCAGTAGGAGCAGAAAACTTCTATATTGAAGATAAGGGAGCATATACAGGTGAGATTTCAGCACCTATGCTTGTTGATGCCGGAGTTAAGTATGTTATAATCGGTCATTCCGAGAGACGTGAGTATTTCAATGAGACCGATGAATTCCTTAACAAGAAGGTTAAGAAGGCTATAGAGGCAGGTATTACTCCTATTCTTTGCTGTGGTGAGTCTCTTGAGCAGAGAGAGATGGGTGTTACCATGGACTGGATCAGATTCCAGATTAAGTCTGATCTTTATGGCGTAGCAGCTGATGATGTTAAGAACCTTGTTATAGCTTATGAGCCTATCTGGGCTATAGGAACAGGTAAGACAGCTACAACAGAGCAGGCTGAAGAAGTATGTAAGGGAATCAGAGATTGCATCGCTGAGATGTATGATGAAGCTACTGCTGAGGCTGTACGTATTCAGTATGGCGGATCTGTTAATGCAGGTAATGCAGCTGAGCTTTTTGCGCAGCCTGATATTGATGGTGGACTTGTAGGCGGAGCATCACTTAAGGAAGACTTCGGCAAGATAGTTTGCTATTAATCGGTTGTTATAATATTTCAAAATAACATCTTAAACTAATTAAGCCTCTGAAGTGTGGAAATACCATATTTCAGAGGCTTTTTGCCTGCCTTAAAGAATGTCGGTTTTCTTTGACTATATTATATTGTTTTGATATACTGAAGACAGTGTTTTGAAAAAATTTATCAATAAATAGGAGGGCTATTATGGAGAGACTTAATCAGGCATCTTTATCTATGATAGATGCCATTGTTGACAGGCATATAAATGAACCGGGACCTGTCATAGTCATGCTTCATGATGTTCAGGAGGAGCTGGGGTATATTCCTTTTGAAGCAATGGAGAAGATTGCGGATGCAACCGGAACAAGTGTTGCTGAAGTTTATGGGGTTGTTATGTTTTATGCACAGTTTACTACAGAGCCAAAGGGTAAACATGTCATAAATGTATGTCTTGGTACAGCGTGCTATGTAAAAGGTGGACAGAAGCTTATAGATCAGGCTACCGAGCTTACGGGAGCACCTGTTAACGGTACAAGCAGTGACGGTATGTTTTCTCTTGATGCGACAAGATGTCTTGGTGCATGCGGTCTTGCGCCTGTTGCGGTTATTGATGGTAAGGTTATCGGTGATGCCACTAAAGATAACAAGATGCTTAAGGCTATAAAGCTTATCATAGAAGAAGAAAAAAAGGCTGGTAAAGCGTAAAGGAGGGTTATCATGAAAAGTATCCAGGAATTACAGGATTTGCGTGAAGACCACCTTTATAAAGTGGCTTTACGTGAAGAAGATGAAGAATATATTCTTGCAAGAAATTCTAAAGATAAGGTTCATTACAATGTTCTTTATTGCGCAGGTACAGGATGTACGGCATCCAATTCACCTGCCATAGGCGATGCTCTTATAGAAAATTGTGAGAAATACGGTATTGCAGATAAAGTAAATGTTATAAAAACAGGTTGTTTTGGCCTGTGTCAGAAAGGCCCTATAGTTGCAATTTATCCTGATGAGGTTTTCTACAGCCATGTTACGCCTGAAGATGCTGAAAGGATAGTTACCGATCATCTTATAGGCGGTGAGGTGGTTGAAGAACTGCAGCTTACGGATATAGACCCTGAAACAAAAGAAGTAATTAAAGATATCAGTAAGATAAAGTTCTATGAAAAACAGGAAAGAATTGCTCTTCGTAACTGTGGAAAGCTTAATCCGGAAGACATTTATGAGTATATTGCGGTAGATGGATATACTGCTCTCGGTAAAGTTCTTAAATCCATGACACCACAGGAAGTTATAGATGTTATGAAAGCTTCAGGACTTCGCGGACGAGGTGGTGCCGGTTTCCCTTCAGGGCTTAAATGGCAGTTTGAAAAGGATCAGCCGGGCAATGAAAAGTACGTTATCTGTAATGCTGATGAAGGTGATCCGGGTGCATTTATGGATCGTTCCATCCTTGAAGGTGATCCTCACGCCATTATAGAAGGTATGACTATCATGGCTTATGCTGTTGGAGCGAATCAGGGCTATGTATATATCAGGGCAGAATATCCTATAGCTGTAAACAGACTTCGTATAGCGCTTGATCAGGCAAGGGAACTTGGACTTCTCGGCAGAAATATTTTTGATTCCGGTTTTGATTTTGATATAGAGATAAGACTCGGAGCGGGTGCATTTGTCTGTGGTGAAGAGACTGCTCTTATAGCTTCCATAGAAGGTAAAAGAGGTATGCCTACACCTAAGCCTCCTTTCCCGGCTGTTGCGGGCGTATGGGGCAAGCCTACATCCATCAATAACGTTGAGACCCTTGCAAATGTAGCCCAGATTATTAATAACGGTGCTGAGTGGTATTCGAGTATTGGAACCGAAAAATCAAAAGGAACCAAAGTATTTGCGCTTGGTGGTAATATCGTAAATACAGGTCTTGTGGAAATACCTATGGGTACGACACTTAGAGAGATCATCTATGATATCGGCGGCGGCTGTCCAAACGGCAAGAAGTTTAAGGCTGTTCAGACGGGAGGCCCTTCCGGAGGATGTCTTACCGAGAATGAACTTGACACTCCTATAGATTACGAGAATCTTATTGCTGCCGGCTCGATGATGGGTTCCGGTGGTATGATTGTACTTGACGAAGATAACTGTATGGTTGATGTAGCTAAGTTCTATATGGAATTCATTTGTGATGAATCATGTGGAAAATGTTCTCCTTGTCGTATCGGAACCAAGAGACTTCTCGAAATGTTAACGAAGATTACTGAGGGTGAAGGTACTCTTGAAATGCTGGATGAGATGGAGCAGCTTTGCTATGAGATTAAAGATACTGCTCTTTGCGGACTTGGTCAGACAGCGCCTAACCCTATACTTTCAACACTTAAGAATTTCAGAGAAGAATACGAAGCACATATTCTTGAGAAGAGATGCCCTGCAGGAGTCTGCAAGAAACTTCTTACTTATGAGATTAACCCTGATAAATGTAAGAAATGTTCTCTTTGCGCTAGGAATTGCCCTGTTAACTGCATAAGTGGTGTTCCGGGTAAAGAGCCATATGTTATCAATAAAGAAAAATGTATCAAGTGCGGTACATGTATCTCTGCATGCCGCTTTGGTGCTGTTGAAAGAAAGTAAGGGGGTGAGAATATGGCTACAGTAAATCTTAAAATAAACGGAAAAGACATCACAGCAGAGGCAGGAAAGACTATACTTGAAGTTGCTCGTGAAAACGGGATCCATATTCCCACACTTTGTTATCTTAAAGATATCAATAAATCAGGTGCCTGCAGGGTTTGCCTTGTAGAAGTAAAGAACGGACGTGCACTTCTTTCTGCATGTACAACGCCTGTAGCAGAAGGAATGGAGGTATTTACCAATTCCGAAAGAGCATTGAAAGGACGTAAGAACACCGTCCAGCTTATCATGTCAAATCATAATAAGAACTGCCTTTCATGTAAAAGGAACCAGAACTGTGAGCTTCAGACGCTTTGCGAGGAGCTGGGAGTTCGTGAGAACAAATTCGAAGGAGAGCATACAAAACCGACATTTGAAGATGCCAGCCCGGGAATTGTTCGTGATACCAGCAAATGTGTTCTTTGCGGCAGATGTATTGAGACCTGTAAAAAGGTTCAGGGGCTTGGAGTACTTGGACTTCAGAACAGGGGCTTCAACACAAAGGTAGGTCCAGTTCTTGATAAGGGATTTAATGATGTTAACTGTATGCAGTGCGGACAGTGCGTTATTAATTGCCCTGTTGGTGCTTTGACGGAAAAAGAAGACATTCACTATGTTATTGACGCTTTAAATGACCCGTCCAAAACTGTTATCGTTCAGACGGCTCCTGCTGTAAGGGCTTCACTTGGCGAAGAATTCGGAATGCCTATAGGAACGAGAGTTACAGGAAAGATGGCGGCAGCTCTTAAAGCCTGTGGTTTTGACAGGGTATATGATACCAACTTCGGAGCAGACCTTACCATTATGGAAGAGGGAACGGAACTTCTTAAGAGAATTACTGAAGGCGGAACGCTTCCGATGTTTACATCCTGTTCACCGGGATGGGTCAGATATATAGAATATCAGTTCCCTGAACTCCTTCCGCATCTTAGTTCGGCTAAATCTCCTCATATGATGTTTGGAGCTATAGTTAAGAGTTATTGGGCAGAAAAGAACGGTATTGATCCGAAGGATATATATGTTGTATCTATAATGCCTTGTATTGCAAAGAAGAGCGAGATAATTAAGCCTGAAAATGTAAAAGGTGAGTATCCTGATGTAGACGCTGTTCTTACTACAAGAGAATGTGCAAAGCTAATAAAAATGTTTGGCATTGACTGGGATGAACTTCCTGACGATACATTTGACCAGGATCTTATGGGCGAATATACAGGAGCCGGTGTTATCTTCGGTGCTACCGGCGGTGTTATGGAAGCAGCTGTAAGAACCGTAAAGCAGAAGCTTGACGGAAAGAAGCTTGAAAATGTAGACTTTATGGCGTGCAGAGGTATGGAAGGCGTTAAGGAAGCCGAAGTGGAGCTTGGCGATAAAAAGATTAAAATAGCAATAGCTTCAAGTATGACGGCAGCAAAACCTCTTCTTATTGACGTTAAAGAAGGAAAATCACCTTACACCTTTATAGAGATAATGGGTTGTCCGGGGGGATGTATCAATGGTGGCGGACAGTCAATCATACCTTCTTCAAAAAAGAACGGACGCCTTGGTTACGGTTATAAAGAGCTTCGTATGAAAGCGCTTTATGATGAAGATACTCTTATGCCGCTTCGTGTTTCATCTGAAAACAGCCAGATACAGAAACTGTATTCTGATTTCCTTGGTGAACCCGGCAGTGAAAAGGCTGAAGAATTACTGCATACGACATATTCTCCGAAAGAGCGTTTCAATGTGTTCTAAATCGGCGATATTCTGCTTAATTACTTGTGGTTAAAGCTCTTTAATTGTGCTATAATGTACTGGATTTTGGTAGAATCAAAATCATAAAATAACATAACGGGAGGTTACTTATGAAGAATTTTTTAAAGGAATTCAAGGAATTTGCTCTTAAGGGCAATGTAATGGACATGGCAATTGGTGTTATCATCGGTGGTGCTTTCACAGCTATAGTTTCAGCATTTACAGATGATTTCATTACACCACTTATCAGTATTTTCGGTGGTACAGAGTTTGGTGGAAAGATTCCGCTTCCGGGTCCTGAAGGAAATGCAATTCTTTGGGGAGATTTTGTATCAGCTATAGTTAATTTCCTTATAGTTGCTCTTATTCTTTTCTTAATGATCAAAGCTATGAACAAGCTTATGACACTTGGAAAGAAGAAGGAAGAAGAGGAAGCAAAAGATCCTGAACCAACCAAAGAAGAAGTTCTTCTTACAGAGATCAGAGACCTTCTTAAAGAGAAAAAATAATTAAATATCATTTTGAAATAATGAAAAGGAATCAGTTCAGTGGCTGATTCCTTTTTTCTTGATTTTTTTATATCTATATTATACTATACACAGGTTAATACTATTACTTATATAATTATGTCTACAGTTTAACACTATTAAAATTATACTATAAAAAACATGTTTCGTAGCAGAGATAAGTTTAAAACGTGATTATTAAAACATATGTCAAATAAAGAAACAGTAAAAACCAAATCAAGTCCGAAAGGTATCATAATGCTCCTCCTGACTGCAATAATATGGGGGTCTTCTTTTGTTGCTCAAAGTGTAGGAATGGAGAGTATAGATGCATTTACCTTTAATGGAATAAGAACTCTTCTGGGAGCTTTGGTACTTTTCCCTTTTGTTGTAGTACGAAGAAATATCAGGAAAAATAAACTGATTTCAGAAGGTGTTTCACCGACTGATGCGGCAAAAAAAGTAAAAACTGATAAAAGACAGATTAAGTACAGTCTTATTATAGGCTTAATATTTTTCTTCGCATGTAATTTTCAGCAGTTTGCGTTTTACTATTCAACTGCCGGAAAAATTGCATTTATTACTGCATTATATATGTTTTTCGTGCCGCTCTTTGGATTGTTTTTTGGAAAAAGAGTAAGCCTTCTGACATGGATTTCCGTGTTTTTCGGATTTACCGGACTGTATTTCCTCTGTATTGATCCCAAAGACATAAGCAGTATAAATCTTGGAGATATACTTGCGCTTATTTGCTCAATCTTTTATTCTTTCCATATACTGATAATTGAGAAAGTATCAAATGACAAGGATCGTCCTATTGATGGCATTGAGATTTCTTTTGCGCAGTTTCTTATATCGGGAAGTCTTACATTTATCCTTATGTTTATTTTTGAAGAGCCTGATATGGGAAATATTCTCATTGCTGCAAAACCTCTTCTTTATTCCGGTATAATGAGCTGCGGCGTTGCCTATACTTTTCAGATTGTCGGACAGAAGTATACTGAAGCAACCGTTGCATCGCTTCTTATGTGTATGGAATCCGTATTTGCTGTTTTAACAGCGGCGATAATCCTTCATGATACAATGAATCTTAGAGAGACTCTTGGATGTGTTATAATGTTTTCGGCTATAATTATTTCACAGATAGCTGAGATGAAGAACGAAAGAAAAAAAGAATGAAAAAGATAACAGTCGGTTTAATTGCAAATGTTGATTCCGGTAAGACTACTCTTTCAGAAGCATTGCTTTATAAAAGCGGTATTATCAGAAGTTTTGGAAGAGTAGATAAGGGGATGTCTTATTTTGACAGTAATACCATAGAAAGGGAGAGGGGTATTACTGTTTTTTCTAAGCTTGCAAAGATTAAGGCTGGTGATACGGAGATATATCTTCTTGATACTCCCGGACACACCGATTTCACGGCTGAAACCGAGAGAACTCTTGATGTTCTTGATTATGCTGTCCTGATAATAAGCAGTATAAGTCTTATCACAGAAAGAGATAAGGCTCTGCTAAGACTGCTCAATGAATATAGTATTCCTGTTATCATTTTTATTAATAAAATGGACATTACTCCATACAGCTTCGATGAAGTGAAAGATTCAGTATTAAAAGCTGATGACAGGATTGTTATATATGATGTGGAAACAGACGATTCTTTATATGAGGAGATAGCAGAAAGAGATATTGATGCTCTTGATGAGTATACGGAAACAGGAATTATATCTGATGATACTATTATAAAAGCTGTTTTCGAAAGAAATGTTATTCCTGCGATACCGGGCTCTGCTCTTAAAATGGAAGGTGTCGATGAACTGATAAACCTTCTTTCTAACTATACAGCTGATTTATATGATTATTCAAATGCATCTGAACCGGCAGGGGTAAGTGCCGATTATAATTCATTTAAGCCAAGCGATGAGTTGTCCTCTGCCAGAGTTTTTAAGATTAAATATGATGATAAAAAGGAACGCGTTACATTTTTAAAAGTTACATCAGGAAAGATATCAACAAGGCAGGAAATATTGCCGGGTGAAAAAATCAGTCAGATAAGGAAGTACTCCGGCGACAGATTTGAAACTGTAAATGAAGCGTTACCGGGGGATGTTGTCGGCGTTACGGGTATAAAGAACTCATATCCCGGCTTGGGTATAGGCGATGAAATCAGTAACGTGAAGAGAAGTTTTGAACCGTTTCTAAAGTATTCGGTTGTTCCGATGCAGAATATATCTTCCGACGCTCTTATGCAGAGTCTTGGTATACTTGCTGATGAAGATCCTATGCTGATGCTTTCACATGATAATAAAAATGAATCTGTAACTATCCGTGTGATGGGTTCGATTCAGCTTGAAGTTATTTCTTCTGAAATGAAACGCAGATTCGGGATGGATATATCATTTTCAGAAGGAAGCGTTGAATATAGAGAAACAATATCCGATAAATGCTATGGTATAGGTCACTTTGAACCGCTTAAACACTATGCAGAGGTTCATGTTCTCCTTACTCCGCTTAAAACAGGAAGCGGTATTATTATCGATTCCAAGCTTGGTAATGATGTGCTGTCAGGACAGTATCAAAACAGCATTATTTCAGCTATCAAAGAAGGGGAAAACAGAGGCTTTCTTATTGGGAAACTCACAGGAGGCAGGCTTACAGATGTAAAGATTACTTTAGTAAACGGAAAATCTCATATAAAGCATACTGAAGGCGGAGATATGAGGGAAGCAGCGTTAAGAGCAATAAGGCAGGCTCTGATGAAGGATAAGGGGGTTCTTCTTGAACCTTATCTTGAATATACGCTTACTCTTCCGGACGAAATGGTTGGAAAGGCTATGAATGATATAAACAATATGTCGGGTTCCTCCAGCCTTGTTTCTAAAAAAGACGGAATCAGTAAACTTAAGGGCGCTGCTCCTTATTCTTGTATAAGAAACTATCAGGAAGATCTTTCATCATATACTTCAGGAAAAGGGCTGATCACATTCAGGTTTCTGGGATATCTAAAGTGTCATAATGAAGATGAAGTACTTGAAAAAACCACTTATGATCCTGATCTTGATGTAGAACACCCTTCCGGTTCGGTATTCTGTTCCAAAGGGAGCGGATACTTTGTTCCGTGGAATGAAGTGGATGATATGAAGCATCTTCCTTATTCGGTTTTGTTTGATAACAATATAAATGATCATTTTGATCCGGTAAGTAAGCCGGCGGGAGGTACATTTGACTATGATATGTCAATCGGACTGGATGAAATTGATGCTATAATAAACAGGTCTTCACATGCCAACAGAAGAGAAAGTGGAGATAAAAGAAAGTTTTATTATGAAAAGAGTCGTAATAAGACTGTAAATACAAGTGCCGGGAAAAAGAAAGAGACACATGATAAGATAATCCTTATAGATGGTTACAATCTTATTCATGCATGGCCCAAGCTGAAGGAACTTATAATTAATGACAATGTTACGGGTGCAAGGGACAGGCTGATTGAAATACTCAGTAATTACAGAGCTGTTTCCGGAATAGAGATACTTGTTGTGTTTGATGCATATAAAGTCTTTGGGCATAAAACTGAAGTTCTTTTAAAAGATAATGTTCATATTGTTTATACTAAGCAGGCTGAAACAGCCGACCAGTATATAGCACGGTTTACCGGACTTAAGAGTAAGGAATTTGATATAACTGTTGTTACCAGTGACGGAATGGTTCAGCTAATAGTAAGAAGTAAGGACAGTATGATCATGTCATCCAGAGAGTTTATTGATAAAGTTATAAATGAAACGAATGATTTTAATGAGAGATTCATAGAGAAAGAATTCTGAATTATTAAAAAAATAATATAAAATTGCAAAAATCGCTTGATACTTATTATTCTTTATGCTAATATAGCACGGTATGATTTTTGAATGGAGGCAATTCTTTTGAAAACAGCACTTACGATAATTTTTATTATAGTTTGTATAGCACTTATATTCCTTATCCTTTCACAGGAAGGTAAAGATAATAATATTTCAAACACACTTTCAGGAAGTACTGATTCTTATTGGAGCAAGAATAAAGGCCGTTCAAGAGACGCTGTACTTGCTAAGATAACAGCTGTACTTGTTGTTCTTTTCTTTATCCTTGCAATTGTTATCAGTTCAAAGTGGGTTTAATATCAGACTGGATTTATGGGTGCTTCTTATGAGGCACCTTTTTTTAATCTGAAAACACTTGTATGGGGTATATGTTTAAAGCTATAATTCTAATGCAGTAATTTGTATTCTAAGGGGTTTGATTATAATGGGAAATAATGATTTAAAAAACAGAATTATGCGGGATGAAAGAAAAGAGATGCTCATTTCTCTTTTTAGCGAGAAAGGCTATACTCCCTTAAGATTCAAGGAGCTTTGCTATCTGCTTCAAGTGCCGAAGGAAGATGAAAATGAATTTCTTTCCATACTTGATGAACTGATTGTTGAATTTAAAGTGGTAAAGTCCAAAAACAACAGATATATGCTTACGCCTGACAATGTGAAGACAGGTACATTTATGGGTACTAAGAAGGGATTCGGCTTTGTTAGGGTTGAAGGGATAGACGAAGATTATTTTATTCATGAAAAGGATACCTGCGGTGCATTTAACGGTGATACAGTTCTTATAGAAGTATCTGATTCTCAAAGGGGTGAAAGAAAAGAAGCGGTTGTTACGAGGATTATTGAAAGAGGCTTCCACAGTGTTATAGGTACATTTTCAGAGTCAAAAGGGTTTGGCTTTGTAATACCAAATAATAAAAAGATTTCAAAAGATATCTATATACCTAAGGGCTGCTCTATGGGTGCCGTAAATGGCAGTGTTGTAATAGCAGAGTTAAAAGATTATGGTGATGAGAAGAAAAGTCCGGAAGGCATTATAACAGAAGTTCTTGGACATATTGATGACCCGTCAACCGATATACTCACAGTCATAAGAAGCTATAACATCCCGGAAGAATTTCCTGAAGACGTTATAGAAGAACTAAGTAGTATACCTGAATCGGTTTCTGAAGAAGAGCTTAAAGGAAGGCGCGACTTTAGAAATCAGTTAACGGTTACTATAGACGGAGAAGATGCAAAGGATCTTGATGATGCTATAACTTTGGAATATGACGGCGTTTATCATCTCGGAGTACATATAGCTGATGTGTCACACTATGTTAAAGAAGGCTCGTCGCTTGATACTGAAGCTTTAAACAGGGGAACATCAGTTTATCTTATTGACAGTGTTGTTCCTATGATTCCGCACCGGCTCTCAAATGGAATTTGTTCTCTTAATATGGGCGTTGACAGGCTTACTCTTTCATGTCTTATTGATATAGATGATGACGGAAAAGTGCTTTCGCATGAGATTGTTGAAGGAGTTATCAATGTAAATGAGAGGATGAGCTATACGGATGTGCAGCTGCTTCTTGACGGTGAATATGATGGCGGTAACGAGAATTATACTAAGATGATTCCTTTCTTTAAGCTTATGCATGAGCTTTCGGAAAAGCTAAGACGCGTCAGAGTTAAGAGGGGTTCAATTGATTTTGATATTTCGGAAACCAAGATAATTGTTAATGAAAACCATGAACCGATAGCTATAAAGCCTTACGACAGGACTGAAGCTACAAAGATAATAGAAGATTTTATGCTCATTGCAAATGAAACGATAGCCGAAGATTTCTTCTGGCAGGAGCTTCCTTTTGTTTACAGAGTCCATGAGACGCCTACACCCGAAAAAATAGAAAAGCTTTCGGGATTCATGAAGTCTTTCGGGCTTAGTTTTAAGGTCAGCCGCGATAAAATGCATCCAAAGGAGTATCAGAAGCTTCTAAACAGCATTAAAGGTATGCCTTATGAGTCACTTATAAGCAGTATTACACTTAGATCAATGCAGCAGGCAAGATACAGTTCGGAGTGTACAGGACACTTTGGACTTGCTTGTAAGTATTATTGTCATTTTACATCTCCGATAAGAAGGTATCCCGATCTTCAGATTCACAGAATCATAAAGGATAATTTAAATGGCAGACTTACAGGTAAACGTATCAGTCATTATTATAAAATTCTTCCTGACGTTGCTGCAGATAATTCTGCAAAAGAAAGAAGAGCAGATGAGGCTGAGCGTGATGTTACAAGACTTAAAGAGATAGAGTATATGGCAGGTCATATCGGGGAGGTATTTCCGGGGGCTGTATCAGGCTTTACCAATCAATTCATTTTTGTTGAAATGACGAATACTGTTGAAGGAACCGTAAGTGTAGCAGAAATGAATGATGATTATTATGAGTTTAATGAGTCTTTGTATGCTATGATCGGTAAAAGAAGCGGAAGAAGATTTACGCTTGGTGACAAGGTTTCGGTTAAAGTAATAAATGCCGATAAACTTGAACGTGTTATAGATTTGGAAATAGTTGATATGGAGACAGAAAATGGCGAAGGATAAAGGCACAAAGCTTATTGCTAATAATAAAAAGGCTTTTCACGAATATTTTATAGAAGAATCTTTCGAGGCGGGAATAGCGCTTGCCGGAACCGAGGTTAAATCCTTGAGACTCGGTCAGTGCAGTATTAAAGAAGCATTTATAAGCATTGATAACGGGGAAGTTTACATTCACAAGATGCATATTAATCCATATGAGAAAGGGAATATCTTTAATAAAGATCCTCTCAGGAAAAGGAAACTGCTTCTTCATAAATATGAGATTAATAAACTTATCGGAAGCTCAAAAGAAAAAGGTTATACCATAGTTCCCATTAAGGTTTATTTTAAGGACAGTCTTGTCAAGGTTGAAATTGCTCTTGCCAAAGGTAAAAAACTATATGACAAAAGACAGGACATTGCTAAAAAGGATATGAGAAGAGAGGCAGAGAGAGACTTTAAGATAAGGAATCTTAAATAATGCAGATTATTGATGAAAAGGTAGATAAAAGCATAATCGAGCAGAATATTCGTATAAGTGATTATTATGATCCGAATACGTTTCTTATGTTTGATATTGAAACGACAGGGCTTTCTGCGGCAAATTCCTTTATATATCTTATAGGGATGAATCATTATAAGGATGGCGATTGGCATATAACGCTTCTCTTTAATGACGATGGTATTTCTGAAACAGAGATTCTGCTTTACTTTATGGACTTCATAAAAGACTATAAAGTGCTTGCTCATTTTAACGGAGATAATTTCGATATCCCTTTTGTAAAAAAAAGAATAGACTTCCTTAACAGATCAGGAAGCGAAGTGATAGTTGATAATTTTCATCTGCTTAAGAGTGTTGATATACTTAAACTTGTTAGGCCGTATAAAAAAGCTCTTGGGCTTGTGAATATTAAACAGAAAACACTTGAAAGGTTCCTTGGGATTAATCGTATTGATATGTATGACGGCGGTCAGATGATAGGTGTATACAAGAATTATCTGGCGCTGAAAGGAATGGAAAAGTCATCAGGCATCATCGATAAAAGAACTGATGAAATGAAAAGTCTTTTTATTCAGCATAATAGAGATGATATGGAAGGGATGTTTCACCTTTCGAGGTTTTTCGCAATAAAGGCTATGTCTTACGGGGAAAATGAAGGCATTGGATGCAGTATTGAAAAGACGGATGACGGCAGTCTTTGCTTTGTATTTAATATAAAGCTTAGAAGTGAAATGAATGAGCTTCCTGACATAAAATCGGAAATAAAAAATTCTTCCGGCGATATATTTGAATTAATACTGAGATTTAGCGAAGGCTGTGCATTTCTAAAAATTCCGGTTTATATTGGCACACTCAGATATTATTACAGCGGTTCTAAAAAAAGCTATTCTGAAAAATCAGGTTTCTATATAATTCAGCCTAAAAAACAGATTCTTGCCGCGTATAAGGAAACGCCTAAAGATAAGATCTCGTATCTTTTACTGGATGATACATTTCTTGGGAACAGTAAAACGGTGGAAGAATACTACAAAGAAATGATATATCAAATAATGTGCTGGAAGTAAAAATACTCTTGTTTTATTTCTGCTTATGCATTAAAATATCAAAGGCTATTTATTAAGAGGTGAATGATATGAGTCAGGAAAAAGTTGACAAATATAAAGAAGAGAAAAAGAACAGAGCAAAAACCATTAAAAAGAATAAAGTTAAAAAGGCACTTGGAATATGTCTTGCATGCCTTCTTGCAGGAGCTGCTATAGGCGTTCCGATAGGTAAGTTTGCATATAACAGACATCAGGCTGAAATCAAAAGGAATGCAACGATTCCTGCAGGTGACTTTGAAAACTGGTTCAACAAATACTATGTAGGTAATTATTCAGATCTGTTTCAGGGATTCAGTACAACGGATGCAACCGGTACTGATGCTTCAGCTTCCGATGCTTCAGCTTCCGATGCTGAAACACTGCCTGTAACTGATACTGAAGCTGAGTAGTATAAAGCTTGAATCTATATAATTAACCAGGGGTTGTACTGGTTTCGACAGGGATCTGGATACTTCGGCAGCTATCCGTGGACCGTGACCACGTTAAAACATGGAAAAAAATAAACGCTGAAGATAATTTAGCATACGCTGCCTAATATGGCAGCTGTCAGTCTTTAAGTCGTCCACTGCTTTTAGAACTGGCATCGATTAGGTGGAGAACTGCTTCGTCAAAGCTTTGAGACGGAGATGGATTTATGAAGCTACCTTCCTCATAAGTTTGTCATTGTACTTATGTTGAAGGGAATTCCATACAATGACTGTGATAGGAGATACCGATCTGGAAGGGTTTTTGGACGCGGGTTCGATTCCCGCCAGCTCCACTATTTGCCTTTAAAAAGTGGAAAAAATGCTTTAATAAAGCGTTGAAACTATGTAGATTTGTGATATAATATGTGTTGAAATTTTAGTTTTGGAGGGATGTAGTAGCATGATAAAGCCTAGTGATATCAAGAATCAGTCATTTAAGAAATCTCTTTTTGGCCTTAATAAAGCTGAAGTTGAAAGCTTTGTAGATACTGTATATCGTGCATATGAAAGCCTTTACAGTGAGAATGAAACACTTAAGGCTGATAAGGAGAAAGCAGATAAAGAATTGTCAGATTTAAGAGTTAAGCTTTTTAACCTTGAATCAGAAGCAAAATCTGCATCTTCCAATGATTCGGTTAATACAGCATCTGCCGCTTCTGATGAGAAGGTTTCTGCAACATCAAAGTTTTTCCAGAAGGCTGATGAAGGAGCATCAAACGTTGTTAATTCAGGCGATGATGACGAAGTTTTTGTTGGTGAGATTGAAGATAATAGAAAACCTGAAAGAGTCATGATTGGTGACGGTGAAGAAGAAGGCGATGGAGACTTCGAATTCTTATAAGAGATATTTCTTAAGGGTGCTGCAAAGCTGTGGCACCCTTAATTTATTTACAAGATAAAATGGCCCTCATAATTGTAAAGGAGTATTCATGTTTTCTTACATAAAAGGTGAATTGGCTGAAACAGGTAAGGATTATATTGTTATTGAAAATTCAGGTATAGGCTTTATTATATACACATCGGCTCAGACTATAGGTAAAGCCGGAAGCATCGGTGACTTTGTAAAAGCATATACACTGATGAACGTTAAAGAAGATGATATAAGCATTTACGGTTTTATAGATAAAAATGATATTGATATATTTAAAAAGCTTATCAGTGTAAGCGGCATAGGTCCTAAAGGTGCTCTTTCTATAATGTCAGAACTTTCAACCGATGATCTTGTTACAGCAATCATGTCAGGTGATTCAAAGGCTATTTCCGCTGCAAATGGTATAGGTAAAAAGACAGCCGAAAGAGTTATTCTTGAGCTAAAGGATAAGCTTGATATTGATGAAATGTATATTTCAGGCAGTGATACCGGTGTATCTAATGAAACAGGAAGTACAAGTGTTAAGGATGCTATTCTTGCTCTTACTTCACTCGGTTACAGCAGCAGTGATGCTGCAAGAGCCGTAAGAAGTGTAGACGGAGCTAAGGATATGGATACTGAGGATATACTTAAAGCAGCTCTTAGAAATATAATCTAGCATTATCATGATAAATTTAATTAATGCTATACATACTTTAATACTACAGAATAAGTGGAATTGATTTATGAAGAGAATAATCAGTACGGATGTAATTCCTGAAGAAGCAAGACTTGAAATGAGTCTTCGTCCGAAAAGTTTAAAAGAATATATTGGGCAGGAAAAAGTTAAGAATAATCTTAAGATATTTATAGAAGCAGCAAAGAAGAGACATGAAAATCTTGATCATCTTCTTTTGTACGGACCTCCCGGGCTTGGGAAGACCACTTTAGCCGGTATCGTTGCAGAAGAAATGGGCGTAAACATAAAGATTACTTCCGGACCTGCAATTGAAAAACCGGGTGAACTGGCCGCCATACTAAATAATCTTTCGGAAAATGACGTGCTTTTCATTGATGAGATTCACAGACTCAATAAACAGGTTGAAGAAGTGCTTTATCCTGCTATGGAAGATTTTGCAATAGATATAGTTATGGGAAAAGGTCAGGGTGCAAGATCCATAAGACTTGATCTTCCGCATTTTACACTTATAGGTGCTACTACAAGAGCAGGGATGCTTTCGGCGCCACTAAGAGACCGTTTCGGTGTTGTGGACAGACTCGAATTCTATAACGTCGGAGAATTGATGCAGATAATCGTAAGATCTGCAAATGTAATGGGCATTGCCATAGATGATGAAGGAGCATACGAAATATCAAGAAGATCAAGAGGTACGCCGAGACTTGCCAACAGACTTCTCAGAAGAGTAAGAGATTTTGCAGAAGTTGAACATCAGGGCAAAATTGATTATAATATTGCTACCGAGGCTCTTGACAGGCTTGATGTTGACAGTGCCGGACTTGATGAGACTGACAGAAACATTATATATACTATAATCGAACGATTTAACGGCGGACCTGTCGGACTTGATAATCTTGCCGCATCGATAGGCGAGGATCCGGGAACCATTGAAGATGTATATGAACCATTCCTTGTTAAAAATGGATTCATTTCCAGAACTCCCAAAGGAAGGATAGTTACCGATCTTACTTATAAACATTTTAATATAGATAAACCAAGTGATAATTAGATTATAAAGGAGAGTATCATGGCTCAGAAAACTGATATTTCGGTTGTTATAAACGGAAAAGTATATATGCTCAGCGGATTTGAAGGGGAAGAGTATCTTCAGAACATTGCTTCTTACATTAACGGTAAGATTACCGAATGCAGAACTTCGGAGCAGTACAGAAGGATGAATTCCGAATACCAGGGTATGCTGCTTTCCATTAATATAGCGGATGATTATTTCAAAGCTAAGACGAGGGCGGACAGCGTTGCCAAGGATGATTCCGAAAAGGAACAGCAGCTGTATGACCTGCGTCATGAGGTAATAGAGTCACAGATTAAACATGAAGCTGCCCTAAAACTTGTTGAAGAATATAAAGAACAGGTTAATCAGCTTCAGAAAAGAATAGTTCAGTTGGAAGCTGAGAAGGATCGTAAATAATATGCTTAAAATGCCCGAAATACTTGCGCCATGCGGATCAATAGAAACATTTCATGCGGCTGTTAATGCCGGATGTGATGCTGTATACCTTGCAGGTCATATGTTCGGAGCAAGAGCGTATGCAAAAAACTTTTCTGAGGAAGAACTGCTTTTTGCCATTTCACACGCTCATATATACGGAGTAAAGGTCTACCTGACGATTAATACTTTATATACGGACAGGGAGACCGAAGTGCTTATAGATTATTTAAAGCCCCTATATCAGGCAGGATTAGATGCAGTGATAATTCAGGATATGGGAGCTTTTTGTGTTGTTAAAAATGAATTTCCGGATCTTCCGATTCATGCAAGTACTCAAATGAATATCTGCTCTTATAAAGGAGCCGGGATGGTAAAAAAACTTGGTGCCACAAGAGTAGTTCCTGCAAGGGAACTATCACTTCGTGAGATTAAGGAAATTAAGGAAAAAGTTGATATAGAAGTTGAATGTTTTGTTCATGGAGCTATGTGTTTTGCATATAGCGGAAGATGTCTTATGAGCAGTATGTATGGTGGCAGGAGTGGCAACAGAGGAAAGTGCGCCCAGCCATGCAGACTTAAATATGACTCCGGGCATGTTATGTCCATGAAAGATATGTGTACAGTTACCGATATTCCGGAGCTTATTGATGCCGGCATCGATTCATTTAAAATCGAAGGCAGGATGAAGAACGAGTATTATGTTGCATCGGCTGTAGATGCCTATAAAACTCTTTCTCTTGATTATATAAACGGAAGCTTCAGTCCCGACAAGGCGTTAAGGTATAAGGAAAGGCTGAGAGAGGTTTTTAACAGAGGAGGTTTTTCCGGCGGTTATTACAAAATGCATGACGGAAAAGAAATGCTTGATACTGTAATGCCGGGCAGGCTTGGTGTTAAGGTAGCTGATATAAGTGCTTCATCTAAAGGGAAGATTGAAGTTAAAGCTCTTATGGACATTGGCAGGGGTGACAGCCTTGAAGTTCGCCACAAGAAAGATGAAATGCATTTTTCGGATGATAGGGCTGACAGAACCGGGGACATAATAAAGCTTACTTCAGGAATTGATATAAAGAAGGGGAAAACTGCCTCATTAAATGCACCGAGGACTAAGGATATAAAGCCGGGTGATATGCTGTTTCGTACCAGAAATGCTGCATTAATGGATGAGATAGATGAAAAACTCATTAAAAGAACCCGGAAGATTCCTGTAAATGCATTTCTTTATGCAAAGACTGGGGACGCCATTTCGCTTACATTATCATGCAGTCATAATTTTGTTTCCGGTGAAAGCTTTTCTGAAAAAACGGATTTGGCTGATACATTTTATGCAAGTGTAACAGGTGATATACTTGAAAAAAGTAACGGTAAATCGTTACTTTCTGATGAGATAAAATCCAAACTTTCAAAACTTGGAAACACTCCGTTTTTCCTTGGGAATATCGAATGCAGTATTCAGGACGAACCTTTTATTAATCTTAGTGAATTAAACAGACTTAGGCGAGAGTGTGCAGCCGGACTTATCGATAATATCGTTGATAGTTACAGGAGAAAGTCATTAGAAGAAAAACCGGAAAAAACTGATAATGAAGCGGATCATAAAGTTTTAAATAATGGCACATCAAATTATGATCATCAGTCTTTGGAAAGATACATTTTAATTTCTACTAAGGATCAATTGCTGGCATATACTGATAATTTCGATTTGAACGATAAGCGTGAAGATAATGAAGAAACATTACACGATCATCAAAGAAACTATGAAAATGTAATTCTGGATCACAGATTATTTGAGTTTTCATATGATTCCTCTGATGATGTCACAAAACTAATCAAAAGGATACATAAGGAGAGCACAGTTTATATAGCTTCTCCTCTTATAACCAGAAATGACAATGATTATTTCAGCAGTCTTCCGGAGCTTGTAAAGAAGCTTTTTAAGGACGGCCTTATAGATGGAGTTTATATCAGAAATCATGATTTTTTAGCTGAATTTCTTTTGATGACAAAGGCTCAGGATGAAAAGGATGCATTAAAAGTCATTCTTGCAAATTCTTTATATATTACAAATAAGTCTGCTTATGATATGTATAAAGAAATTTTAAATGGAACCGCTTACAGGTTCGTAATGTCAGAAGAACTGACTCATAACAGCTTTGATCTGCTTAGATCATATGAGGGTAAAGGCATACTTAAGATTTACGGACGAACTGTTCTTATGATCTCTGCTAATCATATAAAGGGAAAAGTTAATAAAGACTTTATAATAGATGAGCCACATCTATGTTATAATATGCTTCTTAGCAGGAAACCCGTTGATTTTATTGATTCAAAAGATGCATGTAGTTTTAAATCTGTTTTTGTGGAACTTACAAATGAGTCATATAAAGAAACAGATTCTATATTAAAGAGATATAAAAATGCTTAGAATATTTTCTGAATTATCAAAATACATTATTCTTTTTTTTATGTGTCTTTACACCCTGAAGTGTTATACCTACTTTACGGCGAAAAGTGAGAAGAAGAGAAATGTTATAATTATCAAGCAGATTATGTATATGTTTATCATACATACAGTATGTTATGCTGCGCTTTTTATTAAAGAAAAGACAAATGAAATTCTTATTCTTTACCTGGCTGAAGTCTGTATGTCGATTCTTTACCTCATAATCATGTCAAAGCTTTACAAAAATGCATCGAAAGAGCTTACGAATAATATAGTTTTTCTGATGCTTATAGGCTATATCATTCTTACGAGACTTAAATTTTCGACGGCTGTAAAACAGTTTGTTCTGGGTTCTGTTGGTCTGATCCTTACATTTACTGTTCCGTTTATTCTCGGTAAGATTAAGAAACTAAGAGAGCTTTCGCTGTTTTACAGTATCTCAGGACTGCTTCTTCTAATAACTGTATTTATTCCCGGCCTCGGAATAACGAAATATGGTGCAAGTAACTGGATAAAGATAGGCGGACTTACACTTCAGCCGATGGAATTTGTTAAGATACTGTTCCTGTTTTTTGTTGCAAGCTCGATACTTAAGGCGGAACGACTTAGGGATTTCTTTGTAAATGCATGTATAGCTGCGCTGTTTATGCTTGTGCTTGTAGCTGAAAATGACTTTGGTGCAGTTCTGATTTTCTATATATGTTATATAATGATGGTTTATCTCGCCACAGGACGTCCTATATTCGTGATACTGGGAATCGGACTTCTTGTTTTTGCTGTTGCAGCAGGATATGTCCTGTTTAAAAATTCACTATTTAAACATATTATGGTCAGAGTTGAAGCGTGGAGAGATCCGTTTAAATTTAGAGACACAGGCGGATATCAGGTATCTGAATCGCTCTTTGCGATTGGAACAGGAGGCTTTACAGGAACCGGACTTGGAAATGGAAAGCCAACGCTTATTCCTGTAGCCGAATCTGATTTCATTTTCGCTGCAATCTGCGAGGAACTTGGTGCGATATTCGGACTTGCAATCATACTTATATATCTTTCGATATTTATTTCAATCCAGAATCTTGCTATGAAATGCAAAGATACATTTTATAAATACCTTACATACGGAATAGGAATCTGTATTATATTCCAGGTTTTCTTAAATATAGGCGGCGTCACAAAGTTCATACCGTCAACCGGAATAACACTTCCGCTTATAAGCAGTGGTGTTTCGAGCTTATACAGTATTCTTATACTTTTATCCGTTGTTCAGTATGTATTCATACTGGTTAACAGAGAAGGGGTACGTCATGAAAAAGAGAGAGAGCGGGCAGAAAGAGAAGCCCTATATGACAACAGATGAATTAATTGAACGTGAAAAGGCAGAAAAGAGAAGGAATCGTCTCAAAAACAGACCTATTATCTTCATGACTTATGTTACGGCAATACTGTTTTTATCTTTGTTTGCTTATATTATTTATTTTGTATATCACGATGCCGACAAGGTTATTGCCAACACAAGCAATAAAAGACAGGATGTTTATGCCAAGAACATAATAAGGGGTGATATCGTAACAAGTGACGGAGTTACTGTAGCTACAACAGCTATTGACAGTAGCGGAAATGAAACGAGAAGCTATCCTTACGGCAAACTTTTCTGTCATTCTGTAGGTTATAATTCTTACGGAAGAAGCGGCATAGAGCTTTCCATGAATTTTTATATGTTAAGAAGCCATAATAATATAGTGTCTCAGGTAAAAAATGACCTTATGGGCGAGAAGAATATTGGTGATACCGTCGTAACGACACTGGATTATAAACTCCAGAATGCGGCAAGCAATGCATTAAACGGTAATAAAGGCGCTGTTATTGTTATGGAGCCTGATACCGGGAAGATTCTTGTCAATCTGTCAAATCCGGGCTTTGATCCGAATGATATAGATAATGTCTGGGAAGAGATTCATACTGAAGAAGGCAAAGAAAGTACTATAATGCTCAATCGTGCCACACAAGGGCTTTATGCTCCGGGTTCGACTTTTAAAACGCTTACACTTCTTGAGTATATACGTGAAAATCCGCAAACATATAACGATTATTCGTATGTATGTGAGAGTAAAGGCAAGTTTAATGACGTTACAATCCACTGTGCTCACAATAATGCTCATGGAACTGTTAATCTTGAACAATCTCTTGCTCATTCATGTAACACCAGTTTTTCAAATATTGGAATCGGCTTGGATATGGATGGTCTGCATAGTCTTGCTGATGATATGATGTTTAATTCATCACTGCCGTATGATTTTGCTTATAACAAGTCTAGTTTTTCGCTTGACTCTACCAGTGATAAATCAGCAATTCCCCAGACGGTTATAGGTCAGGGCGATACCAAGATAACACCACTTCACAATGCACTCATAATGTCATCTGTTGCAAATGGCGGAATACTTATGAAACCATATATGGTTGATCGTGTTGAGAATTCTGATGGCGCTGTTATAACAAGGTTTGGAAGCAGTTCATATGACCGTCTCATTTCAACGGATGAGGCGTCTGTTTTGACTGAGTACTTAAAGAGTGTTTGTGAATATGGTACTGCTTCAAGTCAGTTTGGAAATACCTCCTACAAAGTTGCCGGAAAAACCGGTACAGCTGAATATGATAATGAAGGTAATTGTAATTCATGGTTTGTAGGCTTTTCCAATCCTGAAAATCCTGACATTGTAGTAAGTGTAATAGTTGAAGATTATAACTCTAATCAGTTGTCCGGTGCATATGTAGCCAGAAAGATATTTGATGCATATTATAATTAATTTTTTATGGCGGAAATAACAGCCGTTCTTGAAATGATTTTTTATACATGGTAATATTTTATCAAGTTTAGATTCGCACCCAGAAGGAGGAACTACAGGTGATAGAAGCGGTTAGTTGTGGGGGTGTGGTAATTTTCAGAGGTAAGATTCTACTTCTTTATAAGAATTATAGGAACAGGTATGAAGGCTGGGTACTTCCTAAAGGAACAGTTGAAGAAGGTGAGGAGTATCCGGATACCGCCCTTAGGGAAGTAAAAGAAGAAAGTGGCGTTGATGCACATTTGATAAAGTATATTGGTAAGACCAGTTACACCTTTAATACATCTTATGATACTGTAGATAAGGATGTACACTGGTATCTTATGATGTCTGACAGTTATCACAGTAAACCTCAAAGAGAAGAGTATTTCTTTGATTCAGGGTATTACAAATATCATGAAGCATATCATTTATTAAAATTCCCAAATGAAAAACAGATACTTGATGAAGCATACAGTGAATATACTATGCTCAAAAAGGCAAATCTATGGGGGAATAAAAAATACTATTAAGGAATAACTATGAGTAAAGAAGAAAAGGAAACAAAAAAGAATAATTCAAAGAAAAAAGGTGAGAGTGCTAAATCCAAGAAGAATCGTAAGGTTTCCAGACTGCTTGATGTACTTCTTGTGGTTTTTATACTTACATTTCTTGGCTCTGCAGGATATCTTGCATACTATTTTTATACTATCAACAAGTCGGAACAGGGATTTTCAGATATTGCCGATCTTAAGGTAGATGACGAGACGATAGGTGATCAGCAGTATTTTAAGAAGAATGGTGAAGTTGCTACTGATGAAGATGAAGATAAGTATGTTGAAGTAGACGGTAAGTATATACTTGCAAAATACAGTGAGATTTATAAAAAGAATAAGGATTTTATCGGTTGGATAAGCATTCCTGATACGCCTATAGATTATCCTGTTATGCAGACCAAGGAAGATCCTGAGCATTATCTCCGTCGTGATTTCGATGGTAATTACAGTATTTCAGGTACTATATTCATAGATGAACGTGCAAATATCGAAGATGAAGTATCGGACAATATTATAATTTACGGCCATCACATGAAGAGTGGAACCATGTTTGGAAGCATTCAGAAGTATGAGGATGAGGCTTATTTTAATAAACATAAATACATTTACTTCGATACTATCTACGAAAGAGGAACCTACGAAGTAATCGCTGCATTTAAAACTCAGATTTACAGTGATGACTATGATGGATTCGTTGTATATAACTTTGTTGATGAGAATGAGGAAGGGCAGATGCTCAGTTATATCAGCTCATGTCAGAGCCTTACACCATATGACACCCGTAATACTGCCGGAGTAGGTGACAAACTTATAACTCTTTCCACCTGTTCTTATCATGTGGATAACGGTCGATATGTAGTTGTAGCTAAGAAGATTGATTAAAAAAAAGAAAAGTCACATAAATTTGTGACTTAAGAAGTTCTGCCGGCAGTGGGACTCGAACCCACACGCAGTTGCCTGCAACAGATTTTGAGTCTGCATCGTCTGCCAATTCCGACATGCCGGCGTTTATAAGGATTCTTAGTGGTTTAGTGCCACTAAGTAGCTTTGATAATATATCACAGTTTTTTAAAAGCGTCAAATTGAATGGCGTATTTAGAGTATAATTCGGATAATTCTAATTAAGAGATTATGGAGGGCATCAATATGAGAGTACTTGTAACAGGAGGCACAGGCTATATAGGTTCACATACAGTTGTAGAACTTTTAAATTCAGGACATGAAGTTACGATTTTTGATAATCTTTACAATTCCAAGGAAGAGGTTGTAGATAAGATAGAAACTATTACAGGAAAGAGACCTCAGTTTTTTAAGGCTGACCTTCTTGATATAGAGTCTATGCGAGCACCTTTTCAGAACGGTCCTTTTGATGCTGTGATTCATTTTGCAGGTCTTAAAGCGGTTGGTGAGTCCGTTGAAAAGCCGCTTCTGTATTATGAGAATAATATTTCAGGTACAATAAACTTAATCAAACTTATGAAAGAGTATAACTGCAAGAGAATCATTTTCAGTTCATCTGCAACGGTTTACGGTTCTCCGAAGACAGTTCCGATTCTTGAGGATTTCCCTCTTTCAACAACTAACCCATACGGTTCTACAAAGCTTATGCTTGAGGGTATACTTACTGACGTTGCTAATGCTGATAAGGATTTCAGTGTTGTACTTCTCAGATACTTTAATCCTATCGGGGCTCATGAAAGCGGTCTTCTCGGTGAAGTTCCAAATGGTATACCAAACAATCTTATGCCATACATTATGCAGGTGGCCGTTGGAAAGCTTCCGAGTCTTGGTGTTTTTGGCGATGACTATGATACTCATGACGGAACCGGTGTCAGAGATTACATTCATGTTGTAGATCTTGCAAAGGGGCATGTAAATGCACTCGATAAAGCGGTAAACAGCACCGGCGTTAATGTTTATAATCTTGGTACGGGAACAGGCTACAGCGTTCTTGATATTGTCAAGGCATTTGAAGCAGCTAATGACATTAAGATTCCGTATGTTATAAAGCCGAGACGTTCAGGAGATATAGCTGTATGCTATGCCGATCCGTCTAAAGCTAAAGAAGAACTTGGCTGGGTAGCTGAAAAGAATCTTGAAACCATGTGTAAGGATTCATGGAATTTCGCAAAGAAGTATTATTTGGAGCAGTAGTTTATGGACAGAGAAGAAATGTGTCGTAAGCTTAAGCAGAAGCTTAATGATAAAAGATATGTTCATTCCATAGGAGTAGAGTATACAGCCGCAAATCTTGCGTTTCGCTATGGCGAAGATATTAAAAGAGCAAGGATTGCCGGACTGCTTCATGATAATGCAAAATGCATTCCTACGGAGGAAAAATTAAAGAAGGCTGTAAAACTCGGGATACCTGTGAATGATTCCGAAAAGGAGAATCCGGATCTTTTGCATGGTAAGCTTGGTGCATATTATGCCAGAGAAAAATACGGAGTTAAGGATGAAGAGATTCTTTCGGCAATTGCATGTCATACTACAGGCAAACCGGCTATGACGCTTCTTGAAAAGATTATCTTTGTTGCTGATTATATTGAGCCTAACAGGAAGCTTATTTTTGAGCTTACCGAAATAAGAAAAGAAGCTTATATTGATCTGGATAAGGCTATCATACATATACTGAAGAATACTCTCGATTTCCTTGACGGTAAAAAGGCTGTTATTGATGAAATGACGGAAGAGACTTATAAGTATTACATAAAGAACAGAAATAAATAGTTTTTTATAAGGGATTTTAATATGGATATTAAAGAAAAGGTTGAAGTAATTAAAGCGGCACTCATTGATAAGAAGGCTGCAGATATCAATATACTTGATATTTCGGAAATGACCACCATAGCTGAATACTTTGTTATAGCCAGCGGAGGCAGCAGACTTCAGATTGAAGCTCTCTGCGACAGTGTTGAAGAAGAGATGTATAAAAGAAATGAACCTCTTAAGAATCGTGAAGGCAGAGCTGACGGAGGCTGGATACTTCTTGATTATGATGATGTTATAGTTCACCTTTTCACTGAAGAAATGCGTGAGTTTTATGATCTGGATCATACATGGCGTGATGCGATTAAAGTGGAGTAGTGCTTTTCTATGAATAAGAAACAAATGATGCAGAACTTCATATCCGATATCAATATAGTATCAGCAAGATGTCTTAGGATATTTGCTTATTTTCTTATTGTATATTATTTTTACTTTGCAATAGTAGTTGATGTGGATATAGTTATGCTTTCAGTTGTTCTGGGTATAACCTTTGTGCTTGCTCTTATCCCTACATTTGTAGTTTTATATATGGATAAGAGCGGTAAGGCATATACAAAACATATAATCATACTTGCTACAGTATCGATTATGACACTTATGATAACAGAGTTTAAGACATATGCATTTGCGTTGGTTCTTTTTCCCCTTCTTATAGCGGCTCTTTATTTTGACAGAACCTTTGTTCTTTATACTGCATTACTTACATCGCTCGGCATTTTCTTAAGTGCATTTATTCAGACTTATTATAAGAATCTTCTTATCTATGAATACAGCATAGAAGACTCAGATGTATTTGTTAATATGGCTATACCGAATATTCTTCTGGTTTCGGTTCTTTCCATCATTACTTATTTTGTTGTGGATATTAACAGTAACTACATTGATAAGAATATTGAAACAGCCATAACGATGATTAATAATGAAAAAGGTCTTATATTCGCGCTTTCTGAAATAAGTGAGAATAAGTCCAAACTCACAGGTGAACATATCAAGAGAGTTTCTGAGTATATGAGGGTTATGGCAAAGGCTGCCGGATTTGATGACGAATACTCTGATAAGCTTGCAACAGCTGCCATGGCTCATGATATCGGAAAGCTTATGATAAGTGAGGAGATACTTGATAAACCGTCAAAGCTTACGCCTGAAGAATATCAGATCATGAAGAATCATGTTCTTTACGGAGATGCACTTCTTGAGAAATGCCCCGGTGAGATACTTCATCTTGCGCGTATCATGGCAAGAGAGCATCATGAAAGATGGGATGGAAGCGGTTATCTTGGTATGAAAGGTGAGGAGATTGCATTTATATCACGTATGATTTCCGTATGTGATGTATTTGATGCTCTTACAGCTGAAAGAATGTATAAAAAAGGCTGGTCGCTTGATGATGCTTACAATGAGATAGTAAGATGCAGTGGAACTTCTTTTGATCCGGAGATAGTAAAGCTTTTTACTGATAATTTTGATAAAATTAAAGAGATTCATGATTCAATGCCTGATAAACAGATATACTAAATAAGGCTTAGAATCAAGAGGTTAAAATATAATAACGAGGCATAAAAATGTTCAGAGTAATGAATGACTATCTGTCAAAGGTTGAACTGGTTGTTAACCAGGAAATATATGACAAATTGAATTTGATCCTAAAAGATAATAAAAAAATCGATAAATACAGTATAACTGTTAGTTTTAATAACTATATAGTTGATATCAAACTGAAAAAGTTTTCGGTTGATGCTGCAAATACAGAGTTTAAATCATTTACTGAAAAAGTTACTTACCCTTATTCGTCCATGTACCTTAGATATAATGAGGGTGAGAGAGTAAGATACAGATTTGTAACCTGCAAAGAAGATAAAAAAGCAATTTATATGGATGTGATTTATTCGTAATTTTGATTAAAAGCTCGTGATATGATAAAACCCTCTTTTACCGTTCAATCGGTAAGGAGGGTTTTGTGCGTTACTTGTATAAATTAAATGAATTAGTTACTTCATGGTTCTAAACAGTCCTATGACTCTTCCGATTATCATACAATCTTCTACAATGATAGGATCCATAGTATCATTTTCAGGCTGGAGTCTGATGTGCCCGTTCTCTTTATAGAACCTCTTTACAGTTGCGGAATCATCGATAAGCGCTACAACAATCTCGCCATTTGAAGCAGTTTCTTTCTTTTCCACAATAAGTATATCGCCATCCATTATATGAGCATTTATCATGCTTTCACCGCGAACCTTAAGCATGAATGTCTCCTGATTGGTAAGATAATCAGGGGAGATAGGAAAATAACCTGTAATGTTTTCAACGGCAAGTATCGGTTCTCCTGCAGTTACGGTTCCGACTATAGGAAGACTTGCAATCTCAGGGTTTGACACACGGTATTCTTCGTCGATGATCTCTATACATCTGTTTTTTGCAGGGTCACGTCTGATATATCCCTTTGCTTCGAGATTCCTTAGCTGGGAATGAACAGATGAAGTAGAAGAGAGTCCAACAGCAAGTCCGATTTCTCTTACGGCAGGCGGATAGCCTTTTTCGGTAATTGCCTGCCTTATATATTCAAGTATTTCTTTTTGTTTTGCGGTAAGCTCTTTTTTATACATATTAATCTCCATTATTATATGAGTTATATAAAAATAAATATGTCATATATATCTGCTGAATATTCAAGCGGATATTATCTCTAATAATATCATAAGAATATGCCAAAAGCAAACATATGTTTGCAAACAATTTTCTTGAAACATAACCCAAAAAGAATTATACTATTTAAAGCTATGTCAAAAGAAAGGAAATCTATTATGAAAGAAAAGCTGATTCATACCCCTGACGGTATCAGGGATATATATGGTGATGAGATGGAAATAAAGAGTAAGGTTCTTGATTCTATTCATCATGTCTTTCATGGCTATGGTTTTCATGATATAGAAACCCCTACCTTTGAATATTTCAATATATTCAATCAGAGTATCGGATCTGCACCAAGTAATCTTATGTATAAATTCTTTGACAGGAATAACAACACACTTGTTTTAAGACCTGATTTTACACCGAGTGTTGCAAGGTGCGTAACAAAATATTATGAGAATGAAGAGCTTCCGATCAAGCTTTGTTATACCGGTAAAGTATTTAAAAATGTACCGCTTCATCAGGGAAAATCCAATGAGACAACTCAGATAGGGTGTGAGTTTATAAATGATGACTCATCTGCCGGAGATGCGGAAATGCTTGCTCTTACGATTGATTCTCTTAAAGCTGCCGGACTGACTGATTTCAAAATTGAAATAGGTGAGGTTGAATACTTTAAAGGACTTATTGAAGATGCTGGTATTGATAAGGATGAAGAGGACAGAATCAGAAGCTATATAGAAATGCGTAATTTCTTTGGACTCAGTGAGTATGTTCTAACACTTGATATTCCTGATAATATCAGAGATGCATTTTCGAATTTTGCAAAACTGTTTGGTGGTAAAGAAATTCTCGATAATGCATCAGGATTTACTTCTAACAAAAAGTCATTAGATGCATTAGAAAGGCTGAAAAGAGTATATACGGCTCTTTCGTATTACGGCTACGAAGACTATGTTGGCTTTGATCTCGGTATGTTAAATGGATATGAATATTATACAGGTATCATTTTCAGAGCTTATACATACGGAACAGGTGATGCCATAGTTAAAGGCGGTCGTTATAACACCCTCCTTTCCGAATTTGGTAAAAACGCTCCTTCAATCGGATTTACAATACTTGTTGATGAGCTTCTGCTTGCACTTTCCGCACAGCATTTAAAACCGGCCGCATCAACAGACGGTATACTTGTGCTTTATAATATAGAAAGCCAGAAAGAAGCAGTAAGTTTTGCAACAAAACTTCGATCTCTCGGTAAAAAAGTTTCGCTTATCAGAAAGTCTGCGAGACATGAACTTGAAGAATATGTAGATTACTCCGTTTGTTTCGGAATAAGTTATATATACTATCTTATTGATGAAAACAGTTCAAAACTTATACATAACGGTGAAACAAAAGATTTAAAGACCGGAGAACTGTTTGAAGGAGGAAATGTATGAGATACCTTACATTTGCCCTTGCGAAGGGAAGACTTGCCCGAACCACTGTGGATCTTCTTGAAAGAATAGGGATCTCATGTGAAGAGATAAAGGATAAGGATACAAGAAAACTTATATTTACAAATGAAAAAGAAGGTTACAGGTTTTTTCTTGCAAAAGCCAGTGACGTACCTACTTATGTTGAATATGGAGCAGCCGATATAGGTGTTGTCGGCAGAGATACGATACTTGAAGAATCCAGAAAGATTCATGAGGTTATGGATCTCGGGTTCGGAAAATGCCGTATGTGTGTTTGCGGTCATGAATCAGCAAAGGAACTTTTAAAGAGTAATGAAATCATTAGAGTAGCAAGCAAATATCCGCATATAGCAAAAGAATATTTTGATAATGTTAAGCATCAGTCGGTTGAGATAATTAAGCTTAACGGTTCGGTTGAGCTTGCACCTATAGTGGGGCTTGCTGATGTAATAGTTGATATAGTTGAAACCGGAACCACTTTAAAGGAAAACGGTCTTGAGGTTCTTGAGACGGTAACGGATCTTTCGGCAAGAATAATAGTTAACCGTGTTTCGCTTAGGATAGAGCATGAAAGAATCAGCAAACTGCTTACTGATTTAAATAAAATACTTAAAGAAGACTGATAATGAATAATTAGCTTTTTATATTTTCAGAGAGGTATATATGAGAATCATTAAATTAGATGAAACGTCAAAGCTTGATGTAATGAAAAATCTTATAAAAAGGTCACCGGATAATTACGGTCCTTATGAAAATACTGTTAAAGAAATCATAGCAAATGTTAAAGAGAATCGTGATAAGGCAGTATTTGAGTACACAAAAAAGTTTGATAAGGCAGATATAAATGAATCAAACGTCAGAGTTACGGATGAAGAAATAAAGGAAGCATACGAAAAGGTAGACGATGAACTGATACGTGTCATCAGACGCGCACTTAAAAATATCAGAGAATATCACAGTCTTCAGAAGAGAAACAGCTGGATAGATACAAAGTCTGACGGAACTATACTTGGACAGAAGATAAGTCCTATTGAGTATGCCGGCGTTTACGTTCCGGGAGGAAAAGCTGCATATCCTTCCACAGTGCTTATGAATGTTGCACCTGCTGAAGTTGCAGGGGTTGAACATATAATCATGTGCACTCCATGCAATAGTGAAGGTAAGGTATATCCTACAACTCTTGTTGCCGCTAAAGAAGCCGGTGTTACTGAAGTATATAAGGTCGGTGGTGCTCAGGCTATAGCTGCCATGGCATTTGGAACACAGTCCATACCGAAGGTAGATAAGATAGTAGGACCGGGAAACATTTTCGTGGCACTTGCCAAAAGACTTGTATATGGACATGTAAGTATTGATTCAGTTGCAGGACCAAGCGAGATACTTGTCCTTGCGGATGAAACAGCTACACCTAAATTTGTAGCAGCAGATCTTCTTTCACAGGCAGAACATGATGAACTTGCAAGCGCTATACTTGTTACAGACAGCATGAAGCTTGCTGAAGAAGTTTCCATGTGGACTGAAAAGTTTACCGCAGAGCTTGAACGAAAAGAAATAATACAAAAATCACTTGATAATTTTGGATATATACTTGTTACAGATAATCTTGAGGACGGAATTGATGTTGTAAACGAAATCGCTCCGGAACATCTCGAGATAGTGACAAAGAATCCTTATGATACAATGACCAAGGTTAAGAATGCCGGAGCTATGTTCCTCGGTGAGTATTCATCAGAGCCACTGGGCGATTATTTTGCAGGTCCTAACCATGTACTTCCGACAAACGGTACTGCAAGATTTTTCTCTCCGCTGGGTGTTGATGATTTCATCAAGAAATCAAGTATAATCAGCTATTCTGAACCTGCTTTGAGAAATGTATATAAAGATGTAATGACTTTTGCAAAAGCTGAAGGACTTACAGCTCACGCAAATTCAATGCGAGTTAGATTTGAGGATGTAGAATAAAAGGAGTGCTTATGTCTAAAGAAAGAATAGCAAATATCAGCAGAAAAACAGGTGAAACAGATATTTCCGTTATGCTGAACCTTGATGGAAGCGGAAAGGCTGAGGTTAATACCGGAATAGGCTTCTTCGACCATATGTTAATCAGTTTTGCAAAACACGGCAGATTTGACCTTAAGCTTAACTGTGAGGGCGATCTTTATGTGGATTCACATCATACCATTGAAGATGTAGGTATAGTTCTTGGGAAGGCTATAAAAGATGCGCTTGGTGATAAGGCGGGTATAAAGAGATATGCTTCATTTATTATGCCAATGGATGAAACTCTTATTCTTTCTGCTGTCGATCTTTCCGGAAGACCATATCTTAATTATGATTTAAAGCTTACAACGCCCAGAGTCGGTTATTTTGATACGGAAATGACTAAGGAATTCTTTTATGCTGTTTCATATGCAGGAGAAATGAATCTGCATCTAAAACAGCTTGATGGCGTAAACAATCATCATATTATAGAAGCTGCATTTAAAGCATTTGCAAATGCGCTTAAGACCGCTGTTTCCTTCGATGAAAGTCTCCGTGGAGAGATTCTTTCAACCAAGGGTACATTATAAACATAGAAAGTGAGTCAGAAGTATATGGATTTTAAAAAGATAATCCCATGTGTAACTATGGAAAACCCGATTGCGGAAGCAAAGCTCTATAATGATACCGGTGCAGATGAGGTTGCATTCTTCGACAGTACTGCTACAAGAGAGAGTATCGATAAGAATATACCTATTATCAAAGAAATAACCAGCGAGATTGATATACCTCTCATTGCATGCGGAGGAGTAAGAAGACTTGAAGATGTTAAGAAACTGCTTTATGCAGGAGCATCTAAGGTTTGTATGAATTCCGCACCCAGAAGTGACATTTCAATTGTCAGTGAAGCTGCAGCACGATTTGGCGGAGAGAGAATTATAGTTACTATCGATCTTACCGAAGTAGATGATCCTATAGAGTATGGCCTCCGATTAAAGGAAGCCGGATGCGGAGAATTACTTCTCCTTCATCATAATTCATTTCCTGACTATCCTGAGATAGTAAAGAAAATCAGAGAAACGGTTAAACTTCCAACTATAGTTTCGTCTTATTCAACCGATGGTTCCGAAATAGCCGATCTTATGTCTGAGACGAATGCCGAAGCTATAAGTCTTTATAATCTCGAACAGCATGACATCATGCAGATTAAGCAGGAGTTTAGTAAAAAAGGTGTTCCTGTTAATCTTTATGAAAGCCAGATTGATTTCTCTGAATTTAAAACAGATGAAAAAGGGCTTATTCCGTGTGTGGTACAGGATTATAAGACAGGCGAAGTATTGATGCTTGCATATATGAACGAAGAGTCCTATAAGAAAACTATAGAGACCGGAAGAATGACTTACTATTCCAGATCAAGAGAAAGTCTCTGGACTAAAGGAGAGACATCGGGACATTTTCAGTTTGTAAAATCCCTTACTATTGACTGTGATAAGGATACGATACTTGCGAAGGTTTCCCAGATAGGACCGGCATGTCATACCGGGAATCCAACTTGTTTCTTCACTCCGCTTGTTAAGAAGGATTACAATGACACGAATCCGCTTACTGTATTTAAGGATGTCTATAATGTAATCATGGACAGGAAGAAGAATCCTAAAGAAGGTTCTTATACGAATTATCTTTTCGATAAAGGAATTGATAAGATTTTAAAGAAATTTGGCGAGGAATCGACTGAAGTTATTATTGCCGCTAAAAATCCTGATCCAGAAGAAATGAAGTATGAGATTTCAGATCTTATGTATCATATGATGGTGCTCATGGCAGAAAGAAGTATGACATGGGATGATATCATAAAAGAACTTGCTGACCGTGAATAAACGGACAATTGAAAGGAAGATGAGTTATGAGTGCCTTAATTTCAGAATTTGTCACATATGTTTTTAAATACATTATACTTCTTATTGTTGCTGTTGTCGGTTTTTTAGCCGGTAAAGCATACAGAAAATCAAAAGATAATAAAGGTAAAGAAGCCTAGACCGGAGGATTACTGTTTATGAGAGTTTTTACATCAAAAGAACTTAGAAAAATATGGAAGGACTTTTACATAGAAAGAGGACATGTGGATGTTGGTGCCGTATCACTTGTATCCGACGGTTCAACAGGAGTTCTTTTCAATGTTGCCGGCATGCAACCGCTTATGCCATACCTTCTCGGTGAGAAGCATCCTCTCGGAACAAGGTTATGCAATGTACAGGGCTGTGTGCGTACAAATGATATCGATTCTGTAGGCGATAAGAGCCATGTTACATTTTTCGAAATGATGGGAAGCTGGAGTCTTGGCGATTATTTCAAGGAAGAAAGATGTAAATGGAGTTATGAGCTTCTTACAGAAGTTTTCGGATTTGACAGAGATCATCTTGCAGCAACTGTATTTGCAGGAGATGAAAATGCACCGAGAGACGAAGAAGGTGCAAAGTATAGAATAGCATCAGGATTTAAGCCTGAAAATATATACTATCTTCCCGCTGAAGATAACTGGTGGGGACTTGAATACGGACCTTGTGGACCTGATAGTGAAATGTTTTATATGGCAGATGTACCTGACTGCGGTCCTGACTGTGGTCCGGGATGTTCATGCGGTAAATATACTGAGCTCGGAAATGATGTTTTTATGCAGTATGAAAAGCATCATGACGGACATCTTACTCCGCTTAAGCAAAAGAATGTTGATACAGGCTGGGGACTTGAAAGAATCCTGGCATTTCTTAACGGCACAAAGGATGTTTATAAGACAGACCTTTTCACGCTTGCCATAGAATTCATAGAGAGTAAATCAAATGCTAAATATGATGCTGACGATGATAAGACTCGTTCCATGAGAATCCTTGCAGATCATATGCGAACAAGTGTTATGCTTATCGGTGACGCAGCAAAGCTCACTCCTTCAAATGTGGGTGCAGGATATGTACTCCGCCGTCTCATAAGAAGAGCTGTAAGACACGGAAGAAATCTTAGACTTACAAAAACAGATCTTCTTGATCTTGCAAAGATATACATAGATAAGGTATATGATGACAGTTATCCGCTTCTCATTGAAAACAGAGAATTCATACTTTCTGAACTTGGAAAAGAGATTGAAAGATTTGAAAGCACTCTTGAAAACGGAATGAAAGAGTTTAAGAAGATTCTTGATGAGAAAAAAGGAAAAGGTGCGAAGACTATAGACGGAGATTCTGCCTTTTACCTTTATGATACATTTGGATTCCCTATCGAACTTACTGTTGAAATGGCAGAGGAAGAAGGAATCACCGTTGATATGGCTGGATTTGATAAAGCCATGGAAGATGCTAAGGATAAAGCAAGAAAAGGTCAGAGTTTTAAGGCGACACTTGCTGCAGATACTGACATTTTTGCTGGATTGGAGGATGAAAACGCAACTCTGTTTTCTGGGTACGATAACCTCAGTGATACATCAGCTGTTTGCGGTTTATCCGATGAGGAAAAGCTTGTAGACGTTCTAAGTGAGGGAGAAAAAGGAACTGTAATTGTAGAAAAGACTCCTTTCTATGCTACCATGGGTGGTCAGATAGCAGATACAGGTGTGATTGAATCAGAGAACGGTTCATTTGCTGTAAAAGATGTGATCAAGCTTAAGAGCGGAAAATATGCTCATGTTGGTGAAGTTGTTAAAGGATGCATTAAGAAGGACGACAATGTTACTCTTAAGGTAGATACTGACAGAAGAGCTGACATTTGTAACAACCATTCAGCTACGCACCTTCTTCAGAAGGCTCTTAAAATGGTTCTTGGTGATCATGTTGAACAGAAGGGTTCATATGTAGGACCTGACAGACTCAGATTCGACTTTTCTCACGGAAAAGCCATGACTGAAGAGGAAATACGTAAAGTTGAAAGTATAGTTAATCAAGAAATTGAAGCAAACCTATCTGTTGTTACTAAGGAAATGTCCATAGAAGAGGCAAAGAAAACCGGAGCTATGGCTCTTTTCGGAGAAAAGTACGGAGATACTGTAAGAGTCGTATTTATGGATGACTTCTCCATTGAACTTTGCGGTGGTACTCATGTTAAGGATACAGGAGTTATAAGGGCATTTAAGATAGTTTCGGAATCAGGTATAGCTGCCGGAGTAAGACGTATAGAGGCGCTTACAGGAAAAGGTGCCATCAGCCATTTTAACGAAATTGAAGAGATGCTTATTAAATCAGCAAGGGCTGCAAAGGCTGAACCTGATAAGCTTTATGACAAGATAGAAAGTCTCATGGCAGAGATCAAAGCTCTTACAAGTGAGAATCAGAAACTTAAGGATAAACTTGCAAAGGATGCTGCAGGAAACGCAGCTGAGGGAGCTGTTAAAGTAGGAGATTTAAGCATACTTCCGCTAAAGCTTAAGGATGTGGATGTAAATGCAATGAGAACTCTTGGCGATGATATGAAGCAGAAGCTTGGTAAATCTGTTATCATCATTGCTGCAGCAAACGGAGAAAAGGTCAACCTTCTTGTAATGGCAAGTGATGATGCTGTGGCTTCAGGTATACATGCCGGTAATCTTATTAAGGTTATTGCTCCTATATGCGGTGGTGGCGGTGGTGGCCGTCCAAATATGGCTCAGGCAGGTGGAAAAAATTCTGCTGGAATTGACGAAGCTTTAAAAGTCGGAGTAGAAGAAGCTAAAAAGCAGATAGGCTGATTTGTTTGAAAGAAAACTTAAAAACTGTTTGACATAATTTTTTATAAGTGATATATTATCACAGTGTGCCGCGTAGTGAGGCTTTTTAAGTGTGCATTTGCACCGCCGTAACTAGCGAGTAATGATGAGTAGGAGGAAACCCAGATGTACGCAATCATAGCAACAGGCGGAAAGCAGTACAAAGTAGCTGAGGGAGATATCATTAGAGTTGAAAAACTTGCAGCTGAGGATGGTAGCAAAGTTACATTTGATAATGTAATCGTAATCGGTAAAGATGATGACCTTCTTTGCGGTGAGGCAGTTAAGTCTGCAAGTGTTGATGCTTCCGTAATCAGAACAGCTAAGGCTAAGAAAGTAGTTGTTTACAAGTATAAGCGTAAGACCGGTTATCATAAAAAGTACGGTCACAGACAGCCTTATACAGAAGTTAAGATCGAAGCAATCAATGCATAAGTAAAAAAATGATTAAAGCGATATTTTACAGTAAAAACGAAGAATATTTCGGATTTAAGGTCAGCGGTCACGCGGCCTACGCTCCGGAGGGTAAAGATATAGTATGCAGCGCAGTTTCTGCACTTACTATAAATACCATTAATTCCATTTCATCTTTATGTGATGATTATTACGTAAAGAAGATAGATGAAGCCGGAACGATAAGGTTTAAAGTAAAATATCCGGTAAGCAGAGAAACAGCTCTGCTGATTAAGTCACTTCGCATAGGGCTCTGCAGCATCTATGAGGAGTATGGCAATGATTACATTAGAATATTCTTTAAGGAGGTGTAACGAAGTGAAGATGAATTTACAGTTCTTTGCTCATAAAAAGGGTGTTGGTTCTACAAAGAACGGCCGTGATTCTGAGTCAAAGAGATTAGGCGCTAAGCGTGCAGACGGACAGTTTGTTAAGGCTGGCAATATTCTATACAGACAGCGTGGAACAAAGATCCATCCGGGACTTAATGTTGGACGTGGCGGAGACGATACACTTTTCGCATTAACAGATGGAGTTGTTAGATTTGAGAGACTCGGAAGAAACAGAAAGCAGGTTTCAGTTCATCCGGTTGCTTAATTTTAGCTATTAGAGGAGCTTTGTAATAAGGCTCCTCTTTTTTTCTATGTAATTACTTTTGGAAAGGGAGATAAGCCTTGTTTTGTGATAGAGCAAAAATATTAGTGAAATCCGGTAAGGGCGGCGACGGTCATGTATCTTTTAGAAGAGAACTGTATGTTCCTAACGGCGGTCCGGACGGCGGCGACGGTGGAAAAGGCGGTGACGTTATCGTTACAGTAGATACTGGACTGAATACACTGATCGACTTCAGAAATATCAGAAAATATAAAGCTGAAGACGGTGAAAACGGTGCAAAACGTAACTGTCATGGGAAGAACGGTAAAGACATAGTTCTACGTGTTCCGCCGGGAACAGTAATAAGAGACTTTGAAACGGGTAAAGTAATTGTTGATATGGCTGATAAAACAGAACCTTTCATACTTCTTTCAGGCGGAAGAGGAGGAAAAGGCAATCAGCATTATGTGACAAGTACTATGCAGGCGCCTAAATACGCTCAGCCGGGTCAGGATGCCATAGAAAAGTATGTCACGCTTGAACTGAAAATGATAGCAGATGTTGGACTTGTCGGTTTCCCAAATGTTGGTAAATCAACTCTGATTTCCAGAGTTTCAAATGCAAGACCAAAGATAGCCGATTATCATTTTACTACTCTTGTACCTAATCTTGGTGTGGTAAGTCTTGGTGAAGGCAGAAGCTTTGTTATGGCAGATATTCCGGGAATAATTGAAGGTGCCAGCAGTGGTGTAGGTCTCGGGCTTGATTTCCTTCGCCATATAGAGAGAACAAGAGTTCTTGTTCATGTAGTTGATGCAGCATCTGTTGAAGACAGAAATCCTATAGATGATATAGAGAAGATAAATTCCGAACTTAAACTCTACAGTGATGATTTAGCTAAACGTCCTATGGTGATTGCGGCAAATAAACTCGATACACTTTCGGAAGAAGATTCTGAAGTGATGATTGAAATGATTAAAGAGCATTTTGAACCGGATATTCCGGTATTCCCGATTTCTGCAGCTACAGGATCAGGTATAAATGAACTACTTCTTGAGGTTGAAAAGCTTCTTAAGGATGCTCCGAAGGAAAAGATTACATTTAATCAGGAAATCATAATAGACGAGAGAGATGATTCCGCTAACCTTCCTTATGAGGTTTATAAACATGAATCAAGAGAGCATACCTTTGTAGTAGAAGGTCCTAAAATAGAAAGAATGCTTGGATATACCAATCTTGAAGACGAAAAAGGCTTCCTTTTCTTTATAGATTTTATGAAGAAGAACGGTATATTTGCAAAACTTGAGGAACTGGGGATTGAAGACGGCGATACAGTTAAACTTTATGGCCATGAATTTGATTTCTACCATGACTAGACACGATATAGGTGATATAATAGAAAGCGGGTTTTATTTATGACAAGTAAAGACAGATCGTATTTAAAAGGACTTGCGCAGAAAGAGGATGTTATACTCTCACTCGGTAAATCAGGTATTACGCCTCTCTTTTCGCGTTCTGTAGAAGAGGCACTTAATAAAAGGGAACTTATCAAGATAAATGTTCTTAAGAATGCAGATGAGACTCCGGAGAATCTGGCGGTAACTCTTTCTGAAAGGACGAGATCCACAGTGGTTCAGGTTATCGGAAGAAAGATAGTCCTTTATAAGAAGAATAAGGAAAAGCAGAAGATTTTTCTTCCATCAGAGAAAAAGAGTAAATAAGATGACGAAAATAGGAATAATGGGCGGTTCATTTAACCCGATTCATAATGCTCATTTGGCTATGGGGATAAAGGCTTATGAAGAGTTTTCTCTTGATAAGATTATCTTTATGCCTAATTCTCACACATATTATAAAAAAGATCATGAAAGTGTGACTGACAGTGACAGGTGTAATATGATAAGCCTCGCCATAGATGATTATTCATTTATGGAACTTGATGAGACTGAGATTATACGCGGAGGATTGACATATACTATTGATACCGTTCATGTTCTTAAAGATATCTATAAAGATTCCGAACTCTTTTTTATCATTGGCGGTGACAGTCTTAAACATCTTTCTTCATGGGTAAGAGCGGACGAACTCTTTAAAGAGCTTATCTTTCTTGTGACAGTGAGAGATGATATAGATATTGCTGCAACGACTGAAATTATAAGCAGATATAAAGTGGAATATCCCGGAGCTGATTTAAGGCTTATGAGCCTTCCTGCCATGGATATTTCATCTTCTGACATTAGAAATCGTATTAAAAATGATGAATCTATAGACGGACTTACGGTTCAGAGTGTAGTAGATTATATATATTCCCATAATCTGTATATTTAGTTTTTGAATATTATTTATAGGATTAAGATATGGCTTCAAATGAATTTAGAGATCATGACAATGAAATAGATTTTGAAGATATGTCCCTGAGTGAAAGGGAAGAGCTTCTAAAGCATGAAGCAAGACGAAGATATATTGCCAGAAAAGAAAAACAAAAAAGCAGAAAGAGAAAAAACACACTGCTTACTGTTTCCCGAATACTGGCGATTACCCTCGTCATTTTTGTGATTGTCGCATATGTTTTCTACAATATGTCATCAGCCAAAAAGGATAAGAGAAACGAAGGAATAGAAGCCTTTGAAAATGGTAAATACGAAGAGGCTGTAAGACTTTTCTCTGAATCAATTGAAGAATCTCAATGGTTCACCAAGGATATGGATATCGACACATACTTTTATCTTGGTGATGCATATATGAGGCTTGGAAAGTTTCAGGAAGCAAAAGAGACTTATCACTATATTCAGGCATTTGGCAGTAAGGAAACAGCTTCGCTTGCCAATCCTTATCTTAATATTTCAGATGCCATGACTGATGTTATGGACGGCAAATATGATATGGCAATTGAAAAGCTAAAGGTCGAAGTCGATAACGGTGATTCAGTTGCAGCCATGTATCTCGGAACATGTTATGAAATGCTTGGTGACAACAAAAAGATGCTTGAGTCATACGAGATATATCTTAAGGATAATCCTGTCAATTCATATCTGGCATATCAGATATCCACATATTATCTTGAAAATGATAATGTGGAGCTTGCCAAGGCTTATATTGATAATGGCCTTGAGGCAGATGAGGAATATAAAGATAAACTGCTTTTTAACGATATAGTGTATTACGAGAAGAATCATGATTTTGAAACTGCGCTCAGTAAAGCTGAGACTCTTAAAAATGATTATCCCGATGTAGAAGAGTATAAGAAAGAATATGACTTCTTATATACGAGGGTAAATGTTGACACTACACTTTCTAATCAGTCAGAAACGACTGAAACAGAATAATATTTAAGTTGGAGTTATTTGCATTATGCTTCCTGAGAAATTTATAGACAACATGACTTTATATTATGGTAAAGAAGAGCTAAACCGCTTTCTTTCTGTACTTGATAAGCCTATGTATAAATGTCTTAGAGTCAATACTCTTAAAATTTCTCCCGAAGAATTTCTTGCGATAACTCCATTTAAATTGGAACCGGTTCCGTGGTGTGAAACTGCATTTTATTATGATCAGGACGTTAATCCTGCAAAGCACCCATATTATTACGCAGGCCTTTACTATCTTCAGGAACCAAGTGCAACACTTCCGGCAAGTGTACTCCCCATAGATGAGGGTGACAGGGTTCTTGATCTATGCGCCGCCCCGGGTGGTAAATCAACCAGACTCGGAGAAAAGTTAAAAGGAACAGGAGTACTTGTATCAAATGATATAAGTGCATCAAGGGCTAAGGCTCTTCTAAAGAATATCGAGCTTTTCGGTATTGGTAATTCAGTTATTACAACCGAGAATTCCGGCAAACTTCTCACTCATTTTGAAGGCTTCTTCGATAAAATACTTATAGATGCTCCGTGTTCAGGTGAAGGTATGTTCAGAAAGAGCGCTTCAATGATTACAGCATGGGAGAATAACGGTATAAAGACCTATACTGATCTTCAGACTGTAATTCTTAGAGATGCGGTAAAAATGCTAAGACCGGGAGGAAGTATTCTTTATTCAACCTGTACTTATAATCCTTTCGAAGATGAAAGGATGGTTGAATATCTTATGAATCTCGATAAAAGTCTTAAGCTTTGTGATATTTCTCTGCATGATGGATTTATGCCCGGAATTCCGGAAAACGGACTCACAGGTGATGAGTCGCTTAAAAAGACCGTTCATCTTTTCCCGCACAGGGTAAAAGGGGAAGGCCATTTTGTGTCACTCCTTAAAAGCAATTCGGAAAATGTATCTATGTATGACATTCCATACAGCATAAAGACTCCTCTTAAAGATGAATATGCAAAAGAATTTCTCAATAATCTAAATACAGTATTTGAAGCTGACAGACTTGAAGTTGACAGAGATAAGTTATATTATATTCCTCGTGATATTCCTGATGTTAAAGGGCTTCGTGTTATGAGAAGGGGGCTCTTTATCGGGGAGATTAAGAAGAACAGATTTGAGCCGTCCCAGGCACTTGCCATGACTCTCAAGAATAGCAGTTTTAAAAACTGCCTTGACCTTTCTGTGGATGATATGAGAGTCATTAAATACCTTAAGGGAGAAACGATAGAAGGCGATGTAAGTGACGGGACAGTTCTTGTAATGGTATCGGGCTTTCCTCTTGGCTTTGCCAAGGCAAAGGACAAAAGCTTAAAAAACAAGTATCTTCCCGGATGGAGAATGATGTAGATGAAGAATAAAATATCAAAAGGTGAGTACGGACATCTTGATAACTACAAGAGAATCCGCCTTATTCATGGGATTATAATTCTTTTTATAATAATTGCACTTATAACTATAAGCTTAATTATCTTTCATTCAAGAAAATCCATCCTGACGATAATTGCATGTGTTATGGCAATTCCATTTGCAGAAAGAATACTGGGGTATTTTATAGTATTTAAGTATAAATCCGTTGATAAAGAAAACCATTCAAAAATAACCGCTTATGATATAAATGATAAACTTCTGTATGATGTTACGGTATCTAACGGAGATAAAATACTTTATTATCCGGTTATTTTTATGAATACCGAAGAAATATTTATCTTTGATGCCGGCTATACTGAAAATAGAGATTTATGCAGGGATAATCTTGTCAAGGTTTTTGAATTGAAAGATACGAAAATAGAGTTTTTCGATAATCCCGATGATTTTGCAGAGAGTGTAAAAAAAGCTGAACTTCCTGCGGATTCCTTAATGCAGGAAAAGATTCTTTCGCTCGGTGTATGATTTATGATTGAAATCAAAATAGAAAAAAACGAATCCGGACAAAAGCTGAAAAAGCTTCTTTTTAAGTATTTAAAAAATGCCCCGCAGAGCTTTACCTATAAGATGCTGAGAAAGAAGAATATAGTACTTAACGATAAAAAGGCGACAGGTGATGAATTATTAAAGATTGGGGACTCTGTAAAGCTCTATCTTTCTGATGAGACTGTTTCAAAGTTCCGTGATACGGATAAAAGTGACATTTCTAATAATCCGGGCAGTAAGGCTTTAAAAGAAGCTGCTGATATAAAAATCATTTTCGCTGACAGTGACATTATGGTTATAGATAAGCCCAGTGGAATACTTTCTCAAAAGTCGGTTAAAACTGATTATTCCGTTAATGATTTTGTGACTGACTATGCAAAGGAAAAGGGACTAAATCATAGTGATGTTTTTAAACCGTCTGTAGTCAACAGGCTTGACAGAAATACATCAGGTATCATGCTTGCAGGAGTTTCTTATCCCGGAAGCAAAATGCTTACAAAACTCATTAAAGAGCGGCTTATAGATAAATATTACCTGACTCTTGCTGAAGGCGAGTTTAAAGAAGAAGTGCATGACATTTCTTATCTTTATAAAGATGAAAATACGAATAAAGCAGATATTATCACTGCTGATCATTATAATGAACTGGTTGTAAAAGGTTCTAAAAGTTCTGCTGCAAAGGATTTAAAAAAGTACAAAAGAACAGAAACTCTTCTTACGCCTGTTTCCTATAAGAACGGTTATACGCTTATAAAAGTAAAACTAATAACCGGTAAAACTCATCAGATAAGAGCTGTGCTTGGAAAACTCGGATATCCGATAGTGGGAGAGCGCAAGTATAATAATCACAGAACGAATATAAACACATACCAGCTGCTTCATTCTTATGAGACTGTATTTCCTGATTTTGAAACTGTTAAAGATATACTTTCCGGAAGTGAACTTGAACTTTTCAGAAAATACGAAAATAAGAGATTTATATCTGAACTGCCGGATGTTTTTAATTTATATCTATGACTTTATTTCCGTGAGGATCATATGGCTACATGGAATTCAAGAGGTCTTAGGGGTTCAACCCTTGAAGAACTCATAAATGTTACAAATGAATATTACAGGGATAAGAACCTGGCTCTTGTTCAGAAGATTCCTACACCCATTACACCCACAAAGTTTAATCCGAATACAAGAAGGATTGAGGAAGCCTTTTTTGAAAAGGATTCCACGGTAGACTATATAGGTGTGGTTCAGGGGATTCCGGTATGTTTTGATGCAAAGGAATGTGTCAGCGATACATTTTCCATGCAGAATATACATGAGCATCAGTATAAATTCATGACTGAATTTGAAGAACAGGGTGGGATTTCTTTTCTTCTTATTCTTTTCACTATGAGAAATGATTTTTATTACATGAGATACAGCGAATTAAAAAAGTATGTGGAGAGAATCGGGAAAGGGCATCCCAAGAATTTTAAATACGCCGAACTGGATGATGACTTCTTTTTGCATGGCAGAGGAGGCGCACTTGTTCCTTATCTTGAAGGGCTTAGTAAAGATTTAAATGAAAGAGATGGTGACTGATATGTTTGATATGTACAGAGTCGCAACTGTTGTTCCTGATATCAGGGTTGCTGATACGGACTTTAACTATGAAAGAATAATTGAAAAGATTGATGATTTAAACGAATTAAATCCCGGGATTGTAGTTTTTCCCGAACTTGCTGTAACAGGCTATTCATGTCAGGATCTTTTCTTTCAGGACGCACTTATAAAAAAGTCAAATGAAAAGATAGCTCTTCTTATCGAGTATTCAAAGTCACTAAACGAGCTTATCGTAATAGGTGCACCTATGAAACTAAGGGAAAAGCTGTTTAATGCGGCATTTGTAATATTTAAGGGTGAGTTACTTGGCGTTACCCTTAAAACAATGATTCCCGAACATAATGAGTTTTATGAAAAAAGATGGTTCTCCAGTGCAAGTGATATAGATACCGATATGGTATTTCTTTCGGATATAGGGATTGAACTTACGGATGATTATGAGATTCCTGTAGGAGGCGGAATTATCTATGAATTTAGTTCGAAGTTAAGAGTCGGAATTGAAATCTGCGAAGATCTCTGGTCACCTGTACCACCTTCATCATTTATGTCTCTTGCAGGAGCTGAGATAATACTTAATCTTTCTGCAAGCAATGAAACCATAGCTAAAAGGGAATACAGAAGAGAGCTTATAAGCAAATCTTCTGCATCAAATATCTGTGAATATGTTTATGTATCTGCAGGCAAGACGGAATCGACTCAGGATCTTATTTTCTCCGGTCACAGTGTTATAGCGGAAAATGGTGTGATCATTAATGAGAATAAGGACTTTATTGCAAGTGACTACATTATGATAGCAGACCTTGATCTGGGGCGTATACGTCATGACAGGACTGCAAATAAGTCATTTTCAGATACAGCATCATTATATAAAAATATAGTTTCAGACATTAAGACGGTATCAGTTATGTCTGATAATATCCCTGAGTCTGACGGAGCTTATCTTCCTGTAGCAAAGCTTCCTTTCATACCTTCTTCAGTCAACAGAAGGCTTAAAAGATGTAATGAAATTTTCGATATGCAGGTCAGTGCTCTTCTTAGAAGACTCGATGTAACAGGGTGTAAAGCTGTTATCGGAGTTTCCGGCGGTATGGATTCAACACTTGCCCTTCTTGTAGCAGCAATGGCAATAAAGAAGCTTGGAAGACCTATGTCGGATCTTGTTGCCATAACAATGCCCGCATTTGGTACAACTGAAAGAACTAAGAATAATGCTACAAAGCTTATAGAAGCGCTCGGAGGAGAAGCGATTACAATAGATATTAAGGATGCCTGTGAGCTTCATCTTAAGGCTCTCGGACACAGCCTTGATGATAAAGATGTAACCTACGAAAATACTCAGGCAAGAGAAAGAACTCAGGTTCTTATGGATTATGCAAATATGGTCAACGGTCTTGTTATCGGTACAGGAGACCTGTCTGAACTTGCGCTCGGCTGGTGTACATATAACGGAGATCAGATGTCAATGTACGGTGTAAATGGAAGCATTCCAAAGACTCTCGTTAGATGGATGATAGATTCTGTCGTTCAGAATGACATTTTCCCTGAATGTCATGATGTGCTTCGTGATATCCTTGATACACCTATAAGTCCAGAGCTTCTTCCGCCGGATGAAAACGGAAACATAGTCCAGAAGACTGAGGACAGTATCGGACCGTACGAGTTACATGATTTCTTCCTTTACTATATGCTGAGATTCGGATACAGCCCAAGTAAGATTTATTTTCTTGCTAAGAAGGCATTTAGGAATGATTACAAAGAGGATGAAATCAAGAAATGGATGAAGCTTTTCTATAAGAGATTCTTCAGTCAGCACTTTAAAAGAAGCTGCATGCCTGATGGAGTTAAGATTGGTAGTGTTGCGTTATCTCCGAGAGGTGATCTCAGGATGCCTACTGATGCATCGGCAAATATTTGGATTTCAGAACTTGAAGAATAGGAGACCTTTATGAGTTATTCCGGTATAGATGAATTCAGCCTTACTGATGACGCTCCAAAGGGCGGCCTTAAAAGGCAGGAATACTTTATAAATAAGCTAAGGCTTTATATGGAAGAGTATAAGGCAACAAAGGGAAGAAGCCTTACTTACTCAGTTGAAACCTTTGGCTGTCAGATGAATTTTCATGACTCCGAAAGACTGGAAGGCATACTACTTGCTATCGGATATGAGAAGGCACCGACTGAAACAGCAGATCTTATAATTTTCAATACATGTACTGTAAGAGAAAATGCGAACCTTAAGCTCTACGGACATCTTGGAACACTTAAGAAAAGAAAGCTTTCTTCCCCGGATATGATGATAGGTATCTGTGGATGTATGATGCAGGAAAAGGATGTAATAGAGAATATCAGAAATAAATACAAGTATGTTGATCTTGTTTTCGGTACATTTAATTTTCATAAGCTTGCCGAACTTATCTATAAACGTATAGAAGAAGGAAAACAGATAATCGAAATTGAGAAAGAAGCCGGTGAGCATGTTGAAGCTCTACCTACAGAGAGAAAGTATTCATTCAAATCCGGACTTAATATCATGTACGGTTGCAATAATTTCTGTACATTTTGTATTGTCCCTTATGTCAGAGGGCGTGAAAGAAGCAGAACGCCTGAAGATATTTTGGAAGAAGCAAGACGCCTTTCAAAGGATGGCGTAAAGGAAATCATGCTTCTTGGACAAAATGTTAATTCCTACGGCGTAAACTTTATAGCAGACAGTGCCATAATAAGTGCTGATCCCGAATATGGATTCCCGGAGCTTTTAGCAGATATCTGCCGCATAGACGGGATTGAAAGAGTAAGATTCATGACGAGTCACCCCAAGGATCTTTCGGATAAGCTTATAAAAGTAATAGCTGAAAACAGTAAAATATGTAAAAGTATTCATCTTCCTGTGCAGTCAGGTTCGACTAAGCTTCTTGCTAAAATGAACCGCAAATATACGAGGGAGCAGTACATTTCACTTCTTAAAAAGATTAAAAATGAGATACCGGATGTATCTGTTACTACTGATATCATAGTTGGATTTCCGGGAGAAACCGAAGAGGATTTTGAAGAGACACTTTCTCTTGTAAAAGAGTGTGAATATGATCAGGCATTTACATTTATTTATTCAAAGCGTACCGGTACACCGGCTGCTTCTTATCCCGACCAGATAAGTGACGACGTTATAAAAGAGCGTTTTGACAGACTGCTTAAGGTCGTAAATGAAACGACAAAGGAAAGAGTCGGAAGATTTTTAGGGCGTACTCTGCCTGTTCTTGTTGAAGAAAGTAATAAAGAGTTAAGTGATTATGTGACCGGTAAAACCGAATATGGTACAACGGTTCATTTTAAAGGTGATAAAGATATGATAGGTGAAATAGTTCCTGTTATTATGAAGGAGCATAAAGGATTCTACTATATGGGGGAGGCAGTACGTGGCTAAGAAGCTTTCTCCCATGATGGAGCATTACCTGAGTGTTAAAAATGAATACAGTGACTGTGTAATATTTTACAGACTTGGCGATTTTTATGAACTGTTCTTTGATGATGCAATTGAGATTTCAAAGGAACTGGAACTCACTCTTACAGGAAAAGACTGTGGACTTTCTGAGAGAGCTCCGATGTGCGGCATACCTTATCATGCAGCTGATATTTATATCAGACGTCTTGTGGATAACGGACATAAGGTTGCTATATGTGAACAGGTCGAAGATCCGAAACAGGCTAAAGGGCTTGTTGAAAGAAAGGTTATAAAGATTATAACCCCGGGTACTATAACATCCTCCGAAAACCTTGACGATACCAGAAATAATTATATTATGTGCATTTCATATTCCGGTTCATATTACGGAATAGCAATCTCCGACATATCTACCGGCAAATTTTTGACAACCAGAGTTGAATCGGAGAATTATGTACTGGATGAGATATACAAATTTGAACCAAGCGAGATAATCTATCAGGAAAGTTTCGGAATTTCAGGAATCAGTTTTGACGATATAAAGAGTAGAATCAATGTAACGATTTCTCCCGCACCGAATTATTATTTTGATGAAAATGCTTCCATAGAACGTCTGCTCAGGGTATTTAATGTAAGCAGCATAGAAGGACTTGGACTAAAAGACTTCGATGATCAGATAATTGCATCGGGAGCACTGATTGAATATCTTACCGATACACAGATGGATGCTCTTGGACAGATCAACAATCTTTCTCTTTACTTCAGGGAAGAATACATGATCCTCGATTCTTCAACCAGAAGAAATCTTGAGATTTCAGAGACTCTTCGTGAGAAGAAGAAACAGGGATCACTTCTTTGGGTGCTTGATAAAACAAAGACTGCAATGGGTGCACGTAAGCTCCGTGAATTTGTTGAACAGCCTCTTTTATCTGTCAAAAAGATAAATGACAGGCTCGATGCCATAGAATCATTTAACGATAATCTTATAACAAGAGATGAAATACGGGAATATCTGGGCTCGGTTTATGATCTTGAACGTCTTATGACCAGGATTTCCATTAAAACAGCTAACCCGAGAGATCTTCTTTCCTTTAAAACATCTTTATATTATCTTCCTTTCATCGGCAGGCTGTTATCTGAACTCTCCGGCAGCATATTTGAAACTATGAGAAATGAGTTTGACGCGTTGGAGGATCTATACGAGTTGCTTGATGCCTCTCTTTCCGAGGATGCCCCTATAACAGTTAAAGAAGGGAATATCTTTAAAGAGGGCTATGATAAAACTATTGATGAATTAAGATATACGAAGAATAATGCAAAGACACTGCTTCTTAATCTTGAAGAATCCGAGAAGGAAAAGACAGGAATCAGAAATCTCAGAATCAAATATAATAAGGTCTTTGGCTATTATATCGAAGTAACCAATTCATTTAAAGATAAAGTTCCTGATTATTTCATAAGAAAACAGACACTTGCAAATGCAGAGAGATATTCAACGAAGGAATTAAATGACCTTGCAGGTGAGATACTGGGCGCTGAGGATAAGCTTTATGCGCTTGAATACGATGCATTTTCAAGGCTTCGTGATACTATTGCCGGAGAAATTTCCCGTGTACAGAAAACAGCCCATTTTATAGCTGTTATAGATTCGCTTGCATCTTTATCTTATGTTGCTGTTAAAAACGGTTACGTAAGACCTCTGATCAATGAGACGGGAGTTATTGACATTAAAGCAGGCCGTCATCCTGTTATCGAGAAGATGACTAAAGAAAGTTTTATTCCGAATGATACATTTCTTGATACCATAGGAAACAGGATTTCGATAATCACAGGCCCTAATATGGCAGGTAAATCAACTTATATGAGACAGACTGCGCTTATTGCGCTCATGGCTCAGATAGGTTCTTTTGTACCGGCTGATTACGCAAGTATATGCATTTCAGACAGAATATTTACAAGGGTCGGTGCAAGTGATGACCTTGCAAGCGGGCAGTCTACCTTTATGGTCGAGATGAGTGAGGTTGCTAATATACTCAGAAATGCAACTAAACAAAGTCTTATTATACTTGATGAGATAGGGCGCGGTACATCTACCTTTGACGGACTTGCTATAGCATGGGCAGTTGTTGAATACATTGCTGACAGTGATGTTCTTGGTGCGAAGACGCTATTTGCCACCCATTATCATGAACTGACCGAACTTGAGTCAAGACTTGCTTCTGTAAATAACTACAGCATTGCCATAAAGCAGGATAAAAATTCGATTGTATTCCTCAGAAAGATCGTAAAGGGCGGCGCAGACGGCTCTTACGGAATAGAGGTTGCCAAGCTTGCTGGTGTTCCGGACGCGGTTATAGACCGGGCAAATGAGATTTCCGAGATTCTTGAAAAAGAGAATCTTACAGGAAATACGAAAAAGATCAAAAATACATCAATAAAGAAAAAGACAGAAGATGATGCGCAGCTTTCCTTCTTTGCATCTACCGAAGAAATGAACATTGCGGCAGAACTTCGTGCTATGGATCTTAATAACATGACCCCTGTTAAAGCGTTGCTTTATCTTGAAGAATTAAAGGAAAGACTTAAATGATAAGAGTACTTAATAAAAGTGTAATAGATAAGATTGCAGCCGGTGAGGTTGTTGAACGCCCGAAAAGCATAGTTAAGGAACTTGTCGAAAACTCTATCGATGCCGGCGCTACAAGAATCACAGTTGAAATACGTGATGGTGGAAAGGATTATATAAGAGTTACCGATAACGGTTCAGGTATAGATAAAGATGATATAAGACTTGCTGTTGCAAGACATGCGACAAGCAAGATAGTTACCGCTGAAGAACTGATAGGCATAAAAACTCTTGGTTTTAGAGGTGAGGCACTTTCAACGATTTCAGCTGTAACCGAAACGGAAATCGTTACAAAAACACCTGACAGTATGACCGGGATTAAATACATAGTTCACGGCGGAAATGAACTTATGCTTTCTGAAATCGGTGCTCCGGACGGGACAACCATAATCTGTAAGAATCTTTTCTACAATGTTCCTGCAAGAAGAAAGTTCCTTAAGACCGGGATGACGGAAGCATCTTATATTACAGATATCATGACACGCTTTGCCCTTTCATGTCCTGATATTTCATTTAAGCTTATAAATAATGACAGAACTGTTATCGATACATCCGGTAACGGTAAGTTAAAAGATGTGATTTATGCACTTTACGGAAAAGATATAACCAGAAGTTTACTGGAAGTTAATTATTCCGAAGGTGATATAAGTATAGTGGGATTCACCGGAAAACCATATATTTGTAAAGGCAACAGAAGCTTTGAAACTTATTTTGTGAACGGAAGATATATCGGATCAAAGATAGTTGTAAGAGCCATCGAAGAAGCTTATAAAACTTATATTATGCAGCATAAGTTTCCTTTTACAGTTCTAAATATCACGCTTCCGGGTGAAAAATGTGATGTGAATATACATCCTTCAAAACAGGAATTTAAGTATGAAAATGAGAAGGAACTGTTCAGTGCCGTTTATCATGCTGTTGCCGATTCTCTGAAAGAAAAAGTTCTTATACCCAATTACGGCGGACAGTATGAACCAAAATCACCGCTCGCAAATGGAGTAAAAACCAGCCATGTAACTGTTGCGAATGAGACGGGTTCAAATGAGATTAATGAGAACAGATCTAGTTCGAATGAATCTGCTGCGAATATAAATACAGAAAATAAAAACGGCAGTATATATTCTACGAATTCAATAATAAAGAATGCCTCATTCGTTAAAGAAACCATTAAAAAGACAGATATGGATTCATTTTCTGTTCTTGATAAAATGCTTCCGCCTGAATTTAGAGAAGAATTGCGTGCGCTTAAAGCGGATAACGAAAAAATATCCGGTGATGTACAAAAAGTAAATGAATCAACGGATGATGTACAAATAAAAAATGAATCAACGGATGATGTACAAATAATAAATAAATCAAACGATGATGTACGAAATGTAAATGAATTGACGGTTGATAAATTTAAATACGAACAGCAAAGTCTGACGGACGATAAATATCTTTCAAAAGAAGCTCTTCCAAAGCATAAGATAATAGGACTTGTCTTTAATACCTACTGGATTACAGAGTATATGAATGATCTTTATCTTATGGATCAGCATGCTGCTCATGAGAAGATTAATTATGAAAGATTCATGGCTGAATTTAAAGAGAGAAAGGTAGTTTCACAGAATCTTTTCCCGCCGGAAGTCATATCCCTCAGTCCAATTGAAAAGCAGGCTGTACTTGACAATCTTGAATACTTTGAAAAAACCGGCTTTGAAATATCTGATTTTGGTGACAAGGAGATAAGACTCAGTGCAATTCCTGTAAATCTTGTAGGTATGGAGGGCAGAGACATTTTCCTTGAATTTGTTTCTTATCTTTCAAGTGACGTAAACGGAGTTACGGAAGATATATTCGTACACAAGATTGCTACCATGGGTTGTAAGGCTGCGGTAAAGGGTAATCAGCATATTTCAGTAGTTGAGGTTCAGGCTTTGATTGATGAACTTATGACTCTTGAAAATCCTTATACATGTCCGCATGGCAGACCAACCATTATAAAAATCAGTAAAGAGGAGCTGGATAAAAAATTCAAGCGTATCGTATAGATATACAGCTTCTTACTTAAGAGGAAAATATGGATAATAATAAGAAACCTCTTATAGTTATCGCCGGTCCGACCGCAGTCGGAAAAACTGATATCTCCATAAGCCTTGCAAAGCGTCTTGGCGGGGAGATAATTTCCGGTGATTCTATGCAGGTATATAAAGAAATGAATATTGGCACTGCCAAGATTATGCCAAATGAAATGAATGGAGTTAAACATCATCTTATCGATTGTTTTTCTCCATTTCATTCCTTTAATGTGGCTGAGTTTAAGAACGAAGCAAAGCGCCTTATCTATGATATTACTGAGCGTAACAGTATTCCGATTCTTGTTGGAGGTACAGGCTTCTATATAGATTCCGTTGTATATGACACGGATTTTAATGAAGAAGAGGAAGATGGCTATATTAATGAGCTTTATAAAATCTCCGAGAAAGAGGATGGAGCAGATATACTTTTTAATATGCTCATGGAAGTCGATCCGAAATCTACCGAAATAATTCATAAGAATAATATTAAAAGAGTGATAAGAGCGCTTGATTTTTATCACAAGAATAATTTTCCTATTTCTCTCCATAATGAAGTTGAGAAGGCAAAAGAAAGCCCATACAGGCTCAGTTACTTTGTTCTTACTATGGAAAGAAAAAAGCTTTATGACAGGATTGACAAAAGAGTTGACATAATGTTTGATTCGGGGCTGATAGAAGAAGTTATAAAGCTCAAAAAAATGGGCGTTACGGAAAGTCTTACATCCATGCAGGGCATAGGTTATAAAGAAGTATTGCCGCTTATTGATGACGATTTTTCTATTAGTGATGAAAATATAGAAAAGGCAAAATATGATATTAAACTTGATACAAGACATTTTGCTAAAAGACAGCTGACGTGGTTCAGACGGAATAAAGACGTTATCTGGATTGATAAAGATACATTTGATTCAGAAGATGAAATGCTTGAAGAAATGGTTAAGAGGACGAATTTATGAATAATACACTTAAAGAATACTGTGAAAGCATTGGTATAAGCGGTGATGTTTATGACTTTACTCTTAAAGTTGAAAACGGACTTAAAGACAGATTCGACGAAATCGACAGAATTGCCGAACAGAATCAGTATAAGGTTATTAAAGCCATGCAGGATGCCAGACTTTCCGAGAACCATCTTTTCGGAAGTACAGGTTATGGTTATAACGACAGCGGAAGAGATACACTTGAAAAAATTTACGCAAATGTATTTCATACCGAAGATGCACTTGTGAGACAGCAGATTACCTGTGGAACACACGCACTTACAATTGCGCTTTCAGGAATACTTCGTCCCGGAGATGAAATGCTTTCTGTCTGCGGAAGTGTATATGATACTCTTCAGGGAGTAATAGGAATAAGAGAAGAAATAGGTTCGCTTAAAGAATTTGGAATCACGTATGATGAAGTTAATCTTCTCGAGGACGGTTCATTTGATCTGGAAGGGATTAAGAATCACATAAAGCCAAATACAAAACTTATTGAGATTCAAAGATCCAAAGGATATGACACAAGAAAAAGCCTTTCCGTAAGCGAGATAGGTGAAGTAATCTCATTCATTAAGAATATACGGAAAGATATAATTGTAATGGTTGATAACTGTTACGGCGAATTTGTTGAAACTCTTGAGCCATCGGACTTTGGTGCAGATATGGTTGTTGGTTCTCTTATTAAGAATCCTGGCGGAGGGCTTGCCAAACTTGGAGGCTATATATGCGGTACTAAAGAATGCATTGCGAAATGTGCCGCAAGACTTACAACTCCCGGACTCGGAAAAGAAGTCGGAGCATCTCTTGACGCAACAAGAGACTTTGCACAAGGCCTGTTTCTTGCACCTACAGTAACTGCCGCTGCACTTAAAGGCGCTGTACTTGCTGCATGCTGTTATGAAAAGATGGGATTTAAAGCAGTTCCATCAGGAGATGAAAAAAGAAATGATATCATTCAATCTATTGTGCTTGGTTCAAGAGAGAAGGTTCTAGCTTTCTGTCACGGGATACAGCTTGCTGCACCTGTTGACAGCTATGTTACCCCAATGCCTTGGGCTATGCCAGGTTATGATGATGAAGTCGTAATGGCTGCGGGTGCTTTTGTTTCCGGTGCATCAATAGAGCTTTCTGCCGATGCGCCGCTCAGAGAGCCTTATGCTGTTTATTTTCAGGGAGGACTGACATATCCTCATGCCAAGCTCGGAATTATGATGTCCATTCAGAAAATTATAGAAAAATCAGGGGTTTTATGGTAAAATAATTTATCTATGAGTTTTTCTTTTATGCACCCGGAACGGCATGAAAGGATATACTATATGGATAAAACAAGAATAAGAGATATGGAAAGCTCTGAAAGACCTGTTGAAAAGGTCAGACAGTATGGCATACAGTCTCTCAGTGATGCAGAACTCCTTGCACTAATACTTAGATGCGGTACAAGGGAGTTTTCCGCTGTTGCGCTTGCGCAGAGAATACTTAATCACGACGAAGTTACAAAGGGACTTGTAAGCCTGAATTATATAACACTTGAGGATATAACCAAAATAAAGGGAGTCGGCTATGTGAAAGCATGTCAGCTCCTTGCTGTTGCTGAAATATCAAAGCGCATGTCTATGGCTCAGTTTAAGCCCAGACTTACATATAACAGTCCGTCATCTATAGCTGATTTCTTCATGGAAGAGTATAGATACAGAACAGTAGAGAGCGTATTCGTTCTCTTCCTTAATGGGAAAAATTCCATTATCAAATGGAAAGAGTTGTCACGCGGTACAGTAAACAGTTCTCCGGTTTCTCCCAGAGAGCTTTTTTTAGAAGCGCTTAAGTATGATTCAGTAAGCGTGATACTTATGCACAACCATCCGAGTGGCGATCCTGAGCCAAGCGAGCAGGATATTCTGATAACAGAAAGAATAAAAAGTGCCGGCAATATGCTTGGTATAGAATTGCTAGATCACATAATACTCGGAGATAAAACGTATTTCAGTTTTTCGGAAAAAGGATATTTGTAAATTATGAAAAAATTCAACAGAAAGAAAGATATAAGTCCCAAATACCTTCTTCTTTTCCTTTCTGCTCTTTGCATAATGCTTATAGTAATGTCTACTGTAAGACCTGATATGATGCGTCCCATAAAAAGCATTACGGGACATTTCATCACACCTATGCAAAGGGGAGTAAACAGAATAGGTAAATGGGTTGAGGATAAAACAAAGGTTTTCGGAGATATAGAAGAGCTCAGGGCTGAAAATGAAGAGTTAAAAAAAGAAGTAATAAGATATCAGTCGGAAATCGAGAGAAATGAATCAGAGCTTTCTGAACTTTCAGAGTTAAGAGATCTTTATGATCTTTCACTTCTTTATCCTGATTACAATATGACTGCTGCAAGAGTATTCTCATCCAATTCATCTGAATGGTTCAGCGAGTTTTATATAAATAAAGGCCTGAATGACGGAATATACGAAGACTGTAATGTTCTATCCGATAAAGGCCTTCTTGGAATCGTTACCGAATCCTATGATAACTACGCTAAGGTAAGAGCTATTATAGATGATAATTCAAGTATAATAGCCGAGATCGGCGGCAACAATGTTCTTTGCACACTTGATGGTAGTCTTTCAACTATCGATGACGGTTATATTATCATTTCCGATATAGATAAGGATGCCGATATAGAAGAGGGTGACAGAGTTGTAACTTCCAATGTTTCTGACAGATACTTTTTTGGTATAACTATCGGATATATAACAGATATTACTATGGATACAAATAACCTTACTAAATCGGCGCATCTTATACCTGCTTCTGATTTTAGTGATATAGATGATGTGATGGTAATTACCGACAGAAAGAAGGAAGTTAATTACTGATGAAGAGAGTGATAACCCTTGCTGTTCTTATATTAATATCGTTCCTCCTTCAGTATTCTGTATTTTCATTTCACAGTGTAATGAGTGTAAGTCCGAATCTTCTGCTTATACTCACTATGTCCTTCGGTATTATGAGGGGAAGAAAAGAAGGAATGCTGATAGGTTTTTTCAGCGGTTTCCTGTGTGATGTATTCTATGGGAATCTCATCGGACCATACATGCTGTTATATATGTTGATCGGCTATGTCAACGGTTTTTTTCACAGGAACTATCTTATGGAAGATATCTTTCTTCCTGTAGTTATCATTACATTTGATGAATTTATATTTGAGATAGCTATATATGTATTTGTGTTCCTTCTTAACAGAAGGCTCGATTTTAAGGAATACCTTTTTAATATCATCTTTCCGCAGATGATGTATACAGTTGTGGTTTCCATTATTATTTACAGACTATATGTTGTTATTAATAAACTTCTTAAGAATAAAGTTGAGAAGGATATACTATGAGGACTATTAAAGAATTCTTTATATTTCTTAAAGATATACTAATTGAATATCTTAGCAGCCGCTTTTTTCCGGTTACGCTTCTAATGATCATACTGTTTTCTGTTATCGTCACAAGACTGTTTAATCTACAGATAGTTGAAGGCGATTCATATATGGACACTCTTGATGTAAGAACGGAAAAGACCATTACCGTTGATGCCATACGAGGAAAGATATATGACGTTAACGGCAATCTTCTTGCTTACAATCAGATTTCATATAATCTTACCTTTGCAAGTGATGCCTCACTTTCTGATACAGCCAAAAGTATGGGCATCACTCAGAATGAACTCCGTAACAGAATCATTTACAATACTATCAATATTCTCAAAAAAAATAATGACAAGATAACTCTCAGCTTCCCTGTTAAGCTTGAAAATGGCAGATACAGCTACACGATTCAGGGAACATCTCTCAAAAACTTCCTTAAAGATGTTTACGGAAAGTCCTCTTATGATGATCTTTCGGATGAACAGAAGGAGAGCAGTGCTGAAGAGGTCGTTGATTATCTCTGTCACGGAAATGAAAAGACAGACGGCTTCGGTATAACTCATGAATACAGTGAAGAAGAAGCCATGGAAATACTTGCGTGCAGGTATGAACTCTGGCTCAATCGTTATCAGCAGTATGTTTCTGTTGTAATAGCAGAAGGAATATCAGAAATGAGTAAGAACAGTATTCTTGAGCACAAGGATACTCTTCTTGGTATGGATATCGAGGTAACGTCAAAGAGAGTTTATAATGACGCCAAATATTTCGCTCATATAATCGGTTATGTAGGTGAAGCTTCACAGGCTGATATAGAGAATTTTAATCAGACACAGACAGTTCGTACTTATCATAATGGTGACGTTGTTGGTAAAGCCGGAATAGAGCAGGTATATGAAACAGAACTCCACGGCACTGACGGACAAGAAGTTGTTTATGTAGACAACCTCGGAAAGGTTATTGAAACACTTAGTGAAACATCTTCCGTTGCAGGAAATGACATTTATCTTACCATCGACAGTGATCTTCAAAAATACTGCTATGATATTCTTGAGCAGGAGCTTGCTACGATACTTGCTCAGAGAATCGTTGACTTTGCTGAAGTTTCGGGAAGGAATCAGACTGAAGCCATACCTATAACAGATGTTTACTTTTCATTTTTTAATAATAATTATATATCACTCGATAATATGAAAGGCAGTGATGCCACTGAACTGGAGAAGAATATATACAGTCTGTTTACACAGGGTAAAAGCGCTTCCATAAGCAGAATAAAAGAAGATCTTACAACAAACCCTATTCCTATAAACGAGCATCCTTCATCTGACAGAGAATTTGATGAATATATATTTGAAATGCTCAGTAAAGCCGGAATATATGATTCATCTCTGTTTGATCCTGAAGGAAGTCAGTTTAAAAAGTACACTGCCGGCACCATATCCATGAAGGAACTTCTGCAGTATCTTATCAGTATCGAAGCAATCGATATAAGCGGAGTAGACGAAAGTGATGCATATTATGACAGTGAGGAGACTTATAAAATCCTTACCGACTATATATGCGATACTCTTAAAGAGGATTCAGAATTTGATAAGCAGGTCATAAAAGCGATGATAGTTAACGGTGAGATAACCGGTTATGATGTTATCAATCTTATCTATGCCCAGGGGATACTCTCCAGTGAAGGAGATGCCGATTATGCCGCATATCTGAATGGTGGATTCAGCAGCTTTACATTTATGATAAAGAAGATTAAATCTCTTGACATCACGCCTGCCATGCTTGGACTTAAGCCTTGTTCCGGTTCAATAATCGTTACTGATATTCATACAGGTAAGATCAAAGCTATGGTAAGCTACCCAAGTTATGATAATAATATGCTTACCAACTCCATAGACTATGAATATTATAATAAACTCTTAAATGATAAGACCAGTCCAATGTATAACCGCGCGACCATGACAAGAACTGCTCCGGGTTCTACATTTAAGCTTATTTCAACTATTGCCGGTGTGTCTGAAGGAGTTATAAATCTGGATACCCAGATAACCGACCTTGGTGTATTTGAGAAGGGCTTCTCCAAGCCTAAATGCTGGGTTTACAGTCATAATAAGGCTACCCACGGAACTATAGGAATAGAGAAAGCCATCGATATATCCTGTAACTATTTTTTCTATGAAGTCGGTTTCAGGCTTGCGACAAAGAGCGGTGAATATGTTGATTCAAGCGGTATGAATCTTATAAGAAAGTACGCGGAAATGTTTGGCCTCGGCGACAAATCCGGTATAGAGATAGAAGAAATATCGCCAAATATTTCAGACAGAGATGCAGTTCTTTCCGCCATCGGACAGGGTACTCATAACTATACCGCAACCCAGCTTTCAAAATATGTTACAGCTGTAGCAAACAGTGGTACCTGCTATAATCTGTCGGTTGTGGATAAGTCTCTTGATTACAGCGGCAATACTGTCTATGAAAATAAACCGAGCGTTTACTCGACCATTGAGATAAATGATGCACTTTGGAATACTGTTCATAATGGTATGAGGCTTGTTGTAACCGACGATCTTAAGGCTAACCGTTTTCTTAACAGTCTTTCTGTAAATGTTGCCGGAAAGACCGGAACTGCCCAGGAAGGTGCCAACAATCCTGCCCATGCGTTATTTGTTTCTTATGCACCTTATGAGAATCCTGAAGTATCTGTAACGACTGTAATACAGAATGGTTACAACTCAGCCAACGCAGCTGAAGTTACAGGCTTTGTTTATGCATATATGTATGATAAGAAAGCCCTTGTACATGCAACGATGAGCGGAACTGATCAGGTATCAGACTGAGGTATTATTATATGATAGGTAAACTTAGTTTAAAAAACTATAATTACATACTTTTTGCTACGATATCGGCGATAATGTTTTTCGGTGTATATATTATTAATTTTGCTGACAGTTCATATACTAACAAGCAGCTTATTGGTGTAATAGCCGGAATACTGATAATGATCATCGTTTCATTTATCGATTATCATGTTATCTGTAACTTCCATACACTGCTTTATATGTTCAATATTGTGCTTCTTATTGCGGTTTTGGTCGGTGGTAAGTCTGTCGGTGGTGCAAAAAGATGGTTTGCTGTAAATGATTCGCTTACGATACAGCCATCCGAGCTTTCCAAGATAATTCTCATAGTATTTATGGCAACATTTCTTGCAAATGAAATGGAGCAGGAGAGGATCAACAGGCCTCTTACAGTCATAAAATTTGCAGTATACCTTGGAATACCGTGTGCACTTATATTCTTGCAGCCGGACCTTTCAACGACACTTTCAATTGTATTTGTTCTTGTGACGATGCTATACATTTCCGGCATAAGTTATAAATTTATAATAACCGTTCTTTTATTTCTTGTGCCGATAGCAAGTATATTCCTCTGGTATGTTCAGCAGCCAAATCAGAAACTGCTTTATGAACATCAGATAGAAAGAATAATGTCCTTCCTGTATCCTGCCGAATATGTCGATGAACAGCAGTCCAACTCTGTAATGGCAATAGGTTCGGGAAGACTTCATGGAAAGGAATTTGATAAGGATTTTAAGGGCTCAACTGTTACAGAAGCAAATCTTGTTTCGGAACAGCAGACCGACTTTATTTTCTCGGTCATAGGTGAGGAACTTGGCTTCAGGGGCAGTGTAATAGTCATTGCAATAATACTTCTTATAGTGTTACAATGTATACGTGTGGCCAGAAGAGCCAGAGACAGCTTGGGAATGCTGCTTGCGTCGGGTATGGCATGCCTTGTGGGGTACCAGTCATTTATAAATATAGGCGTTGCAACAGCGGTTCTTCCGAATACGGGACTTCCGCTTCCGTTCATCAGTTACGGTCTTTCTTCGCTTATAAGTATATCGCTTGGAATGGGCATCATACTTAATGTCAGCAAACAGGTCAAAAAGTATTAATGGGGTGAAGGTATGAATATTGTACTAATTGCACATGATTCAAAAAAGAAACTGATGCAGAACCTTTGTATTGCGTATAAAGGTATTCTTATTAAGCATAATATCTATGCTACAGAAACAACCGGGCAGCTTGTGGAAAATGCATCAGGGCTTATGGTTCATAAGTATCTTACAGGACATCTTGGCGGCATTCAGCAGATTGCGACCCAGATTGAGACTAATCAGATAGATATAGTTATATTCCTGCACGATCCTATGATTCCAAGAAGTCAGGACAATGCTTATTATAATGTTTTCACTATATGTGACATTCATAATATACCTATTGCTACAAATCTTGCTTCTGCAGAGCTTATGATCAAATCTCTTGAAAGAGGAGATCTTGATTGGAGAAATCTGTATAAGCACTAAGGACATGATTATGAAAAAATCCGGAATTGTTTTATATTTCCTTTTTATCTTTGCTTTTATATTTATACTTTTTGTACATACAAAAAAAAGGTATGTCGATTATAACAAAGATTATTCATTCAGCAGTAATACAAGTGAGGTTAGTGTGACTGAACTTCCGTCCAAAAAACTCGGAGGTTTTCAGTCTGTTTTTGCTACACTTCCGGCTGATAGTGAAATCAATACAGAACTTGTTAAGGATTCTACATATGCGGCGCTGATGATAGATAACTCTACCAAAGAAGTTATTCTTGCGCACAATGTATTTAAGCGTTCTTATCCTGCCAGTACTACAAAGATAATGACGTTTATTCTTGTAAATGAAATGCTGGCTGATGGAAAGCTTTCTCTTGAATCAACTGTTACAATTCAAAAAACTCCGACTTTCGGTAATCATACCGGAGTTATGAAGAGTCCGCTTACGAAAGGATGTTCCATCACGGTAAGGAACCTTCTTTTCGGCCTGATGCTCAGATCTTATAATGACTATGCTGTCATTCTTGCAGAAACATTCGGAGGATCCGAAGCTGAATTCGTAAATATGATGAATGAAAAGGCGAAGGATCTGGGATGCACAAGCTGTCATTTTGTTAATCCCCATGGAATACATGAAGATGACCATTATGTAAGTGCTTATGATATGTATATTCTAATAAATGAAGCAAGCAAATATGAGCTTTTCCATGAAATAGATACTTATAAGACTTATATTTACAATTACGCTGATGTACTCGGTCTTGCTGCTACGGATGAAATAGAACCGACAAACCGGCTTATTAACGGTGATTACCAGTTGTCCGGCAACGTTAAGGTTGATGTGTGGAAGACAGGTACAACAGATAAGGCGAAGTATTGTATAAACATGATAGTTAATATCGGAGAAAAGGATTATACAATTGTTATTCTCGGATGCAATACTTCCGATGAGCTTTATGATCTTGCCATAAAGCTGTTTAACTATGCAGATTGATCCGGTGGAAATGTATGGCAACAAAAAAAAGAAGAAGAAAACAGAATAATGTCGTACAATTTAATAATGTTATTAGAGTTAATTTCGCAGTTATACTGTTTTTTGCGATTCTTGTTTATGTAGCTGTAAGTGCTTTCATTTCTATGAGCAAGGAAACTATATCCATTTATGAGGTAAGGGAAAGTGATATCAATAACAACTTTACTGTAACCGGTGTGGCTCTTCGTAAAGAAACTGTTGTGAACACCCGTAAATCAGGATATGTGTGCTATTTTGCAAGAGAGGGTGAGAAGGTTGGAAGCGGATACGGCGTATGTGCAGTCGATGAGACAGGTGATATCATAAACTCTATCTCCATTTCAGATAATAAATCATATCAGCTTACTGATGATGATTATACTGCCATCAGAGACATCATATCCCTTTACAAGACCAATTACACAAACGAGAATTTCTATGAGGTATATGGTTTTAAGACTAATATAGAAGACAAAGTTTTTGAAATGAGCAGTGACATTCTTAATAAAACTATTGAGAATGAAAGCGCAACAGTAAAGGCTACTCTTGAAGAAATATCCACTTCAGACAGCGGAATAATTCTTTATTCAACAGATGGATATGAGAATCTCAGCTTAACTACGATCAATAAAAATTCATTTGATAAAGCTGATTATGAAAAAACCTCACTTAAAACAGGTGATATCATCAGTTCAAACAGTCCTATCTTCAAGCTTGTTACTGATGAAAACTGGTCTGTTGTCTGTATGATCGATGAAGCATACAAGGAAAGGCTCAGTGAACTTGACTATATTACATTTAAGCTTAACGGAAGCGATGAAATGTATGTTTCCGACTTTTCTGTGGAATCAAAAAAGGACGGAGTATATCTTACGATTAATCTTAATAAATACATGATTGAATTCATTTCCGAAAGATTTCTTAATGTTGAAATTATACTTGACAGATTTGAAGGCCTCAAGGTTCCAAAGTCTGCCATAGTCGAAAAAGAAGTTTATACTATTCAGGAAAAATATATAAATGATGACAATGGTTCTTATTCCATCAATGTACAGTCTACGGATGAAAATGGAAGCGTGGTTTCCGTTGACAGAAACATTAAAGTCTATAAGAGTGTTGATGGAATATACTTTGTAGATCCGGAAGATATTGAATCTACTGATGTAATAATCAGTGTTGATAAAAAGGATACAATAGGCGCGTCTCTTCTCCAGACGGGAGTTGTTGAAGGCGTGTATATAGTTAATCAGGGCGTGGCAGATTTCAATATGGTAAATATCATCAAGGATGGTGAGGAATTTGTCATAGTCGAAAAAGAAATGGGACTTAGAGAGTTCGACAAGATAGTCATGAATTCCGATAAAGTCACAGAAAATCAGATCGTATACTGATGGAGGTGCATAAAATTGATTACTGAAAACTATGACAGAGTTAAATCTGATATAGAGGAAACCTGCAAAAGGATAGGGAGAGATCCCGGTGAAGTTACTCTTATTGCAGTAAGTAAGACAAAACCTGTATCTGATATTGAAGAACTTATAAGTCACGGGGTGACAGAGTTTGGAGAGAACAAAGTTCAGGAAATGGTTAGTAAAATATCAGAAGTATCAAAGCCGGTACATTTCCATCTTATCGGCCACCTTCAGACTAATAAGGTTAAACATGCTGTAGGAAATGCAGTTCTTATTCATTCTGTTGATTCGCTTCATTTGGCTCAGGCTATAGAAAAAGAAGCGGCTAAAAAGAATCTTGTTGCAGAGATACTTATAGAAGTAAATGTTGCAAATGAAAGCTCCAAATTCGGCCTTATGAAAGAAGATGTAATCGGTCTTGTTCAGGATATAAGTTTACTTCCTCATGTTAAGATCAAAGGACTTATGACAATCGCTCCATTTGTTCAAAATCCCGAAGAAAACCGCGTATACTTTAGGACTTTAAAGGAATTATTACTTGACATAAAATCTAAAAACATAGATAATGTTGATATGGAAATTCTGTCTATGGGAATGACCAATGACTACAAAGTTGCTGTTGAAGAAGGCTCTACCATGGTAAGGGTTGGAACGGCAATTTTCGGTGAAAGAAATTATAATATCTAAGGAGAGATACGATGCCTAATTTCAAGAGTTTTCTTGATCGTTTCAGAGTCCAGGATGACGATGATTACGATGATGATGATTATGATGACGATATCTTCGATGATGATGAAGAAGATGAAGCTGATGATGTGCTTCCAACCTTCGGAAGAAGACGTGAGAAGAAGAGCAAGGCTCCGGAAGAAGAACGTCCTAGTTATTCAAGGCCTGTTTCTCCATCTATAAAGGAATCAGGTTACAGTTATAAAAAGGAATCAGATCTTCCGCCAAGAAGTGCTTTTACCAGAGTAAACAAGCCTTCCTATCAGCCAAAAGAATCTGTTCCGCCACAGCCAAGCTCTTTTGCAAGAACAAATGTTGTTTCCATGAATCAGCCTGTTGCAGAGAAGAGACCGTACAGACCATCCAGTGAAGTTTATGTTATTAAACCTCAGGAGTTTGACGATGCTCAGACTGTTGCTGATTTTCTCAAGACCGGCAAAACAATAGTTATAAATCTTGAAGGGCTTGAAATTGATCCTGCACAGCGCATTATCGATTTTATAGGTGGCGCATGTTATGGAATTAATGGGGAATTAAAAGCTATATCTTCAAATATTTTTATAGCAGCTCCGGATAATATCGAAGTATCCGGTGACCTTCGCGACGAGATAGAGACCTCTCTTTCTCCGCAGCTCGGGAGGTATTAAGGGGGAATTACATATATGTTAACACCTGTTGATGTTAAACAAAAAAAGTTTAAAGCGGGTATTGGTTACGATAAAAATGATGTAAATGCATTTTTTGATGAGGTAGTAGCAAGTTATCAGGAACAGTATAAGACTAATGCCGATTTAAAGGCTAAAGTCATTACTCTTACAGATGAAAATCAGCATTATAAGATTATGGAAGAGGATCTTCAAAAGAAGCTTATGCTTGCCGAGAAGAATACTGAAGTAAGTCGTTCAAATGCTGAAAGAGAAGCCAAGACTATTGAGATGGAAGCTAAAGCCAGAGCCAGTGAGATAGTCAGTCAGGCTTACGTGGAACTTGATGAAATTACCAATAAAGTTAAGGAACTTGAGTCCCGATATGCAGAATATAAAAGTGCATTTGCTGAAATAGTTTTATCACATTACAAATATCTTGAGATTAATGATATAGATCCGTCCGCCATGATCGATCCTTCGTATCTAAAGTCAAAAGGAAAAAACGGCGGTTCCGGTTCATCATTCAACCAGGATACAAGCGGTCTGGGAAGTTCTGAATCTGTCAGCGCTTCAAGAGAAGATAAAAGAAGCAATGCTTCAAATGTATATGGTTCAACTCTCGGCGGAGAAGGAATCGATCCTTTCGGTGATACAAATTCTGCCGATCTTGATGCATTATTTGCAGCTCCGCTGAAACCAAAGTCTCCTCAGATGGCTACACCAAAGAGAACTATGTCAATGAAAGAGGACAACGATAAGATTAAGCCTACTAAGAATCTTGATTTTAATGATTTTTCGGATTTTGATTTTTAGTAATCTTATTCAGAAGTTCCATAGGAGTTTATATGGAAAACTTAACTATCAGTTATAACGATACCCCTTCATATGACATTATATATGGGAATTCATTCGAAGAATTACTTCAGTTTTCTTCAAGCCTTAATCTGGCAGGAAGAAAAGTAATGATTATATCAGATACTAAAGTAGCATCCCTCTATATGGATGCTATTTTGTGTGTTATAAAGAAAGCTGCTTCATATGTTTCTACATACATTTTTCCTGAAGGAGAACAGAGCAAGAATCTTGACATAGTCAGGAATGCTTATACAAAGCTGATCGAAGAACATTTTAACAGAAATGATCTGATCATTGCCTTTGGAGGCGGAGTTGTCGGAGATCTTTCCGGCTTTACTGCCGCAACCTATCTTAGAGGCATTGATTTTATCCAGGTTCCTACAACGCTTCTTTCAATGGTAGATTCAAGCATTGGCGGAAAGACAGGCGTTGATTTTGATTCCTATAAAAATATGGTCGGTGCATTTTATATGCCGCGTCTCGTATATATGAATCTCAGTGTTCTTCATTCACTGGATAAAAACCAGTATTATTCCGGTATGGGTGAAGTCGTAAAGTCAGCCCTTATAAAGGACAGGGAGTTTTATAACAAACTAAGAAATACTGAAGTATCATTTGAAAAAGTTTCAGATGAAACATTGCTTTATATGGTTCACAGTTCAAACATAATCAAAAAGAATGTTGTTGAAAATGATCCTACAGAAAAAGGCGAAAGAGCTCTTCTTAATTTTGGTCATACACTTGGACATGCCATCGAAAAATACATGAATTTTAAACTTCTTCACGGAGAATGTGTATTTATCGGAACTATTATGGCATCATACATTTCCATGAGAAAGGGCTATATAGATGCTGAATCTTTTGATGATATAAAGGATTTTATTTTAAAAATGGAACTTCCTCATATAGAAGCTCTGGATACAGAAACGATAATCTCATATACTAAAAACGACAAAAAAGCCATAGGAAATAAAGTCAAATTCATCCTTCTAAAAAGTATAGGCGATGCATTTATATCTACCGATGTTACAGATGACGATATGAGGGATGCGATAAACTATTATATGAATAATATAAATGACAGCTTATAGTAAAGACATAAAAACTAGTCATGGATTGGAATAATATGAAGAAGAAACAGGCTGTACTTGCAGTTATTTATGCTGCAGTACTCGTTATAATTGATCAGGTTATAAAGTACTTAGTTACATCAAAAATGAAGCTGGGCGAATATCATAAAGTAATTGGAGATATACTCGGGCTCGAATATATAAGAAATACCGGTTCGGCATGGGGTATTTTAAGTGATCATCCCATACTTCTTGCTATATTCTCGATATTTGTACTTTTACTGATTGTTTTTGCATATAAAAACCTTTGCTGTTCTGACAGATATAAACCTGTAAGGATAATGCTTATAACCATATTGGGCGGAGCAGTAGGTAATATGATTGACCGTTTTAGGCTTAAATATGTAGTTGATTATATATATTTTAAGCTTATTGATTTTCCGGTTTTTAATTTTGCTGATATATGCGTGACACTGACTGTATTTTTGCTTTTATTCCTTTTTATATTTAAATACAGCAACAATGATTTTGATGTTCTTATCGGGGAAAAGACTGTAAATGAAAACGGAGATTATGAAAGAAGAAAACATTCAGATTGAAAAAGATACTGTCGGCGAAAGGCTCGACAAGTATCTTTCTTTGATTTATCCGGAAATGTCCCGCTCATATATCCAGGGACTTATAAAATCCGAAAATATACTGATCAACGGTAAATCAGTAAAATCCGGCTATAAGCTTAATTTAAATGACAGTCTTCATATAGAGATACCTGTTCCTGAGGAACTTACAATACTTCCGGAAGATATAAAGCTTGATATAGTTTATGAAGACAGTGATATACTTGTTATAAATAAGCCCCAGGGAATGGTTGTTCATCCGGCTAACGGTCACTATACAGGTACCCTTGTTAACGCACTCATGTATCACTGCAAAGATTTATCCGGAATAAACGGCGTAATGAGACCGGGAATTGTACACAGGATTGATAAAGACACTTCAGGGCTTCTTGTTATCTGTAAGAATGATAAAGCTCATAATGCACTGTCTGAGCAGTTTTCGGTTCATTCCATAACCAGAGTATATACTGCCATATGCTATGGCGGTTTTGGGGATAATCCGGAAGGAACTGTTGATATGCCAATTGGAAGATATAAAAATGACCGTAAAAAAATGGCAGTAACACCGGATGGAAGAAGAGCTGTAACGCACTATAAACAGATAAAAAGGCTTAAAGATAATATGAGCCTTATAGAATGCAGGCTTGAAACGGGAAGAACACACCAGATAAGGGTTCATATGTCTTATATAAAGCACCCAATACTTGGCGATCCGGTTTACGGCCCGAAAAAATGTCCTTATAATTTAAACGGTCAGCTTCTTCATGCCGGTGTTCTTGGCTTTCAGCATCCATCATCGGGAAAGTATATTGAGTTTAAAAGTGAGCTGCCTGAACACTTTAACAAAATACTAAAGCTGCTTGAAATAGATGAAAATTAATGAAGATAATACTCAAACAGACAAATTTAAAATAATAATTTACAATAATAAATTTATGTAAACTAAAACCATTTATTTTTAAAATTTTAATTACGGAGGGCACACTATGTCAGTACTACAGGGTTACGAACCGGAAAAAGTATTTTACTATTTTGAACAGATTGCATCCATACCTCATGGATCAAGAGATACAAAAAGAATCAGTGATTATATCTGCCTTTTCGCTGAAAGGCGCGGACTGGAATATTATCAGGACAGTAAGAATAACGTAATAATACGTAAGAACGGAACAAATAATAATGAAGATTCAAAACCGGTCATTCTTCAGGGGCATATTGATATGGTATGTGAAAAGGAAGACTGGTGTGATATTGATTTTACGTCTGACGGTCTTTCGCTTAAGGTTAATGACGGTATCATTACGGCTGACGGAACTACACTTGGCGGTGATGACGGTATTGCGGTTGCTTATATGCTTGCTATACTTGATTCAGATGATATTCCTCATCCGCCTCTTGAATGTGTTTTCACAGTTGATGAAGAGATTGGTATGCTTGGTGCGGCTGCCCTTGATATGAGCCGTCTTAAAGGCAAATATCTACTTAATATCGATTCCGAAGATGAAGGTCATATACTTGTAAGCTGTGCAGGCGGCGCTACTGTAAAGGCTCATATTCCTTATAATATGGAGATTAATGAAAGTGCCGGCAGAAAGCTTATTCGTCTTACTGTTTCAGGGCTCGCAGGAGGTCATTCAGGCGTTGAAATCGATAAAGGCCGTGCTAATTCCAATGTCATACTCGGAAGAGCCTTAAATCGCCTTAAAACGATTGATCCGACCTTAAGAATTGTCAGCTTAAACGGCGGTCTTAAAGATAATGCCATTCCAAGAAGCTCGACTGCATTTATTCTTATTAATGATATTACAGGCGTTACATTTGCACTTAAAGAACTGGAAAAAGAACTGAATAATGTATTTAAAAATACAGATCCTGACATCAAGCTTACTCTTGAAAATATGGAACTTGGCGGAAATATCATTTCCAACAGGAATATGGACAATGATTCAACCGAAAGAGTAATTACAGCACTTTATAATATGCCAAACGGAATTATAAGAATGAGCTTTGATACTCCGGGACTTGTTGAAACATCTCTAAATCTTGGTATTCTGGAGACTTCAGATGGCGATGTTTCCCTTACATTTTCAGTCAGAAGTTCAGTTGAATCAGAGAAAAATGAACTTATAAACCGAATTAAGAACCTTACGGCATATCTTGGAGGTATAGCAACTATTTCCGGTGAATATCCTGCATGGGAATATAAAAAGGATTCTCGCTTAAGAGATATTATGGCTGAAACATTTACGGAAATATATGGTCATCCGCCTATCATAGAATCAATTCATGCAGGAGTTGAATGTGGACTTTTTGCAGGTAAAATTCCGGGACTTGATGCCGTATCATTCGGTCCTGATATGAAGGATATACATACTCCAAAAGAGTCAATGGACATAGAAAGCGTAAGAAGAACCTGGGAATACCTTCTTAAAGTACTGGAAAGGTTATAAATAAACTAAAAAACAGTAAACAAAATTATAAATAGAGTATTATCCAAGTGTAATGCATTGGCTGAATTTACAACTTGATTTAGGCTTCATCCGGATGAATTGAATAAAAGCAATAGAGAAAACGAATAAAACAATAGAGAGGTAACAATGAAATGTTAAAACATTTATTGTATTCGCAGGATAATATTAAAATGACTTTTTGTCTTATGTTTATTATCTGGTTTATCATTCTTCTGATTGTGCGTAAAAAAGTCGGAAACAATCCCGCAAAAGCAAAAGCCTGGAAATGTCTATGCCTTGTTCCGCTTGCGGCGGCAATAATTCATTTCTTTGTTTTTTCATTCGGTGATGCGGTTCTGCCCTTACTGGAGGAATACGGGTTCATTTATGCATCGGCTGTTCTTATGGCTCTGCTCCCGTTGTTTTTTATAAAAAAGAGCAAAAAACCCGTAAAAATAATCGGCGCTGTTGTTATCGGCGTAGTATGTCTTCTTTCGCTTTTCTTCAATATCGATTCGTCGGTGTCGGTCAATTACTCGAACAGGGATTTGAAGAGCGCATACATTTCACTGTGCGATTATTTTGAAGAAAACTATATAATGAATGAGTGGAAAAAGCCCGATTACGAAAAAATCAAAGCGGACGGCTTAAAGCTGATTGACGAAGCCGAAAAGACAGGCGATATTGCGAAATACTACGAAGCGGTTGATGAATTCACAAACAGCTTTTATGACGGACATATGGGCATATCCTTCTATGACGGAAACGATTACCTGATAACAAGGATAAAGCAATTCAATGACTACGGACTGTCTCTGATTACACTTGACGACGGAAAAACGATAGCCGTTGACGTTGAAGACGGACTTGAAATAAAAAACGGAGACACTGTTACAAAATGGAACGGCGTTCCGATTGACCAAGCCATTGAAAGCGTGCACGTCCCGATGCCCGAGCCCGTAGCCGAAAACGACAGGATTGATAAAGCGTTCTGGCTGGCGTGTACGGGAGGCGAGCGCGTTGAGGTTAGCTATATTAATTCGGATAACGAGGAAAAAACGCTTACTCTCGATAAGCTTGATTCCGAGATGCCGAGAGCATTGAAGGCAAGACGTCTGTTCTGGCATAACACGGACGAGGCATATTCTTATAAAATGCTTAACGGCAATACGGGCTATCTGAAAATCACTTCTGAAGAAACCGACAGGTTTCACGATTATCTTGCCTATTGCACCGGAAACCATAATTACGCAAGGGAAATGTTCAGAAACGACTTGCGGGAACTGAAAAATCAGGGAATGACAAAGCTGGTCGTTGACATTAGAAACAACGGCGGCGGTTATGACGAAGTTGCAACCGCTCTTGCAAGTCTGTTTACAAAAGAAAAAAGGTACGCATTTTCGCTCGGAATCCGAAAGGACAAAGAGTACATCAAAACTGCCGACAGATATGTTTCGGCAGACGGCGAATTCAGTGATATTGAAGTACTCGTGCTTACCAATATGCGCTGCGCGTCTGCGGGAGACGGAATGGTTCTTTATCTGTCAAGGCTTGACAATGTTACGGTTGCTGGCTTGTCCTGCCCCGCGGGCTGCAATCAGGAAGCGGGTGGTTCGATATTTATGCCGAAAGGTGTAGTTGTTAATTTCCCTGTGGGACTTGTGATGGACGAGGAAGCAAACCCGAATATCGACGTTGATGATTCAAGACAAAGCCGAACTCCGCTCGATGTAAAAATCCCATTGACAAAGGAAACGGCTCTTAAAATCTTTAATGAAGAAAACTTTGATAACGGTAAAGATTACGAGCTCGAATGGGCGATTGATTTTCTTGATTTAGAATAAACATTGACAAATTCCTGTTTGTTGGGATGAGCATTATATCGGAATATAATTAACTGTTTCCAAGAATTGCCTTAATTTTAGCCGTTTATAGGCATTTTCAGTTATCAAATTATATCATTTTCCCTTGTATTTTCCCTTATGGGGATTTTACAAGGGAAAGCTTTTTATATAAGGGTATGGAACATTTACAAGTTTCCATTTGCTACTTTATCCATGAGTCTGGCTGAGCACCATTTAATAGCTGCTATTCAGTCTGAAATTTGGAGCACAGTCTTATATACAGTGCCGGACGAGCTTATGTCAGAGGGTGTAAAAGGAACAGGGGATATTACTAATACAAAAGGCGGTCAGAAATGACCGCCTAAAAAAAGCTGGGAGCAATGCAGGCATCGCTCCCATTGAAAAACCTTTCGGCTTTTTGTTCATCAAATAAATTGTACGACAAAGTAATTCATAAATCAAGCTATTTTCTATATTTGTTGCAAAAATATTGAATAACTCGAGATGTAAAATGGTAACATTCACAGAGAACATTGTTCTTTTCAAAATAATCTTTATGTTCTATCAGGCGGGTGTTGAAATAATCATTTAATGATTGGATACATTCTGCCTTTTTGTTTTTATCCTTAACAATCTGCAAATATAAATACACAAGGACTATAAAATCATGAATAAGAGGGTTAGACATCCATTTGTTTCTTGTGTCTGGAGTGATACCATTTATTTTAGATAATATAGTCATTATTTCTTTTGTCGTACTAAATGAAATATTATAAGGCGTTCTTATTGAATTTAGTAAGCAGTTGTTGTGTGCGGCTGCATTTCTCAAGATTTTTACTGGAACTAGAAAACTGGTATAATCAGTTTTTTTTGAATGATAAGTGCCATAATATAACTGATATAGTTCAATGAAAGAACCCAATGAAAGCACTTCTACAATTTCCCAGATGGCATATTCATCGATAGAGTAATCATCCTCAGAAATATGCTTCCTTATCAGATCAGTTAAAGTGGATTTGCCTTCTTTATCATGAATACCCTTTACTCTCAGGTAATCTTCTGACAGATATGTATTTACAATGTTATAGCCATCTTCAAAATCATTTGATATCACATCATTAAGAAGCTTTATTTTGAGAGCATGTTCAATGTCAAATGACATAGAAGTAATTAGTATTTTTAATCTGTTGTCAAGCTCATATAATTCTTTTATATAGGCAAAGTCGAGGTTTATATACTGACCTTTCTTATCAGTCCCTCTATATTTTTCAAAATTACCTGCATATGTTTTGAGTTTGAAATAGTAACAGTTGTTTTTGAGATATCGGGTGGCATCCTTTTCAGATTCAATATCAAATGTTATACCTTTTGATTTCATATCGTCTATTTGCTGTTCAATTGTCAGTTTAGCTTTTTTCATTAAAGAAATCTCCTGTATATTACTGATATGATGATAGTATAGGATATCAAGTAGTGTCAAATGATAATTTATAAATAATAGACATATAATGTATTTAAATTACAAAGGGAATTAGGCTCTTACGGTTATTATAAAGCTTCCTTGCCTGTTCAAAAGAAAAACTATGCTGTAAAGATGTATATAAATGTAAGATTTGAAATAGTTAACGAAAACCAAGAGGGATAAATTATGGTTTGCAAGCTGTGAGTTGACAGATTGCAAGCCTTAGCTGGTAGAAGTAAACCGCCCTTTTTTGTATGGTTAGAACAAAATCATACAAAGGAAAGGACGGTATTTTTTATGAAAAAAATCAAGAGGAAAGGTAGATTTAAAAGAGTTGTAAAAAGAATAGTGAATGGAATGCTTATATAGTGATAGGTGTGATTACCGCATTAACTATAGTATTGTCAGTAGGAACCTATTTATATAATAGGTCATATTTAGCAGAAATCTCCAGAAACCAGCAGCATACAGTTGGTTTCTGGGGATTTTTTCTTGACATCTAAGAATAAATAACATAATATATCAGATAGATATATCAAAAAGATACATAGGAGAAGGTGCATGGCAAGAGAAAGAAAAATTGATATGGTTATACTTGGCCTGCTTAGTCATGAGGATCTTACCGGTTATGACATAAAGAAGCGAATCGACGGAGCTATCAGCTTCTTTTGGAAGGGAAGCTTTGGAAATATATATCCGGCTCTGAAGGATATGGAAAAAGATGGGCTTATTATAAAGAGTGATACATCCGTGGGTGGAAGAGAGAAACTCACTTATCATATTACTATTGAAGGGAAGAACTTGCTAAAAGCATGGCTTCAAAACAAACAGGCGAGTAATGAACTGAAATATGAGACCCTGTTGAAGCTTTTCTTTGGCGGAGCAGACAGTAAGGAAGTTTCTATTCGGAATATTGAGGTTTTTGAGGAAGGCATTAAAAGTGACCTGGAAATACTTAAGTCATATTGTATGGTATTAGAAAAAGATTTAGATAATCCGGATCATGTGTATTATTATCTGACAGCTTCTTTTGGTGTCGAAACTAATGAGGCATATCTTAAGTGGTGCAGCAAAGCGAAGAAGATACTGAATCAAATGGAGGACAGTGGTAAATGAGACAGAGAATAAGAAAAACTCTTTTGATAATATCATTTCTGTTGTTCCCGATTACGATATGGTATTTTTCTCCATACCTCATTATACTGGCTGCATCTGAACATATTATGAATGGGAGCTTTATTGTATTCGTAGCAATGTTTGTTTTATCGATGTTTTTTGGCAGAGTGTGGTGTGGATATTTCTGTCCAGCAGGAGGACTCCAGGAATGCCTTATTATGTGCAATTCAGCTCCTTCAAAACAGGGCTGGAGAAATCTAATCAAGTATGTAATCTGGACTATATGGATATTAGCAATAGTTATCACATTTGTTTTTGGGAAAAATGATGTGACAATTAATCCGTTTTATATGACAGATCACGGTATTTCGGTTTCCGGTATTTATAACTATTTGATCTATTATGGAGTAATTCTGATTCTTGTGCTACCTGCTTTAGTTCATGGCCGTAGAGCTACCTGTCACTATATCTGCTGGATGGCTCCATTTATGGTAATAGGAAGTACTTTGGGGAGAATATTACATTTTCCGCAGTTATATATTGAGGTTGACAAGGATACCTGTATATCCTGTGGAAAGTGCAATATGTCTTGCCCTATGGGCCTAGATGTGAAGACTATGGTTTCGGAAAAGAAAAATGCAAAATGCACTGAATGTATCCAGTGTGGTGCTTGTATTGATAATTGTCCTAAGAAAGTACTTAAGTATAAATTCAGGTGGAGGTAAAGAAGTGAATTTTGGATTTTCATTTTTGTTTATAATTTTAAAAAACAATAGAAAACTATTTTTTTGTAAAAACTTTAATTTTGTTCATTTTTCTATTTTTTCTAAAAATTTATTTGGGGTTTTTTTGACCTAATCTTCACGAAGTGAAACAAGGTTTCTTGCATTTCGTTTTTTGTTTTCATCCATATCAGCATAGTGTTTACGGGTGGTATTTACATCACTGTGGCCAAGAACATCGGCTACAAGGTAGATATCGCCCGTTTCCTGATATAGGGCAGTACCGTAGGTACTTCTTAGTTTATGCGGCGTAATATGTTTAAGCGGAGTAGTACCGCTGGCATATTTTTTAACCATTTTCTGAACAGCTCTTACCGTTATACGGCTTCGGCGGTTGGAGAGGAAGAGTGCATTTTCGTGACCGTCAGCAGGAATTATATTTTTTCTGATTTCCAGATAATCACGAAGATAAGTTTCGGCTTCATCTGAAAAGAAGACAAATGCTTCGTTACCGCCTTTTCTTGTAACTTTTACACGCGAATTATCAAAATCAACATCATTTATATCAAGTCCAACACATTCAGAAACACGAAGACCTGTACTAAGCATTAAAGTCATCATTGCAAGGTCGCGTTTTTTTTCTTTTTCATGGAAGTGCTGCTGGTTAATTGTCAGACAATTTCCGTATTCGACATTATCAAGAAAATCAGCAACTTCATTATTCTCCATACGAATTATAGCTTTATCCCTGATCTTGGGAGTAGCAACCTTTTCAGTTACATTTTCTTTAATCATATCATGCATATAAAGATACTTAAACAGGCCTCTGAGCGCACATAGTTTACGTTTCTTGGAACGTGCATCATTTGTGTATTCGCGGCCGTCACGTACATAATATGAAAGATAGTCCATATATTCCTCAATATCAAGTGAAGTAAGACGGTTTAAATCATCTAATGTAATGGACTTTATGTCTTTGGCTTTTAGTTCAGGATTATTATCATGTATATATTCAAAAAAGTATTTTATATCATAACCATAACCAACACGGGTTCTTGGTTGAGTTGTTGCCTCAATGCCACGAAAATAAGTTTTTACAAAGGGTGGTAATTCATCAGTTATATTACGCAGTATAATTAACTGTTTTTTTTCATTTTGTTTAACGTAACTTTCATTTGCAGCCATAAAAGCGGCTCCTTTCAGTTGTTCGGTTTAAAACTATCATTTGTTCGCAAAACTACGGTTTCAGGAATAAATATATACCTGAATCCCACATTAATCAAGTAGTTTTGATATTATATCTACTGCGGCTTCTGTACTTATTCTGCCGGTATTTATACATATATCGTAGCTGTCTTTATTGCCCCATTTATTTGATGTATAGAAATTATAATAGGCAGCCCTTGCTTTATCCTCTTTAACTATCTGATCCTTTGCCTTTTTTTCGGTTAGGTCACTGAATCTTTCCATAACATTTTTAATTCTTGTTTCCATTGGCGCATATACAAATACGCGAAGAATATCCGGATTATCCCGAAGTACATAGTCAGCACATCTTCCGATGAATACAGACGAACCTTCTTCCGAAAGCTTCTTTATAGTGTTATATGTTGCCATAAATGCTTTCTGATTAAGAGACATTCCATAATTGGAATTATCAAATGAATATGCAAATGAATAAGGATCCATAGCAACTGAGTAAAGAAAGCTGTTTGTAGGCTTTTCATCCATATTGCTAAGCAAATCCTCCCATAATCCGCTTTCTTTGGCTGTAATCTTAATCAGTTCCTTATCGTAACATTTTGCACCTATTCTTTCAGCAATCTTCTGTCCTATCAAGTGTCCGCCGGATCCAAACTGTCTGCTTATAGTAATAATCTTCTTCTCCATATCAACACCCCCAAGAAAATACATTTCCATTAAATTATATACATATAATATCACACGATAAGTTGTAAATCAAAACAACTTAAGGATAAAAAATCAAAAACACTTTACTATACTAAAGAATTGAATTATAATAGCGTAGTTGTATTGTTTTTAATAAAATAGGAGGAATTGACATGAGTATAAGACTTGTAAGCGAGTTACCGTCAGCCATGGGAATAAAGGAAATGATTCCTATGGAAAAAGAGCTTAAAGACCTTAAAGCAAAAAGAGATCATGAAATCAGAGATATCTTTACAGGTAAAGATGATCGATTTATAGTCATTATAGGCCCTTGTTCTGCTGATAATGAGAAATCCGTTCTTGACTACCTTACAAGACTTTCCAAAGTTGCTGAAAAGATCAAGGACAAGATACTTATAATTCCAAGAATATATACAGGTAAACCAAGAACAACCGGTAAAGGCTATAAAGGCATGCTTCATCAGCCGGACCCGTTAATGGACGCAAATCTGGTTGAAGGAATCTATGCCATAAGGAAAATGCATATCGATGCCATCAGGGAAACAGGGCTTACTGCAGCCGATGAAATGCTTTATTCTGACAACTGGAAATATGTAGATGATATACTCTCCTACGTTGCTATAGGCGCACGTTCGGTTGAGGATCAGCAGCATAGATTCATTGCCAGCGGTATGGATGTTCCTGTTGGAATGAAAAACCCGACCAGTGGTGATTACACAGTAATGATGAACTCATGTGTTGCAGCACAGGCTCCTCAGACATTCTGTTATTCAGGATTTCAGGCAACCAGTACAGGTAATGATCTTGCTCACTGCATACTTCGTGGTGCCCTTAATAAGCACGGAAATTCAATACCTAACTACCATTATGATGATATAATGCTTCTGGTTGAAAAGTATCATGAATTCACGAACTTAAAGTTCCCGGCATGTATAGTTGATGCAAACCATAATAATTCCGGTAAGAAGTTTGCCGAACAGCCTCGTATAGTTAAGGAAGTTATGCACTCCTGCCGCCATTCGGAAGAAATAAAGAATCTTGTTAAGGGCGTCATGATTGAAAGCTATATTGAAGATGGATGTCAGCCTGTTGATGGCGGTATTTACGGAAAATCAATTACAGACCCATGCCTTGGATGGGAAAAGACAGAAAAGCTTCTTTATGAAGTTGCTGAATTACTTTAATAAAGGAAAACACTATGGAAAAGACATCAAAGAACAGCGTTGCAGCTATAGAAGCTCTTCTCTTTGCCGTAGGCGAAGCTGTAGAACCTGAAAGAATCGCTGCTGCACTTGATATGGATAAAAAGGAAGTTGTTAAGCTCTGCAAGCATCTGATGGACTCTTACGAAGAAAGCAGCATGCGCGGAATAAGACTTATAGAGCTTGACGGTAAATATCAGTTATGTACAAAGAGTGAATATTTTGAGGAACTTTCAAAGCTTGTCAATATACCTAAAAAGCACACTCTCACTGACGTCCTTCTTGAAACACTGTCTATAGTTGCATATAAACAGCCTATAACCAGACAGCAGATAGAAACTATAAGAGGCGTATCATGTACTCACGCCGTAAACAAACTTGTTGAGTATAATCTTATAGAAGAAGTTGGACGACTGGATGCTCCCGGAAGACCTATACTTTTTGGTACAACAGAAGACTTTCTTCGTTCATTTGGACTTTCTTCCATGGACGAGCTTCCTGAAATATCCAGTGACAAAATACTCGATTTCAGAAAACAGGCCGAAGAAGAAGCCGGTATAACTATCGATACTTAATCTGATAGTCTGCCGGCAAATAAAGTCTAATATTATTCTATTCAAGCGAATCGAGCATTATATCTCCAAACAGTTCATCCTGTCTTACGGATACTGCTCCGCTTTTTATAAGTTCAAGAACAGCCAGAAAAGAAACGATAATATTAAGCTTCCCACGCTTTTCAGAAAGAAGTGTGCGGAAGTTTATACTTTTTAAGCCCTTTAAACTTCCTCTTATCTCAGCCATTCGGTCTTCTACTCTAATTTCTTCTTTTGTAATATTTCCGAATTTACTTCTCACAGGATCGATCTTATCATTTTCACGTTTCATTATCTGAAGAAATATCTCGTTAAGAAGTACTATAGTTGTATCACCTATAACATCTGCAGGATCTATATCCTCCTTCATATTCTTGATTTCAGAAGGAATTGTTTCATGCTTATATAGAGTTTTTTCGGCATCAAGCTCCATGTCTCTAAGTTCAATAGATGCATATTTATACATCTTATATTCAAGAAGGGCTCGAACAAGTTCAGCTCTCGGATCCTCCTCATCCTCTTCTTCCGATTCAGGTTCAGGAAGAAGCATCTTAGCCTTTATGCTTATCAGAGTTGCAGCCATTACAAGGAAATCAGACAGCTTATCAACTCCTTCAGCTGTGAGCTTATCCAGATATTCCATATACTGTTCGGTTATCTCAACAATAGGTATATCAAAAATATTGAATTTATTCTTATCTATAAGATGAAGCAGAAGGTCAAGCGGTCCCTCAAAAGCTTCAATCTTTACATCAACACTACTCATTACTCTTCATCCCAGATAATATCATTAATCTCATCTTTTTTAGAACGGGTTATCAGCTTTTTGAGTGCCTTTTCTGCCGGATAATCCTCGAAAAGAACTCTGTTGACAGCTTCAACTATAGGCATAGAAACGTTATACTTCTGAGCCAGCTTTCTAGCAGCTTTTGCGGAATAAACCCCTTCAACAACCATCTTGACTTCGTCCATTGCTTCGCTGTAGGTCTTACCCTGACCGATCAAAAATCCCGCTCTTCTGTTTCGGCTGTGAACAGATGCACAGGTAACAATCAAATCACCTATGCCGGAAAGCCCGGAAAATGTTTCAGGTTTTCCTCCAAGCTTAACGCCAAGATTCTTGATTTCAAATATACCTCTTGTTATAAGAGCCGCTTTGGTATTGTCCCCGCATCCGAGTCCGTCGGATATACCTGCAGCAAGTGCAATTACATTCTTAAGTGCGCCACCAAGTTCAATTCCGATCACATCAGGACTTGTATATACTCTGAAGAAATCATTCATAAATGTATCCTGAACAATTTTTGCAAGTTCTTCATCATGAGCTCCTACCACTACTGTTGTAGGCATGGACTTACCGACTTCTTCTGCATGACTCGGTCCGGAAAGAACCGCAATCCTTGCATTCGGTATCTCTTCTTCGATGACAGTACTGAGTGTTTTAAGTGAACTGTCTTCAATTCCCTTTGCCACATTTACAATAATCTGACCATCTTCTATATATTCAGCCATATTCTTTGCAGTACTTCTGATAAAAGGAGACGGAACTGCAAGAACCAGAAGATCCATTCCCTTTATTGCCTCTTCAAGGCTGGTTGTAAAGGTTATGGCTCCACTCAGAATAACACCCGGAAGCTTAGTCTTATGCTCACAGTATTCTTTAAGCATAGCTATCTCTTCAGGATCTATAGACCATACAGTAATTTCATGTCCGTTAAGGTTAAGCAGTCTTGCAAGAGCAATTCCCCAGCTTCCTGCACCTATCACACCTATTTTCATAACTTCCTCCGAATAGTTTAATCCGTTTTAACTGTTTTCTTAAATGTAAATTTGTTCTCTTCTTTATTGATAAGCCTTATAATATTTGCCTTATGCTTATATATTGCAAGACTTGTTATAAGTATAACTATGATCATACTTTCAATTCCGGCACCCTTTACCGCCGCATTACTCATATCAAACGGAAGGAGTCCTGTAAAAAGAAATGCTATATATACAACTGAAATGCCTGTCATAAGTGTTATCGACGCAACAGACATATACTTTGTAACAGCAAGCACTATAACGAAAAGTGTAAGCAGAATAAGTATCATCCATGGATTAAGAAGTCCGACGATGGCGCCTCCTGTAGTTGCAATACCTTTTCCGCCCTTAAACCCAAGATAAAACGGGAATATATGACCAAGCACCGCACCGAATCCTATATACAACACATAAAGCAGATATGTATCCGGATAAAACACTCTCATCACAAGATTTACTGTAAGGCACGGAATAAATGACTTGCAGAAGTCACCTATAAAAACTACTATTCCTGCCTTGGGACCAAGAACACGAAGTGCATTTGTTGTACCGGCATTTTTACTTCCATACTGTCTTAAATCAACGCCTTTTATCTTACCATATAAAACACCTGTTTCTATAAGTCCGAAGGCATATCCGACTAAAAGCAGAATAATTCTAAGCAATACACTCATTACTTATCTTTCCTTTCTCTGACTAGGATTCTTATCGGCGTTCCTGTGAACTTAAACGCTTCCCTGATCCTGTTTTCAAGATATCTCATATACGAAAAATGTGCCAGCTCTTTATTATTGACAAATATAACAAAGGTTGGCGGTTTAACACTGACCTGAGTAATATAGTAAATCCTGAGTCTTTTACCCTTATCCTGAGGCGGTTCAACCTCAGCAGTAGCCTCAGCAAGGATTTCATTAAGCACACCTGTCTGTATTCTCAGCTGATGATAGCTTATAACTACATCAATAAGGTCATAGAGCTTACCGAGCCTCTGCCCTGTCTTTGCGGAAATGAAAAGAAATTCCGCATAAGGCATAAATGAAAGAACATCTCTTATATCATCCTTAAAACGATTCATGGTTCTGTCATCCTTTTCAATGGCATCCCATTTGTTTACTGCGATGATAATACCCTTTCCACGTTCATGTGCAATCCCGGCAATCTTGGCGTCCTGTTCGGTAACTCCCTCGACTGCATCTATAACAAGAACAGCAATGTCACATCTTTCAACAGCAGAAACCGTTCTTATGATACTGTATCTCTCAAGTTCCTCTTTAATCTTATTTTTTCTTCTTAGACCGGCAGTATCTATAAATATATACTCTTTACCATTCATTTTTATAGTTGTATCTATAGCATCTCTTGTGGTTCCGGCTATATCAGAAACTATCAGTCTGTCCTCGCCCAGAAGCTTGTTTATTATAGACGATTTACCTACATTTGGCTTTCCGATAACCGCGATACGAGGTCTGTCATCCTCTTCATCTGTAGCAGATTCGGGATTAAAATAACTCGTTACATTTTCAAGCATATCTCCCATGCCAAGCTTTTCTGAAGCTGATATGGGATTCGGATCACCGATGCCGAGATTGTAAAACTCGTAGGTATCAGCCATAAACTTGTCAAAATTATCAACTTTATTAACGACAAGAACAACAGGTTTACCGGAACGCCTGAGCATATCGGAAATCTCTTTATCCGCCGCTGTAAGGCCTTCTCTTACATCAGTCATGAAAATGATCACGTCTGCAGTTTCAACGGCAATTTCAGCCTGCTCGCGCATCTGACGAAGAATCACATCCTGAGCCTTAGGTTCGATTCCACCGGTATCTATAATAGTGAATTTATATTTAAGCCACTCAACATCTGCATATATTCTGTCCCTGGTAACACCCGGGGTATCTTTTACTATAGCGATTCTCTCTCCTGCCAATGCATTAAAAAGAGTTGACTTTCCAACATTAGGTCTGCCAACTATCGCAACTATCGGTCTAGCCATATCTATACTCCTACTATATCCTTTAGATAATCCATACCATATGATTTTACAATAATCGTTTTCACTTGTAAAGCACGTCCTAGTTCCGTAACTGTCATGTCATCGAGGAAGATATTCTCCCCGGCTTTTAGGCAGCTGGACGGCACAAGAAGCGCATCCCCAAGTTCTTTACCCTTTAATTCATTTACTATATCCTGACCTGTAAGAAGTCCTGTAACTGTAATATCATGGCCAAAGAAATCATTCTTCACGGTAAAGACATTCAGCTTTATGTCAGGTCTTATCTTTTTTAATTCAGATCTGATAAATGACTCGTTACCTGAAGAAAGTGTTCCGCAGAATGTACTTACTGTTCTTCCCTTATTTTTTCTAAGAATATCATCATATACTTTTTCTGTTCTGCCAAGAAAAACACGCGGTCTGTGCCTTCTTCTGTCATTTCTGAATTGAAGCACTTCACCTACAGCATAACTGAATTCATCTATAAGAAGCCTTGTCATTCCGACACCATTTTCAATCTGGTTGTAACCATCGTAATTATCAGCATCAGGCATACTACGCCCTGCCATTATATACCACTCGTCGCTGGCATGTGCAAAATGTATACCACACTTTCCGTACACTTCCTCCTGCACTTTTTCAACAATATCAATTACTTCTTTTGCATCTTCTCCATTGAATTTCTTTAGACAGGGAAGTCCTTCTCTAAATTTAGTAAGACCGACAGGAACAACACTCACACTCCCCATAACAGGTGCAAAGCGTGAAAGATCCCCGAGACTCCTTCTTAACTCATCACCATCATTTATGCCTTTGCAAAGTACTATCTGGGCATTCATCGGAATATCAGCCGCGTAAAGCTTTTCTATATGCTGAAGTATATTTCCGGCAAAACGATTATGGAGCATTTTTATTCTAAGCTCAGGGTTTGTTGCATGTACAGATATGTTTATAGGTGCAAGTCTGTACTTAATAATACGGTCTATCTCTTCATCCTTCATATTAGTCATGGTAATATAGTTACCCTGAAGAAATGAAAGCCTTGAGTCGTCATCCTTAAAGTATATTGTTTCTCTCATCCCGGGTGGATTCTGATCTATGAAGCAGAAAATGCAGTTATTATAACAGGACTTATAGTTATCCATAAGTGATTCAGGAAATACAAGTCCCAGATCCTCATCCTCACCTTTAGTGATATGATAATTCTTAACTGCTCCGTTACTGTCAATAATCCCAACAAGAACTTCTTCATCTTCAGCTATAAAATCGTAATCAAAGATATCAGAAATAGACTTATCATTTAAACTGATAAGCCTATCACCCTTTTTAATCCCGGCTTTATCTGCCGGGCTGTTCTTTATTACATTTATAATAAGATGTTCTTTCATAAATAAATCTATCCGATATATGAAAATGCATTTTCTATATGTGTAATCTTTCCACCGTCTATACCAATAACATCAAATCTTATATTTGCAGTATAGATATCAATTCTGTTTTGATTCATATAGTAAAGAGCTGCCTTTGATATCTTCTTTTGTTTTGTTACAGTGACAGCTTCCAGTGAAGTGCCTGAAACAGAGTTTTTCCTATACTTTACTTCTACAAATACATATGTATCATCTTTAAAAGCAATTATATCAATTTCAGCCTGCCTTACCCGGTAATTTCGACGGAGTATGCGGTACCCCTTTCCTATAAGATAATCAGATGCCATTAATTCATATTCAGCGCCTGCAGATCTTTTATTATATGTCATAAATGCCTTTCATAATTACTGTTTGATGTTTTCCAGCTTGGCTTCAGCCATAATCCCTTCAATAAAGCTTCTTCTGTGTATCTCACATGGACCTAATGATTTAAGTGCCGCAAGATGCTTCTGGGAGCCGTACCCCATATTGCTGTCAAAGTCATATTCAGGATAAAGAGCACTGTATGCTTTCATAAGCCGGTCTCTTGTAACCTTGGCAACTATACTTGCAGCGGCTATAGATATAGAAAGTGAATCACCTTTAATTATGGAGACTTCTTTAATATCAATATCCGGAATCCTCACAGCATCAACCAGAAGAACATCCGGTTTAACAGAGAGTCTTCCTATAGCGTCTCGCATCGCAGCATAATTTGATGGCTGTATGCCGTATTCATCTATATATCTTTCATTTCTTGAACCGATTCCATAGGAAACTGCATTTTCTATAATAACATCATAAAGCTCTTCACGTCTTTTAGCAGTAAGCTTTTTAGAGTCATTTATATACGGAATCTTAAAGTTTTTCGGTAGAACTACTGCAGCAGAAACTATGGGGCCTGCAAGCGGACCTCTTCCAACTTCATCCACTCCGCAGATATACTCCATATCTGAATACTTTCTCTCGAATGACATTAGTTTATCTATCCGGTAAAGTTCCTCATCGATGTCTTTAATGGCTTTTTCTGCTTTTTTGCCTACATCTCTGACTCCTTTTCTGATGTCATCTTTTGTATCAGCCGCGAGTTCTTCAAGAAGTATTTTCTTAAGTTCATATGCCATAATCGGCATGTTAAGAATATTACTTAGTCTTTCTTTTGCTTCATTAACGCCCATAAAAAACACCACATCTAAAAAATGTTAAATAGAAGAATATCAGCACCTATAAGGGTGCTGATATAAATTTTACTGTTCCGCCTTTTTAAGCTTACCGAATTTACTGAATGGCGTAAGTCTGAATACCGCCTTGCCTGTGATTCTTTTCTTTGTGATATTACCAACTACATTCTGATCACGGCTGTCATGGCTGTTATTTCTGTTATCACCCAGAACAAAATACTCACCTTCACCAAGCTTTATGCCATCTCCTCCGACATCACCGGCACTGGTCATTCTGATCTGTGAATAAGGATCTTCCATAAGCTGTTCATTAATAAAGAGATTGCCGTCTTCATCAATCCTTACAGTCTCTCCCGGAAGTCCGACGATTCTCTTAATATAGAATACATCCTGTTCAGGGAAAACTACTATATCATATCTTTCAGGTTCACCTATCTTATATGCAAGCTTATCAATCCACAGATTGTCTCCATTTTCAAGAGTCGGATTCATCGAATCACCGTTAACTGTTGTTCTCTGTCCAACAAAGGTTATGATAAGAAGGCAGAGGATAACTACTATAAGCATATATATAAAGATAGAAATAAGATCCTTGACTATATTAATGTCATCGGAATCATCAGCTTTCTTCTTTTTCTTCTCTTCTTTAGCTGCTCTTTTTTCTTCCTTCAGCTTTTCTTTAAGAGCCCTCTTTTCTTCTTTAGCCTTCTGCTTCATTTCTTTAAGAAGATCTCTGTCTTCATCAGCTTCACCGGCAAGGATAGAAGCTACATCAGGCTCATTTTCAGATGTATCATTTACAGCTGACTCAGTTTGAGCAGTTTCTTCATTTACTTTTTCAAAACTTTCTTCAGCATTCTCTGCAATATTATCCATGTTCTCTTTGCTCAAAACATTTACTCCTTTATGTCATCAGGTCTTTCGAGAGTAACCCTTCCAAGCTTAAGACTTCTCATATCGTCTATAACAATTCTTGCCGCTCTGCCAAGGTCTGCCTCTCCACCCTTTTTTATACATTTTCTGATATCTGCCACAGCCATAAGTGCATCTTCAGCAGACATATCCTCTGTAATTTTATATCTTTCGGTAAGGTTATTGCAATAGTATTTTTGCATATATTTGATAAGATTTACAGAAATTTCAGACATTTCCAGTATATCATCATTAACTGCCCCTGTAATTGCAAGAAGACGCCCTACTCTCTGATCTTCAAACTTAGGCCACAGAATACCCGGTGTGTCAAGAAGCATCATTCCTTTACCGGATCTTATCCACTGCTTTCCTCTTGTAACTCCGGGCTTATTGCCTGTCTTTGCATATGTTTTACCGGCAAATGTATTTATAAAGGTTGACTTTCCGGAATTTGGTATTCCGACTATCATAGCCTTGATCGGTCTGTCAACCATGCCTCTCTTTCTGTCTCGTTCTATCTTATCCCTGCATACTTCATTAACTACATCAAGAACCTTTTTTACAGCTTTTTTATTTCTGGCATCAAGTGAAATGCATTTAATCCCCTTTTCTTCATAAAAAGAAATCCATTTATCTGTTACAGCCATATCTGCCATATCTTTTTTATTAAGAATGATGAGTCTGAATTTATTCTTTGCAAGCTTATCAATATCGGGATTTCTGCTGCTGTAGGGAATTCTGGCATCGAGTATCTCAATTACTATATCTATTAACTTTACATTTTCCTCCATCATACGACGAGCACTTGTCATATGACCCGGATACCACTGAATATTCTTACCTTCACTCATAATTTCTAATATATCTTTTCAAACTTTCCTTCTTCATTTCTCTTAAAGACAACCTTGCCTTTAATATCTGTTTCCTGAATATTGCCTATATTTGAATATCTGGAATCAATACTGTTCTTTGTATTATCACCCAGAACAAAATATTCTTTATTCTTGAGAGTCAGTTTTTTCTCTGCGAGTCCTGAATAAACAAAACCTTCAGAAAAAGTATCAATTTCGGTTTTTTTGCCATTAACTATGAGCTTACCACCAATAATCTGAACAGTATCACCGGGAAGAGCCACCACTCTTTTTACATCATAATAAACACTGTCCGTACCTTTAATTGCAATGATGTCGCCTCTTTTAATCTTTGATACTTTATACTGAAACTTGTTAATCACCACAGTATCACCATCAACCAGTGTTTTATCCATAGACGAGCCATTTATATGAAGAGTCTGGAAAAAGAAGGTAACAAAAACATAGCCAAGTACAGCTGCAAAAAATATAAATATAAAAGCGTCAAAAAACCGTCCCATAAGAGACTTTTTTTTCTCAGTTTCTTTTTCTTTATTAAATTTAATCTCAACTACATTTCTTCTTGTCTTCATAACACATATTAAAATGACTGGAGCAAATCTTTACTCCAGTCAAAACTTTTTTATTATTTGACGATTTCTTTTACCTTAGCAGCCTTACCTACTCTATCACGGAGATAATAAAGCTTTGCACGTCTTACTTTACCACGTCTTACAACATCAACCTTCTCAACAAGTGGTGAGTTAACAGGCCATGTCTTCTCAACGCCGACACCGTTAGAATTCTTTCTAACTGTAAATGTCTGTCTTGAACCGGTTCCCTGAACTTTGATAACAGTACCTTCAAATACCTGAATTCTTTCTCTGTTACCTTCCTTGATTTTAGCTGATACTCTGACAGTATCACCTACATTAAACTCGAGAGGTGTCTCTCTAAGTTCAGCATTTTCAATGCTCTTAATAATTTCACTTTTGTTCATATCAAAAGACCTCCATAATATTATTACAGACGTTCTTACTATCAAATAATTGATACAGCGGACCATCTCTTTAAAACAGCTATAAGATAATAGCACAGTAAAACACAGATTTCAAGTGGAATTTAAATATTTTTCATGATTTCATACAAACTTTTTCTGGTCTTTTTCCTTGTCAATTCAACTAGTCCGAGAGCTGTTGTATCAACATATGAACATCTTATCGGATCTTTAGATATTTCATTATTAAGATGATTTATAAGTTTCTTATAGTCATCACTTTTTTTCATATTTACAAAATCAATAATGATTATACCTGAAATATTCCTAAGAACAAGTTCCTTTGCTATAGCTGTCGCCGCTTTCATATTTAAACTAAGTATAAAATCATCCCTGTCACGTCCCTTTATGGCTTTTGATGAATTAACATCTATAACCGTGGCGGCTTCTGTTCTGTCAATAACCAGTTCAGCTCCTGAGCTAATATACACTTTACGGCTAAGCGCTCTTTCCATCTGTTTTTCTATATTATATATATTTATAAGGTTGGTCAAATTATCAGTAAAAAGCGATACATTTATACTGTCTAAAGTATTGAATGAATACAAATCTGAATCAGGTGTCTTATATATATCTTTCAGTATATCATATACAAATGCATCGTCCGTATATACACTAATACTTTTATCAGGGTATCTTCTTTTCACTTCTTTAATAAATGAAACGTAAGAATCCTCTTTTTTATACATAAGCTGACCGGGTGTACAGAATTTTGACCTGCTAATAATATCATCTAGTTTACGTAATAATATTATGGTCTCCTCTGCAACTGTTTCTACGTCTTTACTGCCTGATGAAGTTCTGGCAATGACACCATAGTTAATGTCTTTATTATTTATAGGAACCGATAAGACTGCTTCCGTAAGTCTCTTTTTAAGTAAATCTTTTATTTCAGGATCCTTAATCTTATGTGAAACGCCAATGCTGCCACTTGTATTTACTATTACATCATTTCCGGAAAGTGATATATCAGCTGTTGCAACGCCTTTCTTAGTTCCTGCTGCATCTTTATCTATCATAACAAGAATAGTGCCCCCTGTTTTCAGGTCATCGCTTTTACTTCCATGCAGTTTTATATGTCTATTTTTAAACTCCGAAATCTGGTAGTAAACAGGATCACTTTCCCCAATATCAAGGAAAGCAGCATCTATATTTAATATCTTTTTATCAACTCTTGCAGTGTATATATTTCCAACCTTACTCTCATCAGAAAAAAGATGGGTATTGGTAAGAATCATATCTTCAAACACAAAACCCATCTTACATCCGTGATATTTAGTTATTACCACACTTGCTTCCATGAATTACCCCGTTACTTCTTCATTGAAAAGTACTTTCCGCAGTTGTAACATATATATTTTGGTCCATTTGCGGCAACAGATTCAGTTGTGGAAACATTTCTGCTCTTACAGAACGGGCATTGAAGCTCGGTGCTCTTACTACCAAAACCAAATAAACCCATATCTACTCCTTCCTCATTTAGCAAGAAAATCATAAAAGGGAAATATTAAAGAAACAATTCCCTTCACGCTTATATTATAGAATTAGAGGTAATTTTTGTCAATATTGAGGTGCGAAATTATACAAATTATCCAATAATTCCTTAAAAGCTTTTCCCTGCCGAAAGCAGGCTTTTAAAATCCCCTTTTTCGTCTGTCATATAAGTTTCAAGCCTATGAAGATTAAAGTCGAATCTGTTATATGGAATTCCGGCCATGCTATATAGAGCTTCCATTACCAGCTCCGCCTTAAGATTATCTTTACTACCGGTTGCAAGAAGCATGTATATCTTATCGTCATCTATAGCCTTTATATCATAGATAAGCGGTCTGATATTTACCACTTTCTCACTCTTCTTGGTCTTCTTCACTATTTCAATGCTGTCTATTTCTTTTACACTATCCACACGATCAATTATTGAATTTGCGACGCAATTCTCAGTAAATACTTTATCAGGATTATCCGAATTTTTAGATTCAATTTCTTTTTCATTACTCTTACTTTTAGTAAATGTCACAACATAATCGGATGCCGTGACTGCTGCCATGGAATTAACTGCATCATCAGGAAGAATTACTATATCCTTCATAAGTGCAAATGGCGATGCTGTTTCATTAAAACGGCGAACCATATCAGAAGCTGTGGTTACCGAATTAAACTCTGCATCGAAGTATTCGCCTTCTGATGTCATCATGACAGGCATGGGCGCTGCAAATGATATAATCTGGTGAGGACTCATACCTGTACTGTAGGCTATATCAAGCCCTGCACGGTTTATCGCTTTCTGAAAATATCTCATCAGATCAAGATGACTTATATAACGTAGTGGTCCTGTTTTTGTGTATTTTACTCTTATTCTCATATTTTCTTCTACTTTTTAAAACATATTCCACAGCCGAATGAAGCTGCACCGCAGCCGTTACATTTATCCCGGCAGTTTTCGGTAATCTTTCCTTCCTTAGCCCTAAGCCATTCATTTTTAAGGAATTGCTTTGAGACTCCCGCATCAATATGATCCCAAGGGAATACTTCGTCTATATCTCTTTCTCTTTCTGTATAAAACTTAGGATCGATACCATCTTCTTCAAAAGCTGTAAGATAATTCTCCATATGGAAGAATTCTGTCCATGCATCAAATATCTGTCCTTTTTTATATACATCAAGGATAAGTCGTGAAAGTCTTCTGTCACCTCTTGCAAATACCGCCTCAATTATCGAAATATCCTCATCGTGATAAGCGAACTTAATTCTCTTCTTGTTAAGCTGCTGATTGATAGTATCTTTTACATGATATGCATGTTCAAGATAGGTTGCACGGTCTAACATAGGCGCCCATTGAAAAGGGGTAAAAGGTTTCGGAACAAAGTATGCGGCTGATGCAGTAATCTGGACAGAACCTACTCTTTCCTCCTTAGGTACAGTCTCAAAGTATAGCTCGGTGATCTTTTCAGAAAGTGTCGCAATCCCCTCGACATCTTCCAGTGTTTCCGTCGGAAGCCCCATCATGAAATATAGTTTGACCTTATTCCATCCACCGCTGAAAGCCTGCTTCGCACCGGACAGAATAACCTCCTCTGTAAGTCCCTTGTTTATAACATCCCTAAGCCTTTGCGAGCCGGCTTCCGGTGCAAATGTAAGCGATACCTTTCTTATATCCTGAACCTTACTCATTACATCAAGCGAAAATGCATCGATTCTAAGTGAAGGAAGTGATACATTTATATGTTTATCTTTGAAATTATCTATAAGATAATTGATAAGCTCAGGAAGTTCATCGTAATCACTTGTAGAAAGTGAGCTTAGGCTTATCTCATCATAGCCTGTATTCTTAACAAGAGTATCTGCATATTCCATGAGCATGGAAGCTTTTTTCATACGTGTTGGTCTGTAGATCATTCCTGCCTGGCAGAATCTGCAGCCTCTTATACACCCGCGCATAACTTCAAGCACTACTCTGTCCTGTGTCGCTCTAAGATAAGGTACAACAGGCTTAAGAGGATAAGGAACACTGTTAAAATCAGTCACTATAACCTTTTTAACTCTCTTTGGAATATCGTCATACTTTGTTTCGTAAGAGTAAATGGTTCCGTCATCATTATACGTGACTTCAAACATTGAAGGTACATATATACCATCCAGCTTTGCAGCCTCATGAAGGAACTCTTCCCGCGTCATATCAGTTTTCTTATATCTCTTATATAAGTCAAAAAGCTTATCATAACTGACTTCTCCCTCACCTATATAGAACATATCAAAAAAGTCAGCTATAGGTTCCGGATTATAAGTACACGGCCCGCCGCCTATAACTATAGGGTCTGCTTTAGTTCTATCCTTACTAAAAAGCGGAATCTTCGAGAGTTCGATCACCTGAAGTATGTTTGTATAACACATTTCATATTGAATTGTAATACCCAAAAAGTCAGCATCCCTGACAGGAGACTGACTTTCAAGTGTAAAAAGAGGGATATCCTCTTCTCTTAGTTTTTTGTCAAGATCAGGCCATGGAGAATACACTCTCTCACAATATGTATCATTTCTCTTATTAAACATATCATAGAGAATCTGTATACCGAGATAAGACATACCGATTTCATAAACATCAGGAAAGCAGAGCGCAAACCTTATATCTACGTTATTTATATCTTTCTCAACCATGTTTATCTCATGACCGATGTATCTCGACGGTTTTTCTACTGACATCAGAATTTCATCAGACAGGAAAAGTTCTGACATGTTAAACCTCACTATTTTAATTCTTAAAGCTGTGTACCGGAGCCGGTATACGCCCTTTTCTGTTTACAAATACATCACATGAATATGGATTTACTTTCATTATCGGAGCACTTCCGAGAAGTCCGCCGAACTCTACAGTATCACCGACTGACTTTCCTATAACCGGAATGATTCTTACAGCTGTAGTTTTCTGATTTATCATACCTATAGCCATTTCATCGGCAATGATACCTGAAATTGTCGTGGCTTTTGTATCTCCCGGAATTGCGATCATGTCAAGTCCTACAGAGCATACACATGTCATCGCTTCAAGCTTCTCTATGGTAAGCGCATCTGCATTAACGGCATCTATCATACCCTGATCCTCGGAAACAGGAATAAATGCACCAGACAATCCTCCTACGTAAGATGAAGCCATAATTCCGCCTTTTTTCACCTGATCATTAAGCAGTGCAAGCGCAGCAGTTGTTCCGGGTGCACCTGCATATTCAAGGCCTATTTCACAGAGAATATCAGCAACCGAATCTCCTACTGCAGGCGTAGGAGCAAGAGACAGATCGACTATACCAAACGGAACTCCAAGTCTCTTTGATGCCTCTTTTGCAACCAGCTGACCAACTCGTGTGATCTTAAAGGCTGTCTTTTTAATGGTTTCGCAAAGCTCTTCAAATGATGCTTTCTCCATCCCCTCAAGGACGGACTTTACAACACCCGGCCCGCTGACTCCAACATTTATAACCCGGTCGCCTTCAGTAACTCCGTGAAATGCCCCTGCCATAAATGGATTATCATCAGGAGCATTACAGAAACACACAAACTTGGCACATCCGATGGAATCATTTTCCTTAGTAAGCTCAGCTGTTTCCTTTATCTTTTCACCTATGAGCTTTATTGCGTCCATATCTATTCCGGTCTTAGTCGAACCACAGTTAACCGAACTGCAGACAAGATTTGTACCGGCAAGTGCCTCAGGGATAGATTCTATAAGCATTTTGTCAGCTTCGGTCATTCCTTTTGAAACCAGTGCCGAATAACCACCGATAAAATTTACCCCTACTTTCTCGGCAGCCGCATCAAGTGTCTTTGCTATCATCGCAAAATCAAGAGGGCTTTTACATACCGATCCGCCGACTAAAGCAATAGGCGTAACAGATATTCTCTTATGCACTATCGGAATCCCGTACATCTTTGATATTTCATTTCCGGTAGCAACGAGATCTTTCGCACTTTCAGTAATCTTTTTGTAAATATTATCACAAGTAGATTTCAGATCAGAACCAACACAATCAAGAAGGCTTATCCCCATGGTTATAGTTCTTACATCCAGATTCATCTTGCGGACCATTTCATTGGTCTCTAAGACTTCGTTTAATGTTATCATGAGAACCCTCCTTAAATACGATGCATCATGTTGAAGATTTCTTCTTTCTGAGTCTTAATCTCAACACCTATCTCATGACCAAGACTGCTAAGTTCAGATGCTATCTCGTCATGAGATTTAACTGTAGCAGCTGTATCAACAAGCATCATCATATTGAAATATCCCTGCATGGTAGTCTGGGTAATATCAAGAATATTGATATTGTTCCCGGCAAGGTAATTGCACACCTTTGCTATAATACCTACAGTATCTTTTCCTATAACAGTTATAATGGTTCTGTTCATATCAAACACCCTTTCAATATTGATAAATTATATTTATGTAAATGCATTTACATAGGGTAAAAGCATTATATATATCAGCACTCAAAAATGCCACTGCACATGTCTCTTTTTGCAACAGATAGACCTATATCTCTCACATCATCGATAAACGGGCTTTCAAGCACTTCATTTTTAACAGATTCAAATGCCAGTTCAGGAAAATTATTCTCCCTGCTAAGATGCCCCAGCATGACTTTTTTTACATGAGGATGTAAAAGTTCGAGTAACATCTTCCCGCACGATTCATTTGAAAGATGCCCTTTACTGCCAAGTATCCTTTTCTTTAAATGATAAGGATAAGGCCCTGTTTCAAGCATACGGACGTCGTGATTTGCCTCAAGGAGCATCATATCCGAGTCATACAGAAACTCTACTGTGGAAGCATCATACATTCCCAGATCAGTCGCTACAGAAACCTTCTTCTTTCCATCAGTCACACTGTAACACACAGGTTCTGCAGCATCATGAGATATAGACTTACTTCTGACAACCATATCTCTTATAGCAACTTCTGAGTCGGAACCTATTACCGAAAACAGTTCATCGTCGATATCACGTACATTGGAAATGTATTTCATAGCATTATATGTACCGCCTGTCAGATATATCGGTATCTCGTATTTTCTGCTGACAGCTTTAAGACCTTTTATATGATCTGTATGCTCGTGAGTAATAAATATTGCATCTATGTCTCTAAGGGTCATAGATGCAGTATTAAGTCCCTCTTCGATTCTTTTCATACTAATTCCAGCATCTATAAGAAGCGAGCCATCATCCGTACCTATAAATGTACAGTTGCCACTGCTTCCCGATGCTATATTCATCATCTTCAACCGGACATCTCCGTATCTATATTTTTGCTTTAGGGCTCTTATCAATAGGTCTGTAACCGTTTTCCGAAAGAACCTTCATGATTTCTTCCTTATGTTCAGGACCAAATGCTTCGATAGTAATAACCAGTTCAACCGCGGCATTTCTGTTAAGTGATACAAACTGATTATGCTCAAGCTCGATTATATTTCCGTTCTTTTCCGCTATAAGACTTGAGACCTTTACAAGCTGTCCCGGAAGATCAGGCAGAAGCACAGAAACGGTAAATATACGACTTCTCGCAATAAGTCCATGCTGAACAACAGATGAAAGTGTAATAACATCCATATTACCGCCGGAAAGAATTGAAACAACCTTCTTGCCGGCAGGTTCAAGATGCTTAAGAGCAGCTACAGTAAGAAGCCCGCTGTTCTCAACTATCATCTTATGATTTTCAATTATATCAAGAAATGAAACGATAAGCTCACTGTCTTCTACAGTGATAATCTCATCAAGGTTTTCCTGTATGTAAGGGAAAATCTTTTCTCCCGGAGTCTTTACGGCAGTACCGTCAGCTATTGTGTTAACGCCGGAAAGAGTTGTAACTTTACCCTTTTCAAGTGACAGCTGCATACAATTGGCACCCGCAGGTTCAACACCTATAACCTTAATCTTGGGATTAAGCATCTTTGCAAGAGTAGAAACTCCGGTCGCCAGTCCGCCTCCACCTATCGGTACAAGAATTGTATCAACAAAAGGAAGTTCCTTAATTATCTCCATTGCAACGGTAGACTGACCTGTTGCAACTTCAAGGTCATCAAAAGGATGAATGAATGTATATCCATTCTCTTCAGCAAGTTTAAGTGCATGCTCACAGGATTCATCATAAACATTACCGTAAAGAATAACTTCTGCACCGTAAGCTTTAGTCCTGTTTACCTTGATCAGAGGAGTTGTAACAGGCATAACTATAACAGCCTTGGCTCCAAACTCTCTTGCAGCATAAGCAACGCCCTGAGCGTGATTTCCGGCAGATGCAGTAATAAGTCCTCTTTTTCTCTCTTCATCAGAAAGCTGACTTATCTTATAATATGCACCTCTTATCTTATAAGCACCTGTAACCTGCATATTTTCAGGTTTAAGATAAACCTTGTTTCCGGTCTGTTTTGAAAGAAACTCACTTTCAACCAGTCCCGTTTTCTGAGCCACTTTAGATACAATCTCATAAGCCTGCTCACATTTTTCGATAGTAATCTTATCCATATTTTTTTCCATTTCTATACAAACATCAGTATTCAGATTTATTAAATATCATACACATCGATATTTAAATAAATCGTAATATATAAATCATTCAATATCAAAAAGATCATCATCCCTCGGGATCTCTTCATAATTTGCATTTACTATTCGGTCCATATCAGAATCGAGAGTAAAGTCAGCAAAAAGAGCTGTTATATAATCACCCGGATCAAACCTTTGCAGATCATCAATCTTTTCACCTACACCGATATACTTAACAGGCACTGAAAGTTCTGCTTCAATGGCGATTGCAACACCACCTTTAGCTGTTCCATCAAGTTTGGTAAGGATTATACCGTTAATTTCTGTCACATTGCCAAACTCTCTTGCCTGCTGAAGAGCATTCTGCCCTGTTGAACCATCAAGAACAATAAGTGTTTCAACATTCACCTCAGGGTAATCTCTGCTTATAATCCTTCTCATCTTTCCAAGCTCGTCCATAAGATTTTTCTTATTATGAAGACGTCCTGCTGTATCTATAAGAAGTATGTCCGTATTTCTAGCCTTCATGGCTGAAACCGCATCATATACAACAGCAGAAGGATCCGAACCTTCATTTCCGGCAATAATATCAACCATTGCCCTTTCAGCCCATGTCTTTAGCTGATCTATAGCAGCAGCTCTGAATGTATCTGCGGCAGCTATAAGCACTTTCTTACCTCTGTTCCTATACTGAGCAGCAAGCTTTCCTATGGATGTAGTCTTGCCTACGCCATTGACACCGATAACAAGAACAACTGTCTTTTTATCTTCAAAATCGTATGCACTGTCATCAACATTCATCTGATCCCTGAGATTATTAATGATAAGCTCACGACATTCCTTGGCATCCTTAATATGAAACTTCTTAACCTGTTCCTTAACATCATCAATGACTTTTTCCGTCGTTTCAAAACCCATATCAGACATGATAAGTGTTTCTTCAAGCTGATCGTAGAAATCATCATCAATTTCGGAAACCTTAAATACATTTGAAATGCTCTCTCTGGTTTTGGAAAGTCCTTCTTTTAATTTTTGAAAAAATCCCATAAGCTCCTCCTATCCGGCAAGTCCTTCTTCAATCATGCTGACTGAAACCTGTGTGGAAACACCCTTCTCCTGCATAGTGATTCCATAAAGTACATCAGCACATTCCATAGTTCCTTTTCTATGCGTAATAACTATAAACTGCGTATCCTTAGTAAGTCTGTTAAGATACTTGGCAAATCTCTTTACATTCGGATCATCAAGGGCAGCCTCAATCTCATCAAGCAGACAGAATGGTGAAGGCTTAAGACTTTGAATTGCAAAGAGAAGTGCTATAGCTGTAAGCGACTTCTCACCACCCGACAGCTGCATCATATTCTGAAGTTTCTTTCCCGGCGGCTGAGCATTTATAATGATACCTGTTTCGAGTATATTCTCTTCATCTACAAGAGAAAGACTCGCCTTACCACCTCCGAAGAGTTCCCTGAAGACTTTACCGAACATGGTCTCAATCTCAGCAAATTTTTCAGAGAAAGTTTCCTTCATCTTCTTATCAAGTTCTGCAATGATATTCTTAAGATTCTCTTCCGACTTAACTATATCATCCCTCTGTCCGCTGAGGAATTCATACCTTTCCCCGACTTCTTTATATTCTTCTATAGAACCTACATTAACATCACCGAGTGCTTTAATCCTGTTACGAACAGCTGTAATGTCCTTCTTAATCTGAGGAAGCTCTCCACTCACAGTGATTCCAAGATCCTTTGCACTGCTTCTTGTGAGTTCATACTCCTCCCACATATAATTAAGAAGTTCATCTTTCTTCTCGTTCTGCTTTTCTATGTTTGCGGCAAGTGTAAATGATGATTTATCAAGACCGTTGATTTCCTTGGAAAGATTTTCTCTCTTACTTATGAAGTCCTTATGATCTTCATTTACCTTTTCCTTTTTCTTATAGAGTTCTTCAAGCTTGATGGTTCTTTCTTTAATGATCTTATTATTAAGATCGATATTCTTTCTTGTTTCGGCTATATCCTTTTCAAGCTGACCATTTTCCTTGTCCTGTCCCTCAAGTCTTTCATTATACATTGAAAGTTCATTATTATAACGCTTTATATCTTCATCGATACGGGAGATTTCCGACTCACTGAAGTTCTTTTCCTGAACAATCGAATTAACAATGAGCGTTGCGTCTTTTGCCTTATCATCGGCATCTTTTCTCTTAAGTCTATAGTCCTCAAGCTTTCCTTCAAGAACTGAAACAAGCTTTTGTTTTTCTTCCATAGCCTTCTTTTGTTTCTTCTCACTGTCAAAAAGCTCGGCTTTATTATCCGTAATATCCTTCACCTGAACATCAAGTTCTTCATTCTCTCTCTTAACTCTCGCAAATGAATTTTCTATGGAAAGAAGCTTTTCATTTACAGTTGAAAGAGAAAGCGTGACTGTATTCTTTTCAATAGACAGTTTATGCAGTTCGGAATTATATCTCTCAATCTCTTCTTTAAGAGATTCTCTCTTCATCTTAAGAGACGCCTCTTCTTCTCTGGCTTTTTGGAATGCAGCTGTAGAACTTGCGATTTCTTTTTGAATCTCTTCAAGTTCTCTGTTACGTCCAAGAAGGTTGCTTTTATTCCTGAATGCACCTCCCGTCATGGATCCACCCGGATTAATAAGCTCACCTTCAAGAGTTACGATTCTGAGTGACTGGTGATACTTTTTGGCAACCTTTGTTGCAGTATCGATATTATCTGCAACTATGGTTCTTCCCAGAAGATTTTCGATTATATTCTGATACTCTTTCTTTGTCTTAACAAGCTTTGATGCAACTCCTACTATTCCGTTTTCCTTAAGTACGTCAACTGCATCAATACTTCTGCCTGTAACAGATGAAACAGGAAGAAATGTAGCACGGCCGAGTTTATTGGATTTAAGATAAAAGATCATATCCTTGGCTGTTTTATCATCAAGTGTAACAATGTTCTGGATACTTCCGCCAAGAGCCGTTTCTACAGCTGTTTCATAATCCTGATCAACCTTAATTATATCGGCAACAACTCCGACTATACCCTTCTTCTCAGCCTTCTTCTCCATAATCTTTTTAATACTTAGGCCGTAGCCTTCGTATCTTTCGGTCAGATTACGAAGCGCTTCATATCTTGATTTAAGACTGATTATGCTTTGGTTGTATTTATTAATATCCTGCTTTACGGCATTATACTTGTCAGTCTTCTCACGAAGTGAGCTCTCTGACTTTTCAAGCCTGCCTGTATATTCTTTAATAGATAATTCAACATTTTTAAGACCGAGAGTATACTTTTCTTTCTCAGCCTTTTCCTTCATTTCATCCGACTTATTCTGAAGATACAGTGAGTTAAGCTCGGTCTTACGAAGACTGATATTCTCAAGCATGGCGTCATATCTTGCAACTTTTTCCTTAAGTTCTCCGCCTTCACTCATGAAGTCAATTATAGCGCCCTTTGCATCTTCAATAGCCTGTGCCGTTTCTGAAACCTTATTTTCGGCTTCTTCAGCAGCCTTCTTTAATTTTTCTTCATTCTTCTTTTCGTTATTTAATTTTTCGAGCGTGCTTTCTTTAGCCTTTTCCTTTTCCTCATGTTCAGAATTAAGTCTCTTTAGCTCTCCCTTAACTCTTTCAATCTCAAGGATTATGGACTGCTTACTTGCGTCTGCAGATGCAATTCTCTCATTAAAGACATTTATTTTGCCTTCTGCACGCTCATTCTCAAGATTACGTGTATTAACGAGTTCCTTTATCTCATCTATAGTTCTGTCAAGTGACTCTATAGTCTTCTCAACCTCGTCATACAGCTGTTTTGTCTCTTCAAATTCTTTTTCGAGTCTTTCTTTATCGGCATTTACGATATCATACTTGCTCTGATTTTCATCAATCCTTGCTTCTATACTGTCAATCTCAAGAAGAAATGAACCGACTTCAAGACGACGGAGTTCTTCCTTTTCAGCAAGGTACTTTTTAGCCGTTTCAGACTGTTTTCTAAGTGGCTCTATTCTTTCCTCAAGGCCTCTTACTATATCATTTATACGATTAAGATTAACATGCTCTGCCTCAAGCTGCTTCTCAGTTGCTATCTTATTCTTCTTATACTTAACAATACCTGCAGCTTCATCAAAAAGCTCTCTTCTTTCATCCGGCTTACCGGAAAGGATCTGTTCGATCTTACCCTGTCCAATGATGGAATATCCCTCTTTACCTATACCTGTATCAAAGAAAAGTCTGGTTACATCCTTGAGACGGCTTACATTTCCATTTATAAGATACTCACTTTCACCCGAACGGTAAACTCTTCTGGCAACAGTTACTTCTGTAAAGTCAATTGGAAGTGAATGATCCGAATTATCAAGTGTTATAGCAACATAGGCAGAACCCTGTGGCTTTCTGTTTTCTGTTCCCGAGAATATAACATCCTCCATCTTGGAACCACGGAGATTTTTTGCGCTCTGCTCACCAAGAACCCATCTTACGGCATCAGCTACATTACTCTTACCTGAACCGTTAGGACCAACAATCCCGGTTATTCCCTTATCAAACTTAAATATCATTCTGTTAGCGAATGATTTAAATCCATTAACCTCAATACTCTTTAAATACATTTCTAAACTTCCATATCCTTATCATTTAGTTCAATTATAGTAGAATGTGCCGCAAGCTGTTCGGCTGACTTTATGGTATGCCCTTCGGCTGTTGCATACTTTCTGTCACCAAGAATTACACACACAGTGTAAGTCTTGTTATGATCGGGACCTGTTTCCTTAACAAGCTCATAGCTAAGAGGTATATTCTTTCTCTGTGAATATTCCTGAAGAATAGACTTGGCATCATAAAACACACTATGACTGTCTATATCGGAAAGAAGGAAACGGTTTACGAACTTTGCAGCAGGTCTTATACCTCCATCAAGATAGATGGCTCCAAGCACAGATTCAAAGAGGTCACAAAGAATCGAATTCCTGTCTCTGCCTCCCGTAAGCTCCTCTCCCTTGCTCAGATAAAGAAATGCTCCGAAACCGAGGTCTCTTGATATCTGCGACAATGACATCTCACATACAAGACTCGCTCTGAGTTTTGTAAGCTCTCCTTCAGGCATATCCGGATATCTCTTGAACAGTTCTCTGCTGGTAAGAAACTCCAGAATGGCATCTCCGAGAAATTCATATCTTTCATATGAATGTATGTCTTTAAGCTTACACTCATTTGCAAATGATTTATGTGTAAACGCAATATCAAGATTATTGGTATCTTTAAATTTATACCCTATCTTATTTTCGATTTCTGTGTAATCGTTAGTTTTGTATGTCATCATTTTCAGCCTCAATCTCCTGGCTAAGGCCTTCTATGATCTTGCCAGAAACATCCTTATCTATAAACTCTATACACTGCTTTATAGCAGATATAACCTCATCCTCTTTGGAGTTGCCGTGTATCTTTACTACAAGACCTTTAAGTCCGAGAAGCGGTGCTCCTCCGGCATTTCTCGCATTAAACCTTGAAAGCGTATTCTTAAGGGATTTCTTTATAAGAACTGCTCCTATCTTACTTGAAAAGCTGCTCATCATCGCTCCCTTAATCTCTTTAAGAAGCATTTTTGAAAGCCCTTCATAAAGCTTGATTATCGTATTCCCGACAAATCCTTCGGCAACAACAACATCTGCCTTTCCGTTAGGAATCTCTCTTGACTCTATGCATCCGATAAAGTTGATGTCCTTTGCTTCTTTTAAAAGTGGAATAGTAGCTTTAACAAGAGCATTTCCCTTTTCTTCTTCAGTACCTATATTTACAATTGCAACTGTTGGATTCTTCTTACCCACTACGTTTTCCATATAGATTGAACCCATCTTGGCAAACTGTACAAGTACTTCCGGTTTAACATCTACATTTGCACCGCAGTCAAGAAGAAGTGAAGGTTCCTTACTTGTAGGAAGCATATGAGCAAGCGGCGTTCTCTTAACACCTTTAGCGCGTCCTACAACAAACTGACCACCGGCAAGGATGGCACCTGTACTTCCGGATGAAATAAACGCCTTACATATTCCGTCTTTTACAAGCTTAAGAGCAACTACCATTGAAGAATCCTTCTTGGTTCTTACAGCCTCAACAGGATGCTCATGTGTTGTTATCTCCTCAGTAGCATTGGTAACAACTATTCTGTTCTTATCATAATCGTATAAAGACAGCTCTTCATTTAACTTTTCTTCATTTCCGCAAAGGTATATCTTAACACTTGGATTCTCATTAACACCTGTAACAGCTCCCTTAACAACAGTAGCAGGTCCATTATCTCCTCCAAGAGCATCTATAGCAATACATAGAAAATCATCATTCATGTTCTTCACCTCAAATTTTAATCTCACTTATAATGTGTCTATCCCAGTCACATACGGAGTTTATTTTATCATAGTAAGTCACTCTATACAAGAAAAAAAGCCCTCATTTAAAGGCTGAGAAAGCAAAAAAGAACCTGCATATAATGCAGGTTCCGTTAAAATCACTTTTAATTTCAAATCACAAGAATAATAGCAATTAATCAACAGCTATGATTTCTTTCTTGTTGTATGCGCCACAGTTTTTGCAAACTCTATGAGGCATCATAAGCTCGCCGCACTTGCTGCACTTTACAAGATTTGGAGCAGTCATCTTCCAGTTTGCTCTTCTTTTATCTCTTCTTGCTTTTGATATCTTACCTTTTGGACAAATTGACACTTTTTCCACCTCCTCGGAAAATCACACTTTGCTCATTATACTTATGTGTATCGTAATTGTCAACTATTATTTTTAAGACTTTTTCACAAGTTCCACAGTCTCACGGCATATGGCAAGTTCTTCATTGGTTGGAATTACATACACCTTAACCTTTGAATCCGGTGTGGAAATCATAATCTCACCATTTTTATCATTTGCAGCCTCGTCAAGCTCTATTCCGAGATATCCAAAGTATGAAAGGATTTCCTTACGTACAAGGGAATCATGTTCACCAATTCCTGCCGTAAAGCTGATCATATCAACGCCATTCATTGCAGCTATATATCCGCCTACAGTCTTAACTATCTGATAACAGAAAGCTTTAAATGCAAGTGTGCATTTAGGGTCGCCGTCTATATATCCGGCCTCTATATCTCTGAAATCAGCAGAAACTCCTGAAAGCCCGTAGATACCTGACTTTTTGTTAAGTATGGTCATTACATCATCAATGGATTTATCCCCTTTATCAGCGATATACTGAACAACTGCCGGATCAATACTTCCACTTCTGGTACCCATGATAAGTCCTTCAAGCGGTGTAAGTCCCATGGATGTATCTACTGACTTTCCGCCCTTTACGGCACTTATACTTGCTCCTCCGCCGAGGTGGCAGACGATTATCTTAGTATCTTCAGCAGGTTTTCCGAGAAGTTCTATGGATCTTTTTGATACAAAACTGTGGCTTGTTCCGTGGAAACCATATTTTCTGAGCTTATACTTATCATAATACTCATATGGAATACCGTATATGTATGCCTTCTCTTCCATAGTCTGATGGAAAGCAGTATCAAATACAGCAACATTCGGAACACCCGGCATGAGCTTCATGCACGCCTTAATACCGAGAAGGTTTGCCGGATTATGGAGCGGTGCAAGATCTGACAGCTCGTCGATTTTTTCTATAACATCATCATCTACAACAACAGAATGGCTGAAATACTCACCGCCATGTACGACTCTGTGACCTACCGCATCAATCTCATCAAGTGAAGCAATCGTTCCATTCAGAAGTGTATCTATTACAAAAGTAAATGCTTCTTTATGTGTTGGAAATTTAGGATCCTGTCCTATTCTCTCACAGTTTCCTTTTGCCATTACTTCTTCGCTAACAGAATCAATAAGCTGATACTTTAGTGTAGTTGAACCACTGTTAATAACTAAAACTTTCATGTCTTACTCCTCTAGTTTTAAATATTTACTGGCATACATTACTTCCTTGCCATTAACAAGAAGCATGCCTCTGCCATGATTTTTACTGTAATACATAGTTTCATCGGCTGCATCAACTATTCTGTTGATGTCTTTGCAGGTATCCGGATAAATTGCAAGACCTATACTGGTATTGACTCTTATAATCTTTCCTGAATGATCGATAGCCGTACTTGCTATTTTATCGTGAATTTCGGTAAGAATCTCATATGCCTCTTCTTCCTGTTTACCCGGAAGTATAACAAGAAACTCCTCACCTCCGTATCTTACTGCTGTTCCGGCATTGGCATTTGAATATTCATTAAGTATGCTGCCGATAGTCTTAAGAACTTTATCACCTGCAAGATGACCATACGTGTCATTTATATCCTTAAACTTGTCCACATCAATCATAGCAACTGCAAAAGGTTCATTGTCTTCGACAGCCTTCTTACAGAGAATAGGAAATGTATTGTTGAAGTTAAGTCTGTTATAAAGTCCGGTAAGTGAATCGATATTTGCCATATCCTCCATCTGTATATAAAGCTTCGTACTTTTAAGCACAGATGAGAAATCGATAAGAGCCGATTCATAAAATGCATAGCCTTTATAAAAGAAATCAACCTTTTTGGATGCACAGAGCATAACCCCGTAAACGTCATCATTTTCAAATGCAGGAAAAAGAACAACTTCGGTATATGCCTTATCCTTGAAATACTCATGTCTAAGAACTGATGCTCCTGAAAGAACGACCGGCTGAAGTACATTATCCTCTTTAAGAATATCATACATATCCTTCATGATACTCTCGAAGAATTCCTTATCTTCTTCTTTACCCTTTGTACAGATTGCAGGCTTTTTATTTTTAAATACTCCCTTATCAATATAAAATGAAACCATATCAACACCTTTAGTTTCATAAATCTTATCGATAAGAACTTCCATACTCTTCTTTACATCAAAGTTTGAAGAGAAATCTTTCATGACATCAACAAGCGCTCTCATTTCATTTGCAGAATCTTCAAGGTCTTTATTTAACTTTGCCAGGTTGATTCTCTGAAGATTCAGTTCGTTATTGACTGATTTGACCTTTTCCTGATATTCAAGGAGAGCCTTGTTATCTTCCTCTATACTTTCATTGGTAAAGTAAAGACTTGTCAGTTTGTAATTATATTCAACTATTGATTTAACGTAATAGTCCGTAATATTCATCATTACAGCAAATAAAAGGACTGCTGCGATAAAGAATACAAGTATCCATTCCGTACTAAATTCACCCCAGTTAAATGCAATAAGTCCAAATATGACAAGAACTGTCCCGATAAGTCTTTTATTGGTAAGCTGACTTTCATAAAATATATCATTGAATACAACATACTCAAAAAACAGGAATAACTGAAGCAGGAGCACTGCTATATAAACAAGCATTGAATCAGTATCCTTGAAAAGGCCGCACGAAAGAATTGCCAGTTCAATAAATGTCTTATACTCGTAATACTTTACCGATATGGCGTAATTCTTTTTAAAGAAATATTCATCTGTAACAAGAAACAAAACTGCTGAAATAATAAAATAAAGGGTAAGAAAACCTGACTTATTCAAGCCACTGATAAACAGTATTAAGAAAAATACTATAAAAGTAGCATAAATAAACCGATGAATCATCCTGAAACGATATGAATACTTTTCAGAAAATTCAGAAGACATATACCTTCTCCATTAGAATAAACCCTGCATCCCCAACAAACATGCAGATTTTCATTACTTTAAGAAAAAATTCCCTAAAATATAATATCACATAATGTCAAGAAGTTCCATATTTAAGTCGTAAGTTGAGCCATTATTGTGAATAATTCTGTCAGAACCTGCCATATAGTACTCATCATCAGGCTGACTGTTAATAATATTTATGCATTTTTCTCTGGAATAGCCTCTGGATGAAATAAGTCTTTCTATCCTGACCTCCACATCTGCTGTTACATACCAGATTTCATCACATATTTCTTTATAACCATCCTGAATTAAAAGTGCAGCTTCGATAAAGAACCTTTTATAACCTTCTTTTCTCTTTTCTTCTATGAGTCTTCTAATTTCATTTTTAACAGCAGGATGAACCAGACTGTTCAGTTTATTCAATCTTTCTTCATCACTGAACACTATGGCTGAAAGGCGTTTTCTGTCAATTTCCCCGGTTTCTTTTATAGTTATATCACTTCCAAAAGCATGGACAATCTTACGGTAAAGATCAGTCCCATAACTATATAATTCCTTCGCCAGCCTGTCACTTTCAAGCACATAGTTTTCTTTATTCTTTCCAAGAATCGAAAGAACATATGATTTTCCTGCACCTATCTGTCCTGTTATTCCTATAACTCTCATAGTTTCCTCTCTATTTTACATCAAACATATTGTCGCCCTGATGTATATCAACAAAAAGAGGTACACTTAGGGATGCGGCATTTTCCATAGCTTCTCTAAGAAGTGCAGAAACGATTTCTTCTTCTCCATGTTTTGTTTCGATCAAAAGTTCATCATGAATCTGAAGAATAAGCTTTGACTCAAGATTATTATCTTTTAATGCTTTTCTTATATTCACCATCGCAATCTTAATTATATCGGCAGCCGTTCCCTGAATAGGGGAATTCATGGCAACCCTCTCCCCGAACTGTCTCTGCATAAAATTAGATGATGAAATCTCGGGAATCTCTCTCTTTCTTCCGTAAAGTGTAGAAACAAAGCCTTTTTCCTTTGCATCTTTTACAGCTTTATCAAGAAACTCCTTTACACCCTTATAGTTTTCAAAATACTCATCTATATAGCCCTGTGCCTCTTTTCTGGAAATTTCAAGATCTTCCCCGAGCCCGAAAGAGCTGATTCCGTATATGATGCCAAAGTTGACAGCCTTAGCGCGTCTTCTGAGGGTACCTGTAACTTCACTAAGCGGAACTTTAAATACATGCGAAGCAGTAATTGCATGTATATCGTCACCCTGATTAAATGCATCAATAAGAGCCTTATCCTCTGAAAGATGAGCCATCACTCTAAGCTCAATCTGCGAATAATCGGCATCAATAAATGTAAAACCTTCTTTAGGAACAAATGCCTTTCTTATTTCCCTTCCTTCTGCAGTTCTGGTCGGAATATTCTGCAGATTAGGCTCTGTGCTGCTGAGTCTTCCTGTTGCAGCAATAGTCTGATTAAACTTACTGTGTATCCTTCCATCTTCGGAAACAGCAGAAAGAAGTCCTTCAACGTAGGTTGAAAGAAGCTTCGTAAGACTTCTGAATTCTATTATCTTATCAATTATCGGATGGTCATTTTTGAGTTTCAGAAGAACGTCAATGTTTGTTGAATATCCTGTCTTCGTCTTTTTTCCTGATTTAAGCCCCAGCTTCTCGAAAAGAATAACTCCAAGCTGCTTCGTGGAATTAATATTAAACTCTTCACCGGCAAGTGCATATATTTCATTTTCAAGGTTTTTGGCTCTTTTTTCCAGTTCTTCTCCGTAATCACTCAGAGTTTTTTTGTTAAGCTCAATTCCCAGAATTTCCATTTCTCTAAGTACAAATTCACACGGAAGTTCAATTTCATAATAAAGCTTTGACAGACCATCCTTCTCTATTTTTTCTCTAAGAACATCAAATAATCTGTCGGCAACATAGGCTTTAGATGCAAAAAGGCGAACCATATCTTCATCAAAAACAGAAAATGCATTTATCTCCTTCTTACCAAGAAGAGTCTTTTCATCCGGAAGATCAAGTCCCAGATAAAAGCCTGCAAGAACATCATAAGAAAAGCTTTTCATGTATTTAACAAGATAAGCTGCAACTTCTACGTCAAAGAGTTTATCCTCGTCACAAAGCCCGAGTAAATCTATGGATTCTTTAAACGAAAGAAATGAACTGTATATATTTTTACCTGAAAGATACTTGATGAGCTCACCAAGTTCGCCGGAAGAAATTTCGGTATTATAGATAATACCGTCTATCGATATAAATGCACCGTAAAGAACTCCATCACCCGTAACAGGATAAATCCCCACATGACTTAGTTCTTCACCTTTTTCATCAATCACTTTTTTAATATCTTCAAATGACTTTGAATCCTTAATAACAGGATTAAACTCTTCACTTTTTGTTTCGCTAAAATCAAATCTGTTAAGAATACTCTTAAGTTCAAGTTCTGACATTATCTTATAAGCCGATTCACCAAATACATCAGCACTTTCAACTGAAAGATCACTTACTTTTTTTGAAAGTTCTGCATCAAGCTTAATCGTTGCAAGATATCTCGAGAAAAATGCATTATCTTTATCACTTATAAGTTTATCCTTTACACCCTGAGGCGTTACATTTTCAATATTATCATAAAGGTTTTCAAGGCTGTGATATGTACTTATGAGCTTGGATGCCGTCTTTTCACCTATCCCTTTTACACCCGGGATATTGTCCGAGGTATCGCCCATAAGTCCCTTCATATCAATAAATTCAAGAGGCGTAGCGCCGTATGTTTTTACAACATCTACATCATGATAATCCTCGACCACTGTTTTCCCGGCTTTTGTCTTTGGTATACGAACAAGTATTTTGTCCGACGCAAGCTGAAGAAGATCTCTGTCCCCTGAAAGTATAGTTACTTCCATCCCTTCTTTTTCAGCTTCTTTCGCAAATGTACCTATAATGTCATCTGCTTCGATTCCGCCCTGCTCATAAGTACAGATGCCCATAGCATGGAGAACATCCTTTATAAGAGGAAACTGACTGCGAAGTTCAGGCGGCATAACTCTTCTTCCGGCTTTATATTCCGGATACTCCTTATGCCTGAAAGTCGGCTCATGCACGTCAAAAGCAACGGCAATGTGAGTTGGACTTTCTTCTTTATAAATCTTGAAAAATATGTTCAGAAAACCCAGTATTGCATTTGTATGAACCCCTTTTGAATTAGTCAGGTTCGGAAGTGCAAAAAATCCTCTGTTCATGATACTGTTTCCGTCAATTAGGAGTATCTTCTCGTTCAATTATCTTTTCCTCCCCTATATTTAGAAGTTCATTATTTGCATTAAACAGACTGTTGGACAGATGAATCTTTTCATAGAATATCTCACCTTCAGTCTTGTCATCATCTGAACTGATATCTTCAAAAAGATTATTATCCGTATTTATATAATTATTCAGCTCACGGTAAAAATAGAAATCCCCTTGAGCCTCTTTCTTACTGTTCTGCTCGTATTTATAAACCTTGGCAAGGCTTTGTCCGTATATTAAAACCATGACCGTAATAATACTGATCATAATTAGAGAAAATGAAGAAACAATGGCACGTCTTCGTCCCCTTGACCTGCCTTTCATTCTGTCGAGACTTTTATCAAGTTCCAGGTCAAAATCTTCACTGAGTTTTTCGCCGTTATCAATCTGCTTCATACCAACAAGAAGCGTGTAGTATATCTCAAGTTCTTTGTGGCATTCAGGGCAGTTCTTCATATGTACAACAAAATCCTCCTGTTTATCAGAAGGAATCTTGTTATCTATAAATGAAGTTATAAGGGACTGTGCTTCAAGATGATTCACTGTATGTCTCCTTTAGTTACTTTAATCGAAGTGCCCCGCCGGCATAAAACTCGTATATACAGATAACACCGACAGTAAAACTGTCGGTGTTACCGTGCTTATCAGTAATTGACTAATCTGATTTAATTAGTTATTGATGAGCTTATCTTCATTGCTCCAGCTGTAAAGCTTTCTGATATCCTCACCAACCTTCTCTGCAGGATGCTCAGCTGCCTTCTGACGAAGTGCCTTGAAGTGAGCCTGTCCACCTGCTGATGACATATCAAGAAGGAAGTCCTTAGCAAATGTTCCATCCTGAATATCTGAAAGGATCTTCTTCATTGCCTTCTTTGTATCTTCTGTAATGATCTTAGGTCCTGTAATGTAATCACCATATTCTGCTGTGTTAGAGATTGAATATCTCATTCCTGAGAAACCACTCTGATATATAAGATCAACGATGAGCTTCATCTCATGGATACACTCAAAATATGCATTTCTTGGATCATAACCAGCTTCTGTAAGTGTCTCAAAACCAGCCTGCATAAGTGCACATACACCACCGCAAAGAACTGCCTGCTCACCAAAGAGGTCTGTCTCTGTCTCTGTTCTGAATGTTGTCTCAAGAAGACCTGCTCTTGCTCCACCGATACCTGCACCGTAAGCAAGTGCAAGATCCTGAGCATGACCTGTAGCATCCTGATAAACAGCTATAAGACATGGAGTACCTTTTCCTGCCTGATACTCAGAACGTACTGTATGACCAGGTGCCTTAGGAGCTATCATAGTTACATCTACATCCTTTGGTGGGATGATCTGATTGAAATGAATATTGAAACCATGAGCAAACATAAGCATATTGCCTGCTTCAAGGTTTGGCTCAATGCTCTCTTTGTAAAGCTTAGCCTGAAGTTCATCATTAATAAGAATCATGATGATATCAGCCTTCTTTGCAGCTTCTGCTGCAGTATATACTGTGAAGCCCTGCTCCTCAGCTCTCTTCCATGACTTTGAACCTTCATAAAGTCCGATGATTACATTTACACCTGACTCCTTAAGGTTAAGGGCATGAGCATGTCCCTGGCTTCCGTAACCAATGATTGCTACTGTCTTGCCATCAAGAAGTGAGAGGTCACAGTCACTTTCATAAAAAATCTTTGCATCTGTTGCCATTTTTAGTTCCTCCTAAATATAAAAAATCTTATTAATTACCTCTTACAAGACCTGTTAGACCGGTTCTTACAAGCTGATCAATCTTAAATCCTGAAAGAAGATTTATAAACGCTTCAATCTTATTCGTATTTCCTGTTATTTCAATCATAACGGATTCAGGAGATACATCAACTATCTTAGCTCTATATACATCAACTATGGCGATAATCTGCTGTCTTTCAGCAGCATCACAATTAATCTTGATAAGCACGAGGTCTCTGCAAACTGACTCACCGTCTTTAAGCTCGCTTACCTCAACAACATCCTCAAGCTTATTAAGCTGATTCTTGATCTGAGTAATTATTCTTTCATCACCGGTTACGGCAACCGTCATACGTGAATACTTAGGATTCTCGGTGATTCCGACAGAAAGGCTGTCAATGTTATATCCACGTCTACTGAACATCCCTGATACACGACTAAGTACACCGGATGTGTTATCTACCAAAAGTGAAAGTACTGTCTGTTTCATCTTGATACTCCTTTACTTTAATGAACCGGGAATACTTCTCGGCACTTTTATAATTTTATCACAAAGATTATAGTTGTCAATAACCACTGCAACGGTTAAAAGCCGGGATTTACCCCTCAGAAATAAGAGGAATTGCAGTATCTATAAGTTTTGAAAACTGTTCCCCGCTTCTTCCGGCTATACTCGCTACCTCTGTATGAGAAAGCGGTCCTTCAGCTATACCCGATGCCATGTTTGTTATACATGAAACGCCGCAGACTCTGATTCCCATATGCCTTGCAGCCATAGCTTCTATGGCAGTACTCATTCCGACAGCATCAGCTCCGAGCGATCTGAACATTTTTATTTCAGCAGGAGTCTCATAATTCGGACCGGTTGTCTGAACATAAACTCCTTCTTTAACAGGTGAACCGGCCTTTTCTCCGGCAAAGATAAGAAGTCTGGTGAGAATTCTGTCATACACCGAACTCATATCAGGGAATCTCTCACCGAGTGATTCATCATTCTTACCTATGAGTGGAGAAGGAACAAATGATGATATATGATCGGTAATAACCATAAGATCTCCCTGTCTGAATGAAAGATTAATACCTCCCGCAGAATTGGTAAGTATCAGTCTGTCAATCCCCATCATTCCCATCAGTCTTATAGGAAGAACCACTTCTTTTGCCGTATATCCCTCGTAGTAATGCACTCTTCCACTCATAATAACAACAGGAATATCATGAATATAAGTAAAAAGATAACATCCTGCATGTCCCACAACAGTGGACACAGGAAAACCTTCTATTTCATTATAATTAATCTTTGCTTTTATCTCGTAAGAATCAGCAAAGTTTCCAAGCCCCGAGCCAAGCACCAGTCCAATCTTTGGTTTAAAAGGAATCTTATCCTTTATACTTTCGTAAATCCCACCTATCTCCATAAAAAACACCCCATTTAAAATTCTTAAATAAACACTATGTTAAACTACTCGAGATCACTGTTCCAGTAGCATATAACCGGCATACCGACATGAACATTTCTGTAAATATCTCCGGCTACACTTACCGGAAGATTTACACATCCATGAGAACCATTGGTTTTATAAATCTCTCCTCCGAATTTGCCTCTCCAGTTTGCATCATGAAGTCCTATTCCCCCATTAAACGGCATCCAGTATGATACAGGAGACTCATAGTCATCACCTCTTAAGATCGTAGGACTCTGTTTAGCCCTTATTGGGTAAAGCCCGGACGGAGTTCCGTGTCCCTGAGCCATATTGCCTGATACACAGTCCGTTTCTATAATGACCTTATGATCCTTATATACATATACATGCTGATTACCGAGATCAACTTCAACATAGTCTCCACCGATATCATCACCGGTTGAACTATAAGTATATGCCTTATGCTTAAATGCAGGGATCCTGTCTACAGAAAACTTGTTGGAAACAACTCTGTACAGTTCTTCAGTCTCAGCTTCCGAATCAATTTCCCATCCATAAGATGAACCGTTTATAACTGCAGTTCTTCCGCTGTGGGTAACAAATCGTCTCTTTTCCTGTCCGTATGTATTATGTTCTTTTGCAAATTTATCTATAAAGCTTTTAACAACATCCTTTTTAACAGATACTTTGTAATCAGGAGAAATAGTTATCATGTTATAGATGTCTTCCTTGCTAAGCTGAAGTACATAATCTCCGAAGATATATTTTATATCAAGATTGAGATATTCATTTACCTCATCTACACAGGCTTTAACCTCCGGGCTTTCGGAATTATACTTAGGTGCGCTGTAGCAGCTGTCCGGAACAGTGTAAAGATGTTCCATCTTCTGTATTGATTCCATTACCCCTCTTACAAGACTGTCCTCATCTATGACAGTTCCCTTATCACCATCCTCAGCAAATGCAACGTTATCCTTTACTATAACCTTTGCATCCCCCGGACTGCTCATCTTATCCTCTTTAAGAAAATCCGATTTATCAAGTACCTGTCTTAATTTCACTTCATCTACAGTTACTCTGTAATCATAGGTAACAGCTTTTCTGTTATAGAAATCAAACCAGAGGAAAGGATTCTGACCTTTCTTTAAAGCTTCCAGATCTTTATCTACCTTGGCATTAAATCCTATATCTTTTCCGTACAGAGAATACGAACCATTTCTGAATTTTATCTCAGTCTGAAAATCATTAAAATCCAGAATTTCAGATGCTTTATCAATGGATTTGAATGACATATCAATTCCATTTACCACGGTACCGGGAGCAAAGAAATATACATTTAAAACTGTAAAGGCACCATATACAACCACAATTATCGCAATAAGCGTTATAAGAAATGCTCTAAAGAATTTAAACAATTTATTTTCGACCTTTCTTAATTAAGAGTTATAAAGACCACTTCCGGAACATTAAATAATCTAAGTTTTATTGAATGTGAACCAAGTCCACCGGTAACTATCATATTACTGCCGTTTTTAGTGAATTTTCCATATGAATATTTAGGGAAAATCCGTAATCTCGGTGATATAACACCGCCTATAAAAGGAATCCTTACTATACCGCCATGGTAATGGCCCGAAAGTATAAGGTCGGCACCATATTGAGCGTATATTTCAAAATACTCAGGATCATGAGCTATCATAATACTGTACTTATCATTATCAGGCTTCGATTTAAAAAGCCCCTCTATATATTCCGCACTCATATTATGTGTTTCAAACCTGTTATAGTACTTTCTCTCTATATCAAGTCCATATATACGAAGATTATCGTTTATATCATGAAACTCGTTACTGAGCCAGTTTACGCCCTTAAGGCTTTCACGATATTCTTTAAAGACATCCGGTCTGTTTTCTTCCAATTTAAGCTCATGATTGCCATTTGCCATAAAAACCGGATACTTTTCAGATATTCGATTAAGAAGACTTGACGCAGCCATTACTTCATCAGCACTTGAATTTCCAACTACCATATCACCGGCAGATATAACAAAATCGGGACAAACATTATCAATTATATCAAAAATTTTGTCATTCAGTCTTCCGTTTTCCGCAAGATGAAAATCAGATATGAAAGCAAACCTTGTTCCACCTGCTCTACCGTTTGTATTAATATTATATTCTTTCTTTGTAACAGTCCTGTTTTCACGAAAACTTTCAAGAATAATGAAAAGTAAAAGTAAAATGGCAGTTCCTGCTATAAAGTAATAAATCATAATCAGTAATCCTTATACTTTTCCTCAAGATTCTTAATGTAATCCATCGACGTTGATATCCTGTCCTGATAATAATTATATACATTATCAGCATGATTTTCCCTGTCAAGTGCTCTGTGGTCAAGCTTCTTTAATTCTTCTTCCATAAGGATATAACCTTCATCCTTTAGAATGTTGACCTTTATATATCTTTCAGCATCTTTAAGACCGAGCTTCCTTATATAGTTCTTATTATCATCCTCAAAATTAAGTGTACCGGTAAAAAGTCCACCCAGATCTTTTGACGGATAAATCACTTCAAAATGAGCACCCGGATATTTGGAATAATCAAATTTTCTGTCAAACTGAAGACCTATTACAATAAAATCTCTGACACCTATATCATAAAGAGGCTTAACAGGCTCATTGTCAGTAGGTCCACCATCCATATACAGTTTACCTTCAAAGCTAACAGGTTCATGAATAACAGGAAGCGAGCTCGATGCAGTAATTATAGTCCTGATATCCTCATCACTTCTTCCGTTAAGCGATAGGTATTCACCGATATACTGATCAGCACCGATTATGCGTGATACACCGGCAAATGTTTTTATTTCCGACTTACTTATCTTATCAAAACTGATAAAATCAGTTAATATCTTTGTGATCCTCTCTCTTGAGAAATAAAGTCTGTCCCCGGACATGGTAAGCGTGTCAAGCGAAATGATTTCCTTAGTATCCATATCATCCCAAACTTTGTCCATGCCATCCATATCATCCATCAGATAGAGTGCCATATTTATAGCGCCAATGGATACACCGGATATATATCCCACATCAGAAAGAAGCCCTTTCTCCTTTAGGACGCGAAGAACCCCTGCCTGATATGCCCCTTTGGCACCGCCACCGGAAAGCACGAGTCCCTTCTTTTTACCCGAATCTCCCGCATTCAAAGGAACAAACTCGGGCGAAATAAAAGGTTTTACATCAGTTCCGGATTCAGGCACAGGATTTATAGAACTGCCGTCATCTTTAATTACTTCTCGAAAATCGTGTGGTTCAACCACTTCTCTAAAGTCGAACTCATCCCCCATATTAAAATACCCCAAATTTTATAATCACAAAAACGATATATCGTCATTTACTAAATATAAAAAGTATTACTTCGGAGCCATAAGAAGCTTAATTCCTTCTTTCAGTCCATCGACTGTAAGAGGAAACATCTTATAAATCTCTGCCAGAGTATCTTCCGCTTCCATCCATGCATAACGTTTTGTCATAGCTCCATGCATCCTTGGATTCAGCCAGATTACCTTTCTGTATTTCTTGCTGAGCATCTGATTCCATTCATATCCTGACTTACCGTCATTCGGCCCCCTGTAATTACCATTGATGTCAAAGAGCTCTTCCGGAGCCATCTGTGCATCACCCAAGATAATCACCTTATAATCCTTATCGGTAAGCCTGAACACTTCTTCAAGATCTATCCAGTCACCATACTCACATTCGGCAGTTTTATAAACCTTACTGTAAATGCAGTTATGGAAATAATAAGTCTTAACATCTTTAAAATGATTTGCCTTGTAAACAGCCTGAAACAGTGAATTACAAAGCTCCATAAAAGGATACATGGTTCCACCGCAATCAAAGAAAAGAAGCAGCTTAACCGTATTCTTTCTTGGTTTTTGATATTCAATCTTAAGATAACCGCCGTTATTACAGGTGGAATCAATTGTTTTATCCAGATCCAGCTCTGTTTCCGGAACATCAAGTCTTGCAGAATACTGTCTCAGCTTTCTGAATGCTATCTGAAACTGTCTTATATCAAGAGTCTTATCATGTCTGAAATCAGCATACTTACGTTCACCGTTGACCATGAATGCAGATTGAAAGCCGGACTTTCCACCGATTCTGATACCGCCTTTATTTCTTCCGCTGTGACCAAATGCAGAACCACCGCTTGTGCCTATCCAGTAATTACCACCGTTATGCTCAGTCTGCTGTTCACTTATCCTCTCACGGAGAAGTCTTTTCGTTTCATTTGGATCACGCTTAACCTCATAGGCATATAGATCTATGTTCTGCTGAGATCTGACCATATCCTCTTTATCAAGAAACTTCTTTATATTTTCAGGAATTTCATCTTCATAATGAATATCCTTAAAATAATCCGCAAAAGCAAGATCATATTTATCAAAATCCGATTCAGTTTTTACCAGTATCATACGTCCTAGTGTATAAAGTTCCGAAAGACTGGAGCCTGCAAGATTCTTGTCCAGTGCATCCATAAATGTTATCCATTCTGTCATGGAAACGGAAAGCCCTTTATCCTTTAAGACGTAAAAAAAATCAGTAAACAATTCTAGAATGTTCTCTCTTTCTTAATAACCTCTATATCTTCATCCTTCTTAACAAGTACTCCAAGATACGGAAGAAGTTTCTTTATAGTTTCAGGTTCCTCAGCCCCCTTAATAAGAGCCTGAAGCCAGTCAATCAGTTCACTTGTACTCGGCTTCTTACGTATACCTTTAATGCTTCTGATCCAGTAAAATGTATCCATGGCATACTTGAGAAGATTTTCATCAAGATTCTCAAAATGCACATCAACTATTTCTTTCATTTCTTCCGGTTCAGGGAATGCAATGTAATGGAATATACATCTTCTGAGGAAAGCATCAGGAAGTTCCTTCTCCGCATTGGAAGTAATGATTACAATAGGTCTTGTCTTAGCCTTTACAGTCTCATTTGTTTCATGAATATAGAACTCCATCCTGTCCAGTTCCCAAAGAAGGTCATTCGGAAATTCAAGATCAGCCTTATCTATCTCATCAATAAGAAGCACAACCTGCTCATCACTCTTAAATGCCTCACCAAGTTTTCCGAGCTTGATATACTTCGCTATATCATCAACACCTTCCACACCGAACTGGCTGTCATAAAGTCTCTGAACAGTATCATAAACATAAAGCCCGTCCTTCGCTTTGGTCGTTGACTTAATATTCCATATAATGAGCTTCTTTCCAAGGCTTTCACTTATTGCCTCGGCAAGCATGGTCTTTCCTGTTCCTGGTTCTCCCTTTATAAGAAGAGGTTTTTCAAGAGCCATTGCCACATCAACAGCCTTCATCAGATCCTCTGATGCAACATAATCTCTTGAACCTGTAAATTTTGTTTCATTTGTATTCATTAATCATCCTCACTGTCTATAAAAGAAATAATGCTATGTTCTATCACGAAATCCCCAAAGAATCGTATCAGTCACGAATCTGTCCGTTTCCGTAGATAATGTATTTGGTGGATGTAAGCGCTTTAAGCCCCATAGGTCCTCTCGCATGCAGCTTCTGAGTGGATATACCTATCTCCGCGCCAAATCCAAACATGAACCCGTCAGTAAATCTTGTTGATGCATTTACATATACACAGGCTGAATCTATTTCATCAAGGAACTTCTGAGCGGATTCATAATCATTTGTTATTATCGACTCGGAATGGCCTGTTGAATATTTGTTAATATGAGCTATAGCCTCATCTATATCATCAACAACCTTTGCGGATATGATCTTGGCAAGATATTCCGTGCCGTAATCCTCTTCGCTTGCAGGCGTCACAATGTTTGAAATTTCACAGCTTGCCTCATCACCTCTTATCTCAACCTCATCACTTGCAAGATCTGAAGCTATAAGAGGAATGGCAAGATCCGCTATATCCCTATGAATGACAAGAGATTCACACGCGTTACAAACGCCAAGTCTCTGAAGCTTTGCATTTCTTATGATTCTTACTGCCATATTTATATCAGCCGACTTATCAACATAGATATGACAATTACCTGTACCGGTTTCTATTACAGGAACTGTGGCATTCATAACCACACTGCTTATAAGACCTGCTCCGCCTCTTGGTATAAGAAGGTCAACAAAGCCGTTTGCTTTCATAAGTTCCTCGGCATACTTTCTGTCCGTATCCTCGACAAGACTTACAGCATCTTCGGTAATTCCTTTTTCAGAGAGGGCTCTTTTTATAACACTTACAAGTGCTATATTGGAATTGATACAGTCACTTCCGCCCCTAAGTATGACAGCGTTACCCGCCTTAAATGTAAGAGCAAATGAATCCACCGTAACATTCGGTCTTGACTCATAGATTATCGCAATAACACCCATGGGAACTCTTTTTTCACCTATAGTAAGTCCGTTAGGTCTCTTCCACATTGAAAGCACTTCACCGATCGGATCCGGAAGAGCCGCAACCTGTCTTACGCCTTCGGCAATCCCCTCGATTCTTTCTTCCGTGAGCTTAAGCCTGTCAATAAGTGCCGGCGACATGCCGTTTGCTTCAGCATTCAAAAGATCAACCTTATTTGCTTTTATTATTTCATCATGAGACTTCTTTAATTCATCGGCAACAAGTAGAAGCGCTTCATTTTTGGCATCTGTTCCGAGTTTTGCAAGAACAGGCTTGGCAGCCTTTGCCTTTCCGAGTATTTCTGAAAGATTATACATCGTACTCTCCTTAACTATTTATTCATATACTTTTTATTTACAATATAGTCTGTAATGTCTATATCACTGTTCGGGTTGCTGATGAAAAGTGTGCCAAGATCTTTTCCGTCAATTATTCTTGGAATATTATTAAGGTCTGACGAATCTATAATGACCATATCAGCTCCGGTTTTTGTTACTATCCTTGCCGCTGAAATCTTAGTAGACATTCCTCCCGTACCATATGCGGTTCTGCTGCCCTTTGCCATATTCTTAAGGTTATCATCAATCTTTTCTATCACTGAAAGTCTTACGGCATCAGGATTTGTATGAGGATCATCTGTATAGAATCCGTCAATATCAGTAATAAGAATAAGCAGATCTGCATTTATCAGAGTTGATACAATTGCAGAAAGCGTGTCATTGTCACCAAAATCAATCTCATCTGTAGCAACCGTATCATTTTCATTTACTACAGGAATAATATCAAGGTCAAGAAGCTGCTTTAAAGTATTCTCGGCATTTATTCTTCTTTCGGGAGATGTTATTACATCAAATGTAAGAAGAACCTGTGCCGAAAGATGATTGTACTCCAGAAAAAGCTTCTGATATATCATCATAAGCTGTCCCTGACCCAGAGCAGCACACGCCTGCTTCATGGGAAGAAGTTCCGGTCTCTTTTTAAGTCCAAGAGCCTTACATCCAACTGTGATTGAGCCTGAAGATACAAGAACAACATCCTTGTCCTGATTCTTGAGGTCACTAAGTATTCTTACAAGTTTTTCCACTTTAAGGAAATCAATCTCTCCCGTCTCCTTATGGATGAGTGAAGAAGAACCGATCTTCACAACTATCCTTTTTTTGTCTTTAAGTGTTTTTCTATAATCCAGATTTGTCATTATTCTTTCCCGATATACCTTTTATAATTCTTTATTTCCGGAGAGATATCTCATCAGTGCCTCAGCACATCTGATACCGTCTACGGAAGCTGATGTGATTCCTCCGGCATATCCGGCACCTTCACCACATGGAAATACACCTTCCAGTGATGACATAAATCTCTCATCCCGGACTATCCTTACAGGGCTTGAAGTCCTGCTTTCAATCCCTGACAGAACTGCGTCATCATCATTAAATGACCTGAGTCTTTCTGCGAAAAAATCAACTCCTTCTATTATAGCATTTCCTATGTAAGGAGGTAAACAGTTTTTTAATTCAGAAAGTGTGTATCTTCCCTTTGTAAGAGGCTTTATTCTCCCAAGCTTTTCTGTTTTTACACCCAGTTTAAAATCCCCGTATCTCTGAACCGGAATATTTCCCTGTCCTGCTGTGAAAAACCTTCTTTCAAGTGTACGCTGAAACTCAATCCCTGCCAGTTCATACGGCACCTTTTTTAATCCATCTTCGGATTTCTCATCATAATCATCGAAATCCTCCGGCATAACGCTTACAACTATAGCACTGTTCGAGTTTTCCGCATTACGTCCGCTGTAGCTCATTCCGTTTACAACCATTCCACCCTCTTCTGTCGAAGAGTTAACCACATATCCACCCGGACACATACAGAATGAAAATACATTTCTGCCGTTTGTGGCATGGTAGGTCAGTTTGTAATCGGCAGAAGGAAGCTTATTATCATAGTCATCACCGTACTGAGCTCTGTTAATATCAATGGCTTTATGCTCAATACGAAGCCCCATGGCAAAAGGCTTTCTCTCCATAGAAGTTCCTATATCATGAAGCATATAAAATGTATCTCTTGCACTGTGACCTATTGCTAAAATCAGTGAGTCTGTAATAAGCTCGTATCTTTCTTCATCAAGCCGCCTGAATAAATTCTCCGGAAGAGGTGTATCAATGTTTTTCTCTCCGTCCTTTATCCTCTTTAAGCCTGCATTAATGATCAGGCTGTATTTTTTTCTATTTTCGCCACTGGCATCATTTTCACTTTCGGGCAAAAGGATTTTTTCAAGTGTACAGCCAAAGAATATATCTCCGCCGTTATCTTTTACAGCTTTTCTCATATTCTTCATAACTGTCATAAGACGGTCTGTCCCGATATGAGGCTTTGAATCATAAGTGACAGATACATCTGCGCCCATCTCATAAAATGTATGAAGCACGTCTTTTATCATTCCATCTTTGTCTTTATTCCCGGTACTTAATTTGCCATCGGAAAATGTCCCTGCTCCGCCTTCACCAAAAGATACATTGCTGTCAGGGCTAAGCTTTCCGCCATCCCAAAAAGCTTCCACATCTTTTTTTCTTGTTTCTACATCCATGCCTCTTTCAATAACAATTGGTCTTGCTCCGGCAAGAGAAAGTTTTAATGCCGCAAAATACCCGGCAGGTCCGGCACCAACTATAACAGGTCTGTATTTAAGCTCGTTACCCTTCACACTATACGGAAATACATACCTTATTTCATTTATAACACTGACTCTTTTATCTTTGGATAAAGATATGATTTTTTCTTCGGAAACACCTTTTTTAAGCGATACATTTAAACTTATCACATAATGAATCTCTTTCTTTTTTCTCGAATCAAGAGACCTTTTTGCTATTTCAACCTTGTCTATATCATGAGTCTTAAGTATTTTAGCAGCCTTTTCTCTCAGCATTTTTATATCAAAATTTATAGGCACATTTATATTGCTGATCCTAATCATTTAAGTATACCTTTCCCGGCTTTTATGCCTGATGCAAAAGCCCACATAAGATTATATCCGCCGCATTTACCGGTAATATTTACAGTTTCTCCGCATACAGCAATTCCGGACGTTTCACTTTCATTATCCCTTATCAGCATAGTAGAAAGATTTATCATATCGGGTAATATCCCACCTGCGGCACTCTGCGATCTTTCATAATCATTCATCGGACTTACATTTACTTTATAATCCTTCAGCATTTTAAAAATACTGATTAAATTGTGAAAGCGTTCATCAGGACTTATGTAAGGAGAAATCTTTTTACTGAAATATGTGGCTAGCTTGTCATTTACGTAGCCGTTAAGTATTGCCGTATCAGAACGCCTGAAAAGAGCATTCTCCGCGGCTTTAATGCTTTCAACTATATTCTCTATGCTAAAATCGGGAATCAGATCAAGCGTTATAAAAGTCTCCTCCTTTACGTAGTAGGAAACATTAAAGATAACTATTCCCGAAAGAATTCCGGTAAGAAGCTGAAGCTCACCATACTCATCATATTCTTTGATACGGACTGGTGTACGAACTCCGTTTAACTCCTGAGGTACATCTGCTTTAAGAGGGGAAAGCACAGGTCTATACTTCTCATACTTAAGCCCAAGGCTGTCATATATTTTATAAAGAATCATTTCATCAGTACCACCTGATGATTTAGCGGCAGGGCTTCCCATCGCAAGAATAATAGCGTTTGCTCTGATTACTCCATTATCAGTCAGTATCTCATATACATTTCTCTCATCACCTGACTCATCCGATTTATAATTTTCAGTCTTTATATCCAGAGCTTCCGTGCCCTCAATTATTTCTGCTCCGTATGATTTAGCAGCATCCTTAAGAGCCCATACAACTGTTGACGCCTGGTTTGAGGCAGGATAAAAATACCCGTTTCTTTCTGTAAATGGAACGCCCAGTTCCAAAAAATAATTACGCAGCATTTCTGCCGTATCCTCTGATATAACTGAGGAAACAGCTTCATTAAAAAAATAGCTATCCGCACGAAGAACGGCATTTGCAATATTGCACCTGCCGTTCCCTGTAGCGTATAGCTTTTTCCCGCTTTTTTTATTTTTATCAATAATTATTGTACTAAGGCCGCGCTTTCCGGTCTCAATTCCGGCAACCAGACCGGATGCGCCGGCACCTATAATACATACATCATATACAGACATAATCTTCTACTCATAAACGATATCACTAACCTGTGTATCAGGGAATACTGTAACCCATGTCTTACCAGGATTAAGTTTTAATTTTTCACCATCAGCTGTGCGAAATTTAGTCACACCAAATTTTTCATTTTTCTCCCATCTGATAGGAATGATCTTTCCGTCTGTAGCATAGAAACCTTCACCTGAACCGGAAAAGTCGATATCAATACTGCCCGCTCCATCATCACGTGATGTATGAGGTGCAAACTGAATGATGATATTTTTGAAAGCAAGCTGGTTACCTGTTGCTTCATCAATCTGAGGTGCATCATACTGAAATCTCTTGTAAAGTCCTGATTCCGCATCATATTCAAACCAAGGTTTTCTGCTTCCACTGTAGTTTGTTTGAATCTTAGTAGCAGGCTGGCCATCAGAAAGTTCTGTTTCTTCAGTGTTGAAATTAAACATTCTTGTGTAGCTGCTTTCCTTTGTTGTTGAGTATCCGTCAGCTTCTATGGATTTCGCGATAAGTTCACCATTTGTGAATCCTGTGTGTTCAATCGCATAACCGGGTCTGGATTTTCTGTATGCAGAACGGTTGTCCTTTCCATTCAGGTCAACGTGATTTGTATCAGGATGTCCTTCCCAATACTGTTCAGCGTAAACAGAAGCGCCCCAGTGAGTAAGAATTGCATTATACTCAAGAGCCTTTATCTGATAATAATCTCTTGTACTTCTAATAGGTCCAAGTTCCTTTATATCCTCATACTCTGAGAAAAGACAGAGAAGTCTTGTGATACCACCTTCCTCAAGCATTTCGTAAACAACATCAGCATTCTCAATTCCTGACTGAGGCATAGCTGCTTTGATGTTATTGACCATTACTGCGATGTATCTCTTGTCATTTTCTTCCGGAAGTATCCACTCGCCTGTAAGATCATGCTGAAGCTTGCCATCCTTCATGATGACAGCATCCTCATCTCCCTCTTCCATCATTGCATCAGAGTTTGTATTAATATCATATACGATATCGGTAATACCCTGAGCTTCAGTAACTTCTTCCTTCTTACCACAACCGGATAATGCTGTGATCGCCATACACATACTCAGTGTTACAGCTAAAAACTTTTTCTTACTCATAATCTCTCGTATATCCTTTCTCGTTTAGAATCTTCTCCTGAAGTTTTTCCATTTCTTCTCTCTCATCTTCTGTTTCGTGGTCATAACCAAACAGATGAAGCATACTGTGAGCCGTCAGAAATGCAACTTCCCTTTTATCACTGTGACCATACTCCTCTGCCTGTGACAAAACCTTATCCACAGAAATAACTATATCTCCGAGCAGAAGTTCTCCTGTTTCAGCGTTAAATGAATCGTTTATATTTGCTTCTGCAATTGAAAAATCAAGCGGCTTTTCATATTCCTGCATAGGAAATGAAAGAACATCCGTCGGCTTATCCATATTACGGTATGCCTTGTTCATTTCTTTAATACCTTCATTATCGGTAAAGATTATCTCAAGCTCACACTCATACGGACAATCAAGGTATGAAACCGCAAAATTTGCAACATCCTTTGATATCTCTATATATTCCGGTGGAACTGTTTTTTCTGTTTCAACAGATGTGTATATAGTCATCTTAAACCCTCACGATTATACAATATCCGTCCGACTGTTTCAATATACATATAATACTCTGGTAAAAACGAAAGGAAATTTTATATATATGCCATTTAGTTATGTTTTTTATATGGCTTATCCTTTTTATCATAAGTATCGTAAGCTTCAACTATCCTTTGGACAAGAGGATGTCTTACTACATCCTTACTGGTAAGTTCACAGAATCCTATCTCTTCAATGTTTTTCAGAACCCGAAGTGCATTATCAAGACCTGATTTTACGCCTGACGGAAGATCCTTCTGAGAGCGGTCTCCTGTTATTATCGCTTTTGAGCCAAAACCAATACGTGTCAGAAACATCTTCATCTGAGCCGGAGTTGTATTTTGAGCTTCATCAAGAACTATAAATGCATTATCAAGAGTCCTTCCTCTCATATATGCAAGAGGAGCAACTTCGATCAGACCTTTTTCCATGTTCTTCTGAAACTGTTCTGCCCCCATGATTTCGTGAAGCGCATCATAAAGCGGTCTTAAATACGGATCAACCTTGCTTTGAAGATCACCCGGAAGAAATCCGAGTTTTTCTCCCGCTTCTATAGCAGGTCTGGTAAGTATAATCCTGCTTACTTCATTCTTCTTAAATGCTGTAATAGCTTTTGCCATAGCAAGATAAGTTTTACCCGTACCGGCAGGTCCTATACCGAACACGATCATCTTATCATCAATAGCCTGAACATATTTCTTTTGCCCAAAGGTTTTGGCAGTAATAGGCTTGCCCTGAATATTATAACATATAATATCATTTCCGAGGTCACTCATGTTATCTATGGATTCTGTTTTTGAAAGACTTATCATATAGTTTACACTCTGCTCATTTAGAAGCTTTCCTGAATCTATGTAAATAAGCATATCATCTATGCATCTTGCAGCCTTATTTAAAGCCACATCATCACCTGAAATCACAAATTCATCATTTCTGATTGAATAATCAATATTAAACTCTTTTGAAATCTTTTTAATATTAGTATCGTACTCTCCAAAAAGAGTTCTTATAACTTCTGAGCTTCCGGTTTTATATACCTTACTTGCCATTCTGTACCCTTTCGACAAACAAAGAATTATACCATCAGAAAAAATCTGAAAAATCTAAAATAGAACAAAAGGACCTCCCATATCAGAAGGTCCTTATAATATACTTATTTGAATTTGCGCTTTCTAGCAGCTTCTGACTTTTTCTTACGCTTTACAGATGGCTTCTCATAATGCTCTCTCTTGCGAATTTCCTGCTGTATACCAGCCTTAGCGCAATTTCTCTTGAATCTGCGAAGTGCAGAATCTAAAGTCTCGTTCTCTTTAACAACAACGCTTGACATCTACTACCCAACCTCCCTCCAGTTGTGGAATCATGTGTCTTACTTTCAAATGTCTTCGCGAATAAGCACTCAACTATTATATCATAGAAATAGTGTGTGTCAATGAAAAACTTTTTCTTATCTCTTTTTAACAAAAGAAATAACATTACTGAAAAATAATTGTGCCCCCATTTTTCAGAGATTTTTTACATAAAAAAATGACTGAAGCCGTTTAAATCCGTATTTTTCCGGATGCTTAATCTGCTCGGTACTTCCTATAAATAAAATACCACCGGGATTAAGAGAGCTGCTTAATTTAAAATATATTTCATCCTTGGCTTCATCAGTAAAATAAATAGTTACATTCCTGCATGCAATAAAATCAAAGCCCTTCGGGTAAATCTTTGATAACAGATCATGCTTCTTAAATGTAACGTTATTTTTAATACTTCCCCTTAAAAGGTACTGATCATCACGTTCAATAACATATTTATTATAAAATCTTTCCGGAATTGCTTTTACATCGTCAGCTTTATAAACAGCTTCTTTAGCAAACTCCAAAACAGTATCATCAAAATCAGTCGCAAGTATATCATATTTTGAAGACATAAAATTCCCTGCCATCATCATGGCAATAGAATAAGGCTCCTCACCTCTTGAGCAAGCAGCGCTCCAGATATGTATATTCTTCCTTTTCTTTTTTAAATCAGGAATAATAAAATCTTCGAAATACTTCCACTGCTCAGGATTACGAAAGAAAAGCGATACATTTATAGTTAAATATGAAATAAAGGAATGAAACAGGTCTAAATCCTGTTTCATCCCCTTAATAAATTCTCCGTAATCGGGATAACCGGAACGTATGATAAATGCATCAATACGGCGCTTCATCTGCTTTTCATTATATGAGTTAAGGTCAAGATCTGACATCTTGTAAAAATCATTCTTGAATACCTCATATGATGAATTGGATGCCATAGCTTGTCTCCGGTCTAATTATATTATTCTGCGTCTTCAGCAGTTTCTTCTGTTTCTTCTGCTGCAGGAGCTTCTTCTGTCTCTTCTACAGCTGCAGGAGTCTCTTCCTCTACTGCAGGAGCTTCCTCATCAGCCTCTTCCTCTGAATCATCATTCTGAAGAGCTCTTACTGAAAGACTGATCTTCTTATCAGCAGCCTTGAAATCAACAACCTTAGCTGTAACTTCATCACCAATCTTATAAACATCAGCAGGCTTCTCAACTCTTTCGTTAGAAATCTGTGATACATGAAGAAGTGCATCAATACCCGGCTCAAGAACAACGAAAGCACCAAAATCAGTCATACGGGCAATCTTACCTGTAACAACAGTACCCTTTGCATATTTTTCTTCAGCATTTATCCAAGGATTCTGATCTTCAAATTTAAGTGAAAGAGCAATCTTCTCACCATTGATATCTTTTATGAAGCATTTAACTGTCTCGCCAACCTTGAAAATCTTCTTAGGACTTTCAACTCTTCCCCATGACATTTCTGAAATGTGAAGAAGTCCATCTGCTCCGCCAAGATCGATAAATGCTCCGAAGTCAGTTACATTCTTAACTGTACCTTCAACTACCTGACCAACTTCTATTCTTTCGAAGAGTTCTTTTGCAGCTTCTGCTTTCTTCTTGGAAACAACCTGCTTTCTGTCTCCGATGATTCTCTTCTTTCTTCCGGCGATATCGCACTCAATAAGCTTAAACTCAACTTCCTGATCAAGATACTTTTCAAGATTTCTCTCGAAGTTATCTGAAACAAGACTTGCAGGAATAAATACTCTGCATGCATCAACCTGAACTGAAAGTCCGCCTGAAAGAACCTGAATTACTTTACCTGTAAGGACATCACCGTTATTAAATGCCTCTTCAAGTTTTGTATATGCTTTCTCAGCTTCGATACGTCTTGTGGAAAGAACAACCTGTCCCTCTCCATCATTAGTTTTAATAACCTTAGCTGTGATTGGATCTCCAACATTAACTACTGTTGTAAGATCAAGATTCGGCTGACTTGAATACTCGTTTCTTGTAATAATACCCTCTGACTTATAGTGGATATCAACCACAATTTCATCAGGCTTTACACTTACTACAGTACCCTCAACCTTACTTCCGGTTCTGATCTGAACCTCTTCCTGGCTGTTTAACATTTCCTCAAAACTCATCTCTGACATTCGCTCCCTAACCTCCTTGATAATGTAATTCGGGGTAGATGCCCCAGCAGTAATACCTACCCTACTAAAGGATTCGAACGAAGTCGTTTCCAAGTCAACAAGTGTCTGTATATAGTAAGTATTTTTACATTTTGATCTGCTTATATCATATAATTTTTGAGTGTTTGAACTATGCTTGCCCCCAATTACGATCATAGCATCAACCTGACCTGCAATTTCGGCAGTCTCCTGCTGTCTCTCCTCGGTCGCATTGCAAATAGTTTTACAAACATTGATATTATAATATTTTTTTTGCAATAATTCAACTAAATATTGAAATTTTTGAAGACTAAAAGTAGTCTGACCGACAACCGTTATTTTTTTATCGTTTAAAACCGGAAGTTTTTTAATATCTTCCTCATCAGAAACAATAAAAGGTTCGCTGTTACACCACCCTTTAGTACCAAGAACTTCAGGATGATCCGGACTTCCGATTATGATAACAACGCCATCACGACTATTTTCATCGGCGAGTTTATGAATATGTGAAACAAAGGGACAGGTTGCGTCGATAATTATATTATCACCTGATTTTAGTTTTTCATATTCATCTCTGGAAATGCCGTGCGACCTTATAATAACAGCACATTTTCCACCCGGCAGTTCGCTCGGAGAATTAATGATACCGACACCTGACTCCGCCAGACGTTTCGTCACTTCTTCGTTATGAATCAATTCACCATATGTATATACCGGAATTCCTTTTTCAACATAATCCTTACAAGAAGAAAAAGCAGTATCAACTGCCTTTTCTACTCCAAAACAAAAACCGGCTTTTTTAGAAGTAATAATTTCCATATATCACCATTTATTGAACTGCCTTAGCAAGTGAAACTATCCTGTCAACCACTTCCTCAATCGAAAGATCCGATGAATCAAGCAGAACCGCATCTTCTGCCTGTTTAAGCGGAGCAATATCTCTATTCATGTCTTGTTCATCACGCTTTATAATATCGTTCTTTATCTTTTCGAGATCCGGCCATTCCCCGGAATTACGAAGCTCATCATATCTTCTCTTGGCACGTACATCTGCCGAAGCCGTAAGATAAATCTTAAGTTCTGCATCAGGAAGGATGTTTGTTCCTATATCCCTGCCATCCATAATTACATCGTTATTCTTGGCGATGTCTCTTTGAAGATAAAGCAGTTTATCCCTCACTTCCTTTTTAGCAGAAGTTTTTGACGCCATATTTCCAACCTTTTCACTTCTGATTTCAGCCGATACATCCTGAAGATTAAGGAATACATGTTGAACGCCTTTATCATAAACTATATTTATATTTATATTATTAAGAGCCTGCTGCATGGCTGACTTATCCTCAATATCTGTCTTTGAGTCAAGAAGATACAGCGCTATAGCTCTGTACATTGCGCCGGTATCTACGTAAATAAATCCAAGCTCCTTTGCCGCAAGTCTTGCTATTGTACTTTTTCCTGCTCCGGCAGGTCCATCAATTGCAATGTTCATAGTAACCACCCTTTTCTTTTTCTACTTCAAGTTATTATATCGTTTGGTTGAGTTTTCTGCAATAGGTGTATTGACTAATTCGCCTTTCATTACAAAGAAGCCATATGTGCCGTACACCATGCAATCTGAAGATTGAATCCTCCGGTAAGTGCATCACAGTCAATTATTTCTCCGGCAAACCGAAGACCTGACACTTTCTTTGATTCCATGGTTCTCGGGTCGATCTCCTTAACCGAAATTCCGCCTGATGTTATTATCGCCTGATCAAATCCCATTAAACCGTCATAACTCATATCAAAGTTTTTAAGGCAAGTAACCAGCCTTTCTTTTTCCTTTAACGAAAGATCACATACCTTTTTAAATCCGGGAATCCCGCTTTTTTCTATTACATAAGGTATAAGCGCCTTCGGAAGCAGTTCCCCGAGAGAGTTTTTAAGTTCTCTTCCTTTAAATGCATTAAAATCACGTTCAATTCTCGCCAGTAGCTTATCTTCTGATAAAGAAGGTTTAAGATCAAGTGATATAAGTATTTCTTCAATACTATACTTATGCAGATACGAAGAACCGGAAAGCACAAGAGGTCCGCTTATACCGAAGTGTGTAAACAGCATTTCTCCCTGCTCACTGTATATATTTTTCCTCTTGTTTTTCTTCATATACGAAAATGTAAGCTTGACATTTCTTAGCGAAAGCCCCATCAGGTCTTTACAGAAATCATCCTTAAGTCTGACAGGAACAAGTGATGGATATAATTTTGTTATATCTATGGAAAGATTTCTTGCAAACTTAAATCCGTCTCCATCGGAACCTGTCTGGGGATAAGAAAGTCCGCCTGTTGCGAGAACCAACACATCTGCCGGAAAGAATTCACCGCAGGATTTTATGCCTCTTACTCTTCTTTCGTACTTTTGTTTTGATTTATCATAAAATTCATAAGCAGCATTATCAGATTCCCGACTTAAATCTCCTGATTCTACCGAAAAATCATCACAAACAATCTCATCAACTGCCCTGTTAAGATACACCCTTACTTTCTTTCTTTTAAGTACATTTTCAAGAGTTTTTATTACATCACTTGAATGGTCACTCACAGGGAAAACTCTGTTACCACGTTCTGTTTTAAGCCTCAGTCCTTCTTTATCAAAAAAATCCATAACATCTTTTTGATTAAAAGAATTGATTGCACTAAAAAGAAACTTACTGTTTGTTATTACATTCCGGAGAAATTCATCTTCGTCCGAATCATTAGTAAGGTTGCATCTTCCTTTGCCGGTTATAAAAAGCTTTTTGCCAAGCTTCTCATTCTTTTCAAACAAAGTAACTTTGTACTTATCAGCAGCAAGTGCCGCAGTCATCATACCCGCAGCGCCACCGCCCACAATAATCATCTTCTTCATAAATCTTCCTCAAAATCCGACAACTTTAGTCGGATTTTTTTGGTTTGTTTTTATTCCAATAACAATATACGCCCAGCAATCACTGAGCGCATATTGTTATATGATACTTAAAATATTAAGCTGTACATTTAATCTTAAACAGGATAAGCCCCTGACTCAGCTGCTGTTACATCAACCTTTTTCTGCTGAGCTTCTCTGTATTTAAAGAATTCTGTAGCAACCTGTGGGAAAAGTGCGTAGGAAAGCACATCCTCATCCTGCTGTTTGTACATCTCAATTGCTTTTTCCATCTCAGGAAGCTGAGGTGCAATTTTATCGGCAGGTCTGCACTTGATAGGCTTAGCATCTCCGATTGCCTTCTTCTGAACCTCTTTATTGAAAGGCTTTACAGTCTTACCGTACTTACCGGAAAGAAGGTCTTTGGACTGCTGTGTAAACATCTTGTATCTTTCAGCACCTTCGCCGCCATTTCCGTAAAGGACATTAAGAACAGCCTGTGTTCCGACAATCTGAGATGAAGGTGTAACAAGCGGTGGCTCACCGAAATCCTTACGTACACGCGGTACTTCTTCAAGAACATCACGAAGCTTGTCATCCTGTCCTGCTTCCTTAAGCTGTGAAACGAGGTTTGAAAGCATTCCGCCCGGAACCTGATAAAGAAGTGTCTTAATATTAACGCCCATAACTTTTGTACTCATAAGGCCGCTTTTAATATACTTTTCTCTGAGAGGAGCAAAATAATCTGCAATCTCAGCAAGAAGATTCTGATCAAGACCTGTATCAAACGGTGTATTCTTAAATGTTTCTACAAGAACCTCTGTTGCAGGCTGTGATGTTCCCATTGCCATAGGTGAAATAGCCGTATCAATAACGTCACATCCTGCTTCAATAGCCTTCATGTATGTCATAGCGCCTACACCGGATGTGTAATGTGTATGAAGCTGAATAGGAAGCTTTGTGCTTTCTTTAAGAGCCTTGACAAGTCTTTTAGCTTCATAAGGAACAAGAAGACCTGCCATATCTTTGATACAGATAGATTTTGCACCCATCTCTTCAATCTCTTTAGCAATATTCTTCCAGTAATTAAGCGTATATGCATCGCCGAGTGTATAGGAAAGAGCAACCTGTGCATGACCGCCTTCTTTATTGGCAGCCTTTACTGCTGTTTCAAGGTTTCTAAGATCGTTAAGACAATCGAAAATACGGATTATATCAATACCGTTTGCGATTGACTTCTGAACAAAATACTCAACAACATCATCTGAATAATGATTATATCCAAGGATATTCTGACCTCTGAAAAGCATCTGAAGCGGAGTATTCTTAAATCCAGCCTTAAGCTTACGAAGTCTGTCCCACGGATCTTCTTTAAGGAATCTAAGACATGCATCAAAAGTAGCACCGCCCCAGCACTCTACTGAATGATATCCAACTTTATCCATTTTATCTATGATCGGAAGCATTTCTTCTGTAGTCATACGTGTTGCAATAAGTGACTGATGAGCATCACGAAGGACTGTTTCAGTGATTCCGACTTTTTTACTTTGATTAGCCATTATATTACCTCCAAAGTTTAGTGAACATTAAATATGGCAAGGAATGAACCTGCTGCAACCGCTGTACCTATAACACCCGCAACGTTTGGTCCCATTGCATTCATAAGAAGGAAGTTAGTCGGATCATACTCGGCACCAACCTTCTGTGAAACTCTTGCTGCCATCGGAACGGCAGAAACTCCTGCAGATCCGATTAAAGGATTTACCTTACCTTTAGTAACAACACACATGATCTTTCCAAAAATAACTCCTGCTGCAGTACCAAGGCAGAATGCTATAAGTCCAAGAAGAACTATCTTAAGGGTACTGATATTAAGGAATGCTTCCGCACTGGTAGTTGCTCCAACGGATGTACCAAGAAGGATAACAACTATATACATCATTGCATTTGAAGCAGTTTCTGTAAGCTGTTTAACCACACCTGACTCTCTGAAGAGATTACCAAGCATAAGCATACCTACGAGAGGTGCAGTTGTTGGAAGTATAAGAACAACAACAAGTGTAACAACTATAGGGAAGAGGATTTTCTCAAGCTTTGTAACAGGACGAAGCTGAGGCATCTTAATCTTCCTCTCTTTTTCAGTTGTAAGCGCCTTCATTATAGGAGGCTGAATAACAGGAACAAGTGACATATACGAATATGCTGCCACTGCTATAGGTCCCATAAGAGTTCCCCCCATTCCAAGCTTACCGGCAAGGAAAATGGATGTAGGTCCGTCAGCGCCGCCTATGATTGATATAGCTGCAGCTTCTTTTCCTGTGAACCCAAGAAGTATAGCCATAAAGTAGGCGCCATATATACCAAACTGAGCTGCAGCTCCAAGAAGGAAGCTTGCCGGATTGGCAATAAGCGGTCCGAAGTCGGTCATCGCACCAACGCCCATAAATATAAGTGACGGAAGAATACTCCATTCATCAAGTTTATAGAAATAATGTAAAAGTCCGCCTTCCTGTATGATATCCGGGAACATATTTACCAGGAACATACCGAAGGATATAGGGACAAGTAAGAGAGGTTCAAACCCTTTAGCTATAGCAAGATACATAAAGAAAAATGCAAAAAGTATCATGATATAGTTTTTCCAGTCAAGAGTTGCAAAACCGGTCTGACTTGCCAGATTCGAAAGTACGTCAAGCATCTTTTTTCCTCCTGCAAGATATCAAAGTTGATTAGTTAAGTGAAGCAAGTGTATCACCGGCTTCAACTGAATCACCTACTGATACATTAACAGATGCAACTGTTCCATCCTCAGATGCAACAATTTCATTTTCCATCTTCATAGCTTCAAGAATAAGTAAAACTTCACCCTTCTTTACAGCCTTTCCAACTTCAGTCTTAACTGAAAGTATCTTACCCGGCATAGGTGCTGCAATCTTTATGCTTCCGTCACTGCCTGATGCAGCCGGTGCTGGTGCTGCAGCCTGAGCTGGTGCTGCAGGTGCTGGTGCAGGCGCTGCCACTGGCGCTGGTGCTGCAGCCTGAACAGGTGCTCCTCCTGCAACTTCTTCAACTGCAACGTCATATGATACACCATTAACTGTGATTTTATAATTCTTCATTTTAATTTCCTCCTAATATTATCTAACCCGTCTTATTGAACGAACGAACAATTTATCTTTACTGTCTGTAAAATGAGGTACAGCTGTTTTACCACCATCACCAAGATATGCATAAAGCGCAGCTGTAATTACAGCTATAAGTGCCTCATCCTTAACCTCTTCTCCAACTTCAGGTACAGCAGCATTTGCAAATACCGGAGGTATAGGTGTGACAGTCTTATCTTCATTCTTAGAAGCTGTATCCGAACCGGAATCCTTTTCTTTCTTTTCTTTCTTTTCTTTCTTTCCACCCTCAAGAAATACAGGTATAAACTTGAGAAGCCATATAATGAAAGCGATAAAGATAAGTACAGCAAAAACGGTGATCATACCAATGGCTGTATTGATACCGGCTTTTTTCAGAAGCTCACCCTTTGTATAAACAGCACTGACTTCACAATCAACTGCTGTATATGGACTTATCTGTCCATTGTTCATCATAATATCATCAAGGAAAGAATCTACTGAATCAGCCTGCATGCCGTAAGCAGATGCCATAGCCTTAACATACTCATTAATGTCTGTATATCCCTGCTGCTGCATCCCCTGAACAAGCTGCTGATAATAGTCAGCTTTAATAACACTGTATTCTTTATTCTCTTTATAGTAGACCGTAACATCTACATTTCTGTTCTGATAATTACATCTCGTAGTGCAGAGTATCTGACCATCTGAGCCATCGACAAATTTAACATTGTCAGTATTTGTATCGTTACCGATAAACTTTCCGACATGATCCGTTGTTTCAGCCATTCTAAAGCCGGAAACAGCAGATTTTTCAAGATCGGTACCGTCGCTCATATAGAAATCATACTGCATATCACTGACATCATGATACTGATCAATTATTGACTGGTTCATAGAAACCATAGTAGCTGCATTATATTCAAAATTTGAAGCAACCTCTACCTCGCCGCAACCGGTCATGACCAAAAGAACAGACATCATAAAGAGAAGCAAAACTCTTTTCTTCATTTATCTATCCGCCTTTCTTATATTGATGTGTGCTTTTTGTAAGGTCTCTCTTCTATCTTAGTAGAAAGCATCTCAAAAGCAGCAACAACTCTCTTTCTGGTTGCATCAGGTTCGATTATATCATCAACATAACCGCGCTTAGCTGCAGAAACAGCAGATCCCTGAAGTGCCTCGTACTGTCTCTTATACTCATCAAGAGTTTCTGCCTTGTCATTACTACTGCTTATCTCTTCATCGTAAATGATCTTTGCTGCCATTTCAGCATCCATCATTCCGATTTTTGCATTAGGCCATGAGTAAACTATATCTGCACCGATAGATTTTGAATTCATAACTGTAAATGCAGAACCGAGTCCTTCACCTGTTATAATATTTACCTTTGGAACAGTTGCATTTGCAAATGCCTGAACAAGTCTTGCCGCACCGACTGCCACAGTTTTTTCTTCATCAACCGTTGCTGCAAAACCATTTGTATTTGTAAGTGTAAGTATAGGAATGTTAAATGAATCGCAGAAGCTTACAAACTTAGCCGCCTTGTTTGTACCGGCAGTAGTAAGTGATTTACCACCATCCTTAACCTGATTTGCAACAACACCTGTTGTAAATCCGTTAAGTCTTATAAAGCCGGTTACCATTTCAGGTGCGAAATGCTCCTTTACTTCATAGAACAGGCAATCATCTGCGATATTTCCGATAACAGCTCTGCTGTCATCCTTAAGTGAGTCAAGATTCGGGATAGTTCTGTTAAGATCATCTTCTGAATCAGAGAATCCTTCTTCATCACAATTAGAAGGAAGGAAATCAATAAATGTTCTAATCTCAGCAAGTACATCCGCATCTGTCTTAAGAACCTTATCTACGAGAGATGTATTCTCACTGATATATCCAGCTGCAGCTGTATTAAGCTTTTCAGAATAGTTTCCTTCCAGAGTATTTGGGCTGCTGACAAAAAGCTTGCCGCTTTCTTCAGATATAAAGGTAAAATCAGTAAGAGAAGGTATAACTGCAACTCCTCCTCCACATGTACCAAGAATAGCTGTTATCTGAGGAACAACACCTGAACAAAGGGTCTGCTTAAGATAAAGCCTTCCAAATGCATTAAGTGCATCTGTAGCTTCACGGAGTCTGAGTCCGGCACAATCAATAAGACCTATTACAGGTGCTCCCATCTTCATAGCCATATCATAAAGCTTTGCTATCTTCTTAGCATGCATTTCTCCGATAGATCCTGCAAGTACATTTCTATCCTGGCTATAAACAAAAACTAATCTTCCATTGATAAGACCATATCCGGTAATAACACCGTCTTTTGGAGTATCAATATCACTTACGTTAAAGTCTGTACTTCTTGCAGTTATATACGCACCGACTTCAACAAAACTTGAGTCATCAAGCAAAGCATTTATTCTTTCACTTGCTGACATACTGGCATTAACGCTCATGCTGCATCTTTCCTCCATATATATTTTTAACTAATTTATAACAAGTCCAATTTTGAACTAGTATATTATATTAGTTTTAACTTTACATTTCAACCGCTTAAAAAATATCATTTATAAGTTTTAATCACGTTCTTATTCTTAACAAGATAATCAATAAGTGAAACAACCGTAAGCAGCATTGCAAGATAAATAAGAACATTTTCTATTATATGAACGACACTTTTTGTGTCAGGAAATGTTTCGCCGAGATTTGCGATGAGAAGTATAACCATCACCATCTGAACAGTTGTTTTTACCTTGCCCCACATGCTTGCCGCAATAACCACGCCGTTATCGGAAGCAATGAGCCTGAATCCGCTTATAATGAATTCTCTTGCTATAATTATTATAACAACCCATGCCGGCATTCTCTCTAACTCTATGAGCGCTATCATTGCCGAACATACAAGGAGCTTATCGGCAAGCGGATCCATGAATTTTCCAAAATCCGTTATCATATTATATTTTCTTGCAATCTTACCGTCTACCATATCAGTAAGAGATGCAATGATGAAAATGGAAAATGCTATCCATTTACCTGCCGGTATTCCCGGAATCATAAGAAATATAAGAAAAAACGGTATTAGTATTACTCTGAATAGTGTTATCTTGTTAGGTAAGTTCATTGATTTATAAGCTCCTGGTTTAATAAAATTATTTTTTTAAGAATGTCGCAAAGAGTCCCCTTCCGAGACTTGCGCCCAAGTTTCCGCCGAGGGTCTTTCCGAATCTTCCAAATTTGCCGCCGGCAACTTTTCCGGCCTCACGTCCAAGTGTTCCGGCAACTGAGTTTCCGACAGAATTCAAAGCCTGATTCTTCTTTCTTTCTTCGGCAGCCTTCTTACGCTCAGCCTCTTTCAGCTTTCTTTCTTCTTCTTTCTTTGCTTCGCGCTCTGCTCTTTCGGCAGCCTTCTCAGCTTCACGTTCTGCTTTTTCGGCAGCCTTCTCTTCTTCCTTTTTACGTTTTTCTTCTTCTTTTTGCTGAAGAAGCTCTTCTTTTCTTCTTTCTTCCTCTTCAGCTTCTTCCATTCCTCTTCTGACAAGGAATTCATAAGCCGAGTCACGGTCATTTACATCATAATACTTGCTGTATAAAAGACTGCTTTTAATAATGCTGTCACGCAGCGAATCATCGATACTTCCAAAGCTTGATCTCGGAGGAAGTATGTAAGCCTTTCTTGCGATGCCGGGAACGCCCGACTCTTCAAGGAAAGAAACAACAGCTTCACCTGTACCGAGGCTCTGGATAGTTTCATAAGTATCAAAATCAGGATTCTCTCTGAATGAATCTGCCGCAGCTTTTACCGCCTTCTGGTCGGAAGGAGTATATGCATGGAGCGCATGCTGAATTTTATTCCCGAGCTGAGCAAGGACTCCGTCAGGAATATCTCTTGGATTCTGAGTACAGAAATAAACACCTACACCCTTTGATCTGATGAGTTTTACAACCTGCTCAATCTTTTCAAGCAGAGCTTTTGGCGCTCCGTTAAATAAAAGGTGCGCTTCATCAAAGAAGAATATCATCTTCGGCTTATCCATATCACCAACTTCAGGAAGTCTCTCAAAGAGTTCAGACAGAAGCCAGAGAAGGAAAGTCGAATAAAGCTTTGAATTATTTATAAGGCTCTCGCTGTCAAGGATATTTATCATACCTTTACCTTCAGGTCCGAGCGTAAGCCAGTCAGTAAGATTCAGTCCCGGCTCGCCGAAAAATGCATCGCCGCCTGCCACTTCAAGAGCAACCAGAGCGCGAACAATTGCAGCTACAGAAGCAGGACTCATCTTGCCGTACTGATCTTCGTATTCTTTACTGTGATCGGATACATAATTAAGCATAGCCTTAAGGTCTTTTGTATCATCAAGTATAAGCCCGTTATCGTCGGCAATCTTAAATACGATTGAAAGTATATCACTCTGAAGTTCATTTAATTCCATGAGACGCGATAAGAGAAGCGGTCCCATTTCAGAAATAGTTGTTCTAAGCGGTATACCCTTCTTACCGTAAATATCCCAGAATGTAACCGGATATGCGTTAAAATTAAAACCGGCTTCAGAAAGTCCGAATCTCTCGATTCTTTTATTCATATCCTCGGATTCTGTTCCCGCTTTAGCAAGACCGGCTATATCGCCTTTAACATCCGCAAGAAATACAGGTACACCCATATCTGAAAATGATTCAGCAAGTACCTTAAGAGTAACCGTTTTTCCTGTTCCGGTCGCACCGGCAACAAGACCGTGTCTGTTGGCGTACTTGGAAAGGAGACTTATCTTTTCTCCTTTATCGTCATTAGCAACCCATACATTACCTTCGTAGTACATCCGTTACCTCCCATAATTCTTTGTTCAATCACTTATGTTTTCTAAACTTCATCAGGAAACAAGATCAGCTGACATATCATAAGGACCGGCATCTGTAATTTTGACAGTAACTATCTCCCCCGACATAAGTTCTCTGTCCGAATTTACAAAAACAAGCCCGTCAACATCAGGTGCATCCCTGTAGGTTCTGCCTGCATATACATCATCTGATGCAAGATACCCTTCAATTATAACATCTAAATGCTTTCCTATAAATGAAATATTTTTATCATATGAAACTCCCTGCTGAAATTCCATTATCTCATCTCTATACGCTCCCTTCACATCTTCATCTATCTGATCAGGAAACTCTGCCGCAGGGGTTCCGTCCTCCCTCGAATAAGGGAAAACTCCAAGTCTGTCAAACTCAAGTTCATTTATGGTATCAATAAGCCTTTCGTGATCTTCCGGTGTTTCACCCGGGAATCCTGTAATAAAAGTTGTCCTTAAGGCTATATCGGGCATTCTGTCCCTCAGTTTTTCAACAACGTCATACAGCTCATCCTTATCAATTCTCCTGCCCATCCTTCTTAAGATGTCTGTTTCCGTATGCTGAAGCGGCATATCTATATAATGAAGCACCTTCGGATTGCTTGCCATCTCATCAATCATTTCATCATAAATTTCTTCAGGATAGCAGTACATAAGCCTTATCCACTCGATACCATCAACTTCTGAAAGTCGGTGAAGCAGTTCATGCAGACTCTTTTTTTTGTAAAGGTCTATACCGTAACATGTAGTTTCCTGAGCAACAAGTATAAGCTCTTTCACTCCGTTTTCCGCCAGTTCTTTTGTCTTTTTAACAAGAACATTCATAGGCACACTTCTGTAAGGGCCTCTGAAATAAGGAATAGCGCAATATGTGCATCTTTTATCACAACCTTCAGCTATCTTAAGATAAGCGGTGTAAGGAGTTTCAGTAAGAAGCCTCTTTTCCTCGACGATGGGAAGTCTTTCAAGCGGTTCATAGTATTTTACATTACTCTCACCGTTTATGACTTTTTCAAGCGCATCAACTATATGATCGATAGCACTTGTACCTATAAATGCATCGACCTCGGGAAATTCTGTGCTTACTTCATCTTTAAATCTTTCTGACATGCAGCCTGCTACAACAAGACATTTAAGTCTTCCTTCCTTAAGCTTCGCCACTTCAAGCACAGTATCAATACTTTCGGTGAGTGCATCACCGATAAAGCAGCATGTATTGACTATAGCTATATCCGCTTCATCTTCATTATTTGTAATATTATAGCCCCGCCGATTCAGCAGGGCTAACATCTCTTCACTATCTACTCTGTTTTTATCACAGCCAAGAGAAATGAGAAGAACATTTAACATTCTGTATCTCCAATTAAATCATATTCACTCTATAAAGTTAATACTTCTTATGAAAGATCATTCTGCATAACTGCAGCTTCATAACAGTTATTCATGAGCATTGCTATAGTCATAGGTCCAACGCCTCCCGGAACAGGAGTAATCTTTCCTGCTACAGGGAAAACCTTCTCATAATCAACATCACCACAGAGTTTCTTTCCTTCACCTTTTCTGTGAATTCCAACGTCTATAACGGTTGCACCTTCTTTTATATATGAATCATCTATAAATTCCGGCTTCCCGATTGCAACTACAAGAACATCCGCCCTCTTTGTTACTTCTCTTAAGTCTTTTGTTCTGGAGTGGCACACAGTAACCGTTGCATTTTCTCTAAGAAGAAGCATAGACATAGGCTTACCTACGATATTGCTTCTTCCTATAACAACGCACTCAGCTCCTGTGAGTTCTACATTACTTCTCTTAAGAAGCTGAATGACACCGGCAGGTGTACATGATACGAAGCCTTTTTCTCCTATACTGAGTCGTCCAACCGATTCAGGGTGGAAACCGTCTACATCTTTATCAGGAGAAATGCCTCTAATTATCTTATCTTCATCTATATGCTTCGGAAGCGGCAGCTGAACAAGAATTCCGTTTACCGTATCATCATTATTAAGCTTATCAATGAGTGTTAAAAGCTCTTCTTCTGTTGTTTCTTCCGGAAGTTCATAAGAAAGTGACCTTATACCGGTATACTCGCATGCTTTCTTTTTATTACCAACATATACTGTTGAGGCAGGATCATTTCCAACAAGAATAACAGCAAGTGAAACATCAACGCCCTTTTCTTTAAGAGCTGCCACCTTATCTTTTACTTCATCCTTAATGTCCTGCGAAATCTTCTTTCCATCAATAATTTCAGCCATATAAAACTCCTTTATAAAAACAATCAAAATTACCAATAATGAATATGAATAACGAATTGCTTGCAAGCATCCGAACACTGATTGTGCATTTCGGCAGCCTCACGGGTCTCGGTGCTTAACGATTCACGAGCCTGCGAAGTGAGAGTTTAGCACCGCTAGGGCACCCGTGGAGTGCGAGAGCTGTGCAGAGAAATGCACATATCATGTGTCGGATGCTAAACTTTAATATATATATATATTACAAAATATTCTTAAAACAGTCCGCTTATAACTCCGTCATCTGTCACATCAATGCGTTCTGCCGCAGGGCTCTTTGGAAGTCCAGGCATTGTCATGATACTTCCTGATATAAGAACAACAAATCCTGCGCCTGCGGAAACATATGCTTCACGTATGTTCATCTTAAAGCCCGATGGACGTCCAAGAAGTGTTGGATCATCAGAAAGTGAATACTGTGTTTTTGCAACGCAGACAGGAAGTGTTCCATATCCCATCTCTTCTATCTTCTTTATTGCATTTTCTGCTTCTTTAGAGTATTCAACACCATCAGCACCGTAGATTTCTTTTGCAAGTACATTCATCTTTTCCTTGATAGAAAGGCTGTCATCATATATAGGTGCATAATTTGACTTTTCTGTTTCAAGTGTTTCAAGAACTGCATTTGCAAGACTGATTCCGCCTTCTCCGCCCTTAGCCCATACTTCCGAAACAGTAAGCTTGCATCCCATATCAGCGCAGTATTTTCTGACAAATTCAATCTCTGCATCAGTATCTGAAACGAATCTGTTTAGTGTAACTACAACCGGAAGTCCGAATTTCTTCAGGTTTTCAATGTGCTTTCCAAGGTTTACTATTCCCTTTGAAAGCGCATCAAGATTTTCTTTCCCAAGATCTTCTTTGGCAACCATGCCATTATATTTAAGAGCACGAACTGTTGCGACAAGAACCGTCATATCAGGTTTCAGTCCGGCAAGTCTGCACTTAATATCAAGGAATTTTTCCGCACCAAGATCAGCTCCGAAACCTGCTTCTGTAACAACATAATCAGCCGATTTAAGAGCAAGCTTTGTAGCTCTTACAGAATTACAGCCATGAGCAATGTTTGCAAACGGCCCGCCATGTACTATAGCAGGATTTCCCTCAAGTGTCTGAATAAGATTCGGTCTTATAGCATCTTTAAGAAGAACCGTCATAGCACCAACGCATCCAAGGCTCTCTGCCTTAACAGGCTTATTGTCATATGTATATGCTACTATCATTTCACCGAGTCTCTTCTTAAGATCTGCAAGATCATTGGAAAGACAGAGTATAGCCATAACTTCTGTTGCAACAGTGATTACAAAATGATCTTCTCTCACAACGCCATCCATACGTTTTCCCATTCCGATAACGACATTACGGAGTGCTCTGTCATTCATATCAAGACATCTCTTTATTATAATTCTGTTTGGATCTATTCCAAGTGAATTACCCTGTAAAAGATGATTATCAAGAACAGCACAAAGAAGATTGTTGGCGGATGTGATAGCGTGAAAATCCCCTGTAAAATGAAGGTTCAGCTTATCCATAGGAGCAACCTGTGAATATCCGCCTCCTGCAGCACCGCCCTTTATACCAAAGCAGGGGCCGAGTGACGGCTCTCGAAGCGCTATAACTGCTTTTTTTCCAAGTTTTGAAAGCGCATCACCAAGTCCTATGGTTACAGTGGTTTTTCCTTCACCGGCAGGTGTAGGATTAATAGCTGTAACAAGAATCAGCTTTCCGTTTTCTTTATCACCAGCACTCAGAATATACTCATCTGAGAACTTAGCCATATTTTTGCCGTAAAGTTCAATGTCATCCTCACCTACACCGATTCTTTCGGCAACTTCTCTGATATCTTTTAGTTTTACACTTTGAGCTATTTCAATATCTGTAAGCATATATCCTCCAAACAAACAGCGTAAAATACTGTTTTTTAATAATAATTAAAGTGACATCATTTCATCAAACTGATCCATGGTCATAAGAACTTTTCTCGGTTTGGTACCTTCTTCAGGTCCTACAACTCCGGCATCAGCGAGCTGATCCATGATTCTTGCGGCTCTGTTAAATCCTATGCGGAACATTCTCTGCAGCATTCCTATAGAAGCCTTATCTTTATCTATGATAAGCCGTCCGGCTTCTTCAAAGTATTCATCATACCTTTCGCCATCGCCGGAAGCAGCACCTCCTGAATTAGATGAGCTTTCTATAGAGCTCGATACATTTTCATCGTATTCACTCTCTCCGTTCTGTTTAATTATATATTTAACTACAGAGAGACATTCATCATCATCAACAAGAGCACCCTGAACTCGTTCAGGCTTAGGCATTCCTGTCGGGAAGAACAGCATATCGCCCTTACCGAGAAGCTTTTCGGCACCGTTCATATCAAGTATTGTTCTTGAATCGACGCCGCTTGATACAGCAAATGCAATTCTTGACGGTACATTTGCTTTGATAAGACCTGTGATTACATCAACAGACGGTCTCTGTGTGGCGATTACAAGATGGATGCCCGCCGCTCTGGCAAGCTGTGTAAGACGAACTATCGCGTCCTCGACCTCACCGTGTGCAACCATCATAAGGTCTGCAAGCTCGTCAACTATAACAACTATCTGAGGCATTTTCACAAGATCCGGTGCATTTTCCGCATCCGCCTCTGTTTCAGCCTTCTTGTTGAATCCTTTTAGATTCTTAACATTATACTTTGAGAAAAGCTGGTATCTTCTTGTCATCTCAGCCACAGCCCAGTTAAGCGTACCTGCCGCCTTCTTTGGATCTGTAACAACAGGAACAAGGAGATGAGGAATACCGTTATAGCTTGTAAGTTCAACCATCTTCGGGTCTATCATTATAAGTCTTACTTCATCGGGAGTAGCCTTAAAGAGAATACTCATGATAAGCGTATTGATACATACAGACTTACCTGAACCCGTAGCACCCGCAACAAGAAGGTGCGGCATCTTTGCAAGGTCAGTAACTATAACTTTTCCGCCTATATCCTTTCCAACAGCAAATGTAAGTTTTGATGTGGATTCTTTATATTCTTCCGACTCAACCAGCTCCCTGAAGGAAACTACACTGTTTTCTTTATTCGGAACCTCGATTCCGACAGCCGATTTACCCGGTATTGGCGCCTCTATTCTTATGTCTGCTGCCGCAAGAGCAAGCTTAATGTCATCGGCAAGAGCTGTGATCTTACCGACCTTGACTCCGGTATCGGGTTGCAGTTCATATCTTGTAACGGCAGGTCCCACACTGCAATTCATTATACTTACACTTACACCAAAACTTTCCAGCGTATCACGAAGTTTCTTAGCAGTTGCCCTGACATCATCCTCGGAACTTCCGCCGGAAGAAGCCTTTTTCTTTTTAAGAAGCGACGTTGTCGGCAGTTTATATTCCTTCTTAGGTTTATCTTTAATTGTTCCGACTGCTCCGATTTCTTTCATGGCAGCAGCCGTTGCCTCTTCAGCATCCTTCTTTGAAATGTTTTTCTGTCTTTTTTCAATGAAGTCAGGGATCGCAGGATCATTCTCCTCAGGTGGAATCTCATAATCATCATCAGGAGAAGTATCTTTCTTAGAGGATATGCCCCTTATCGGAAATGCCTCATCGGAAGAAAGCTTACTTACATCAGCCATCTCACTTTCAGGAAAATCCATTTCAGGACGAAGTGTGATAACTTCCTCTTCCTTATCTTTAATCTCTTCTAATTCTCTTTTCCTAAGACGTGAATTCTTAACACCCATTGTTTCAGGCATAAGAGGTGACTCTGTCTCCTTTTTTAATTCACGCATTTCTTCATCCGGAACAATCTTATTCTTCGGCTTTTGGGTTTTCTTTATCTCATCATCAGGAGACGCCGGAAGAACCTTTATACTTCCAAGAATACTTCTTTTTCTTTTAGGAGCATCCTCGTATTCCTCATAATCATCGTAAGAAACAGTCTTTCTTCTGCCTCTGACAGGAGGAGCCGTTTCTTCTTCATATTCATCCTCATCTTCCTCTTCGTCATCATAATTAAACGCAGGTGCTTTCGATTTAATTGAAGCAACGATCTGCTTCATAAAATCAAGAAACGACACTTCCGTAACTTCTATTACGATAACAAACAGGAGAAGAACTATTAGAATAATAACTCCGGCTGTACCTATAACGCTATGAAGTATGGCTGCAAATCCGCCGAATATAATTCCTCCGCCGCTTTTATCGTTAAAGCCATCCATAAAGATACTGCTGGCGCTCACATTATCCGTTCCATTTATGAGCTGGAGAATAAAATCCGCATCAATAAGAGCAACACCCGACCAGACTATCTTCTGGACTACTCTTCTCTTACCACCGTTAGCCATAAGAAAGAGAGTTGCGATGACAGCATATATCGGTAAAATGTAGGTCACTCCACCGAATACTCCAAAGAAAAAACCAGAAACCTTATTCCCAAGTACCCCGCAGATTCCAAAGCTGCTGAGTAAAAGAAATACCGAAAATGCAAGCAGCACAAAGAAACCTATCTCCATTTTTGTCTCAGGAGACAGAGAATTATCTACTGCTGTATTCTTTGCAGAAGCTTTTGACGATGTACTTTTCTTCGGTCTTCCCGGCCCTCTTTTAGCACCGGTATTACTCTTTTTCTGACTACTGTTTCCTGCCATATCTTACCTCGTTCATTATTCATCAAAAGTCCTCCGACGCTGCCAAAAAAGGCATCGACGGAGGCTTCAGAGTATAACTAGAAAGTATATACAACTTCGTTAACGTCATTTAATTCATCGAAAGGAATGTAATTATCTTCCATAGACTTTCCGTTAACTGTAAGGCTTGTAAAGCCTGATTCTTTTCCGTTTGGATTTTCAAATCTCATATTAAGCTTCTTACCTCTGAAAGTCTTAACAACTGAGTAGCTGTCCCATTCAGAAGGTATCGCAGGAGCAATTCTAAGTCCCCCGAGATCAGGTCTCATTCCGAGTATACCTTCAACAGAACCAACCATAACCGTGGAAGCAGTTCCTGTAAGCCAGTGAACATGTGCACGACCAAAGTACGGACTGTCTTTACCTTCTGTAAACTGACCATGTGAATATGGCTCAAGTTTTCTTATCTCGGCTTTATCATTCATTGCTGCAGGACTTGCATTTACAAAGTACTCATAAGCCCTGTTACCATGACCCATAAGTGACTCTGCAAGAATTATCCATCCCTGAGGCTGCGAGAATATACCACCGTTCTCCTTGGTAGATGCATTGAAGAGAAGCATCAGAGCCCCGTCAAATGCATGATCCTTATATGCAGGAGCCATTACCATGCAGCCATAATCGGTACTGAGTATTTCATGTACAGAATCAAGAGCTTTTTCAGCCTGTTCCTTACTTGCAAATCCACTGATAACAGACCAGCTCTGTGGATTCAGCCACATTGATGCTTCAGGGTCATCCCTCTTACCGATAACCATTCCGTCATCCTTGAAACCTCTTATGAATCTGTCTTCATTCCAGCAGAGGCTCTGGAGCGTATTACCAAGCTTAGCCTGTATATCATCTATATAAGCTATATAAATCTTATCATTCTTATATTCTGCAAATTCCTTGATAATGTTCATTGCATAGTAAAGCTGGAATGCAACGAAAGTAGATTCACCATCCTTACCGAGTCTCAGGCAGTCATTCCAGTCTGCATGAAGTCCTGCAGGCATTCCATGTATACCAAGATGATTCATGGAAAAGTCGATTGCCCTCTTAAGATGACCGTAAACACTTGCATTATCACCATTTGCAAAAACAATATCCTCATCGAGGAAGTCAATATTACCTGACTCTGAAATGTATTTATAAACAGTCGGGAATAACCAGAGAGCATCATCTGCCCTATATGCAGGATGTCCCGTAGCAGCTACATAGGATTCATCATCAGGTGTATCCTCATGCCCTGCATTATGATTAAACTTAACAAGAGGAAGTCCTGCTCCGTTATTAACCTGTGCTGAAAGCATGAATCTGATCTTTTCAAGAGCCATTTCAGGTGCAAGGTGGATAATACCCTGTATATCCTGTACCGTGTCTCTATAACCATAACCGTTACGAAGACCGCAGTAAGTAAATGAAGCAGCTCTTGACCATATAAATGTCATGAAACACTGATAGGCATTCCATGTGTTTATCATTGCATTGAAGTTAAGGCTAGGAGTCTTAACCTGGAAGTTGGAGAGTTTACCATGCCAGTAACTTCTCAGCCCCTCTATCTCATCTCTGCACTTTATCCCCGGCACACTGTAGCCATCCAGTATAGCCTCAGCTTCACTGTCACTCTTAAGTCCAAGAACAAATGCGAAAGTCTTCTCTTCGCCCGGCTTAAGTGTCATTTTGGTTGAAAGTGCTCCACAGGAATTAAGGTTGTAATTAAGCTTATTACCAAGATTTCCTGTTTCTACCCCAACAGGGTTGCTGTAATTGTGGTAGCTTCCGAGGAATTCTTCCTTATCACCGCAGTAAGATGATACGTCAGCACCTGCAAGCCCAAAGAATCTAAGGGCTGCAGTGCTTCCGTTTACTTCTTTTTTAACATTTTCATTGATTACCTGTTTAATACGGTTTCCCGCAAAATACGTTCTGGTTATAAAAAGTGTATACTGAAGATTGATCTGATCCTGCTCATAGTTACTGTCATTTGTAAATTCAGAATAACCGGTAACTGTAAGTTTTTTCTCAGTATCGGAATTATTTTTTACCGTCACATACCAAACCTCATGAGTCTTATCAAGAGGAACATAGTAGCTGGCTTTTGTCTTTATACCTTTATATTCGGAACTGATAACGGTATATGCAGTACCATGACGGCACTCGCTCTTAAATTCTGCCAGATCTTTTCCGCATGGCATCCATGAATTTGACCAGTACTCACCAGTCTCATCATCTCTGACATAAACATATCTTCCCGGCTGATCAAAACTGTTGAATACATATCTCAGAATACGTCCGTTCGCACCGGACTTAACAAAACTGTATCCACCGGCATTATTTGAAATGATTGCGCCATACTCGGGTGATCCAAGATAATTGGCCCAAGGTGCCGGTGTATCCGGTCTTTCTATAACGTATTCTTTATTTGCTTCATCAAAATAACCAAAGCGCATAGGTAACCCTCCATGAAAACTATTTTACTATTTCCTTAAGCGCAAGACTTATCTTACCTTCTCTTATATCAAGAACCTTAACATTAACTGTATCGCCTATATTTACGACATCTTCAACTTTTTCTACCCTGTGATCAGCAAGCTTGGAAATGTGAATCATTCCGTCCTTATTTGGTGAAATCTCAACAAATGCACCAAACGGCATGATTCTTACAACTTTACCTGTATAAACCTTACCAACTTCGATAGGATCAACTATAAGGTGAATTATCTCAAGAGCCTTGGCAATACCGTCCTTATCTGTACCGCTTACTGATACAGCGCCTTCATCATCGATATCAATCTTTACTCCTGTCTCCTCAATGATTGAATTGATTGTCTTTCCTCTCTGACCGATAACTTCACCAATCTTATCAGGATCAATCTTAAGCTGCTCAATCTTAGGAGCATATTCATTTACTTCTGCTCTTGGCTCAGGTATACATTTAAGCATTACTTCATCAAGGATGAATTCTCTTGCCTGACGTGTTCTTGCTATAGCCTCACGGATGATATCATCTGTAAGACCATGAATCTTGATATCCATCTGAATAGCTGTAATACCCTTCTTTGTACCGGCAACCTTAAAGTCCATATCTCCGAAGAAATCTTCAAGACCCTGGATATCTGTAAGTACTACATAATCATCATCTGTATCGCCTGTAACAAGGCCACATGAGATACCAGCAACAGGAGCTTTGATCGGTACGCCCGCAGCCATAAGTGCCATACATGAAGCACATGTTGATGCCATTGATGTAGATCCGTTTGACTCAAATGTCTCGGATACGGCACGGATAGTGTATGGGAATTCTTCTTCAGACGGAATAACAGGAAGAAGAGCTCTCTCTGCAAGTGCACCGTGACCGATTTCTCTACGTCCGGGTCCACGTGATACCTTAGTCTCACCAACTGAATATGATGGGAAGTTATAGTGATGAATGTATCTCTTTGAGTTAACATTTACATCAAGTCCGTCAATTTTCTGAGCTTCAGCAAGAGGTGCAAGTGTAACTATGTCGCAGATCTGTGTCTGTCCTCTTGTAAACATTGCCGAACCATGAACTCTTGGGATTATATCAACTTCAGCAGCAAGTGGTCTTATCTGAGTGATCTCACGTCCGTCAGGGCGCTTATGATCTTTAAGTATCATCTTACGTACTGTCTTTTTCTGATACTGATAAAGAGCATCACCAAGTCCTGCAAGGTACTCTTCATTATCTGCAAACTTCTCTGCAAGTCTTTCTTTTATAGCATCGATATTGGCATCTCTCTTCATCTTATCATCTGTAAATACAGCTTCTTCCATCTCTTCCTGTGGAACTTCTGCTTTGATAGCTGCCATAAGATCTTCAGAAACCGCATATCTCTGATATTCAGCCTTTTCCTTACCGCATTCAGCAACTATCTTGTCGATGAATTCTATAACCTTCTGGTTTACTTTGTGAGCTGCAAAGATTGCTTCAAGCATCTTCTCTTCAGGAACTTCATTTGCTCCTGCTTCTATCATGATTACTTTTTCTCTTGTTGAAGCAACTGTAAGCTTAAGATCTGAATTCAGGTTCTGTGTTGAATTAGGATTAAATATAAGCTCACCGTCAACAAGACCAACCTGAGTAGTAGCGCAAGGTCCGTCAAACGGGATATCGGATATGGAAACTGCGATTGCTGTTCCTATCATAGCCGTAAGTTCAGGTGAACACTCAGGATCAACCGAAAGAACCAGATTCTCAAGGGTTACATCATTACGGTAATCCTTAGGGAAAAGAGGTCTCATAGGTCTATCGATTACACGGCATGTAAGCGTTGCATTTTCAGATGCCTTTCCTTCTCTCTTATTAAAGCCACCCGGTATCTTACCTACAGCATACATCTTCTCGTTATACTCAACTGAAAGTGGGAAGAAATCAATGCCTTCCCTTGGCTGTTTTGAAGCTGTAGCTGTTGAAAGAACAACAGTATCTCCATAATGAATAAGTACTGCTCCATTTGCCTGCTTGGCAACTCTATCTACATCAACACGAAGAGTTCTACCTGCAAGCGTTGTTTCAAACTTCTTGTACATTTCTAATGTCTCCTTTTGATATTTTTTTATTTCAAGACACCGAAACGACTGAAACACTCACACCTTTAATAATATGAGCATTTCAGTAGTCTCGGGCTGTCTTAAAAAATCCTTTAGATTCTAACATAAGAGGGTATTTTCATCAAGCTAAACTTTGCACTTCGGACAGAACTTTAAGAGCTGCATCTGCAGCACTTAAATCATCCACAGATATATAAATATCATGTGCTTTCATATACTTTAAAATCCTCTTTTCTTTTAAAGCTGCTATCCTTTGAAGCGCCGTCTCTTTATCACAGTCCTTAAGCAGCGGTCTTCCCGTGTCATCTTTTATCCTGTCATAGATAACCTCATCGGAAGCATCAAGATAAACAACTGCACCAAGCTCCTTAAGATACGGGATATTATCTTCACGGACAACTATTCCGCCACCTGTTGAAATGACTGAATTATACAGTTCCTCAGAATACTTTATAAGCATGTTATGTTCCAGATTTCTAAACCCTTCTTCTCCATACTTTTCAAAGATTTCATTTATACTGATTCCTGCCTCGCGAACGATTTCAGCATCCATATCAACCAGCTTTTTATCTGTAGTTTCAGCCAGTATCTTCCCGACAGTTGATTTACCCGTTCCCATGAAACCGGTCAAAACAATATTATCCCCATAGACTTTTTTTCTGAGAGCCGCACAGGTTTTTGTAACTGCCTCTTCGGGAATATCCCTTCCCGTCCATAATTCATGGCTTCTTACAGCCTGATAAAGAAGCATTGAAAGCCCGTTATCTACAGGAACACCCAGTTCTGTCATTTTTTTAACAAACGGAGTATCCGCCGGATTATATATAAGGTCATAGCCAAAGGCGGCTTTTTTATAAAATGAATCATCATCCAAAAGAAGCCCGTCTTCTTTTTTTAGACCAAGCGATGTGCACTGGATAACTACGTAATTATCACTGTCTATTTTATTAATGTCCGATACAGCAACAGGTACAGCAACCGTACTGCCTGTTTTTCCTGCCTTCTCATTCATTTCATCAGCAAGAGCCTTTGCCTTCTCAATGGTACGATTAACTATATATACCCTTCTGCAACCCTCGGTCATACACATATAAACAACTGCTCTTGCGGCTCCTCCTGCGCCAAGAACAACCGCGTCATGCTTTGAAAAATCAAGGCATTCGTAAAGAGCCCTTTTAATTCCGTAAATATCCGTATTATAACCAACGTAACCGTCATCAGTACGAACAAGAGTATTTACTGCACCGATAGCTTTGGCAGTCTCATCAATTCCAGTAAGGCTTTTCTTTATCTCTTCTTTAAATGGCACGGTTATATTAAGTCCTTCTACACCCATAGCATGCGCACCTAAAGCCGCCTTTTCCAGCGAATCTTCCACATGAAACGCTATATATACCGAATCTTCACCCAAAACTTTTGCCAAAGTATTATGTATAAACGGTGATAATGTGTGTTCTATCGGTCTCCCAAATATTCCGAAAACCTTTGTACTTCCTTTTATCATTCTATCCCTCACAAACTGAAAAACGCAGCAACCGTATGGTCGCCGCGTCTAACTTTGCTTACTTTCTAAGTCCAAGCTTCTCGATAAGCTCTCTGTAACGATTGATATCCTTACTCTTAATATATGCAAGCATATTTCTTCTCTGACCAACCATCTTAAGAAGGCCTCTTCTTGAATGGTGATCATGTGGATGAGCCTTAAAATGCTCATTCAGGTCATTGATTCTGGCTGTAAGAAGCGCAACCTGAACCTCAGGTGAACCTGTGTCGTTTGCATCCTTGCCATACTTAGCAACGATGTCTTTTTTCTGCTCTGCTGTTATCATAGCAAAGTCCTCCTTATAATTAATAATCGCTTGTAACCGGGACATGGGTTGGAGAATCCCATATCTAAGTAACAGCTTCGTGTATAATAACAGAATAGTTCTTCCTTTGCAAGTACGTTTTAAACCGCTTTGGGAAGTATTTTATAAATATATTTTTTTCAGATTTCCAAGTGTTGACGATGCATTTCCAAGAAGGAGATCAGCAATCACAAGTGCAGTCATAGATTCAACAACAACTGCTGCCCTTGGTCCTATTACAGGATCATGCCTGCCTTTAATTGCAAGAACCGTTTCATTTCCATCCTTCGTTACTGTTTTTTGCGAAGAATATATAGAAGGCGTCGGCTTAAATGACGCTCTTATTATCAAACTGTCACCGTCACTTATCCCTCCGAGTGTACCACCCGAATGGTTAGTCTCCTTGCTAATCCTGCCTTCACTTACGATAAATGCATCATTATTGCCGCTTCCCGTGCTATTTACCACAGCTGTACCGTCACCAATTTCAACAGCTTTTACAGCCCCGATCGACATTATCCCGTAAGCAAGACGCGCGTCAAGCTTATCAAATACAGGATCTCCAAGACCGGTCATAACACCTGAAACGATACATTTTACAGATGAACCTGATGAATCACCGGAAGCTGAAAGCTTCGACAAATAATCGGACGCTTTTTCATAAGCATCTTTATCAGGCATATAAAGCGGATTTTCATTTATAAACGCCTTATCAAGCTTTGTTTCATTAACTTTAATATTGCCTATCATATCGACATACGTAGTAAATGAAACACCAAATTCACTGAGCAGTTTTGCCGCAACAGCACCGGCCGCAACACGACCTATGGTTTCTCTTCCCGACGATCTTCCACCGCCTCTGTAATCCCTGAATCCGTACTTTTCATCAAATGTATAATCAGCGTGACCCGGTCTAAATGTATCTTTAACGTTTCCGTAGTCCGCCGACCTGTGATCAGTATTAAAAACAAGCAAAGATATAGGAGTACCTGTAGTTTTACCCTCAAATACTCCCGACATGATCATAACTTTATCATCTTCGTTTCTTGCGGTTGTGAACTTGGACTGCCCCGGCTTCCTTCTGTCAAGGAAGCTTTGAATGTAATCCTCATCTATGCTAAGACCCGCCGGGCAACCGTCTATAACTGCTCCAACTGCCTTACCATGAGATTCTCCCCATGTTGAAACCCTGAGATTTTTCCCAAATATTGAACCTGACATATGTAACCTCAAAATCTTTACATATTTGCTCTTGGATGAGCCATATCATATACTTCTTTTAATCTGCTCTTCTTATTCTTAAGATAAACCTGAGTTGAAGATATATCGGAATGTCCAAGCATTTCCTGAACAGCCCTTATATCAGCACCATTATTAACCATATGTGAAGCAAATGAATGCCTTATCATATGCGGTGTTATATCCTTTTCAATTCCGGCCATTTTAGCATAGCCTTTTATAATCTTCCAGAACCCCTGTCTTGACATCTGTCCTCCCTTAACATTGGAGAAAAGGAATTCCGAATCATTACACATAGACGGTCTCACTTTATAAATATAATTAGAGAGAGCCATCTTTGCCTGATGCTCGATAGGAATAACTCTTGTCTTGCCGTTATCTGTACATTCGATATAATCAAACTGCAGATGAACATCGGAAAGCCGGAGAGAAATAAGCTCAGTTACTCTCATACCAGTAGCATAAAGAAGTTCAAGCATAGCTTTATCCCTGATCTCCTTATTATTCTTCCCTGAAGGCATGCTGAGAAGTTCATTTACTTCTTCCACAGTCAGAGTCTCCGGTATCTTCTTTTCAACCTTAGGTGGCTTTAATGAATCAGCAGGATTTTTCCTGATAACACCATTAGACTGAAGGAACTCAAAAAAAGCCCTCAGACTAGCGATTGATCTTGATATAGTAGCAGAACTGAATTTCTGCTTCTCAAGAAAAAGAATATATGAATTGAGAAATGTACTGTTAACCTCAGACACATCAGTAAGCTGACTATTATTAAAGTAGTCAGCAAATTTTACAAGATCACGTCTGTAAGACTGAAGTGTGTTATTTCTGGCGTGTTTTACATTCTCAAGATATTCTACAAACTCTTTTACAAACTTATCCATACATCTCCCCTTAAAGTTAAATCAAATGTTACAAAATGTAATCATTTCATTTCGCTTCTGTTACAGTATAATTTCAAATTTACATAAAATCAATATAAAAATTTTATGAAAACCGTTGATTTTACTAGGTTTTTCGGGCATTCCACAAGATAATGAAGTGTGTAGGAATTATGTCTACAAAATATATGAAAAAGTTTTTTTATTTTTTTATTTATTATCTGTAATGTTTTTATATGCGAAAACCGCAATTATGGTTTTACTGTCAACTATTACTCCTTTGGCTATCATATCAAGAGCTTCTTCAAGGGTAATTCTTTCAACATTTATAAACTCTTCAAAGTCCGGTTTCTTCTCGCCGTATCCATCCGCAAACCCTATATATACATTTGTCTTTTCACCCACAAATGCCGTAAGCGGATATACAGTGGAAATGTATTTTAATTCCCCGACTATTATACCGGTTTCTTCTTCCGCCTCTCTTTTAGCACATACAGTAAAATCCTCTTCAGGATAATCAAGCGAACCTGCAGGTATCTCAAGCGTTACCCCATCAAGAGGCGGTCTATACTGTTTTACAAGTACCAGTCTTCCATCATCATCAACAGGAAGTACAGCTGCGCCATTTCTGTTTTGTATGTAATCGTACTTTATGACATTTCCGTCCGGCATCTCATATGTATCTTCGTAAAATTTAAGTCTGTTACCCTCATACTTTAATTCTCTTCCAAGACGTTTAAAAGAAAGCTCGTTTTCATTCATTTTTAATCTTCCTTTCAAAAAAGCTAAAAAAATCAAGCTGCGTAATTGCGCAGCTTGACTCAAAATTCTAATTACTTAGCATAATCAGTTACACGTGACTCTCTGATAAGATTTACTTTTATCTGACCAGGATACTCAAGTTCATCTTCGATTTTCTTTGAGATATCTCTGGCAAGAAGTACCATATCAGCGTCATTTACAAGTTCTGGAACAACCATAACTCTTATCTCACGTCCTGCCTGAATAGCAAAGGTCTTATCTACGCCCTTGAAATCATTAACAAGGTCTTCAAGTTTTGTAAGACGAGTTGTATATGTCTCAAGTGTCTCACGTCTTGCACCAGGTCTTGCAGCTGAAATTGTATCAGCCGCCTGAACTATACAAGCTATAAGACTTTCCGGATCCGTGTCACCATGGTGAGAAGCAACTGAATTAATAACAATTGCAGACTCCTTGTACTTACGACAAAGATCAACACCGATAGTAACATGCGAACCTTCCAACTCATGATCAACAGATTTTCCTATATCGTGCAAAAGTCCGGCTCTCTTAGCCATCTTTACGTCTTCACCGATTTCTCCGGCAATGATACCGCAGATTTCAGCTACTTCAACCGAATGTTTAAGTACATTCTGACCATAACTGGTTCTATATTTCATACGACCGAGAAGTTTGATGAGCTCAGGATGAAGACCATGAACACCACATATAAGTGCGGCATTTTCACCCTCTTCTCTGATCTTGGTCTCAACTTCCTTCTTAGCCTTTTCAACCATTTCTTCGATTCTTGCCGGATGAATACGTCCGTCAACTATAAGCTTTTCAAGTGCAATTCTTGCAACTTCTCTTCTTATAGGATCGAAACATGATAGAACTACAGCTTCCGGTGTGTCATCTATAATAAGATCAACACCGGTAAGTGTCTCAAGTGTACGGATATTCCTACCCTCTCGACCTATGATCCTTCCTTTCATTTCGTCGCTTGGCAGCTGTACCAATGATATGGTTGACTCTGATACAACATCCGCAGCGCATTTTTGAATTGCCGATACAACGTAATTCTTAGCTTTTTTGTCTGCTTCTTCTTTTGCTCTGGTTTCTAATTCTTTGATCATGACTGCTGTTTCATGTTTTACATCTTCCTCAACAGTCCTAAGTAAATATTCCTTTGCTTGTTCAGAGGTGAGTCCGGATACTCGTTCCAGTTCCTGCAGTCTTTTTGCAGAAAGTTCATCAACTTCAGCTTGTTTCCTTGCAAGATTCTCTTCTTTATGAGTAAGAGACTGTTCTCTTCTCTCAAGTGAAGTAGTTTTCTTATCAAGATTCTCCTCGCGTGACAGAACTCTCTTTTCCATACGCTGAATTTCATTACGACGGTCCTTGACTTCTTTTTCAATATCATTCTTAGTCTTAAGGGCCTCCTCCTTAGCATTAAGAAGAACTTCTCGTTTTTTGTCTTCAGCAGTCTTAAGTGCATCATCTATAATACTCTTGGCTTTGTCTTCAGCTTTGCCGATTTTAGCTTCCGCAATATTCTTGCGATATGCGATTCCGGCGAACCATGCTACGACAGCAACCACGATAACTATAACTGCACACACTATAATGACAGTGGTAAGTTCCACAGGAGCACCTCCTTATTAAGTTTTTGGTATAGTATAACCTATAAAATATTAAATGTTTTTTAGAATTATGTCAAGGACTTCATGATTTAAGAAGGTTTTAGGTAAGGAATCTATATACCTCACCCGGATTAAATCCCCTTCTTGACATATAAGCAATGATTCGCCTCTTTACTTTTTCATCAGAGAAATCCTGCCCTGAAAACTTCTTCTCGATTGTTTCCCTGATAATCGTATCAGCATCAATATCATTTTCAAAAAAAAGTTTATCGATTATTTCATCAACAAGAGACATATCGACATTTTTCATGGAAAGCTCCTGCCTTATAAGACTTCTGCTCTTCTTTTCCATATTGCTTCTGACAAATGACTCTATATATCTTCTGTCATCAAGATAATTATAAAAATAAAGCATATCGATGACGTCCGAAATAGTTGATTCAGTATAATTTTTAAGCTTCAGTTTAGATATAATATCTCCTTTCGAAGCCTCCCGAACCGCCAGAATGTTCATCGCTTTATTGGCAGCACGTTTATATATAATATTCCTGAGCTCCATAACAGAAGACTCAGGAATATCACCACTTTCAGGAATATCAAACTTAACTGCATCACTTTTATATATAGGTCCTATATATTCGGAATCTACATATGCCATAAAATGGTTGCTAATACGTTTCAGTTCGATATATGCCATATAACAAACCTCTTTTATACCTCTTCTTCAGGTGCACCGGTTTCTTCTTCAGGATCCGGAGCATACTTCTTTCTTACTTCGGCTTCTACTTCAGCCATAACATCCGGATTCTGTTCAAGATAAACCTTTGCATTTTCTCTTCCCTGCCCGATCTTCTCACCAAGGTATGAATACCAAGCACCGGATTTGACAATTATATTATTGTTAGCAGCCAGATCAAGAATATCACCGGATTTTGAAATACCTCTTCCGAACATAATATCAAATTCTGCTTCTCTGAACGGAGGTGCAACTTTGTTCTTAACGACTTTAACTCTCGTTCTGTTACCGATAACCTCACCGCTTGCCTTAAGCGTCTCTATACGTCTTACATCAAGTCTTACGGATGCATAAAACTTAAGAGCACGACCACCTGTCGTAGTCTCGGGATTACCGAACATGATTCCGACTTTCTCTCTTAACTGATTAATAAATATAACTATACAGTTTGTTCTGCTGATAGCTGCCGTAAGCTTACGGAGTGCCTGAGACATAAGTCTTGCATGAAGACCAACATGACTGTCACCCATATCTCCTTCAATTTCAGCCTTAGGAACAAGCGCAGCAACAGAGTCAACTATAATAACATCAACTGCACCGGATCTGACCATGGTTTCTGTTATCTCAAGTGCCTGCTCACCGTTATCCGGCTGTGAAATGTAAAGATTATCTATATCAACTCCTATATTCTTTGCATATACAGGATCAAGAGCATGCTCAGCATCTATAAAACCGGCAATGCCTCCCATCTTCTGTACTTCGGCAACTACATGGAGTGCAACAGTAGTCTTACCACTTGATTCAGGTCCGTATATCTCTATAATTCTTCCCTTAGGAAGTCCACCTATACCAAGTGCAATATCAAGACTGAGCGATCCTGTTGGCACTGCCTCTATATTAAGACTTGCATTCTTATCACCAAGTTTCATAACCGTACCCTTACCAAACTGTTTCTCAAGCTGAGAAAGGGCGGCATCAAGGGCTTTAATCTTATCTTCGTTAGCCATATAATCCTCCTTCAAACATATGTTCGTTTTTTTAAATAATATAATAAACAGTACTAAAAGTCAAGTAAAAAAACATATGATACCGGCTCTTCATTATATCACAAGTATCCCCTTAATACCAGAACAAAGCCCACTGCAAAATTTCATAAATTCTAATATATAACACAGTCTCTTCCACTGTTCTTACCGGTATAGAGTCTTTCATCAGCAGACTTTACGCATTCTTTGATATCCGATCTAAAGTCATATTCCGTAAGTCCGAAGGTAATGGTAATCTTAATATCATTACCCTTAACTTTTATGACGCTATCCTTGATATGATTTCTTATATCTTCAAGTATAATAAATGCATCATCTCCGTTTTTGTTCGGGAATATGATAAGAAATTCCTCGCCTCCCCATCGTGATATAAAAGCCGAATCTTTGCATATGGATTTAAATGTATTCGCAACATATTTAAGAACTTCGTCGCCTGCGTCATGTCCATATGTATCATTTACGTCTTTAAAGAAATCAATGTCACCCATGGCGATGCTTATGGAGTTGTAATGACCGGCTTTAGAAATTCTATCTAAATACTCCATAGCTTTTCTTCTGTTATTAAGTCCGGTAAGCTCATCAGTTCCCGCTTCTTTCGCAAGCCTGTCATTATACTTCATAAGCTTGGTTTCCGCCTCATTCTCATCACGGCTGAATATATATGAAATAAATATAACCGATATAAAAACTGAGGAAATATTGGTGATCTGAATAAGTTTATCCGCCGAACTCACAATGTCTATACCTGATTGCATTCCACCGAATATAAATATAGTTATAATTCTAAGTGCCAGAATAAGGCCGGCAAGAATAAACTTAAAGACAGCTCCGGAATGTACAGCAAAAAATGAAAGCATGAGAATTACTATGAAATAATTCTGCATACCCGCACTCCATCCGTAACACGGAATCATACTAAGCGTCCAAAGGAAAATAAAGACAGAAAAGCAGATCATTGCAACTCCGGTAGTTGACTTATATGTCCAAAGAAAAAGCACAACAATAAGCGCATAAAAAAGCGCTATTCTTAACGGATACTGCCTAAATACTTCTGTGCCTGCTAAAAGATTATCCAGAGTAAATGCAGTTATAACAACTAAATACAGGATTCTGAGTGAAACTATCCCTCTTTTAGTTTCATTTTCAGATATTACATCTTTTGTAATCAGATTAACAAGATTCATACGAATCCCTCTTATGTTAGATAAAATTAGTAATATGATCAGTGATATTTATTATACCATTTTTATATAAAGAATAAAACAATCTAAATAATAATTACTGATACTTATTGAAAAGAAATGTCAAAACTGATATAAAAAAGCTATAAATTTAAGCCTAAAAGGTAATGCCAATGAAAGTATCAGCAATAATTTCCGAATACAACCCTTTCCATAATGGGCATAAATATCATATAGATGAAACAAAGCGTCTTACAGAAGCTGACTATGTTATAGCTATTATGAGCGGTAACTTTGTTCAGCGCGGTGCTCCTGCCATAAGGAATAAATATGAAAGAAGCTTTTATGCTCTTCCGTTTCTTGATGCAGTTTTTGAAATCCCGACTATTTATTCCGTGTCAAATGCCGGTGATTATGCCATGGGTGCTGTATCTCTTATCGATTCACTTAAAACCGCAACACATCTTTCATTCGGTATTGAATCGGGCGATATCGATTCATTTAAAAAGATAGCAGATATAATAACAAAGGAGCCCGCCGACTTTAAATCCTCCCTTCTTGATCATATAAAGGAAGGTCTAAGCTATCCGAGGGCAAGAAGCATGGCTCTTTCTGATACAATGGGAAAAGAGGCAGAAAGTCTTATATCTTCTCCTAATAATATACTTGCAGTAGAATACATTGCCGCTCTTCAAAAACTGGATTCAAATATTATCCCGGTTCCGGTTGTCCGAAAAGGGAGCTATACCAATAATAACCCGGGGTACGGCTTTCTTTCCGCAAGTTCAATTCGTAACATGCTGAAAAATGGCGAAGATATAAGAAGTCATATTCCGGCTACTGATAAGGTTATAAATAAAGGCAGCTGTTTACTAAGTAACGAGAGTTTAGACAGCCTATTATCCTATAAGCTTTCGGTTATCAGCAATAAATCTGACGAAGAAAAATATAATGAATTACATAGTGATAAAGAGGATGACATTCACGAAATGTCAGGGGATATGTTTAAAAGACTGATTTCCATAGGTCCAGTCACAGGTTTTGATGAATGTGTCGAAAGACTAAAATCAAAGAGTATTACTTATACAAGAGCGTCAAGGGCACTTATTAATCTTATACTCGGAATAAAAGAAAATGATTTTAAGGTAATTACAAAGAAAAGCTACTCTCACTACGCCAATCTTCTTGGTCTTAAAAAATCATCATCAAATGTATTAAAGTATATATATGATAATTCGGATATTCCGATAATCAATAAAAAAAGTGATTACAGACCCAAGACCGATGAAGCAAAGCTTATGCGGAAATACGACTTACTTGCTTCTGATATTTATAATATTCTATATAAAGATAAGACAGGCATCACTCTTCCACGGGAACTTTCATCAAACGTAACACTCTTAGAATAAAAAAGGATAGCTGATATGCTATCCTTTTTTAGGTCATATAATTATCATTTATTAATCAAGGAAGTCATCATCATCAAAATCATCATCGTCTTCGTCTTCGTAATCATCTTCCTCATCATCATATGATTCGTCGATTTCTTCTTCCTCATCATACTCTTCGTATTCTTCTTCCTCAGGAACAGGAGCACTCTTAGCTGACTGAACAGGTACAGGCTCACCTGTGATATATCCGATACTGCTGTCTACATCAGCGATGTTGTTCTCAAGTGAGAAAACCTGATCCTCAAGTGTCTCAACAAGATTACGATAATTCTCTCTGTCTGCCTCAAGTGATGCAGCAAGGAAAGATCTCATCTCTTCAATCTTATCTTTTGTATAATTAAGAGCACCGAGTCTTACATCAGTAGCTTCAGCATTTGCATCATTAACAATGCGGTCAGCCTCTGCTCTTGCATTTTCAAGAATCTCTTCAGCTCTGTCATTTGCAAGCTGTGTAATTCTGTTCTCTTCTACAAGTCTGTTTGCCTCATTAACCGATTCACTTATGATAGCATCAGAACGGGTTCTTGCAGCTGCAAGTATGGATTCCTTGTTCCTCATTATCTTCTTTGATCTTTCAAATTCACTCGGAAGTCTGAGTTTAAGCTCATTAAGCATTCTCTCAAGCTCATCTCTCGGAACAATGATGTTGTTGGATGAAAATGGCTGATATTTACACTTATCGATAAATATACCAATTTCCGAAATCATTTCCTCAACGCCTTTTTTTCCCATCTTAATTTTCCTCCTAGTTAACTTTCATAAGATGAATCTTTTCTTTTACCATCGGAAGTACATTTGCCGGAACAAATTCCTCCACACTTGCACCATACATAGCATATTCCTTGACCATGCTGGAAGAAAGGTATGAATACTCAGCAGCAGTCGAAAGAAAAACAGTATCTATATCAGGTGCAACGACGCGATTACTCTGAGCCATCTGGAGTTCTATATCAAAATCTCCCATAGCCCTGAGTCCTCTAACTATAATATGCGAATCCTGCTTTTTCACGAAATCAAGCAAAAGACCGTCAAAAGATTCAACAGTTACATTGCCGAGTGAAGAAACAGTATCCCGTAACATGATAACACGTTCGTCCATAGAAAACAATGGACTTTTTTTAGAAGAGTTAACCAAAACCCCTATAACAAGCTTGTCAAATAGCTTTGAAGCCCTTTTTATTATGTCATAATGTCCTAAAGTAACCGGATCAAAACTGCCCGGATATACAGCTGTTATCATATTATTCCTTAATCCTTAAAAAAACATGTTTGTTTGTTTTGTAATTCTTTACTTTATAAATTTCAAATTTTGTATCAGTATCGATATAACTCATATCTTCATCAAGCACTGCTTCAACTATTATAATAGAATCTTCATTTTTAAAACTCTTTTTACTGAGTTCAAGCAGAGCCGCCTTTTCAAGCCCTTTACTGTACGGCGGATCTATATAAATGACATCAAAATCCACAGTGCCCAGATTCCTGATATAAGTAAGTACATCCTTACTGATAATATCTGATTCATTTTCAAATTTAGTAAAATGAATATTTGTCTTTATCACTTCGACCGCTGCCCTGTTATTTTCCACAAATACGGCATGCTTTGCGCCACGTGAAAGCGCTTCTATCCCGATTGCCCCGCTACCGCTGAAAAGATCAAGAAATCTCGAATCCGGAACGTAAGGCATGATGATATTGAAAAGCGTTTCTTTATATCGGTCTAAAGTCGGTCTTGTGTCCATTCCTTCCGGCGACTTAAGCGGAAGGCTCCTTCGTGAACCGGCAACTACTCTCATTTTCTTACTCCACGTTTATTTTATAATATTTTTTATAAAAGTCAATTCTTTATAGTCTTTCTCAGCCACTTGCCTGTCTCTGAAAGATCATCCTCAGTCCATCCCGAGGTCTTGCTGCATCCGGATGAAATAAGACTCGATGCTTCATCCTTATTGGATAGATTCCATCCGCAGTATGAAATATTGTATTTATTTATCAGACTGAACCACTCATCAGCCGAATCATAATCTATGGTTCCGTTACCGGATGCCTCACATATACTGAACTCAGTGACAAAGATCGGAAGTCCTGCATTATGCGCTGTCTCCAGCTTGCTTCTGATATTCTCCTTATGAGTTGCCGCATAGAAATGTACCGTGTACATTATGTTCTCAAAGCCCTCTACAGGATCTTTTGCGGCTTCGTCAACGTCCTGTGACCAAGTAGGAGTTCCCACTACAATTATGGCGTCCTTATCATTTTTCCTTATTATAGGTATGATATCCTCGGCATACTGTTTTACATCACTCCAGACAGTTCCGCCATTAGGCTCATTACAGATTTCATAAATGATATTTTCATAATCAGCATACTTCTGAGACATTTCACTGAAGAAGAGTTCCGCTTCGTCCTGATTATCAAGAGGGTTGGTATCATGAAGTATATGCCAGTCGATGATCACATACATTCCAAGTTCTGTTGCATAGTTAACTCCATCATCCACAAGCTTTTTCAGTTTTGCCTGATCTCCGTCAGTACAGTATCCACCGGATTCAGCAGTATACATGGCAAGTCTTATAAGATTTGCGCCCCAGTCATCACGAAGGGTCTTAAATGCATCTTTATTAACGTAATCAGGGAACCATGCAAGTCCGTGAGTACTGATACCTTTTAGCTGATACTTTTCACCATTCTTATCTACTATATCGGTACCCTTAAGAGTAAGCTTACCATGATTTGCAAAAGGAGTTCCCGACTCAGTCTTTGCGACCTCCTGCTTCGGCACATCCTTAGGTTCTTCTTTTTCAGGCATCGCTTCTGTATAAAGGCTTCCGCCAACATATACTTCAGGATTCTTACTTACAGCATCAGCTCCGGACTCATCCTTAAACTTTATCTGGAAGCCTATATTTACACTTCCTTTTTTTCCTATAGTTCCGTTATAGCTTTCAGGCGTAATGGAAAGTGTATCGTCTTTAATCTTAAACTTACCGTTCCAGCCTGCTAAAACTTCGGCTCCCGAAAATCCGGTTACTCTTACTTCCCAGTCAGATACATCTGATTCAGATTTATTAAAAACATCAACCGTATACTGTACAACAGTTTTTCCGTTATCATCCCATGAATCAGATGATGACAGCTTTGCATAAACCGCATATTTCTTATCATCACTGCTGTCTTTATTATCATCCTTCTTATCACTCTTTTTATCATCAGACTTTTTTGCAGTATCAGGTGATGCCTCATCTTCTTTTTCCGTACTGCTTTCTTCAGTAACCGCTTCCGTTACAGTACTTCCATCTTTTGGCTCATTCTTTTTATCTTTCTTTCCCGATCCCAGGATATAACCTACAAGTGCGGCTATAACCAAAGCCGCTGCAATTAAGCATCCTATAAGAATCTTCGTTGTTTTGTTCAAAATTCTTTACCTCCGTTAGATAGTTGTTTCATTTACAGTCACGCTGCTCATGTTCAGTCTGTCACTGTATTTTATAATAACCTCCTGCGCCATTTTCAGCATGTCGGCATGGTTATATATATCTGCTATATTAAACGGCATCTCACCGCTCTGTCTTATGCCAAAGAAATCTCCCGGGCCTCTAAGTCTCAGATCCTCCTTTGCTATAAAAAATCCATCATTCGAGTTTTCAAGAACAGATAACCTTTCTTTCGATTCCTTTGACTGCTTTGTGTCAATAAAAATCGCATAACTCTGTGCATTTCCTCTTCCTACCCTTCCTCTAAGCTGATGAAGCTGGGCAAGTCCGAATCTTTCTGAATTCTCGATCATTATCACCGTTGCATTTGGATTGTTTATACCAACTTCTATAACTGTGGTTGATACCAGTATATCGATACCACCGTCAGTAAATTTTTTCATAATGCCGCTTTTTTCATCTTCGGTAAGCTTTCCGTGAAGGTATTCTATCCTCACTTCTTTACCGAAATGATCAGAAAGTCCGTAGGAATAATCAATGACATTTTCTATGTCAGTCTGTTCCCCTTCTTCTATCATGGGACATATGATATAAGCCTGATGCCCCTTCTTTATCTCATCGTAAATGAATTTATAAGCCGTTTTCCTGTAAGATGTATCTACTACACAGTTCTTAATCTTTTTTCTACCCTTTGGCATTTCATTTATAACAGAAATATCAAGATCTGCATAAATGATTATGGCAAGGGTTCTTGGAATAGGCGTGGCACTCATAATTAGTGTATGAGGGCTTCCACCTTTAGCGGAAAGCTTTTTCCTCTGATTAACGCCGAATCTGTGCTGCTCATCTATTACGGCAAGCCCAAGATTCTTATATTCAGTCTTATCCTGAATAAGAGCGTGAGTTCCTACGAGTATATCTATGTCTCCCTCTTTTAGTCTTTCGTAGATTTCTCTTTTTTCCTTTGCAGTATTATTTCCGGTAAGCAGTTCAACCTTTATCCCAAAAGCAGAAAAGGTCTTACTGAGGTCATTAAAGTGCTGTCTTGCAAGAACTTCAGTCGGTACCATGAGTGCGCCCTGATAGCCTGATTTGACAGTAAGAAAAAGAGCCGCCTCGGCTACAACAGTCTTGCCGGAACCAACATCTCCCTGAATCAGCCTGTTCATGGTAAAGGCTCCTGTCATGTCGGCCTTAATATCATTTACAGCATCCATCTGTCCTTTTGTAAGATTAAAAGGTAAAGCGTTAAAAAAATCGCCTAGTAAGGATACTGCTTCATCACTCACCATGTGAAGATTCTCCTGCCTTACATTTGAATCGCGCAGAGTCTTTATATCATACAGGAAATGAAGAAATTCATCGAAGGCAAGTCTCCTTATGGATTCTTTCAGCTCCTCCATATCTCTCGGAAAATGAACATTAAATGCCGCCCTTCCAAGGGGCATAAGTCCATACTCACTTCTAATGTCATCCGGCAGCGGGTCATTTAAACCTTCTATCAGATAAGATACTTCCTTAATCGTCTTCCTTATGACGTTATTGGTAAGACCAGCAGTAAGTGGATATACAGGCTGCATAACCGATCTGAGCTGACTGTATTTATAAATCGGATAATACTCCGGCATTTCCATTGCGATAAAACTGCCGCTCACTTTAGGGGTTCCGACAAATACGTATGTATCCCCTTTCCTTATGACACTCCTCAGAAATGTACTGTTAAAAAACACCATTCTGACAGATCCTGTCGTATCACTTACAGAAAATGATACTATAGTAAGTCTTCTTGTTTTTTTAACCTCAACAGTCGTTACAACCTTTGCCGTTATGGCACAGCGTTCACCGGGAACTATATCTTTTATCCTTCTTGGCTCACTGTATTCTATATAGTTTCTTGGATAGGTTCTTATAAGGTCATCTATAGTAAAGATTCCAAGTTTTGCAAAAAGTTTTGCGGTTTTATCACCTATCCCCTTAACACTGACTATACTGTCAGAAAGATTCATGGTTACTCCTATTCAACAGAAACAAGATAATAATATATAGGCTGCCCGCCGTTTTGAAGTTCAAACTCTATATCAGGGAACTCTTCGCCAAGTTCTTCCGTCAGTTTTTCGGCAGCAGCATCTTCAACATCAGCGCCATAATAAACCGTAACAAGTTCTGTATCTTCATCAGTCATGTCCCTTATAAGTTCCTTTGTAACTTCTGAAACATCACTTCCGACAGCTTCTATTCCCTTGTCACTGATACCCATGATATCGTCTTTTGCTATAGTCTTTCCGTCAATCGAAGTGTCTCTTATTGAAAATGTAACTTCACCCGACTTTACATTTTGAGCCGCTTCTTTCATATTCTTAAGATTGGTTTCTGCATCCATATCAAGTGAAAAACTGAGCATGGCTGAAATCCCCTGCGGAATAGAAACAGTAGGTACAACCAGAAGTTTTTTATCTTTTGAAAGATTTGCAGCCTGATTAGCTGCAAGTATTATATTCTTATTATTAGGAAGAAGGAAAATAGTCTTTGCATTTACCTCTTTAACAGCATTAAGGAAATCTTCCGTTGAAGGATTCATGGTCTGACCGCCCGAAATCACATGATCAACAGCGACTCCCTTAAATACCTCCGTAAGACCATCGCCACTTGATACAGCTATAAATCCAAAATCCTTTTCCGGTTCAGCCGCTACATCTTTTTCAACCGAAGCTTTTTCCTCAACCGTATCTTCCTTTTTATATTCAAGTGAAAATGAACCGTTCTTTATCCTCTCCATCTCAAGAAGAACTCTTTCACTGTGTTCTTCCTTCATATTGTCTATCTTCATGTTAGTGAGGAAACCAAAGGTAAGAGCCTTTTCAAAAGCTTCTCCCGGATGATTTGTATGAACATGAACCTTAACTATCTCATCGTCATTAACGCATACGAGTGAATCACCAATTGTAAGAAGATAAGCCTTAAATGCCTCTACCTCTTCATCACTGAGCGGCTTATTAAGATTACAGATAAATTCAGTACAGTATGTATATTTAATATCAGCTGTAGAGATATCCTCCCTGCTGCTTCCGCGCATATCAGCTATATCAATCTTTGGATGAGAAACAGTCTCCGCTTCGGGTGTTTCAGCTTTAACATCCTCACCGAGAAGGGAAAGAAGTATTCCTCTCATCACCTCCATAAGTCCCTGTCCACCGGAATCAACAACTCCCGCCTCCTTTAATACAGGCAGAAGATCCGGAGTTTTACTGAGAACCTCATCACCATATTCCACAACCTGTGACAAAAACTCAGTTATATCATCCGTAGTCTCATATATCTCAAAAGCCTTTTCGGAAATGCCCTTGGCTACCGTAAGAATAGTTCCTTCCTTAGGTTTCATAACAGCCTTATAAGCAGTCTCAACGGCTCTTGAAAATGCAGATGCAAGGTCTTCGGTAGAAAGAGCTTTCTTCCCTTTGATATCCTTGCAGAAGCCTCTGAATAGCTGTGAAAGGATAACACCCGAGTTACCTCTCGCGCCTCTCAGAGATCCACTTGCAATAGCCTTACCCATATCATCGATAGTTGGATTTATAAGACCTCTTACCTCTTCAGCCGCAGACATAATGGTAAGTGTCATATTGGTTCCGGTATCCCCGTCAGGAACCGGAAATACATTTAATTCATTTATTATTTCTTTTTTATTGCTGAGATTAGCCGCACCGGAAAGAAATGCATTTCTGAATATCTCAGCATCTATGGATGTAACAACTGACACGCCTCAGTCCTCCTATTACTAATCTATAACTCTGACGCCTTCAACGAATACATTGATGGCATTAACTTTAAGGCTTGTGTAATCCTCAACCTGATACTTAACTGTCTTCTTAAGATTATCGATAACAGCTTTAATATTAACTCCGTAAGCAATAATGATATGAAAATCAATATCTATATCATTACTCTCATTAAATGTAACGTTAACGCCTTTGCTTATACTGTCACCTTTAAGAAGTTTGGCAAGTCCGTCAGTCATGCTTATGGTAGCCATGCCGACTATACCGAAGCAGTCAAGAGCCGCATATCCGGCATACTGTGCAATGGCATCACTGTCTATTACTATTGTTCCGTTTTCATTTTCTATATTTCCGACCATAAATAGTACCTCCTGACCTAAAAGTCCCCATTTATAACAGCAATTTAATCGCATTATAACCTTTTTATATACAAAAATAAAGCTAATTAGAAGTTTTTTAAAATAGTGCTTGATTTTTAAAAAAGTCTTTGATAGAATGTCACTGTTGCGAATTTGACAGGATTAATTATGAATATATTTCGTTAGGAGGTGCTGAGATGGCAAAGTGCTTTTACTGTGATAAATCTGTTCATTTTGGAAACAATGTGAGCCATTCTCATAGAAGATCAAACAGAATCATGAAGTCAAACATCAAGAAGGTTAAGGCTAGTGTTGATGGAACAACAAAGTCTATCTATGTTTGTACCAGATGTCTTCGCTCAGGAAAAGTTGAAAGAGCTAACTAATGTGAATGATATATTAAAAGCCGGTTCATTTGACCGGCTTTTTTTATGTCCTCTTTTTAGTTTAAATAAAAAAGAAATCAAAAGAATCAGCTCATTGATATATAGCCATATCCCTTAACCTTCTCATCATTAAAGGTCCCTACTATTCTTGTGAATCTTTCATACATAACATAATCATGACTGTCTTCTGAAAGGCTCTCTCTCTTTTGAGGGAATACTTTAAACTTAAGCCTTATCCTGCCATTAACAGAGTTAATTTCAAAAAGTGTAGGCTCAGTCTTTCCTTCAGCATAATCCACATATTTCTTTACATCAACTCCGATAGGATTAAACTCTGTATTATCAAATCCACCACTGGAATACAGTATCTTACACCAGTCATGAGTAATATCACCCATCTCTCCGGAATACATGATAATATTGCTTCCGTTTGAAAGATGAAAATATCCTCTCCCGAGATAAAGCTTCTTTTTATCACCGTCTCCCTTTCTTGAAAGACGTCTCATGAGTATGGATGTCCAGTCAACCTTCTCCTGCTCACATCTAAGGTACATAGCCCTGCCCTTAACTTCATAATAGCTGTTACCGAGCATGCATGAACCCACTGTAAAACATGACGGATAAGTGTATGAATTAAGTACTATATTGTCAAATTTAGCATTCTCGGTTCCTGTTCTCACAAGTTCCGAATCCTTGCTGACAATAAAATCGATAGTCATATTATCAAGAACAACATACATCTTAAGACCTTTGTTATTCTGTGATATCTCTATATTATTTTTTCTAATAAGAAGTTTTGAATCCCCAACTATAGCTTCATCAGCAAAGCCGTTACTGTCAGCTTCTATAAACTCTCTCTTTGTATCATCAAGAAGTGCAAAGTATGCACTGATCTTATGCTTCTTCTTGTTTGAACCATAATATGAGAGACGAAGGAAATACTGCATATCATGTCCGGCTACATTAAACTCACCGAGAAGCATAACAGTATCTTCAAACCTTCCACGCCTGATTGCAACCTCTGACTTGTTTCTCATCTGTTAAAATTCCTCATCCTCAAGAGATTCTATAACATTATCAATCTCCTGTTTTTCTCTTGCTACACTTCCGTCCTTCTTAGACTTAATCACATCAGTAACCTTGTCAACAAGACCGGGTATCTTATTCATAACACTGGCAAGTGAACTGTCATCATGAACCGGAAGAATCTGTACAAATCCGTTTTTAATTACCATCACAGCAGTTGGACTCATTTTACCGCCCATTCCGCCACCGGCATTATCACTTCTTGATTTTCCGACTGCCCCTGCCCCGATTCCGAAGCTGACATCCACAAGTGGTATAAGTGTTGTATCATTTACTTTTATCGGCTCTCCTACAACTGTCTTTGCAGAAAGAAACCCATCCATTCCATTAAACAGCGTATTAACAGTTCTTGTCACACTAACGCCTGTATTTTTTTCTTTATCAGCCATAACCTTCTCAACCTCCTGATACCGATATGATTCTATACAAAATTCAGAATATAATCAAATAATTTTTTGAAATTAAGATTTTCATTTAAATCTTTTTCATGAGTGCATATGTTTTCTTGAAATCTCTGCTGAAATAGATCCTCACTGCCGGAATGACTATAACTATAAGAATCAGCCTTCCTTTTATATGAAGATCACCCTCAAGAACCTTTTTATTAAAGTCGGGATCTATCGTAAGCCATCTTTCATAAAGCCAGTAAAACGGACTTACCATTCCGAGGAGTTCTCCCGTATCTGCAGGATCATTTAATCCGATATGCAGATAACCTTTTCCTTTTTTCGGAGCCATCATCTTAAGTATACTGATAAGAGCTTTCTTTACTCTTTCGATTGTCCTTATGGTGTACGGTCTGTCAAGGAACTGTTCTATATGATCCTTCTTAGTAAGAATCATATCCTTTTTTTCTGTTATAGTATCGATCGCACGATTTATCTTAACTGAAAAGCTCTCCTTCTGTGAGGAGTCATCCCCTTCGATTGATGTATCTTCCTTTTTATCATTGTCAGATGTATCTGTTGTGTCAGATGATTCAGATACAGCCGTTATATTCGATGTATCAGATGATTCAGTTGCAGCCGTTATATTCGATGTATCAGATGTTTCAGTTGCAGCTGTATCGGACGCGCCTGATGTTTCAGTTATTTCAGCAGAATCTCCCGAATCGGTTTTATCTTGTTTTTTACTGTCTTTATCCTTCTTACTGTCAGTACTTTTCTTGCTTTTCTTTTCCTTTTTCTCCTTGTCTGACGAAAAAAACGGAATCCCGAACACTTTAAGCTTCATTATGAAGCCCTTTTCCTTGGTAAAGTCAGCGAGAACCTTTATGAAAAGCCATCTTACGCTTGCATCTACCGCAAAATCCTCATACATTTCCCCGCCGACCTTATATCTGAACGGACATAAGAGAACCAGCAGCACTATGAGAAGCGCAAAGCCTATTATTGATAGTATGACTATAAGAAGTATCTTCAGGATGGATAAAAATATCGCCATACCTAACTTATACCCCCAGAAAATCTCTCACATTAAGGTTTTCATCCTTCTGTGACATTTCTTCATATAGCTTTCTTAACACTTCCATTATGCCTTTTTTTGATTTAGATATACCAACCACCTTAATAGTATCAAATCTCTTTTTAAAAAATGGCTGGAGCAGTGTGTTGTAGTCATATATTTCAAGCACACCGTCTCCCATGATAGGAAGAGTTATAATATAGAGCATGGGAATTACCCTTGCTCTTTTCATCTTATATGAAAGTTTCTTTATTTCGGACAGCTTATCAATATCCGTCCGAACATTTTTAATTATGACCATAAGAGAATTAACCCTCCATTATATCCTCTATCAGTCTGCTGCAGCAAAGAAGCTCATCCTTATCATTACACCTTGAAAGCGTGTACTCGAAGTAATCCTTTATCTCCTGCTGAGTATTGAAGAATACAGGCACAAGAGAAAGAACTTTTGCCATCATGCTTCTCTTCTCAAATTTAGATATATTTTCAAATGCTTTATCAAATTTACCAAAAAGCTCTTCCTTAAGACCTTTTAAATAATCAGCATCAGCCGTTTCATTTACAACCGAGAAAGGTGTTAAAGATACATCACTGTCAAGATCCGTAAATAAACTGCTTGATGTAAGAAGGTCACTTTTTGTAAGTAATTTTGCATATTCATTTAAATCATCACTTGCGTCATCCATATAAGCTTCAGTAATCTCATAAAAGCCGGATACCAGCATTGAAAGCGTTTCATATGCATCTTCCTGAGCGCCTTCAAGATCCGTAAAGAGATTGTCAAAACCGAGGGACGCCTCATATATATCATCAGATTTTGCTATACTTTTTATTATCGTACATGCACTCTCATAGCTCTTTGGAAGAAGGCTCTTATCAATGTCCTTATTTATATTAAAGAGTACAATAAGGGTGTCATTTACAATTTCCTGAAGCATGAGATAATCGGTAACATTATCACTTATTGTATCTGTGGATTCTGAAATAATATCCGTAAGCTCATTATATTCGTCACTTGAAAGATTCTTATAATCAACACTGCAAAGTTTTTTATAAGCATCATAGAGTCCCGGATACATTGTTTCAAAGCCGTCGGGTTTAGTCAACCCTGCCGCATTCTCTATGGAAAGTGCAAAATCAGAGACCGATTTCTTTTCACCACCTTTATATATATCCATGGATGCCGAAATAATGTCATAGAATCTTTGCTTTGTCATCCTAACAGGAAGCTGGGCAACAAGGCTTTGAATCTTTGAATTAATAATAACCTTGTCATTATCCGAGAATACAAAATTAAACATTCTCTCAGCAAGATTATATATATCCACTTCTTCAGTTTCACCGGTAAATGAATACTCTTTTCTGTTGAGGATGTACTCATATATTTCAAGCATATCAGTATATGCAGTAAGAATCTTCATCTTCTCCGTTATCTTATCTCTGATACCGAGCATCTTATCAAATGAAACGCTGCCTTTTTCATCGGAAAAAGCCTTAGTAATCTCACTGTCTATAGTGCTGAGGTATTCCATTACCGCCGCTCTTTCATCCCCCGTATTACCGTCTGCCATTTCCTTCATAGTGAAATAATTAAGGGCAAGCTTTGTAACCGAGTAATTAAGAAATGCCGTAGAAAGATTTGAAAAATATGCTCTAATACTGCTTTCTTTATCTTTCCCTGCTTTAATATTTGTCAGAAGTATCTTTCCCTGTTTTTTCATATGCTTTATATTTCCTCTGTCATTTTAATATCGGATTATTTATGCTGAAATGTTATTACTCGTCATTTACTGATTCTGTTCTCCGTAACCAATCTTTTTAACATGCTGATGTGTGAAAAGATGGTCACTACAGTACTCATATGTGCCTTCGCATTTAGAACAGTATCTGAATTCAAGATCCGGATTATCAAGTTCTGTCCTTCCGCAGACAGCACATATATGTCTTGTAGGTGAAATGCTTCCTCCCGGAGTCCTGTTTACATTTTCACGTGCAGCAACGCCCATTGCTGTTCCCTGGTCAACGGGAATTATCCTGTCATTACCATAAACCTTCTTAATATGAGCCTTCTTCATCTTCTTCCTGTATTCATGCCTTCGCTTCAGTTCACTCGGCGACGTAGGCTTAACCTTGAGGTTAATAAGGAAGAATGTAAGGAAGTTAAGCGATGCGGCAGTAATGATTACCTTTTCAAAGATAGCAGGAGTTACAAAAAACTGATACACCAAAAATGCAATATCTATGTATGCCATATACTTAATCTTTACAGGAATTACGAAGTAAAGAAGTATCTTCATATCAGGATTTACGTACGCAATGGCAAGATACATACTGAGCATTATATACCAGTTTGGTCTAAAATCGTAATTTGCGTATTGAAAAAGCTCAACAGGATTTGCAAAGTGCATGATTACAGCCGCAACCATAACGAATATATCTATAAATACTACTCCACCTATGATGAAAAGATTATAATTCCTTTTTCCCCAGACGTATTCAAGAGTAACACCGATTCTGTAGTAAAAATACATAGCAATCGGAAGGAATATAGCCGTAAGAGGGGAACCTATCTTGTAAGGAACTGTAAATACCCAGCTTATAAGCCTCCAGAACTGATGCTCATATAAAATGTGATAAGGTGACAGATAAATGTATTCGTAAACGCCGGGAAATACATATAATAAGACATACCCTATTATCATGCATACAATAACGACAAGCGAAAGATTTGGAACAAATGCCCCATTAAATTTATTCTTTTTAAACGGATTATTATTACTCAAAATAATGCCTCTTCTTTTGTAAAATCAGATATTATATTCCGCACGGAATATACATAGAACCCGTAAAACGGGCAAGTGAATCAGGCATCTGCCATCAACCGTTATATTATAATATATATCTCATCGAAACGAAAGTATAAATTAAGCTTTGCGGCGTCCTAAATTGTTACATTCACTTGAAAAATGCTTCTTATGTATATATAATACTATGGACTAAAAATGTATAAATTAAGGAAGAATGCTGATTATGAAAAAACTTGGAATTGATATTGGATCAACTACTGTCAAGGTGGCTGTTGTTGATGAAGACGGAAAGATACTATTCTCCGAATATAAAAGACACTTTGCGAAAATCAAGGAAACTTTAAAAGAGCTCCTTACTAACGCCATTGAAGCTGTCGGAGATATCAAAGTTGCACCGAATATAACAGGTTCGGGCGGTCTTGCTCTTTCCAAAGTAATAGATGTTCCTTTTGAACAGGAAGTAGTCTGCGTTTCAACTGCTCTTGAGGCTGTAGCTCCGGAAACTGATGTTGCAATTGAACTCGGTGGCGAGGATGCCAAAATAATCTACTTCTCAAAATCAGGAATCGAACAGAGAATGAATTCTGTCTGTGCCGGAGGTACAGGCTCTTTTATAGACCAGATGGCCGCCCTTCTTATGACTGATGCAAGCGGTCTTAATGAGTATGCCAAGGATTATGACACTATATATCCTATAGCTGCAAGATGCGGTGTTTTCGCAAAGACTGATATACAGCCGCTTATAAATGAAGGTGCCACAAAGCCAAACCTTTCCATATCAATCTTTCAGGCAGTTGTAAATCAGACAATTTCAGGTCTTGCTTGCGGTAAGCCTATAAGAGGACACGTTGCATTTCTCGGAGGTCCTCTTCACTTCCTCGACCAGCTTAAGGAATGTTTTATAAGGACTCTGAATCTTGATGACGAGCATGTAGTGTCTCCCGATCATTCCCACCTTTTTGCAGCGGTCGGTGCCGCCATGCATGCTGATGAAGGAGTAATCTACTCTCTTCAGACTCTTGCAGACAAACTGACTCCTGAGCTTAAGATTGAAGTCGAAGTTAACAGACTCGAGCCTCTGTTTAAGGATGAGGAAAGCTACAATGAATTTGATGAAAGACAGCATTCATACCACGTAAGACGTGCCGGTCTTGCTACTTATAAGGGCAAAGTATTCCTTGGCATAGATGCCGGCTCAACCACAACGAAGCTTGCTCTTGTAGGTGAAAGAGGCGAACTTCTTTACGACTTTTACAGTAATAACAACGGAAGCCCGGTCAATACGACCATAAAGGCTCTTAAAGAAATATATACACTTCTTCCTGATACTGCAGTTCTTTCAGGAAGCTGTTCTACGGGTTACGGTGAAGCTCTTCTTAAATCAGCATTTTCACTTGATTATGGCGAAGTTGAGACCATAGCCCACTACACTGCTGCCGCTTTCTTTAATCCTGAGGTTGATACTATCCTCGATATAGGCGGTCAGGATATGAAATGTATCAAGATCAAGAACGGAGTTGTAGATAATGTCCTTCTCAATGAATCATGTTCATCAGGATGCGGTTCATTTATCGAGACATTTGCAAAATCTCTTGATTACTCTGTTTCTGACTTTGCAAAGATTGCTCTTTTTGCGAAAAACCCTATCGACCTTGGTTCAAGATGTACAGTATTTATGAATTCCAAGGTTAAACAGGCTCAAAAGGAAGGCGCATCTGTTGAGGATATCTCAGCAGGGCTTGCATATTCGGTTATTAAGAATGCTCTTCTTAAGGTTATAAAGCTCACAGATCCGAAGCAGCTTGGTGAACAGATAGTTGTACAGGGCGGTACATTTTATAATGACGCAGTGCTCCGTGCATTTGAACTTGTTTCAGGAAGAACTGCCATTAGACCTGATATTGCAGGAATAATGGGAGCTTTCGGTGCTGCACTTATCGCAAGAGATAATTATAAAGAAGGCTTTAAAACTTCTACTCTCTCATTTAAAGATGTTGATGAGCTTACTTACACAACCACAATGACAAGATGTAAAGGTTGTACAAATAACTGTCTTCTTACAATCAATAACTTTACCGGCGGTCGTAAATTCATTACAGGAAACAGATGTGAAAAGGGTATAGGTGGAAAGAAAAATTCCGAAAATGTTCCTAACCTTTACGAATATAAGTTTAACCGTGTATTCGGTTACGAGCCGCTTCCTAAGGAGAAGGCAAAACGTGGCGAAATCGGTGTGCCAAGAGTTCTGAATATGTATGAGAATTATCCTTTCTGGTATACATTCCTTACAGAGCTCGGGTACAGGGTAATTCTATCACCTAAATCTTCTAAAGCTATATATGCGCTTGGAATAGAATCTATCCCAAGTGATACGGAGTGCTACCCTGCCAAGATGAGTCACGGACATGTAATGTGGCTCATAAAGAGCGGTCTTAAGACTATATTCTATCCATGTATTCCATATGAAATGAACGAGACTCCGGACGCCAACAACCATTACAACTGTCCGATCGTTACTTCCTATTCTGAAAATATCAAGAATAATATGGAAGAAATAGAAAAGAATAATATTACTTACATCAGACCTTTCCTGGCACTTGATAATCCAAAGGCTCTTAAGGAAAGAATGTATAGGGAATTCTCCAAATACACCGATGTGACTATGGAGGAAATAAGCCGTGCAGTCAATATGGCATACGCTGAAGCAGATGCTGTAAAGGCCGATGTACGTAAAAAGGGCGAAGAAACTCTTAAGTACCTTGAAGAAACAGGAAAAGTCGGTATCGTACTTGCAGGACGTCCATATCATGTTGACCCTGAAATTAACCATGGCATACCTGAACTTATCAATTCATACGGTGTTGCTGTTCTTTCAGAAGACTCTGTTGCTCACCTTGGAAAGATAGAACGTCCTCTCATTGTATCCGATCAGTGGATGTATCATTCAAGACTTTATAAGGCTGCAAGCCTTGTTAAAACGAGAAATGACCTTGAACTTATCCAGCTCTTCTCTTTCGGTTGCGGACTTGATGCGGTTACTACTGACTGTGTAAATGACATACTATCAAATTCCAACAAGATATATACAGTACTCAAGATAGATGAGGTAAGCAACCTTGGTGCTGCAAGGATCAGAATCCGTTCTCTTCTTTCGGCAGTAAAGGTAAGGCATAAAAAGCATGTGCTTCCTGAACCCTCAACAACAGCAATCAAAAAGGTTGAGTTTACAAAAGAGATGCAGAAAGATTATACGGTACTCTGTCCGCAGATGTCTCCTATACACTTCTCTCTTCTTCAGGCAGGTCTGAGACACATGCATGTTAACTTTGAAATGCTTCCTGATGCCGAAAAGGCAACAATCGACACCGGACTTAAGTACGTTAATAACGATGCATGTTACCCTTCAATTATAGTTGTAGGTCAGCTGATGAGCGCAATTGAATCAGGTAATTATGATATTAATAAGCTTGCTGTTGCAATAACACAGACAGGTGGTGGCTGCCGTGCCACAAACTATATCGGATTCATAAGAAGAGCTCTTGCAAATGCAGGCTATCCTCAGATTCCTGTTCTATCCATAAGTGCCCAGGGACTTGAAAAGAACTCCGGATTTAAGATTAATCCATCCGGGCTTAAATGTTCACTCCATGCAGTTCTTTACGGAGATCTCTTCATGAGGGTTCTCTATCACACAAGACCGTATGAGCTTAAAAAAGGTTCTGCCGACAAGCTTCATAAGAAATGGGAAAAGATCTGTATAAGGGATATAGAGCGTGGATCTCATAACTTTAAATTCATTGTAAGAGATATAGTAAAAGCATTTGATGAACTCCCTCTTGATGAATCAGTCAGGAAACCAAAAGTCGGAATCGTAGGCGAGATACTTGTTAAATTCCTTCCTTCTGCAAATAACCACCTCGTTGATCTGCTTGAAGCAGAAGGTGCTGAAGCTGTTATGCCCGATTTACTTGACTTTCTTATGTACAGCTTCTACAATTCAAACTATAAATATGAATTTCTTGGCAAATCAAAGAAATCAATGATTATTTCAAATGCAGGTATAGCTCTTCTGGAAAAGCTGAGGAAACCTATGACAGATGCCTTAAAGAACAGTAAGCGGTTTGAACCTCCTACTCCGATAAAGGTTATTGCCGACTATGCGCGTCCTATTGTATCCATAGGAAATGAAACCGGTGAAGGCTGGTTCCTTACAGGCGAGATGGTTGAACTTATAAAGAGCGGAACTCCAAATATTGTCTGTGCACAGCCGTTTGCATGCCTGCCAAATCATATAATCGGAAAAGGCGTAATAAAGAAACTCCGTAACGTATATCCGGAGTCAAATATAACACCTATAGACTTTGATCCCGGTGCTGCTGAGGTTAATCAGATCAACAGAATTAAACTCATGCTGGCAGCTGCCCGCAAGAATATGGATCAACAAGATTCGAATAAGTAATTTCAGGAGGTGACTATGAAAGAGATACTATTCAAACAAAGAAAAAGAAACTGGTGTGGACTGCCCTGGACATTTACTACTTATAGCTGTGACAGTGAAAGATTATTTATCAAATCGGGTTTTTTCACACTTCGCGAGGACGAAGTAAGATTATACAGAATTCTTGATGTATCACTTAAAAGAACCTTCTGGCAGAGAATTATCGGTACCGGTACTATCACCATAGACAGTTCAGATAAATCCCTGAAATGCTTTGATATTAAAAATATTAAGCATTCAAACGAAGTAAAAGAACAACTTTCAGAACTTGTTGAAGAAGAACGTCAGCGTAAGAGAATCACCGGTCGTGAATTCATGACGGATCACGGCGACTATGATGACGATTATGACGATGATCACTATCATTAAAAAATACACCAGAGGGAAAGTTCCCTCTGGTGATTTTTTTATTTCTTTTCTTTTATTTTATTTCGAAGTAATACCAAAGCTAAGATACCGCACATCGAAATAATCATAATAATGAGTATCAGCTGTACATTTGCTGTATCTCCTGTAGTCGGACCATTTGTTTTTCCGGCAGCTGTACTCTTTCCACCGGATGATGCATCGGATTTTCTGCCTGAAGAAGGAGTATTGTTATTATCAGTTGCTGTCTCTTCTTTATCCGCAGCACTTGATGCTTTATCCTTGATCAAAAACTCAACTGTCACATCATCACTGTCATCAAACATCGCTGTAAGTGTATGCTTTCCAACAGAGAGTGTTGAAAGGTATTCAGCTTTAAGATCTATGATTACACTTCCTGATCTAAATGTATAATCATCCTTATCTACTACTTCTCCATCGACCTTGATACCTGTGAAATGATTGATTGTATCAGCATCATCAAAAGATCTTGAGAATCTGAATGTGAGTGTTCCTTCTGAACCCAAAGTCCAATCCGAACCATCTCCTTCGGTATTAGTGTAAATAATAGGTTCATCAGGAATTATAGTCAGGTCAGCACCCTTAAAGTCTATCTTATAATTATCACCGGCAGTGATGGTGCCTATTGTGATAGCATATTTCCCTGCTGTCTCGCCTTTATCTCTGGTAAGTTCTCCGGTAATGGTATCACCTTCAAGAAGCCCTTCACATGTATATGTAAGTTCCGGATCCTCCTCACCTATTTCCTTACTCTTTGCATCGACAGTAATGGTAAGTGTCTTTGGTAGGATTGTTACAGTAATCTTCTCAGGATCAACGTCATTATGATTATCATCACTCTTTACCTTATAATAAACAGTATAGGTTCCGGCATTAGTAGCCGAAGGTATCGCTTCGATCCATCCTTCTCTTGGAGCTGTGGCATCATCAGTTCCAAGAGCATATAAAATCCCGGTAGCCCCTGATGGAAGTTCTTCCGAAGGCTCATCAAGCAATAACTGATCTGAACCGGTATATGCGATTCCAGCTTTTTTAGCAGGTTTCTGATCGTCCGACAGGATAATCTTCTTACTATCTACTGTAACCTCAACAAACTTACTTGCAGGTGTATCGCTATCAGCTTTGTAACGCACCAGATAAATTCCGGGCCGTACAGATGTTTCCGAATCACTTATATCTGTCCATCCGCCAGTACTACCTTTAACCATATACTCCATCGATGTGGTAGTACCCTTTATCTTGCCATCAGCTGTAGTCATATCTGTGGCATTTTCAGCAGTTAATCCTGTTGGTGCATCAGGACGTGGTTTGAGCGTAACAGCCACCCACTCACTAGGATTATGGTTCTCGTCTGATGCATCTTTACGAACATATACAGTCGGATTGTCAGTGTCAAGAATCGAAGATAAATCCTTGATTTCCGTTCCATTTTTATCAGAAGCAACCTCATATCCATCTTTTGCCGAAATGGTTTCATCAGGATAGTTGATATTAAGTATATCTATATTTGCTTCCGGTGCATCTTCATCTGCTTTAGCGATGGTATAGATTACATGAGCGGTCTTTGCATTATTTCCAGTTCCAAACGTAATTTCCGCCCAATACTTTCCTGCATCTGTCGGTGCCGCGGGAAGTGCATCTCCCGTCTTACCTGTGCCCTCATCATTAGTATTGAAATAGCGTATCTTTTCCGAAAAACGGATGTCGTCCTTATCGATGATACTTGCCTCAGCACTTATTCCGTCACCTGATTGCCCGTAAGTTTTCATGGTAGGCTTCACAATGGTCACCGTAGGCTTCTCCGTTAGCGTACAATCAGAATACTTGCAGGTTGCTGTGATAGTGTCTGCCTTCTCTCCTTCACCCACTTCATAGGTGAACTCATGAAAGTGCGGCAGAATTTGAACCTTTACACAGGGTTGAACTGAATGGTCAGTAGCCCTTATAATTAACTCCTTCGTACCATCTCTATGCCAGCCTATTCCTTGAACCGAATTTGTTATAGAACCTTCAATAGCACAATAACCATTAAATGCAGTTGTAGACGCAATGAGTGTTCCATTGTAATCAACACAAACAAAGCCAGATATACCATATTTCGTTCCTGTAGAGGTCAAAGTACCTCCATCCACATTCACATCAGCAAATGTATGTGAAATCGTTCTACTTTGAGTCTTAATTCCATACTCACCGCTCACATTGACATCTCCATCTTTGACATACACATGGCCATCAATCTGAGCACTAGTCGTTGTGCCACCATAGGAATATAAAACGCCCTGGATTCCCAAATCACTGTTTTGGGTGTTCAGTTTTCCGCCCTTGACTGTAACATATCCCCCTTTTATATCATACTCAACAACTTTTTCTCCACTAATACCATATCCTTTATTATCAGAATTATGAGCTTCGGCACTTAACTCTCCGCCCTCAATCGTCACAGAACCGTATACACCGCATTGCGTTCCTTTTACAGTCACAACACCGTCCTTAACAGTCACTTTACCGAAAATGCCGATATCTGTTCCTTCTACCTTAACCTCTCCGTCTTCAATCGTAATAGAACCAACTTCTCCATTAGTTCCGTCACCTGCTGAACAGATGATGCCATACTTTCCGGAAGCATCCACCTTACCACTTTGAACGGTAATCGCCTTATTCGCCTTAATACCGCTTAATGTTGCACTTGCCTTCACATCAGCACCGTCAACATTCAATTCATTACAATATATCCCGTGCTTTTCGCCGGAGCAGATAAGACTACCATCTCCTGTAATCTCAAGCTTCTTTTCAGAATAAATACCATATGTTCGATCTGAATTCGCACTTGGTATAACATTTTCACCAATTAACTTTACAGAAAGTTTATCGAGATTACCGTTACAATATATATCTGCCGTATAATCATCAGTGCTATAAGCTGAGCTGCTTCCTTTATAGTTATTAAGAATCAGAGTACCTTCCGCTTCATTATAAACGGCGCTGCCATCACCTAATATATCATTGGCATTTATACCCGTTACAAGAGTTTCACCTACATAGATACCATAGTTTTTCCATAAAGTATATCCAACAGAAGCGTTTTTTCCTGCTACTGTAATTTCAGCAATATAATCCCCCGCAACATCAGGAGCTTTTTCCAGTTCCCCGCCCGTTTTAACATATATACCATTACTTTTGACAGCCTTATAATAACGGATGGGAACATCCGATATATTCTCCCCCGTCGCGGTTTTGAAAGCATCTAATCCCTCAAGTATTGCTTCTTCACTTCCACCGTCACCGATAATCTCCATCGTTGGTCTACGAAGTGTCAGTGCCACACTTGTATCTCCTTTGTGTCCTCCATCAGTATTATCACAAGTTACCCTTATGGAACTTTTACCTTCATCCGTTTCAACTTCATAACTAAGTTCATGATTATGGGGGTTGGTTTTAGCAGACACACCTACACTTTCAGGAGAAAAATTGTGGGTTGCATCCTCCTTATACCGCTGATAGAAAGTGTATGAGGTATCGGGGTCCAAGTCATTGAAGACAGGACTATCCTGCCATGTGTTACTGCCTGAATGCCTGTATTCACCGTTTTCAATTGGTTCCAGCTCAACGCTTATGATAGCAACATTCTTTATCTTAGGCGCTGCAGGGGTAGCCTGTGATGATTTAAATTTAGCAAATTTATTTTCATCAGTAACTTCAGTACTAACATCACTCCATGTGATTTCATCCTTACTTTGCAGTCCACACATTCCTTCAGCAATGCTTATAGTTCCTATTATTGCCCGAGAATTGCTCTCTGCCTCCAGAACTCCACCTTGGATATCTATATTTTTTGCCTCAATTGCAAAATAATAATTACCATTATAAATGTCCAGTTTTTCACCTTTTTGGAGGCTTATCAAACCTCCCTCTATTATGACTTTTCCGGACGCACAGATTCCATATGATCTACTATATGCTTCATAGCCGCCGACTATATATGAATTAATACTAAGTGTACCTGAACCTTTAATAGTTAAATCAGCATTAGAATTATTTAAGTAAATTCCGGCACCGTATGAGTGCATAGTACTATTATGTACCAGCGGTGCTTCTACATATATTGAATTATCTCCATTAAGTACAATAGTCAAAGAATCCTTGCTATAGATGCCGGAATAGTATTGAGACTCACCAATCCCATACTGAAAATGATAAGCCTCTCGACTATTATAATTATTCAGTGTCAGAATCTTCTCTGTCGGATCATAGCTCCACCCCTGACCCTTAAGGTTCGCAGTTGTCACCTCGACACCACCTACCCAAACACCGCAGCTTGTAGGCTCTGCAAATGTATTTGATTCCGAATTAAATAAAACCTTGGTCAGGTCAAGCCTGATAGCAGGACGAATTCCGAGCCAGCCCTCTTTGATTCCAGTTTCATCTGCTACGCATCTTATCGAGACGCCATCTTTCATGATGTCACCAGTTTCACCATTCACACACGCCGCAAGGTTAATCTCTTTTCCTGGCGTTCGAAGCCACCACTGATTCGCCGTTGTTTTTTCATCAGTGGCTTTAGAACACTTTCTTACAGCCACTGGAAGCTTCTGAGCTTCTTCTATACTCAGAAGGTAAAACTTAACATTAGTAGCTGTGTCATATATTTCGTCGCTATTATATCCCTTAGTCGTTAATGACGGAATCGTCACAATCTGATCCTTAACGTCTGCAAATTGACCACCATTAATGAACCAACCCATACATGTTATAATACTAGCTTCACTGTAGTGATTGGTATCATCACTACTTAACTGGAATGGATTCGCATAGTGGGGTTCCTTAGCAAAGAGTGTAACACTTGGTCCATTTAGATTATCGGAATCATCTTCAATGATATACCAATCCGAGTCATTATAGTGGACTACCTTACTCGCCAAAACCTCCGCACTATCGCTGTCTGTCGGAATAAGAGCCGAATATGCACTCTCAGCTTTTACCGTAAAACTCATCCCCGGCATCAGTCCTACTACCAGCAAAAGCGTGATTAAAAAGCTTATAAACTTACATCCCGTTTTATGCCTCATATAAGTTCCTCCCAAAAGTATAGTTATGTAACAAGAATCCCTTTCATCTATTATATATATATTATAATAAAAAATCAGTTATTACTCAACAAATCATTCAGCCGATTTAAGTGACTCCGCCATATCGATTGCTTCAAGTCTCGGTCGCATAATAAGATCAACTATTATCGCAAACATTATTACAATAGCAACAGATAACACGAAGCTCAGCGGCATTATCCTAGCATCAAACGACACAACGTCTACCTTTATCTCACTCATAACAAATCCATGCAGCAATATTCCAAGCGGAATTCCGACTACGATTCCCATAAGAGTAAGTATCAGACTCTCCCTCATTACATATGCTCCGGTCTCATTACTATAGAAACCAAGTACTTTGATAGTAGCTATCTCCCTTACTCGCTCAGTAATATTAATATTGGACAGATTAAACAGCACGACAAATGCAAGTAGTGCCGCGCTTCCAATTACAAGGAACACAACCGCATTCAGATTATGCATCATATCTATAACTCGTTTTCTTAGTTCCGGAATTATGTTAACCGAAAAAATATATTTGGAGTTTGATAGTTCTGCTCCGGCAGAATATATAAGCTCTTCTGACGGTTCCTCCTCCGGCGATTCATTTCCTTTTATCTTTATATACATGGAGTTCGGCGCGTACTTTTCTCCCCAGCATTTCTCATATGTTTCAGGAGTTATATAAACATAGTAATATACAAAATTCTTATACTTACCGGAAATTCTAAGCTTTATCTCATTGTCATCACTGTCATAAAATGTAACGATATCTCCGACATCCGTCCCTGTCATTTCACAAAGCTTATCTGAAACAATCGCATCACCTATTCCGGGATAAGGAACACTGTTACCTTTATCATCATTAAAATTAACAAATCCCGGCAGCTGATCTCCTTCAGCAGCGCAAACATAAATAGTTTTTACCGAATCCTCAAGTCTCATCTCTGCTGTAGACCTGTATAGTTCCGCAATTTCAGAATCACCGGCTCCTGATTTAGCGAGTCTTTTATTAATATCCTCTCTCATTTCATCATCTGCGGAATCAGACAGTATAAGACTTATATCATATGTCTCAATCTCTCCGTACTGAAACTCAGCAAGATTAGCAATAGAGTCATGAAGCCCGAGACCGGTTATAACGAGAGCCGTGCAACCTGCTATACCGATGATCATCATGAACATTCTTTTCTTGAATCTAAATACATTTCTTGCTGTTACTTTATGCAGGAACTTCATCCTCTTCCATATAAATCCGATTCTTTCAAGGAATATACGTTTTCCTGCAGCCGGAGCCTTAGGTCTTATAAGATTGGCAGGCATTTCTCTAAGTTCACCCATGCAGGCAATATATGCCATACCTGTTGAGCAAAGCAGAGCCACGATAATGCATATGATAAGAAGCAGAGGTGAAAATGTATAGACCGTGAATTTATCAAAGTCATACATCATTCCGTAAGTTTTCGCTATAACAAACGGGAAAAGCCATGTACCTATAAAGAAACCCGTGATACAACCTATAATGGATGACACACCTGAATATACAAGGTATTTCTTCATAACTTCAAAATCAGTGTATCCAAGTGCTCTGAATGTACCGAGCTGTCCTCTTTCATCATCTATCATCCTTGTCATGGTCGTAGAGCATACAAGGGCTGCTATGAGAAAGAAAAATATTGGAAACACCTTGGCAACATCCTGAACTATAGTCGTGTCATTTTCGTAGCCCTGATAGCCCTGATTGGTGTTTCTGTCCATAACATAGCTTGCAGGTCCATCCTTTAGATTATCAATCTCTGAAAGTCCCGAAACGCCATTTAAAAGAAATGAACCGAACAATGAGTCCATCATATTGACGGCAGAAATGCCGTCATACCTCTCATTTGCTATATCATCCGCTAAATCTTCAATCTTAGGAGTTATCTCTTCAATAAAATCCTTATATTCATCTGTGTAAATATCCAGATCATCCTGACATATTAAAAATGCCTCTTTGTAGAAGTCGAATGAAAGTCCGCCATCGCCGACATAGATAAAACCGCTTACATTTCCTCTGCCGATTGAAGTAGTACCTCTTTCAAAGCTTGTGTAATAAGGAGAAATGCATACTCCTGTTATGATATATTCATCGTACTTCATAACATCAAGCGTATTCTTTTTGTTTGATGAAGAAACCTTAATGGTCTTTCCAAGACAATCCGATCCGAAAAGCCTTCTGTCGACCAGGCATTCATTTCCTGATGAAGGCATTCTTCCACTGAGAAGATATGGAAGATTTATCTTCTTCCCTATAGTTCTTGCCGTAATCACATCCTCTTCACCATCATCTCTGACAAATATGAAATCTTCAAAATATGATCCTTCTGCCGAAAGAACGAGATCAGACTTATCGAAGCTTTCTATGCTTTCATCTGTAAATCCAAGATTGGAAAGCACTCTAAAATCATAGAGCTTTGTATTCCTGAAATACTCATTTGCTGTTCCGACCATACTTGGCTTAGTAGTCTTTAGTCCGGCAAAGAAGCCTACTCCAAGCATGATAATAGCAAGGATGGCGAAAAACCGCCCCTTGCTTCTTTTTATAGTTCTAATAAGATTTTTATTATAAGCATTCTTCATATACAAAAAACTACCACTCCAGATTCTCAACAGGAATTATATTGTCATTCATTTTAATTGAATTAATCCTTCCGCTTCTTACTTTTATAATTCGGTCAGCCATAGCTGTAAGAGCCGAATTATGTGTGATAATAATAACTGTCATCCCTTTCTCACGGCTTATATCCTGAACCAGTTTAAGAATCGATTTACCGGTTTCGTAATCAAGCGCACCGGTCAGCTCGTCACAAAGAAGAAGCTTAGGATTCTTGGCAAGAGCCCTCGCTATACTGACCCTCTGCTGCTCGCCGCCTGAAAGCTGAGCCGGAAAGTTATTCCTTCTTTCACTAAGCCCGACCAGCCTAAGCACTTCCTCCGGATCAAGAGGATCCTTAGAAATCTGAGTAGCTATCTCTATATTCTCAATCGCTGTAAGATTAGGAATCAGATTGTAAAACTGGAACACAAATCCTATATCACGTCTTCTGTATGTAGCCAGCTGTCTTTTTGTATACGACGAAATCTCATTTCCATCAAGGAATACCTTACCGCTTGTAAGATGATCCATACCGCCGAGTATATTAAGGAGCGTCGTCTTTCCGGCACCGGACTGTCCGACTATGACACATATCTCTCCCTTTTCAACGGTAAATGTAACGCCGGACAAAGCTTCAACCCTTACATCACCTGACTGATATACTTTAGTTACATTTTCAAATTCAACGAAACTCATCGTTCCTCCAAAAATATCATAAATAAAAGTGACTAATCACCTAAACAAAATCCTTACTAAAATCAAAAATGCGATTAAAAGAATAACTCCGGCATAAATCCAGAAAGGACTTTTCATATCCTTAAGACCTTCAAGGGTATCAGTGTTAATATCGGGAAATGCCGATACCTCCCTCATTCGGTCTAAAGAAATCTGCTGTTTATTACTCATCTCATCATAATCTTTTCTGTAATTTCTGTCAGGATTCACTTCATCATCATATATGGCATAGGCAGCTTTTATAAATGAATCGTAATCATTTATTCTCTGTTTATAAATTCTTTTAGCCTGATTTATGGTCAGAATGTTTTTATCCTTACTGTATGGAAGCTTTTCGGTTAATACTGCAAATCTGTAGGATCGCCTCAGCAGTCTTATTAAGGAAAGCGGAAGTAAAACAAATAAAACAACAAAATCAATGGGATAGGAAAAAAGATTCATTATTACATAAATACCTGCGAGAAAACCGCCCGGTGTAAGTACGAACAACACGTGAAGAATAATGGAATACAGTATTATAAAAGCAACATAAAAGATACACATCTTAAAATCAGAGATAATTTCATTTTTCATATCCCTGACTTTTTTATCTATAGCCTTAAGATTGTCTTCATATCTAGCTCTGCCGAAATCACCCATCTGCTTCAGGCGATTAAATGTATCCTGATATCCACCGTCACCAATTGACGAAACATAGCCCGGATTAATCTCATTATTAAGATTCTCAGTGTTTTCATCTTTTAATTTATATTTCATATCAGCCTCTAAAAATGTCAAATAAACTACGTATATTTTATCATCTAACAACTTACATTACCATAAAAAAAAGAACAGCAAAACGCTGTTCTGTAATCTTCTAAATATCAGGGGCTGAGAGAATCGAACTCCCACCAAAGGTTTTGGAGACCCCTATCATACCATTTGACCAAGCCCCTATTTACATTATAATCGGATTTAATCCTTGAAGGATGTACCTTCAAAACTTCACACAAAATAGGAGTAACATCTATATCCGAATCAGAT
>CAMOWK010000002.1 GCA_946628415.1 uncultured Lachnospiraceae bacterium | reverse complement strand
GTTCTTTGCGACAGCTTGTTTATATTACCACTATGATTTTGGGTTGTCAACCACATTTTTAGCTTTTTTTTATCAATTTTTTATCTTTATTAAATATGTAAAAACTGTGTTTACATAATCAACATTATATTGTAATTTTACACAAATCAGAAAAGATTGGCATATAAAAATACCTGTTATGCGCTCTCCTCAACGCTGGCAAGTTTTGCTGCCTGATCTGCCGCAGTAAGACTGTCAATTATCTCCTGAAGATCTCCGTTCATTATTTCATTTAATCTGTACAGAGTAAGTTTTATTCTGTGATCGGTAACACGGCTCTGAGGGAAGTTATAAGTACGGATCTTTTCTGAACGGTCACCGGATCCTATCTGGCTCCTTCTTGCTTCAGCTTCAGCATCATGTGCCTTCTGCTGCTCCAAGTCATAAAGCTTGGTCTTAAGGAGAGCAAAAGCCTTAGCCTTGTTCTGTATCTGGGACTTTTCAGTCTGGCTGTAGATAACGATCCCCGTCGGAATATGAGTGAGTCTTACGGCAGAGTCAGTTGTATTGACACACTGTCCACCGTTTCCCGATGCACGCATAACGTCGATACGTATATCCTTCTCATCAATATTAACCTCAACATCCTCTGCCTCAGGCATGATAGCAACCGAAGCCGAAGAAGTATGTATACGTCCGCCCGACTCCGTCTCCGGAACTCTCTGTACACGGTGAACCCCGCTCTCATATTTAAGCTTGGAATACGCACCTTTACCCTTGATCATAAATACAATTTCCTTATATCCACCTATACCGGTATCGGTACTTGAGATAATCTCTATCTTCCACCTGTTTGACTCGGCATAATGCTGGTACATTCTATAAAGCTCTCCCGCAAACAGAGCAGCTTCATCTCCACCTACACCTGCCCTTATTTCAACAACAACGTTCTTGTCATCGTTAGGGTCTTTAGGAAGTAAGAGTATCTTAAGTTCCTGCTCACAAGTTTCAATTCTCTTTTTGGCATCAGCAAGCTCTTCCTTTGCAAGCTCTTTCATTTCTTCATCACTCTCTTCATCAAGTATCTCAAGAGAATCCTGAACATCCTGCTTAGCCTGCTTATATTCATTATACTTCTCGACAACAGGAGCTATATCACTCTGCTCCTTCATAAGCTTTTTAAATCTTTCCTGATCGTTTACAACCTCAGGAGACTCAAGCTCCTTAAGTATTTCATTTAATTTTTCAACAAGATCATCAAGTTTATCAAACATTTCATTTTCTCCATTTATTTATGCTTATTCAGTCCGGCAGTTACAATCCTGTCCAGACCGTTTATATCCTTACTTACTTTTATATCTTTAAATGAATTATCTACAAGAATCCCTGCCACTGCATCACGCTCGTCATGTCCGATCTCAAGGCATATAATCCCGTCATCATTTAAATACTCACCTGCTTTTCTGATTATTTCTTTATAAAATGCAACGCCATCAGGATTACTCACGTCACCGTCAAGAGCTATCCTCGGCTCATAATCTGCAACCTCAGGCATAAGGCTTTCAATATCCCCCGTTTTTATATACGGCGGATTGGAAATGATAAGATCAAACTTTCCGCTGATATTATCAAAGAGATCGGATGCTGTTAAAGTGATATCTGATTTACCGCTTTTCTCACCATTTTCACTAAAAGCCAGAGTTTTATCTATATTTCCAATAAGTGAATCAACATTACTTTCTGCAACAAGAAGTGCATTTTCAGATATATCCGACATGGTAAGCAGTGTTGTTTTTCTTTGCTTTAATCTTTCAAGATAAAGAGAAATTCCTATGCAGCCCGATCCCGTGCAGAGATCCAGAGCCTTAAGACTGTTGTTTTTATCTGTAAGTTTTAAAGCAGCAAGTACAACTTCCTCAGTTTCCGGTCTCGGAATAAGCACATCCGGGGATACCTTCATCTTATATCCCATAAAGTATGTATATCCCATGATGTACTGAAGCGGATATCTTTCCGACCTTCTTTTGATGCACAGCCTGTACTTTTCTTCCGTTTCAGAAGGACATTCATCTCTGACAGAGGAAAGCAGAGTTTCCGTAGTCATCCCCGAAGCATAAAGAAGAAGCTCTCTTGCATCATATGAAAATGTATCTATATCTGCTGCTGCCAGCTTTTCTTTTCCATAATTGATAAGTTCAAAATATCTCATATCCAATTCATCACTTTTCAAATGAATCGTTTCTTACGCATGAAACATACTCATGCCAGTCTATTACTCCTTCAACCGACCTTATAGCAACTTCTATCATGTCATCATCAGGTTCTCTGGTTGTAAGCCTCTGAAGAAGAAGCCCCGGCGCACTCAGAATTCGTGACAATGCATTTTCATGTTTTCCCGCATATCTTATTATCTCATATGACAATCCGGCTATTACAGGGATAAAAAGCAGTCTTACGACAAGCCTTATCCATAATACGCCCGTATTAAAGAACATAAAAACTATTATACTTATAAGTATGACAAGAAACAGAAAGCTTGTTCCGCACCTTCTGTGGAAACGGGTATGCTTCTTTACATTTTCAACCGTAAGATCGTCACCTGCTTCAAGACAGTTTATAGTCTTATGCTCAGCTCCATGATACATATATGTTCTTCTTATATCCTTCATCAAAGAAATGGCATATATATATGTAAGGAAAATGATAAGCCTTAAGATTCCTTCAGCTATATTTACAATGAGATTATTGGATGTAATCTTATAAAGTAAGGTTGAAAGAAGCGTAGGGAGCAGTATAAAAAGACCGACAGCAAGTGCGATGGAAAGAACAAGCGAACCTATCATATAAAGGCTGTCCGATGAATCTGACTTATCCTTATCTTTCCCAGACTTTTTACCACTTGATTTCTCATTATCCGACTCACTCTCAGCCTTGATTTCACTCTTCGTCTTACTTTCAGAAGCATCAGCCTCGTCCTCTTCGTCCTCGAAATATTCAGCCGAATCCATAAGTGTTTTAACACCTATATAAAGAGACTCAATAAAATTACATACACCTCTTACTATCGGAACTCTGTTTATTTTATGCTTTTCTCCAAATGATTCATATTTCGTTACATCAACCTGAATCTCACCATCAGGCTTTCTTACTGAAAGCGCATAACTTGAAGGTCCCTTCATCATAACGCCCTCAAGTATAGCCTGTCCTCCAATATTACAATATTTCATATTCTGTCCTCATGGTAAAACAAAACAGGCTGAGAGATTACTCCCAACCTGTCATAGTAAGCAAAACTATTTTGTGCCATATTTCTTATTGAACTTATCAATACGTCCACGAGCCTGAACAGCCTTCTGCTGTCCTGTGTAGAATGAATGACACTTTGAACAAATTTCAACGTGAATCTCTTTCTTTGTTGAACCTGTAACGAATTCGTTACCGCAGTTACATACAACCTTTGCCTGATAATAATCTGGATGTATTCCTTCTCTCATCTTTATCACTCCTTTTTATTTAACTATATAAGACACAAAGCGAATCTTCGCCCCTCGATCTCATACCAGCAACATGAGTCATATTAACATATAAGGAAATGAATTTCAAGCCTTTTTTTACTTATTAAATATCTTATTTGCAGTAGCTATAAATTCCTTATTATTTCTGGTCTTATCAAAGAGTCTTATAACGCTCTCCGTTACTTCTTCCGACTTAAGCCCTCTTAATTCACTGTGGATTCTGTCGATTATATCCAGCTCATCAGGATCAAGAAGCAGGTCATCTCTTCTTGTTCCGGATTTATCAATGTCTATAGCCGGGAATATCCTCTTCTCCGAAAGATTTCTGTTAAGGACAAGCTCCATATTACCCGTACCCTTAAACTCTTCGAATACAACATCATCCATACGGCTTCCTGTATCGATAAGCGCGGTTGCCAGTATAGTAAGGCTTCCGCCTTCTCTCATATTTCTTGCGGCTCCGAAGAATTTTTTCGGCATATGAAGTGCAGCCGGATCAAGTCCTCCAGAAAGAGTCCTTCCGCTGGCAGTTACGGTTAAGTTATAGGCTCTCGCAAGGCGGGTTATGCTGTCTATCAGTATTACAACATCCTTGTGGCTCTCAACAAGTCTTTTTGCCCTTTCGATAACCATCTCTGATACTCTTTTATGATGTTCTGGCGTCTGATCAAATGTAGAATATATTACTTCTGCACTTGGTCCTTCGATTGCCTCCTTAATATCAGTAACTTCTTCAGGTCTTTCGTCGATGAGAAGCACTATGAGATTCATTTCCGGATTGGCAACGCTGATTCTTCCCGCAATCTGTTTAAGGAGCGTGGTCTTTCCTGCTTTTGGAGGCGAAACTATCATTCCTCTCTGTCCTTTACCTATAGGTGAAAAAAGATCAACTATACGAAGTGACTTAGGCGCTCCGTTATAATCAAGATGAATCCTTTCACAGGGAAAGATAGGGGTCATGTCCTCAAATGCAACGCGGCTTGCGAGCTTTGACGGAAACATGCCGTTTACAGACTCTATATACAGAAGACCGCTGAACTTTTCATTTGGCTGAATTTTCTTTCTGATCGGTCCTTTTATAATATCTCCGGTGCGGAGCCTGAATCTTCTTATCTGAGTCGGTGAAATATATATATCCTTATCACCCGGCATATAATTATCACTTCTGATGAATCCGTATCCATCATTCATGACTTCAAGAAGACCGTTTGCATAATTGCCGCTGTCAAGCTCAGGATTATATTCCTGACCGTCATATATAAGATTCCCATTTTCATTCTGCTTCTTATCAGATACATTTTTTGAATCATCTTTTTCCTCTGCAGTCTTAGCGGCGGAAGCTGTATCACTTACAGTTTTTTCATCGTTCTTATTATCTTTAGGTGTGTCTTCTTTCTTCTTTTCTCTCACAGCTCTTGGCTTTTTTACATCACCCGAAGTCTTTTTCGTTTCATTTTCAATGTTTTTAGGCGGTGCGGGTCTGTTCAGCTTCATATCAACCGCAGCAAGAAGTTCAGCCAGTTCAGCTTTTTTCATCTTACCGACATCAACGAGACCTTTTTCTTTTGCAAGTGCTCTAAGCTCAGCAACAGAAACTTTAGTATAATCCATTAAAGTATCTCCTTTTACAAATGGTAGTTATTCATTGTTAATAATATCGTGGATTTAAAACTCTGACATAGACCGGACGGTCATACGATGAGATAATCAATCGAAGTATTTCTTTGAAACTATTCTGTAGAATAACACAAGAGTTTTATTTTGTAAACCGCCAGACAAAGATTTACTTGCATTTTTGCTTGCAAATGAATCTATATAAGCGTATTCTATATTGTACACGCCGGAAAGGAGAAACTTAAGTGGACAATCTGTTCCTTTATAAAATCATGATTCTATATATGCTGGACAGAGTTGATATATATACTCTTACCAATTCAGAGATACTTGATTTTATACTCAGTCATGGATATACCAATTCATTTAATATACACGAGTCACTGTCCGAGCTTATCGACAAGGACTTCATTTCCGTAAACATGATAAGAGATACCGCTCACTACCAGATCACATCTCAGGGTGAGGAAGCACTGTTCTACTTTGAAAACCGTCTTCCGATATCGATCAAGAAGGATATTCTTGAATTCTTTGAACAGGAAAAGATCAATCTTAAAAATGAATCGCAGATATATGCTGACTATGTATATAACGACAATCAGGAATACACAGTTGAATGCATTATAAAAGAAAGAAAAGACGTCCTGTTCGATCTCAAACTGGACGTCCCCACTAAAAGCATGGCTATTAATATATGTGATAACTGGCGTGCTAAAAGCGCCGAGATTTATTCTTATATAATGGATCAGCTGGATTCACCTGACGGTTCAGAACCTTCACATTCAGCATAGTAACTGACAACCTCGAGGATTTCATCCCTGCCCGCCTTTGTAAGGCCTGAGTATGGGATGATTTTTATATCCTTCCCTGCTCCAAGCCCCTCTCTTACTATCTTAAGGCATTTATCTTTCATGCTTCTTTTAATCTTATCAAGCTTAGTGGCTATAATAACAGGTGTGTATCCGGTACTCTTTATCCATTCAAACATCTGCTTATCATTTGCAGACGGCTCATGCCTTATATCTATAAGAAGAAATATAAGCTTAAGAGTCTTACTGTTTCTGAGATATCTCTCAACCATCTTACCCCATTTTGCTTTTTCTTCTTTAGATACTTTCGCATACCCATATCCCGGAAGGTCAACAAAATAAAAGCTGTCGTTTATCTTATAATAATTAATGGTCTGAGTCTTACCGGGCTGCGACGAGGTCCTTGCAAGGTTCTTCCTGTTCATAAGGCCGTTAATAAGCGTTGATTTACCTACATTTGATTTGCCTGCAAAAGCAATTTCCGGAACATCATGTTCCGGAAATTTACTTGTAACTCCGCAGACTGTTTCAAGTTCTGCATATTTAATCTTCATATTTATCTCTCATAATCTGCCATAAAAGCTTTCATAAAAACTTATGATTTCATTTCATGCCGTGGCTTACCCGTACCATCAATAACTTCTTTCGTGATGATACTTGTCTTAACATTTTCCTCTGAAGGAAGTGTATACATCTCTTCCATAAGAGCTTTTTCAAGGATTGCTCTAAGTCCTCTTGCTCCGGTCTTTCTTTCCATCGCAAGCTTTGCAATCTCTTTTAATGCATCTTCTTCAAACTCAAGCTTAACATTATCAAGTTCAAACAGTTTTTCATACTGTTTAACTATTGATGACTTCGGCTCTGTAAGAATTCTGACAAGTGTATCCTCATCAAGAAGATCAAGTGTTATCATTACAGGAAGTCTTCCGACAAGCTCCGGTATGATACCATATTTGATAAAATCGTGAGGCTCAACCTGACGGAGAACTTCATTTTCATTATCAATATTCTTGTTGTCTATAGTTGCATTAAAGCCTATGGACTTCTTACCTATTCTGGATTCGATAACCTTATCAAGACCGTCAAATGCTCCGCCGCAGATAAAGAGAATATTTGATGTGTCAATTCTTATATATTCCTGCTGAGGATGCTTTCTTCCACCCTGAGGAGGTACGGAAGCAATCGTTCCTTCCACAATCTTAAGAAGCGCCTGCTGTACACCTTCACCGGAAACATCTCTGGTGATCGATACATTTTCAGACTTCTTGGTTATCTTATCTATTTCATCTATATAGATAATTCCCATCTCCGCCCTGTCTACATCATAATCGGCAGCCTGGATAAGCTTAAGAAGAATGTTCTCAACATCTTCACCGACATAACCGGCTTCTGTTAACGTTGTAGCATCAGCTATTGCAAACGGAACATTAAGTATCCTTGCAAGTGTCTGGGCAAGATACGTCTTACCGGAACCTGTAGGGCCTGCCATAATGACATTACTTTTCTGAAGTTCAACATCAAATGACTTGCCTGACAGAACTCTCTTATAATGATTATAAACAGCTACAGACAAAGTTCTCTTTGCCTCTTCCTGACCAACTACATACTGATCAAGGAAGGCTTTAATATCTTTTGGCTTAAGTAGATTAACTCCTTCATTCGCAACTTCTGCCGCTTCCTCTTCCTGAATCATATCAAGACAGAGTTCTACACAGTTATTACAGATATATACATCAGGTCCGGCAATAAGCTTATGAACCTGATCCTGATTCTTGCCGCAGAAAGAGCATTTAAGCTTTGGTTTATTAGACATCGTCAATCTCCACTAGTTACGATTTGTTATAACCTGGTCAATAAGACCATATTCCTTTGCTTCCTCGGCTGTCATCCAGTTATCTCTTTCAGTATCTCTGGCTATCTCTTCAAGTGACTTACCTGTATCTTCAGCAAGGATTCTGTTAAGTCTTTCTTTTGTACGGAGTATATGCTCTGCAGTAATCTGAATATCAGTTGCCTGTCCCTGAGCTCCTCCAAGAGGCTGATGAATCATAATCTCTGAGTTAGGAAGAGCAAATCTTTTGCCCTTAGTACCGCCCGCAAGAAGAAATGCCCCCATGCTGGCAGCCATACCTACACAGATTGTAGATACATCACATTTAATATAATTCATAGTATCATAAATACCCCATCCGGCTGAAACCGATCCACCCGGGCTGTTGATATAAAATGATATATCCTTTGTTGAATCTTCTGATTCCAGAAAGAGAAGCTGTGCAATTACAAGACTTGCAGTAACATCATTTACCTCATCACCAAGGAAAATGATCCTTTCTTTAAGAAGTCTTGAATATATATCGTAAGCTCTCTCACCTCTGCTGCTTGTCTCAATGACTGTAGGCACCAGTGCCATATTATGCCTCCTTTGCATTATCAGCGATAAAGTGGATTGCTTTTTCCATAGCAATATCCATCTTTATAGCCTCTGTCTCCTTATCTCCTGCGAGTTCCTTAAACTTCTCAACATCAAGCTGATACTGCTCAGCCATTTCTTTAAGTCTTTCATCAACTTCTTCATCTGTTGCTTCGATCTTTTCAGCCTTAGCAACTTCTTCTACGATAAGACTTGTCTTAATTCTCTTCTCTGCCTCAGGCTTAACCTGTGCAAGCATATCTTCTCTTGTCTGCTTTGTGATAGCGAAGTACTGATCAATGCTGAGGCCCTGATAACGAAGCTGCATCTCGAAATCTTCAAGCATCTTCTCCTGCTGATACATTACCATTGGCTCAGGAAGCTCGATCTCACTTGTCTCTATAAGCTTCTCAAGACATTTGGACTCTCTTTCCTTCTTAGCTGCATCTTCTTTCTTAACCTGAAGAATCTTCTTTGTATCCTCACGATACTCGGCAAGAGTCTCGAACTCTGACACTTCACTTGCGAACTCATCATCAAGTGTCGGAAGTATCTCTTCCTTAAGTCCAAGAAGTTCAACCTTGAATGTAGCAGGCTTTCCTGCAAGATCTTCAGCGTGATACTCTGTAGGGAATGTAACCTCTACATCAAACTTGTCGCCAACATTCTTTCCTACTATCTGATCTTCAAATGTATCGATGAATGAATGTGAACCAAGCTTAAGGCTGTACTCTTCACCCTTTCCGCCATCAAAAGGTGTTCCATCAACAAATCCTTCATAGTTGATGAGAGCTTCATCACCTTCTTTTGCAGCACGGTCAGTAACATCTACTTTACGTGAATTTTCTTTACGTGCCTTCTCAATCTCAGCATCAACATCTTCATCAGTTACATTAACTTCTACTTTCTCGATTTCAATTCCTTTATATTCTCCGAGCTTTACAGGCGGCTTTGTAGCAACCTTTGCTGTGAATATAAAATCTTTACCCTTTTCAATCTGAGTAATGTCGATCTCAGGTCTGGAAGTGATCTCTATCGAAACATTTTCAATCTCTTCAGGATAATGCTTGTTAATAAGGTCATTTGCAGCATCCTCATAGAACACAGCCGGACCATACATCTTCTCTATCATAGTCATAGGAACATGGCCTTTTCTAAAGCCAGGAACCTGGAATTTTCCTTTTTCTTTATTATAAGCTGCAGTTAAAGCCTTTCCAAATTCATCTGCAGGTACAGTAATAGTAAGGAGAGCCATACTTCCTTCCAACTTTTCACATGAAATACTCATTTCTATTAAATCCTCCCTTTATATATTAAAGTGTGCCATGTGCGGCACACACCGCGCCAAACGCGGAATATGCGCATCTTCATGATTAGTTTGCACTAACCATGAGATTATATCACGAGCAGTAAAATAAGTCTAGCAGTTATCTGCTTAAAAAGTTCTTGCAAATTCATTTACCAGAATTACACTTCTCTTAATTGCCAGTTTTTGAAATTCAGGATAATCCATATCAGCTGAATCATCCGCTTTATCTGATATAGCTCTTATCACGAGCCATGGTACATTATTAAGGGTTGCAACATGAGCAATTGATGCTCCTTCCATTTCAGTACACATTCCACCAAATGTTTTTACCAAATCTTCTTTTACTTCTTTTTTACTAATGAACTGATCTCCACTCACAATTCTTCCGCAAAATGTCCCGACATCGGGAAGCATACTTTTTGCAGCTTCCATAGCTTTATTTCTCAAATCCTGATCTGCTTTAAAAACAGAAACAGGTGTGTCCGGAATCACGCCCCTGTCAAAACCAAGAGCAGTCACATCCATATCATGCTGAACTGCATCAACCGAAAAAACAAGGTCGCCTATATCTATATTCTTATCAAGGCTTCCGGCTATTCCTGTATTGATAATAGCATCCGGATTAAATGTATCGATAAGAGCCTGCGTGCACATAGCCGCATTCACTTTTCCGACTCCGCATCTTACAATAACAGTATCTTTTCCATTCAGTTTTCCCACACAAAAATCCATATGCGCTACAGTCTTTATCTTAACATCAGTCATCATACTCTTAAGACTGTCTACCTCTTTATCCATTGCACCGATAATACCTAACATATAGTAATCTCCTTTTATACAGTAGCCGAAATACATTATATTTTGAAAAGGGCACTGCAGCAGCAGTGCCCTAAAAATTCAGTTATATTAAAGATTAGTTATTCTCTTTAGCTGCCTTAGCATCAAGAATCTTCTTTGTAAGTTCAGGAACTATCTTATTAAGATCACCAACTACACCATAGTCAGCAACATCAAAGATAGGAGCTGTCTCATCTTTATTGATTGCGATAATTATATCAGACTCTTCCATACCGGCAACATGCTGAATAGCACCTGAAATACCGATTGCAAAGTAAACATGAGGACGAACTGTCTTACCTGTCTGACCAACCTGAAGTTCCTTTGGCTTCCAGCCTGAATCAACAACAGCACGTGAGCAGCTTACTTCACCGCCAACAGCCTTTGCAAGTTCTTCAAGAATTGCGAAGTTCTCAGCTGAACCAACACCACGTCCACCTGAAACAAGAATCTTTGCATTCTGAATATCAACTGTATCTGATACAGCCTTAACGATTTCAAGAATTTCAACATAATTGTCATTAGGTGTGAATCCAGGATTAAACTCTTCAACAACAGCCTTAGCTCCTGCCACTTTATCCTTCTTCTGCATAACGCCCGGACGAACTGTAGCCATCTGAGGTCTGAAATCAGGACATGCAATAGTAGCTATTGTGTTACCACCAAATGCAGGACGAGTCATAAGAAGCTGATTGTGCTTCTGCTCTCTTCCAGGAATAGCAACAAGTGGGAAATCTCCTATATCAAGCTGTGTACAGTCAGCTGTAAGACCTGTATGGATACGTGCACAAACACGAGGACCAAGATCACGGCCTATAGCTGTAGCACCGATAAGGAAGATATCCGGTTTATATTTTTCAATAACAGATGCAAGAGCGTGTGTATAAGGCTCTGTTCTGTATTCCTTAAGTTCAGGATCATCAACAACTATAACTTTATCAGCACCATACTCTGCAAGCTTATCTGCAAGATCCTTAACGCCTGAACCAACGAGTACTGCAGTTACTTCTGTGCCGAGATCAGCTGCAAGATCCTTACCTTTTCCGATAAGCTCATATGCAATGTTGTCGATCTTATTATCTACCTGCTGGGCGAAGACATATACGCCCTTATATTCTTCTAATGCCATTTTCGGTTATCCTCCTTCAAATTATATTACAAACTTTTCCTGTAATTTAGAAACGATGTAATCAGCTGATTCATCAGGAGTATCAAGAGCAACCTTCTCGCCTGCTCCCTTTCTAACCTTATCAGAAGCCTTAGCTATCTGAGTAGGTGAACCCTTAAGACCAAGGTTACTGTCAAGAACATCCTTAAGGTCTGCTCTTCCCCAAACAGTAATATCAGCATCATATGCATCGAATATTCCACCAGGTGTCATATAACGTGGCTCATTTAATTCTGAAAGAGCAGTGATAAGACATGGCATCTTAGCCTTTAACATATGGAATCTGTCATCATACTGACGTTTAACTATAACAGAATCTCCATCGATCTTAATCTCCTCAGCATATGAAATAACCGGGATATTAAGATGCTCTGAAATCTGAGGTCCAACCTGAGCTGTATCACCATCGATAGCCTGACGGCCTGTGATGATAAGATCATATTCAAGATTACGGATTGCTCCGGCAATTGTCTGTGATGTAGCCCATGTATCAGCTCCACCAAGAACTCTGTCTGTTACAAGGATTCCCTTGTCAGCGCCCATAGCTATTGCCTCACGAAGAACTTCTTCAGCCTTAGGAAGACCCATAGTTACAACTGTAACCTCTGCGCCATACTGATCCTTAAGTCTGAGAGCTGCCTCAAGTCCTGCTTTATCATCAGGATTCATGATTGTAAGCATTGCTCCTCTGTCAAGAGTTCCGTCCGGCTTAAACTTAACTCCGCCCTTTGTATCAGGTACCTGTTTTACACATACTATAATCTTCACGTTTGTACCCTCCTTACTTTAATAAGTTAGCAGAGATAACCATACGCTGAACTTCACTTGTTCCTTCGTAAATCTCTGTAATCTTAGCGTCACGCATCATACGCTCAACATCATATTCTTTGATGTAACCATATCCACCGTGAAGCTGTACAGCCTTAGTAGTTACTTCCATAGCAACCTCTGCTGCGTAGAGCTTAGCCTGAGCTGCCTCAACGCTGTAAGATGTTGTATGATCTTTTGTATACTGATCCTTTGTAAGAGCTGCCTTATATACAAGCATTTTAGCTGCTTCAACCTTAGTAGCCATATCTGCAAGCTGGAACTGAGTATTCTGGAACTGAGCTATGGAACGACCAAACTGCTTTCTTTCCTTAGTATACTCGATTGTTCTCTCAAGAGCACCTTCAGCAAGACCGAGCGCCTGAGCAGCAATACCTATACGTCCACCATCAAGTGTATGCATAGCTATATTGAAGCCCTTACCCTGCTTTCCAAGAAGTGCATCCTTTGGTATACGGCAATCTGAGAAGATAAGCTCATATGTTGATGAACCGCAGATACCCATCTTGTTTTCCTTTGTACCGAATGTGAATCCAGGTGTACCTTTCTCAACTATGAATGCAGAAATCTCTTTCATAGTTCTGCCACGCTTCTCAACTGTTCCGGTAACAGCAATTACTATATATACATCAGCTTCTTTACCGTTTGTAATGAAACACTTGGATCCATTAAGAACCCACTCATCTCCGTCAAGTACAGCCTTTGTCTGCTGTCCCTGTGCGTCAGTACCTGCACCCGGCTCAGTAAGACCGAAAGCTCCGAGTTTCTTACCTGATGCAAGATCAGGAATATACTTCTGCTTCTGCTCTTCAGTACCGAATGTAAGAATAGGATCAACGCAAAGTGATGTATGAGCTGATACTATAACGCCTGTTGTACCGCAGACTTTAGAAAGCTCCTCTACACACATAACATATGTGAGAATATCACAACCCTGTCCGCCATACTCCTTTGGTACAGGAATTCCAAGGAATCCGTACTGTGCCATTTTGTCTACAGTCTCTCTTGGAAATCTGTGCTGTTCGTCAATTTCCTGTGCAAGAGGCTTAGCTTCATTTTCAGCGAAACTCTTGAAAAGACTTCTCGCCATTTCATGCTTTTTGCTAAGTGAAAAATCCATGAATGTATTCCTCCGTTTTATAATTTAAATTTATTTCTTAGAATAATCATAGAAACCGATACCGGTCTTACGTCCAAGCTTACCAGCGCGAACCATCTTACGAAGAAGTGGATGTGGACGATACTTGGAATCACCTGTTTCAGCCTGAAGTACTTCCATGATAGCAAGTACAATATCAAGTCCTACAAGATCACCAAGAGCAAGAGGTCCCATTGGGTGTGATGCACCAAGCATCATAGCTGTATCGATATCTTCTACAGAAGCGATTCCTTCAGCATAGATACCAACTGCTTCATTTATCATTGGAATGAGGATTCTGTTAACAACAAAGCCCGGAGCTTCCTTAACCTGTACAGGTGTTTTGCCGATTTCTGTTGCAATCTTCTTAATCTCTTCAACATACTCATCACTTGTGTTCTCACCGGCGATAACTTCAACAAGCTTCATTCTGTCAGCAGGATTAAAGAAATGCATTCCTATAATCTCTCTGTCAAGTCCGGCACCAATCTCTGTAATAGAAAGTGATGATGTATTTGAAGCAAACTTACAATTTGCAGGAACAATGTCCTGAAGTTCCTTAAATGTAGCCTTCTTGATCTCCATTGATTCAGGAGCAACCTCGATAACGAGATCACAGTCTGTACAGATATCTTTAAGACCAGTCTTTATCTTTCCAAGAATCTCAGCACCTTTCTCAGCTGTGATTTTCTCCTTGCCAACAAGGAAGTTAATATTTTTCTCAATTTTAGCCTTTCCACCATCAGCAAACTCCTGCTTGATGTCGCAAAGGCGAACCTCATAGCCATCTGTCATAGCGAAAGCCTGAGCAATACCTGAACCCATAGTTCCGGCACCAACAACACCTACTACCATGATAAAATCCTCCTATTATATAAATTTAGGTTTAAATTACATCAAAACTTCACACATACCAAAACGGCATGTGTGAAGTAATAATCTACTTGTTCTGGAAAGCAACAACCTTAACCTTTGCAGGATCATCCTTTTTACGAAGGAAATTAGCCATGCCTTCTTTTTGGTCATACGACTCAAAGCAGTCACCGAAAAGCTTCTCTTCGATAACAATAGCATCATCCATAGCTGCATCAAGTCCTTCATTGATAGCTTTCTTGCAGTTACGAACAGCAATAGGTGCCTGCATAGCAATTCTTTCAGCAAGCTTTTTAGCTGCAGGTATAAGCTCTTCCGGAGCATAAACTGCATTAACAAGACCGATTGCTTTAGCTTCTTCAGCTTTTATGTTTCTAGCTGAATAAATAAGTTCCTTAGCAATACCAACTCCTACTGTTCTTGCAAGTCTCTGTGTACCACCAAATCCCGGTGTGATTCCAAGGCCAACCTCAGGCTGACCAAATACAGCATTATCAGAACAGATTCTGATGTCACAGCTCATAGATAACTCACATCCGCCGCCAAGAGCAAATCCATTAACTGCAGCTATTACAGGAATCGGGAAAGTCTCAATCTTTCTGAAAATGTCATTACCCTTCTTGCCGAAAGCTTCACCCTCAGCCTTGGTAAGTGTTGACATTTCTCCAATATCTGCACCTGCAACAAATGACTTGTCTCCTGCACCTGTAAGTATAAGTGCTCTTACACTCTCTAAATTAACATTATCAAATGCCTCTTCTATCTCTGTAAGAACCTGACTGTTGAGTGCATTTAAAGCCTTTGGACGGTTGATAGTGATAATACCAACTGCACCAAGTTCTTCATATGTTACGAATTCTGCCATTTCATTTCTCCTTAATTAGTCTCTCTCAACGATAGTAGCACAACCCATACCACCACCGATACAAAGTGTTGCCAGACCTTTCTTTAAGTCCATATCCTCCATCTCATGGAGAAGAGTAACAAGGATACGAGCTCCTGAAGCTCCAACAGGATGTCCGAGGGCGATAGCTCCACCACGTGGATTAAGCTGTTTTGCAACATCAATTCCAAGATCCTTACCTACTGCAACTGACTGAGCAGCAAATGCTTCATTTGCCTCGATAACATCGAAGTCTTCGATCTTGTAATCACACTTAGCCATAGCCTTCTTTGTAGCAGCAACAGGACCGATACCCATAATTTCAGGTGCAACACCTGCAAGAGCGCCTGCAACAAATCTTGCCATAGGCTTAATGCCAAGTTCCTTAGCCTTATCTTCTGACATAATAACAAGTGCTGCTGCACCGTCATTGATACCTGAAGCATTACCTGCTGTAACATATCCATCAGGATTGATAGTTCTCATGCGTGAAAGTCCTTCAGCTGTGATTCCCTCACGTGGTCCCTCATCAGTATCGAAGATGATTGTTTCTTTCTTCTTCTTAACTTCTACAGGAACAATCTCTCTCTTGAATGCACCTTCTGCACGAGCTTTGCAAGCCTTCTGCTGGCTGTTTGCTGCGAACTCATCAAGCTCTTCTCTTGTAAGTCCCCACTGCTCAGCAATATTGTCAGCTGTCTTGATCATATGATAGTCATTAAATGCATCCCAAAGAGCATCATTAACCATAGTATCTACAAGGGCACCCTGACTCTGGCTTGGCCATGTCATTCTGTAGCCATAACGTCCCTGAGGTATAGCGTAAGGAGCCATTGACATATTCTCCATACCACCTGCAACAACGATATCTGCATCGCCTGCCTGAATCATCTGAGCAGCCATGTTTACACAGTTAAGACCTGAACCACAAACTACGTTGATTGTAACTGCAGGTGTCTCAATAGGAAGTCCGGCTTTGATTGAAGCCTGTCTTGCTACATTCTGTCCGAGACCGGCCTGGATAACGCAACCCATATAAACCTGATCTACAGACTTAGGATCGATACCTGCTCTCTCAACTGCCTCTTTAATTACAATAGCACCAAGATTTGCTGTAGGTGTAGTCGAAAGACTTCCTCCCATGGTTCCGATAGCTGTACGACAAGCACTTGCAATAACTACATTTCTTGACATATTAGAATCCTCCGTTCTTAAATTTTAATAATATTTTGAATTAAACAGTCCGAAATTAATATCAAAACATCAGTCTTTGGTATCATAACATAAAATAAAACTAAACACAATAAATCATTTACGGATACTATCCTCTATAGTAATGTATTCTCCTGCCGATCCGGCACCAAGAACGACATAGTCTCCCGGATTATCTCCTGTTATTACCTTAAGCCCTGTTTTATCACCGATAAATCTCGAAAGTCCGGGGAGTAAACTTCCACCTCCGGCTATAAGAATCCCTTCTTTAGTTATATCGGACACAAGCTCCGGCTCCGTTACATCAAGCACGGATGCTATAGCATCTGTTATAACAGTTCCTGTTTCAGCAAAGATAGGGACTGTTTCATTGGTAGTAATATCAAGTTTAACAGGAAGTCCGTTAAGAAGATTTTTACCTCTAATCTCAAATGTATCCGCCTCATTTGTATATGCAAGCGAAGCGCCGTCTATCTTGGAATCCTCGGCTGAAACCTCACCAAGTTCAACATTATATCTTCTCCTTACATATCTTATAAGAGCCTCGGTAAAATCATCTCCACCGAATTTAAGCGTCCTCACTTCCGAAATCCCACCAGATGAAATGACAGAAATCTCAGTGGTTCCACCGCCTATATCAACCACCATATGCCCGGAAGTTTCGAATATATCTATACCCGCACCGATTGCTCCGGCAAGCGGTCTTTCAAGAAGATAAACCGTCCTGGCTCCTGTACGCAGCACTGCATCCATAACAGCTTTCTTTTCAACCTCAGTAATTCCGCACGGAATCGTAACGCAGATATTTGGTCTTCCCCATATCCTTCTTCTGCTTAGGGCATTTTTTATAAAAGCTTTTATCATTCTTTCTGTAAGAGTGTAATTGGAAATAACGCTGTGTTTTACAGGTCTTTCTACTATAGTATTCTCAGTAGTTTTTCCTATCATACGTTTTGCTTTAGTTCCGACAGCTTCAATCTTTTTGGTTTTCTTATCATATGCGATTACAGATGGCTGATTAATAACTATACCCTTGTCACGCATAAAAACCCTAGTATTTGAAGTTCCCAGATCTATACCAATATCTATACGATACAAAACATTTTCCTCCGTAAAAAAAGTGGTATCGGTGAAGCATGTAGAATTATAACACCGATACCACTTTTAAGCATTACATTTTTAAAATATTATCATCTTTTCCGTGAATTAATCAAAGTCATCCGGAAGAAGAAGTTTTGTGCCTGAAGCACCTTCTCTCGCATCGCACTTCTCCATAGCCACATCAATGGTCTTAAGAAGTCTGTCGATGTTACCAAGTTCCATAGCTATAAGGATGTTACTCAGCTTACCGAGAACTGTTTCAGCCATCTTGTAACCCTTCTCATCCATGTATCCAACAGCGATACTTGCCATGTCTTCATTGGTAATCTTATGCATCTGAATAAGATGTGTAAAGTCATCATTTACAGACTTGCAGCTGTCAAAGAGCTTTGTAAGGGAATCAACCTCACCGGTTATTATTATAACAAAATCATTTTTGTCCGGTCTGGAAAGCTCAACAAGTTTTTCAAGTTTTTCAGGAAGGAGAAGCCCACCATTCTCGATAACAAGAGTACCGCCTGCAAGCTTGTTCATGTTCTCTTCAAACTTAGCCTTGTCATTCATCTTATTAAGAGCCTGCGCCCTTATCTTAGCTATAGTCTTAGCCTTGATGATTCCATTCTCATAGAATGTACGACCGAAATCTTCACCTATACACATAGAACCGAAACCATGCATACCAAGTACAACAATATTCTTTGGCTTGTCAGGCTCAATGGTTATGTCATTAAATGTATCAACGATTTGATCATCTTCACTTATTGAAAGCTGAGTATATTTCTTAAGATATATTGCAGTAGCCGGAAGTCCACCTTCCTCATCAATCTGTGACAGATCGATTTCCATAGCCTTGGCTTCTTCAAGCTTCTTCTCTGCTTCTTCTATAGCCCTCTTGGCATCTTCAACATTCTTCTCAGCTATAATGCTCTCAGCCTTGGCAAACTCTGCTGCTTTGGCAAGCTTTTCAATATTCTTTCCAACTTCTTCTGCTTCTTTTTCTTTTTCAGCAATTTCAGCAGATCTCTTCTTTGCATTTTCTTCAGCTTTCTTCTCAGCAAGCTCAACAAAATTCTCTTTAAGTTCCTGAATAGCCTTAAGCTTATTCTCAAGTTCAGCCTTGAGCTTATTCTCGTTAGCAACTCTCTTGGCTGTTCTTGCAGAAATGGCTGCCTTTACGCCTGCACGGAGCTTATCCTTAGCTTCCTTCTTATTATTAATAACATCATCAAATGCAACTTTTCTTCCCTTTGCAGCCTTTTCTACTTCTGCCTTCTTAGCAGCTGCATCCGAATCTATCTTACCAATTTTTGCTTCCTCTTCTGAAACAAGAGCTCTGTCTGCCTCTATAGCTGAATTAGTATCTGCTATAAGCTTCTCACTCTTCTCGATAGCATCCTGGAATTCAGCAGCATCTTTCTCTGCCTTTGCAAGCTCCTCATTTTTCTCTGTCTTAGAAGCTTCCATATCGCCGGAAAGCTTTGTGAGCTTATCTGAAAGAGCTGCAGTATCTTTCTCATGAGCCGCTTTCTTAGCTTCTACGTCAGCATCAGCATCAGCCTTTAATTTTGTAAGAAGAGTCTCATGCTCTGATACAGCATTCTTGGAATCAGCTATAACTTTTTCAGCATCAGCAATATCCTGTTCAGCTTTTGCTATAGCAGCCTTAGCCTCACTTATTCTCGCTTCTGCATTCTCTGCATCAGCTTTTGCCTTTTCTATTACATTTCTGCTCTCAGCGCATTTAGCATCATACTCGCCAGCCGCTTTTTCAAGAGAAGCCTCAAAATCAGCATCAAGCTTCTTCATATCAGCCTTAACAGCAGCTGAATCAGCCTCGAATTTATCTGCTATACCTTTGATAGCATTTGTTATGGAACTTACAAGATCAAGAGACTCAGCCTTCTTGCCCTTTGCAGCTTCGAGCGCATCAGTAATACTTCTTGCTCTTTCTTCTGCAGAGCCAAGTCTTTCCTTAGCTTCACTGATCTTAGCTTCAATACTTGACTTTTCTTTTGCTGCACTGGCATCAATTTCAGAAATGCTGCTCTCATCAGCTTTAACAGCTTCACTTTCCTTAGCTTCGAGTTCTTTTTCTTCGTTCTCGATGTCTGCTATTGCTTTTTCTGCCTTTAAGTTTTCTTCTTCATCAAGCTTGGCATCTGCATCTGCTGCAGCTGCTATCATAGCAAGAGTATCTTCCTTTGCCTTAGCAGCATCAGCTTCCTTCTTTGCCTCAGCATTCTTCTCAGCTTCTTTAGCATCAAGGACAGCCTTCTTATCTTCCTCTTCTTTTGCACTAAGTGAAGCCTTAAGTTCTTCAACAGCTTTATTAGCAGCATCAAGCTTTGATTTTGAATCATTCGATTCCTTAAGAGCTGCATCAGCCTTTTCTTTACTTAGTTTTAATTCATTTTCCTTATCAAGAAGAGCCTGCTTAGCCTTATTTACTGCAGCTTCGGCCTCATCTATAGCTTTCTTCTTAGCTGCTTCTGCCGCTTTCTTTCTTGCTTCCTTGGCAGCCTTAGCCTTCTTCTCCTGAAGCTCTTTTCTTCTGGCTTCTTCTTCAGCACGTTTCTTAGCTTCTTCCTCAGCCTTCTTCTTAGCTTCCTCTTCAGCCTTCTTCCTAGCTTCTTCTTCAGCCTTTCTCTTTTCTTCTTCTGCCTTTCTTTCAGCCTCTTCAGCAGCCTTTTCCTCAGCAAGTTCTTTCTCACGCTCTTCCTGAGCTTTTGCACGAGCCTTAGCTCTTGCAGCCTCTATACGGCGTCTCTCTTCATCAGCACGGCTCATACCCTTTGCTTCAGTCTTTCTATGAGACTTATCGTTTGTAAGAACTTCTGTCTCCGGATCGCCGGCTTCTTCCTCTTTCACCTCAGGTTCATCAGGAGTTTCATCTGAAATCTTCTGTGCCTGTGCGTCAAATGCAGAATCCTCGTCATCAATATCATACATGGAATTAACATCATTTGTCGGAGTAAATCTGTTCTGAGGAAGAATACTGTCAAGTTCATCTATCTTCTTATCTTCTTCAGTGCTTACCCACTTGGAATCTGATCCACTGATGGTCTTATTACCGTTAGCATCAACCTTGACACCTGAACCTTCTTCCTTAATTTCCCCAACAATCTTAACCTTCTTACTGCTATCATCAGCTTTTTCAGGTTCGAGATTAATTCCAAGGCCACCTGTAGGTGTAGAACCAAGACCACCTTCTGACTTGACATCAGAACCAAGGCCACCGCCAAGTCCGGCTCCACCCAGACCTCCGCCGAGGCCACCGCCAAGACCTTCAGATGCACCTTCTTTCTTCGTTTCGCCAACACCTGATGCAGTCTCTTCTTTATGTTCTCCTTCTAACTCCTCATACGGAATTCCCAGTTCAGCTGCACGCTTTCTTCTCTTCTTCTCTTCAATTCTCTTAAGATCTTCTTCGGAAAGCGTTTTGAATTTAGGCTTCTCATTTGAGGACTCATTCTTCTTGCCTCCCCCGGCAAGTTGCATTGCTTCCTGTTCTTTCTTCAGCTTTGCAGCTTTCTCGGCCTTTTCCTTCTCAACTTGTGCCCTAACAGCCGCAATAAGCGCTTCTCTTTGGTCGACAGCCAATGTTAATACCTCCTTAATACATATATATCACAAATGAAATGATATTCATTAATGCATCAAATTAAATATCTATACCCAGCGATTTAAGCAGTTCCTCTGCTTCTCTCTGCATTCTCTCTTCTTCAAGAAGTCTCTGCTTCAGCTTCTCCTCCTCAGCCTTAGCAACATCATCAAACTTATTTACGATGACATGTTCCTCTTTATCAATATCAGGGAACAAAGTATTCCTGAATTTAGGGAATGCCATACCTCCTGTTTCCTCTACTTCATAAGAGAGGTCTTTATATTTATCAAATACACTGAACTTTTCAGATGATTCATCCGACTTATCTACATCGTTTTCTTCTATCTGATCTGTAGCAGTCTCTTCTATCTGCTCATCAGCAGGTTCAGCCGCATATTCTTCCGCTGCTTCTTCCACAGTTTCTTCTATCTGCTCGTCAGCGGACTCAACTGCATACCCTTCCGTTGCTTCTTCCACAGTTTCTTCTATCTGCTCGTCAGTAGATTCAACTGCCGGTACGTACGAAGCTGTATCTGCATCTGCAACACGAACTCCCTCTTCTGCAACTTCAACTTTTATGGACGAACCTTCTTCTGCCGGAACCACACTGTCAGCAAGTGGATAACTACTAATATCCGGTTCTGCTATAGGAGGAGGTGCAACCATTACTCCGGTTTCTTCGTGAGATACGATGGTTTCCGGTTTAACTGGTGTTTCCTCTGCAACTTCTGCCACTTCAGAAATCGTCTCTGCTTCTATCTCTGGAGTTTCAACTGCTTCCGGTTCAGCTGGTGTTTCTTCTGCATCCTCTATTGTTGAAATTTCTTCTACTTCAGAAATCGCCTCTTCTGTAGCAACTTCTGTAATTTCAGATATTTTTTCTTCTGCTATCTCTGCTGTTTCAACTGTTTCTGTTTCAGCTGGCGTTTCTTCTGCATCCTCTATTGTTGAAATTTCTTCTACTTCGGAAACTGCCTCTTCTGCTGCATCCTCTGCTAATTCAGAAATTGCCTCTTCTTTTGCAGCTTCTGCAATTTCAGAGATCTTTTCATCAGCTATTTCTGATATTTCTGCTGTTTCAACTGTTTCTGTTTCAGCAGGAGTTTCCTCTACTACTTCTTCTACTTCAGAAACCGTCTCTTCTTTTGCAGCTTCTGCAATTTCAGAAATCTTTTCTTCTGATATTTCTGATATTTCTGCAGTTTCAAATGTTTCTGCTTCAGCAGGTGTTTCTTCGGCAAATTCTTCTTCTGTTTCAGCTTCGTAAGAGTCATCTTTAAACTGAGATACTTCAAAGTCTTCATTTGCCTGAGAGAATTTACTCTGCAATTCATCTATATCATATGTATTTACGAAATCATCTTCACTGATTTCACCAAGACCCTCGATAGTATCTGATTCAGGCGCAAAACCGTCATCATAATCATATGTTATAACATCATCGATGCTCTTCGGCTCGTAATCGTCCTCGACATCAAAGCTATACTCATCTTCCGGAGTTTCCGCTTCAGGTTCAGGCTCCTGAGTTGATAATTCTATATCTTCATCAGCACTGTCATTCTTTTCCGAATCACTAACCGCCTTTTCATCACTTGACGATACGACCGCACTTTCTTCTTTAGCAACATCGTCATCAGAGTCATCGATAAAATCATCCGGCTCATCATCATCAAGAATATCTCTTTCTCCTTTAATTTTAAGAAGCCTTCCGAAGATATTCTTCTTTCCCTTCTTTGAATCCTTTTCTTTTTCCTCACCCGGAATGTCAAACTCATCATCAACCATAGTAAGGAACTGCGGTTCAAGAACTTCATCTTCATCCGGATCAATACGTTTAAAATCAGCTTCAAGCTGGTGCTTTTCCATCTCTCTGATTTCTTCAAAAATCGGCAGTTTATCCGGCACTTCTTCTTTAGCAAATGTATAGAAATAATCTTCAGGCTTTGCCATACCTGCTTCTATGGCAGTGATTATATCCCTCTTCTTGTTCTCTTTGAATGTAGCAAGATAATCATCAGCGATGGTCTTAGCCGCATCCTTTCTGTCTATTATCTTTGCAAGAAGATAAAGCTCATAGCTCCAATACTCATCGATATTCTCGATATAATACGGAAACAGCTTACCATAGAGTTTATCCGGCGCCTCGCCTTCAGCCTTTTTCATAACATATTCAATGTTGGAAATGTTACGCTCATTGCCATTGTCATTGAACAGATATTCTTTCTGATACTGCTTGGCAAGTGTAAAGTAACCCATTTTAAGATAAAACGTTATGATAGAAAATATTATCCTGTTTGACTCGGGAGCCATTATGTGAGCTCTAACATAAAAACGTCTTGCCTCTTCAAGCCGATTAACGTTCTCATATACCTCACCGCAAATACGGATAAACTGAGGATTAAGCGACTTTTCAAGCTCCTGGGTATCAAGAATAGGCGCAGCCATATCATACTGTCCTGCTGCAGCCAACTCTTTAATCTTATTTACGCTTGCCATACTAAGTCCTGATGCCAAAATGAAAATTCCTCGTCTTTCCTAATCTCTCGTCAAAACCTAACGTTTAACATTAAAATTCTATCACACAAGATACTTCATTACAATAGACTAATGAGCATCTTCAAATACCTTTTCAACCTTTTCAATTACAGTATCCTTCATATTTCCGCGAGTCTTTTCATACTGCAGTCCGGATTCCATAATCTCAAGAAGTTCAAGTCTGTACTTGTTGTCTATCTGCTGAATGTACTCCATAAGTACATCCTTAAGTTCATTTACATATTCCTTCTCTCTCATCCTGTCTATCATCTCTTCGTAATTGAAGGTCGAACTGCTCTTTAATTCTTCCTGCTTACGTCCGCAGACGATACATTCCTCAGAACCCGCTTCATTTACATGGCCGCAGTTACATGTCCAGATCATTCCGTCTGTTCTGTACTTCTCAACGGCATCAATACCTCTCGACTTCTTAAGGTTCTCAAGTCGATGAACGCTCATATTTATATCTACAGGTGTGTCATTGCATGCGAAAACTCCTCTTGGAGTTGCATACTTACTGATCACAACTCTTGTTTCTTTGAGAACAAGTGTATCTGCATAAGTAAGATTGCAATGAATCGGAATAGATTTGATGAGCGATACATTTCCTTTATCAAATGCAACATCTATGTCTTTAATGATAAGCTTCTCACCAAAGAGATTCGTAAATTCCACATTAACTCTTACCGAAAGAATATCATCCATCTTGTAATTGTAGAACCATACGGATATATCAATATCTTTCTTGGTTCCGCTGAGTACAACCTTAACAGGCTTCGGAACAAGTCTTGTGTAATAATTCATTACCACAAGTTCTTTATTAACACTCTGATCATCATATTCCTTCTTTTTTATCTTAACAGCAGTTCCTGTTGCGATAACGCCAAAAGAAGAAGATGAAAAGAGTACATATTCCATCTTCATACCTATAATAGCATTTGCTTTTTTCTTCTTGGCTAATTTGATAAGGTTCTTTTCAGCATCTTCTTTACACTTGTCAAGATTTGCCTTATCCTGTTCAGACACATCAGCAACTGAAGCTGTGATGTTTTTAATGAAGTTAGTTCCGAGAACATCCTGACTTGCTACAAACCCGTAATACTCCTCAATTTCATACCCTTCAAATGAAGAGCCTGTTGTAATCATCATATGATCTGACATATTCATTTCCCCCATACCATAAAATATTTAAACCCAACGCATATTATACCACAAGGTAGGCTTATAAATCAATCTCAAGCGGTTCTGAATTTGTGTATGTAACATAATTATACTCAATGCTGAAACAAGTCTCCTCGTCTGATTCCTCGGTTATATTCCAGTTAGGAAGTTTATCAAGATTCGGGAAGTATGTATCCGCTTCATACGCATAATCAATCTTTGTCAAAAATGCATTTTTGCAGTATGGATAAAGCATTTCATATATCTTACCGCCACCGGTAATATATATCGAATCATTGTCATAATTCTTAAGTTCTTTAAAGAGTTCTTCTTTAGAATGAACCACTATACCGTTTCTTACAGTAAAATCCGGATTCTTCGAAAGAATTATATTGGTTCTCCCCTGAAGCGGCTGTCCATTTGGAAATCCTTCCAAAGTCTTTCTTCCCAGAACAATAACATTCCCTATAGTTCTGTTACGAAAATTTTTCATATCCGAAGGAATCCTAACAAGAAGACTACCCTTTAGACCTATACCCCAGTTTTTATCAACAGCAGCAATAAGATTCATAAAAACCTCCTTAAAACAAGAATTAACACTTAATCGATTCTCAAAAATGCACTTTGCGTACATCCTTGTCATTCTCAAACATATATGATGATACCATATCTCTCGCCGGCACAAAAGAAAAAAGATACCATAAAGGAGGACAAAACTATGGAACCAACAATTTTCTGGGGAAATATCCTAAGATCACTCAGGGAGAAAAGAAATCTTACACAAAAGGAAGTAGCGGCTATGCTGCATGTGTCAAGGCAGGCATATTCAGGCTATGAAACCGGACGTATACATCCAAGTCCTGAAATAATCGCAATTCTTTCAGAGATTTATAATATTGACATGCTCTCCTATGTTTTTGCCATGTTCCCTCAAAGCTTCGTGGAAGAAACATCAGAGTACAGAAGAAAAATCGCAGAAGGAAATAATACGAGACCGACTGATGAGAATAACAAACCCAGAAAGGGAAAAGGCGCCATTTACGGTGATATGGGCTTCGATAATCTTGGCATATAAATGATTATTATTCCGCATATAAAAACTAAAGCTCCCGCCAAACTTTACGTTTACGGGAGCTTCGTTTTACTTTTCAGCATAAAGTATAGATGTATCTATACCGAGCTTATCTGTAATCTTAACCATACAGTCGTATATGTAATTCCATTCTTTTTCAAGTGAAGGATAATTCTTATAAGCTATATCAAGTGCATCGTCCTTCGCCATATTTACATGGTCATCAAAGATATCATAAAGCCTTTCAGCAGATATCTTAAGACTGATATCCCTCATAGCCCTGGTATCTTCCATGTATTTAGTCTCGTCACCCTCAAGCAGTTCATCATACAGCCTGTCCTGAATTTCTTCGGTAAGCTTTATGAATTTTACAAGCTGGGCATAAAATGTAACAAGATCACCTTTTGATTTCTGAACCGCTTCATTAAAGTCGATTCCGGCTTCGGCAAGGAGTCTTTCCTTTTCAGCATCTTCTTTAATCCTGTCAAGCATTTCCTGATTATCAGGAAGCATAGTCTTAGATGCCATATCAATAAGGAACTTCATAGCCGAGTTTCTTCCTATAGGCTTTCTGACTATATCTGCAAAACCGTAATCCTTAAAATCCTCCGGATTTCTAGGATCTCTTCTTCTAAGCATAAGATATACAGATGTATCCCTGTTTCTGTTATCAGAACTGTTCTTCAGATTTTTAAAAACCTGAAGTCCGTCCATATGCCTCATGGTATTTGCTATGAAGATAAGATTGAACTTATCCTTTCTTGCAGCTTCAAGAGCAGCAACACCACCGGGAGCCGCAGTCACAATAGCGCCTGCATCTTCAAAATAAGATTTAAGCATCTCCAGATCTTCTGCCTGATCGTCAGCAATCAGGACATAAAGCTTGCCTTCGAGTTTAAAAACCTCTTCCTCTTCTTCATTTTCCTCACCGGAAATGAATCGCGACATAAAAGGAAGCCTTGAGATACCCGGAATATCTGAAATTTTGTAGATAATATCATCTATATTCATATCTTACTCTACTACTATCCTCTTAAAATTCTTCTTGCCCTTTTTAATAACAAATTCATTTTCAAAATCAGCTTTATTATATACCATCTGGAAATCTGTCACCTTTTCACCGTTAACAGAAACTCCACCCTGCTGAACAGCTCTTCTCGCATCACTTCTTGAAGTAACAAGTCCTGCTTTAGTGAGAACTCCAAGGATATCTATCGTGCCATCCGTAAAATCATCATCTGTCAAAGCAGCTGTAGGCATCCCTTCAGAACTTCCTGCTGTGAAGACACCCTTAGCAGCTGCTTCGGAAGCCTTTGCCTTTTCCTCTCCATGAACCATCTTGGTAAGTTCAAATGCAAGGATTTCCTTTGCCTTATTTAATTCTTCGTTCTTCCATTCTTCCATCTTCTTTATCTCTTCAAGCGGAATGAATGTAAGAAGCTTCATACATTTGATTACATCAGCATCATCAACATTTCTCCAGTACTGATAAAAATCGTAAGGACTGGTCTTCTTCTCATCAAGCCATACAGCACCTTTAGCGGTCTTGCCCATCTTCTTACCTTCAGAATTAAGAAGAAGCGTTATAGTCATCGCATAAGCATCCTTGCCAAGCTTCTTTCTGATAAGCTCTGTACCACCAAGCATGTTTGACCACTGGTCATCGCCGCCAAACTCCATATTGCAGCCGTATTTCTGATAGAGCATATAAAAGTCATAGCTCTGCATGAGCATATAGTTAAACTCAAGGAAATTAAGTCCTCTCTCAAGTCTCTGCTTGTAGCACTCGGCAGCAAGCATCTTATTGACACTGAACTGTGAACCTATATCACGAATGAACTCAATATAATTAAGATCAAGAAGCCAATCAGCGTTATTAACCATGATAGCTTTATCAGGTCCGAACTCGATAAACTTGCTCATCTGCTGTTTAAAGCACTCACAGTTATGCTCGATAGTTTCTTTCGTCATCATCTGTCTTAAATCTGTTCTTCCTGACGGATCGCCTATATAGCCAGTACCACCGCCAACAAGAGCTATAGGTCTGTTACCTGCCATCTGGAGTCTCTTCATAAGACATAGAGCCATAAAATGTCCTACATGAAGACTGTCGGCAGTCGGATCAAAACCAATATAGAAAGTAGCCTTACCGTTATTGATAAGTTCTCTTATCTCTTCTTCATCTGTTGTCTGAGCGATAAGCCCACGTTCAATAAGTTCTTCATAAATCTGCATCTTATTTACCTCTTTATAAATTCATTCAACATCGCACATTATACCACCATAGCAGTATATCTAAAACTACAATTTAAAAGTTTTTACTTTGCTTCCTTCTCATGGAATTTTCCGTATCCCTTGTTCTTATATCTCAGATAGCCGATCCCTATTCCGAGTACAGTAAAGTAAAGCGGTGTAGTTATAGGCTGATTAAGATTTACAAGCCCCTGAAAGATATATCCTGTTGCGGATGCGGCCATTGCTACAGCTACAGGATCTTTGTCTGCTCTCTTCACTATATAAATAATGGAACTGACGAATATACCTATATAAGAAATCATTCCAAAAAGTCCTGTGGTAACAAGATACTGAAGCAATTCATTATGCGCGTTATCATAAGTTTTTCCGGTGATGTTGACCATCTCATCATGGAAAGGTTTCATAACTTCAGCTATCGTTTCATTTCCAAAACCAAAAAGCTTGTGAATAAAACTTCCATCTTTATACACACTGAAAAGGCGTCTCCAGATATAACCTCTGTAGGTACCCCATTTATCATTAAATGTAAAGAGGTCGGTGTTGCCCATCTTTCTTCCGAGAATAAAGAGTACGATACCTGCAACAAGTATTAGGCACGCAATGACTGCCATAAGAGTCTTATTCTGGAATTTTATAAATTTTTCCTCATTTCTTTTTTCTACTGTAAGAAGAACAAGATAAACGGCAAGCAGGAAAATGAACAAAACAAGAGTTATACGCCAGTCTCCTATCAGCTTGGCTATACCATTTATATGTTTGGTACTGCCACCGTATTTAAGCTTAAGCAATGACATAAGAAAAAGTCCCGCCGAAAGAAGTGTCAGCGCCAGAATGTAACAAACAAGCTTCTTGTCCTTAATCGAGAGAAACAGAAGAAGTATAAATGCTGCCCCGAGTCCAAGATAAACATTATCACTTTTACTTACAAGCATTGCCATCGACGACATAACAAGTATAGTCCCCGAAATCATTTTGGTCACTATATCCTTAGTATATATAAGGAGAGCTGCAAAAATCGGAGTTGCTATACATATATACGAACCAAATGTATTTATATTTCCAAAAGTGGAAACAAACATCTGTTTCTGCTTTTCCGTTACATCTTTAATTAAACCGAAAGGATCAAGCCCGAAATGCTGAAGGTATGATATTACATAACAGAAAGCAGTAACTCCGGCTAAAACATAAAAATTCACTTTATTGACATATACCTTTGAAGCAAGAACTGCAAATGCAGCTACAAGGCATATTATCATGAGAAGCCCCATTCTTCTTCCGTTAGATCCTGAATATGCCGCAGCCTTATTCGAGGAAATAAGAAATGAAACGAGATTAGCCAGCAGGAAAAGCCCTGCCCACATTTCAGGAAGCGCGATTATCTTCGTATCAGGCTCATACTTTATATCTACCTTATAGTATTCAATGAGAAAAACCTCAACTGTCACAGCCAGAGAGAGAAGCACTGCCATTCCCAACACTCCGTATTCAAAAGTAAACGCTCTTGTAGCCGTGATGTTAAAATACATATTATCCATGTATACCAGATAAAAAGAAGACATATATAATATAAATATATACTTAACTATATCTATATGTCTCCACGCCCTGTATCTGTCATATACTTTATCCTTACTTTTTGACATAAAACCTGCCTCTCACAAAAAATGCAAAATAAAAACCCTCGAAATATTCGAGGGTTCATCAGTGCGGGAAAAGGGACTTGAACCCTCACGACGTTGCCATCACTAGATCCTTAGTCTAGCCTGTCTGCCAATTCCAGCATTCCCGCTTATTCACCGCGCCCTTAACAGCGCGATGATTATATTATCATTTAGTTTAGTTCTTGTCAACCAAAAAATTATAATTTTATAAAAAAATTATGCAATAGCTTTCTTTGCTACTTCAACAAGCTTTGTAAATCCTTCAGGATCACTTATAGCGAGTTCAGAAAGCATCTTTCTGTTGATGTCTACATTTGCCATCTTAAGACCATGCATAAGATTGCTGTATGATATATCGTTCTGTCTTGCAGCTGCATTGATACGTGCGATCCAGAGCTGACGAAAATCTCTCTTCTTCTCTTTTCTTCCTCTGAAAGCTGTAGCATCAGCTCTCATAACAGACTGCTTAGCAACTCTGTACTGCTTACTTCTTGCGCCTACATATCCCTTAGCAGCCTTAAGTGTCTTATTATGCTTTTTCTTGGCATTAGCGCCACCTTTAATTCTTGCCATTTTTATATCCTCCTAACTAACTTTCACTCTTACATATAAGGTAGAATCTTGTTCATTACCTTGCTGTTTGTCTTATCTGTAACAGTAGCTTTTCTGAGATTTCTCTTTCTCTTTGTTGTTTTCTTTGTAAGGATATGGCTCTTATATGCTTTATTTCTCTTAAGCTTACCTGTTCCTGTTCTCTTAAAACGCTTTGCAGCTGCTCTCTTAGTCTTTAACTTTGGCATCTCTTTATCCTCCTAAAAGTTTTAATCTACTTCTTTGCCGCAAGAAACATGATCATGCTTCTTCCTTCAAATTTTGCAGGCTTGTCGATTACCGAGATATCACTAAGTTTCTCAGCAAAATCATCAAGCACTTCTTTTCTCTTATTAACATACGCAAGCTCACGTCCTCTGAATCTAAGAGTAACCTTGACTCTGTCACCCTTAGTAAGGAACTTCCTTGCCATATTAATCTTAGTATTAAGGTCATTCATGTCAATATTAGGTGACAGACGAATTTCCTTTACATCTATAGACTTCTGTTTCTTCTTAGCTTCCTTTTCCTTACGCATCTGCTCATAACGGAACTTTCCGTAATCAGCGATTCTGCAAACAGGCGGATTGGCATTTGGTGAAACACGAATCAGATCAAGCCCGGCTTCTTCAGCAACACCCATAGCATCGCTTATACTCATAACACCAAGCTGATTGCCCTCAACTCCGATAACTCTGACTTCCTTATCACGGATCTGTTCATTAATTAAATAGTCTATTGCTTTACCCTCCATAAAAATAAAAGTGGATATTTAGAACATCCACTTTAATACACTCATACAAAATGCATTATGCACGAAAAAAAGGCATATGCATTAAAAAGGTATATAACCCGGCCGCCACACGCAACCAAGGTGAGAGTGGATACTCTACTTTGTTTTCAGCGTTTTATTCACACGCAGATGATATATTAAAACAAACAAGGCACACTTGTCAAGCATTTTCTGATAAGTATTTTACAATCTTTCCGGCAAATATCAGTAAGTCCCAAGAACTATAAACTCATCTGTATTTGCTTTTAGCTCACTGAGTGTCCTGATAACATTTCTATCCTTAAGCTTTCCTTCAAATGTAACGTAGAACCAGTATTCCCACTTATGCTTAAGCGATGGTCTTGATTCAATGCTCGTCATGTTAAGCTTAGCCTTATCGATTATTCCAAGCACTTCGTAAAGTGCACCGACTTTATGCTGAGTCGTAAAACATACACTTATATTGATCGAGTTACTGAGGAATACTCTTTTCTTTGTAAGAATAACAAACTTAGTTGAATTCTCTGAAGCAAAATTAATATTTCGTTCAAGTATATTAAGTCCGTATAGACCGGCTGCCCTTTCACTTGAAATGGCCGCTATATCTTTTCTTCCTTCCTCCATAACCCGCTCTGCTGCCCTTGCGGTATTACTTGCACTGACTGCCTTAAAGCCATGACTGTCGATGTATTCCTTACATTGCATAAGTCCCTGAGGATGTGAATATACCTTTTTAATATCCTCTAAAGTTGCTCCATTAATCGCAGCGATACAGTGATGAATATCAAGTGTTACATGAGCCGCTATCTTCACCTTTCCGGTACGGATGATATCATAATTACCGGTAACAAATCCCGCAGAACTGTTTTCTATTGGAATAACCCCGTAATCCGCTTCATCATCAGCAACCATGGAAACCACATCACTGAAATCAGAAACATTTGTGTACTTTACATTTTTACCAAAATACTTAACCGCTGCATCTTCAGCATAAGCCCCGGGAACTCCGGCATAAACAACCTTTGTATTTTCATCAGCATAAAGTTCATCCTCTTCTTTATACCTTGATATATCGAAACTTACTATATCTTCCTTACTGTCATCTGATACTCCTGATAAAAGTTCCGTCATGGTCTTTCCGAGCACAGGATGCTTAAGAAACGGTGCAAGTTCCACCATAGGTTTAAGAACAAAGTACCTTTTATGCATTTCCTTATGCGGAATTATAAGTTTATCCGTCGTAATTATCTCTTTGTCATAAATAAGTATATCGATATCAAGAGTCCTTGGTCCCCAGTGGATTATCCTTTCACGACCGGCTTCGTTCTCAATATCATTTACAACACTGAGCAGTTCTTCCGGGCTGTACAGAGTCTCGATCAGCACTGCCCCGTTCAGAAAATCAGGCTGTTCAACAGGGCCGTAAGGTTCTGTTTCTATATAATCAGAAACCTTAATAACCTTAATATAATCATCAAGTCTTAGTTGTGTAACGGCAAAATCAAGATATTCTCTTCTGTCTCCCAGATTTGATCCTATTCCCAGAAAAGCCTTATGTCTTTTTCTCACTATCTGCACAGACATTGAATCAAACTTAAGATCTACGGGAGCATGAGGCTTATCTATCCTCACCATAACTTCGGAAAGCATATCGTATTTAAGAAGAAGCCTTACCGCAACATGCTCTGCCGCCGCCTCTATAAGATCGAACCTTTCCTCAGTCATAGCTTCATATATGAGCTTAGATGCCTCATCATAGTTGATTGTATCAGTAAGATTATCAGAATTACCCGCCATGCGAAGATCCATATTCAGTTCCGCCGTAACAAAGAAGTTCTGTCCATTTTTCTTTTCTTCCGGAAGAACTCCGTGATAGGCATATACTTCTAGACTGTTTATTATGATCTTATCCATTTCTAATCCTCTTTAATTACATCATTCATTGCTTTGAAGATATCGTTAGCACACTTATCAATTTGAGTTTTACCATATAAGTATTCATCAGCACCGGATTTAAAACAGTCGATTATATCTTCATTTTCCATGTTTGGTATCATAAGGTTAAGACTATCCTGATCTTTTGTCATAACCTCTGTTGCTTTATATTCATTCGTTTCCTTAAGCCCATTTTCCGACAAAACATGAACAGCCGCATCACTTACAGGAACTCCCTTTTCAGTCCCCTGAAGTGTAACCATATAAGGATCATTAAGAAGATAATTGAGAAGCTTTGCCGCTTCCTCGGGATGTTCAGTATCTGCGCTTATCGCCCACATGGTGGCAGGTTTTATATACCACCCTGACATCTTAGCGCCGTCCATAACAGGATAGCTTCCCATAGACACATTAACTCCCGTCTCAGCAAGCCCATCGGAATAAATCTTAGTATCGCTTATCCAGCACATGGTTCCGATAATATCACCTGAAAAATATTTTGCCCTGTCAAAGCTGTCTATTGGGCAGATAACATGCTCGTCAAAAAGTATCTTATAATATTCAAGCATGAATTTTATTCCGTCCTTATCAACCCGAAGAGTTCCGTCTTCATTAAATACCTTAGTACCGAAGCTCTGCTCATAATAAGCGATGAGTATCAGGAAAAGCTGTTTTTTACTCATTCCAAGAGCATATTTACCGTCCTTCTTTGCCAGTTTCCCAAGCTTTACAAGGTCATCCCAGTTTTCAGGAACTCCCACTCCATATTTATCAAGTAAATCCTGATTATAATAAAATGTATGTGTATTCATGGCTATTGGAAGTGCATTAAGAACCCCGTTATTTGTTCCATACAAAAGCTCTGATTCAGTAAAATTACTAAGATCTATATAATCAGAAAGCTGCCTTAGGTCATAATATCCTTTTCCATCCTTCGAATACTCATCAAGCCATGCATAATTGATCTGCATGACATCAGCCTCGTTATCCGACTCCATCCATACTCTGTTACGCTTCTCATATCCGCTCCATACACCGTAACGATATGATACTTCTATATCTTTATTCTTGTCCTGAAATGCATCAACACCTTCCATGGTATAAAGATGCCTTGCATCATTCCCCCACCACGAAAGAGTAACCCTTGTTTTATTCTGCAGGTCTATAACATTTGCGGCTCTTCTCTGTCTAAGTATGATATCTATCGCAGAACCCACTATACCGAACACAAGAATCAGAGTAATAACAGAAAGTATTAACTTTTTCTTCTTTTCACTTTTCATACCTGTTAATTTTAACCCTCTTCGTAAATGGTATATCTGTCCTTACCATTATTCTTAGATTCATAAAGCGCCTTATCAGCCTTGTCATACATCAGTTTAAAATCTTCACTCGCACCATTTCTCTTGTCTGAAACATAAACGCCTGCACTAAGTGAAATATTGCAGTTTTTCATCTCAACTTCAAAAGTTTTACTGTACTCTTCTTTAAGAACTTCAAGCCTGTTCTTAAGCACCGAGATGGCAGTGTCGCGGGCAGAATCGTAGGAAGAATCATCCATGTCATCCTTCGTAAGCTTGCATTCTGAAAAAATTGCAAACTCATCTCCTCCGACACGACCAACGATATCATCATCACCGAAAACACGTTTAAGAAGCTCGCCTGTACGTATAATAACCTGATCGCCATGTGCATGACCAAGCTTATCATTTACCTGTTTAAAATTATCCGCATCGAGCATAACAACGATAGCTATATCATTTTCTTTCTTTTCAGAAAGCTTCTGCTCTACAGCATCCTGAAATGCAGCCCTGTTGAGAACTCCGGAAAGCTCATCAATCTCAGCACGTTTCTGAAGAAATGTAACCATACCGTCAACAGGTCTGTAGATATTACTTATTACTCCAAAACCGACAAGAAGGAAAACAAGAGCCAGACCGACAGAAACAACGATAGTAAACTTACGAAGTTCTATATTATCTTTAAGGATAACTTCTGTAGGAACCGAACATATAACTTTCCAGCCATTCTTACATTCATTTGTATTGATGATAAACCTGTCGCCTATTATGCTATGGTCTATCCCCTTCATATCCGCATCTTTTTTTACTTTTTTCTGAATCTCATTAGATATTTCATAAGGAAGCACTGTTCCTATCTCCGATTCATCAGAAGAAAAGATGATTACATTTTCAGTATCGACAAGACGTATAGTCATGTCTTCAATCTGTTCCGGATAAATGAAAACCGATTCAAGTTCTCTCGTATAGGTCGCGGATTCAAGCAATGCATTTTCATTCAGCCTTTTAATATAATAAATCCTGTCTATACATCCGTTAAGACCAAAACACCATCCGTCATTCTTTTTACTGTTTTCTATATATTCCGAAAATGCTTCGTATAATCCGCCTTCCGGAAACATATCATCTGTTCCGTGAGATATCCAGCCTACTGTATGTCCGTTAGAATAAACTATCCCAAAATCGGAATAATTCTCCATAAGACCTATATCAACAATACGATTGAGTATTTCCTCTTCACTCTTAACCTTGTCATACTCATCCAGACTCTCATCTGTAGCATCGTAAAGATAATAATTCTTATCAGAGAAAAGAAGTGTTGGTATTGTTTCCATCCTTTCCAGATATGAATTGATATTCAGTTCTATCTGCCTGCTGTTTGCCGCAACAAGATTAGATGCATTTTCCTGCATAGCTTTCTTTGATTTCTCGAGTATAACGTAATCAATGAAAAGTATGACTATCGTTATTATGACAGCAAACGCAACAAGAATCTCAAATTGTGCGGATTTGAACAAATCCTTCGGCTTATCTTTTTTACTACTGTTCCTCATCAATTGTTTCCTATAAATAATTATTATATGCTTTCTATGGCATTTATCATATCAAGAGCTCTTTTTGTCCCCTTAACGTCATGAACTCTGAATATACTGCACCCTTTCATATAGCCGTACAGATTAAGAGCTATAGTCCCCTCTTCCCTCTCATCTGCAGGGAGTCCAAGTACATTTCCTATAACGCTCTTTCTTGATACACCCAGAAGAACCGGATAACCCATATCACATATTCTGTCAATATTTTTAATAACGGCAAGATTTTCATCCGTATCCTTTGCAAATCCAATTCCGGGATCAAGAATGATGTTTTCTTTTTTTATTCCATGATTCCCGGCTATCCGGCACGACTCATCAAGGTCAGAAATAACATCATCCAAAAGACTGCTGTAGTTTCTGTCATTTCTGTTATGCATTATTATAACAGGCACTTTCTTTTCAGAAACTAGCCTTGCCATAGGAGAAATCATACGTTCAGAGTCATAATTCCACTTAAGCCCCCAGATATCGTTTATGATATCCGCACCGGCATCAAGCCCCCGGGACGCAACATCACTTTTATATGTATCAAGTGTTATCTTAATATCAAATTCTTTTTTAAGAGCTTCAATAACAGGAACAACACGCCTTATCTCTTCTTCGGAGTCTATCATACTGTACCCCGGTCTTGTGGATTCACCGCCGACATCAATATAATCTGCGCCGTCACTTATAAGAGTTTCGGCATTTTTCAGGGCATCAGACAAAAAATAGTTCTTTCCGCCATCGGAAAAAGAGTCCGGTGTTATATTAAGTATTCCCATTAAAAGATAGTTTTTATTCATTAATAGGTAATCGTCCCATTCTTAATACTTTCCGGCCAGTAACAGGTCGGTTTTGCTTCGCACATAAAACAGTTTCGTGACAGCTTATCAGCCTTAAACAGAATTCCCGCAAGGCTTGTCTCATCTCCGGAAAAGTTCTTATGTTTTTCTATCGCATCACAGATAAGAGCTATGTCGTTTTCATTGTATCCGGCACGCGTAAGAATCTCCCTCGCAATAATCGCACCTGCAGCGTGATGAGACATTCCCTCTTCCTCATACACCGAATATCTTCCAATGTCATGAAGAAGCGCCGCTCCGTAAATGAGTTCTCTGTCTATATCATATTTATTCTCAAGACACATAATAAGGGCAATCCTTGCAACCGAAAGCGCGTGCCCAAGACTGTGTCTGCAATAAATCCTGTCATATTCTTTTTCTTTTATCATAAGAGAGATTCTTCTGAATTCCTCGTCTCCCAGTATCTTATCTACTTTATCCATCTCATATCTTTCTGTCTTTGACTTTATCGTATAATCATTGTTTGCCGATCTCTTCTACAGCAGTGCTTATATCTCCCACAAAAGAAAGTGAGCCACACGCTATAATGACAGTATCACTGTCTGCAATGCTAATGGCACGTTTTACAGCCTTATAAAAGCTGTCCTCGTAAACAGCAGAAATGCCTTTTTCCTCTATAAGCCCGGCAAGAACTTTTCCATCCAGCGCACGGTCATTGTTTGGTGCAGTAACAGTAACTGCTTTATCCATGTACGGAGTCAGGACATCAAGCATTTTATCATATTCCTTATCACTGAACACTCCTATTATAAAGACTTTCTTTTTATATGTAAAATATCTTTCCAGATTTTCAGCAAGAGTAACCCAAGCATCATAGTTATGAGCCCCGTCTATATAAAACGACGGTTCATCCATAAGCTTTTCAAATCTCCCGCGCCAAACCGTATTTTTAAGCCCGTTATATATAGTTTTATAGTATTCTTCGCTGTATATATCCTTTATAGATGAATCTTTTAAAAGATTACGCTCAAAAAATGCATTTACTGTTTCTATAGCGGTCACTGCATTATAAATCTGATGACGACCGATGAGTGAAATCTCATATTCTTTTTCTTTATAAATAAATCTGCTGCCCGAGGCGGTTTCGGAAATAATACCAAGGCTGTCCATATCCACTTCAACAAGTTTTACATGATTAAAATGCGAATTTACATATTCGCGGATAAAGTCCATCACAATATCATCCTGGGGATAAGTCACAAGAGTATCCCCCTCTTTTACTATTCCAAGCTTTTCCTTTGTTATAGCGATAAGAGAATCACCAAGAAACTTCATATGGTCCATACTTATCTTTGCAAGAACCGTTACTGGCGTCGATTCAAATACATTTGTTGCATCAAGTCTTCCGCCCATACCGCACTCAACTATGAAAACCCCGCATTTTTCCTTCCTGCACATCTCGAAATATGCTGCTGTTTCTATCTCAAAGGAAGTAGGTCCGGGCGGACTTATCTCTTCCAGTTTTTCAACAAATGGCATAAGTTCGGTAAATGTTTCGGCAACAAGTTCGGGAGACGGAAGCTTACCGTCTATTATCCACCTGTCTCTGTAATCAAAAATGGCAGGAGATATATATCTTCCTGCCTTAAGTCCTGACATCCTGAGAATCGTCTCGACATAAGCCATGATACTTCCTTTGCCGTTGGTTCCGGCTATATGGAGTGCCGGAGCAAGCCTTTCAGGATTGCCCAGCATACCAAGAAGATTTTTTATGCTGTCGAGACCGGGAACGATGCCCTTACTGTCTTTACTTTTTATATACTCAAGTGTTTCCGAGTAATTCATAGCTTCCCCTTAAATCATAAGGATTTATTCACCATCAAATGAAACATGCTGAACAAGAGGTGTATCATCATCTATTGCCGCTATACCATATCCTTCAGCAAGCAGCGTGTCAATCAGCTCCGGTAAAGCCTCTACAGTAGCCTGATGAGTTTCAAGATCATGAAGAAGCAGCACTGTATCTCCCGGATTATTGGCTATATATCCGAGTGCTCTTCTGTTAAGCTCATCCGCACTGAGATTTTTAACCTCAGCATCATCATTCATAGCATTCCAGTCAAAATATACATAACCCATATCACTTAGATACTCTGCACATTCTTCCATAGGAACCTGTGATACCTGATTCGAACTTCCTCCTGGAAAACGGTAATATTTTGCATCAACTCCCGTTACATCGTATATAAGATCATGAATCATATTTACATCGCGTTCAAATGAATTCAGATCAGCATAAACCGTGCTGTAGTCATGAGTATAGGAATGCATGGCAATGGTATGTCCCTCATCAACTATCCTCTTCATGCTGTCATAGAACATATCGCTTGTATTAACCACAAAGAATGTAGCTTTGACGCCCTTTTCATCAAGGATATCAAGAATCTCATCAGTCATCATTGATGGGCCGTCATCAAATGTAATATATACTGTTTTTCCGTTAGTTCCTTCTATCCTTCCGGGTGCATGGTATGCTTTCCCTGAAATTACCGTTTCTTCCTCAACATCAGTTTCATCTGTGATATCAGCATCACCTGCCGAGCTTACTTCTGCATTTTCATTTCCCGAAGTAAGATTACTTGCATCCTTTGCAGAAAGGCTCACATCTCCATCTTCTTCTCCTTCAGGATTTTCATTTGTTTTTACTTCAAAATCATACGGAGCTTCTGTAACTTCTTCATTTCCCAGAAGCAGATCAAAACTCTTCTGAACACTTCCGGTATGCCCTACAACAAATGCTGTAATACCCATAGGCAGAAGTAAACATACAGCCGAAAGTATATATATATTTGCTATTTTATTTTTAAATCTCTTTTTTTTCTTATTTCTGTAAAACCCGGACATGATATATCCTCTTTTTATGTCTATATTTTGTGCACCGAAAAACACCCTGTACAAGGTATTAGGGTTGATTGAAAAATGGCTTATTTCCAAGGTGTAACGCATATTATAAACACAATTTTTCAGCCATGTCAAGCTATCTTTCAGCGCTGAAATAAGCCTTTTTTTTAGCTATCATTCTGTCATATTGCTCATACATTTTCTGAACGGAATTCTCCAGAAGATAGTAATGCATGCAGTACGGAATAAGCAGAACAAACAGCATAACTATAAGCGGAAGGAGCACAAGACGTTCCGATACCACAAATGTAAGTATGGATATAACTGTTGCTATTGCAACAAGCTTAAAAACAATTAAATGCACAAGTCTTTCATGCATGAAGAATGAAATCTGATCAAGATGAAGTTTTATCTCGCTGTCCCAGTCTCTTTCCTCATCAGAATCAAGCAGCTCATCAATATAATCCAGGTACTTAAGAATTCTGTGTTTCATAATTAAACCTCTACTTTAATTCACCTGATTTTTCATTTCTTATATATAAACCTGCGTCGGGCTTATCTGTTATTATGGCATCTACGCCCCGTCCGATATACTTTCTTATATCGGAAGTATTGTTTAATGTCCATGCATAAACAGGTATACCCTTTCGCTTCATTCTATGGATAAATTCCCTTGTGCAGAGCATATAGTTTGGCGAAACAAAATCCGCCTTAGCTGCAGCAAGTCTTCGCTCAGGGAAATATTCATTGACTCTGGTTTTGAAATTAGCTTTTGCCTTTCCTATAAGAAGCCCTGTAGTTATGTGCTTATCGAGCTTTTTAATCTTATATACAGCCTTGTCATGAAATGACTTTATGCTGTACTCATCATAATCACAGACATTTTTTATCTTACGTATAAGCTCCTTTTCAAAACCCGGCTCCTTCACCTCAATATCCATCTTTATCCTTCCGTGACAGAACGAAAGCACTTCGTCAAAAGTCGGAATATCAAGTCCTTTCTCATACGCCTCTCTCTCAATATTCTCAAATGTCTGCCAGCTTATAGGTGAATCAGCAAAGTTTCTGTCATGATAGACGATAAGCTCACCATCATAGGTTCTTCTTACGTCAAACTCAACCATGTCAGCGCCGAGTTCTATCGCCAGTTCAAAAGCTTCTATTGAATTTTCGTGGTGGGCAAGATACGATGCCCCTCTATGTGCTATAATTTTTACCATAATCAGTATGCTAATTCATTTTTTAATATTAGACAATCCATAAAATATACAAAATTAGTTTTACATAACTACATTTTTTTCTACATAAAGATAAGTATTGTTGTTATAAGTGAAATATAGTACACTGTCTACTATCTATTAATGATAATCGGAGGATATAATGAGCGACGATAACAGAAATGACGAATACGAAAAATACTGCTATATGTGCAGACGACCTGAATCTGTAACAGGTAAGCTGATAAGATTCATGAACGATATGTACATTTGCCCGGACTGCATACAGAAAACATTTAATACTATAAATGATGAGAACTCACCATTTATGAACTTCTCAAATATGAAGGGCTTCAATAACTTCAATATCTTCACACCACCCGAAGATATTCCGGAAAACCAGAAGGTTAAGAAAAGAAAAGCAGGACATGATATGCGTGAAGTTAAGGATGATGACGAAGAGGCAAAGCCTATTACCATTAAGGACATTCCTGCACCTCATAAAATCAAAGCTCTTCTGGATGAACACGTAGTCGGTCAGGAACACGCCAAGAAAGTAATGGCTGTAGCAGTATATAACCACTATAAAAGAGTTCTTTCCGACGATACGTCTGATGACGGAGTTGAAATCGAGAAATCCAATATGCTTATGATAGGGCCTACCGGCTCAGGAAAAACCTACATGGTAAAAACTATCGCAAATATACTTGATGTTCCTCTCGCGATAACAGACGCAACCAGCCTTACAGAAGCTGGATATATAGGTGATGACGTAGAAAGTGTACTGTCAAAACTACTATCCGTTGCAGGAAATGACGTGGAAAAAGCCGAACACGGCATTGTATTTATAGATGAAATAGATAAGATTGCCAAGAAGCAGGAAACACGTTCAAGGGATGTGAGCGGTGAAGCCGTACAGCAGGGTCTTCTTAAGCTTCTCGAAGGTTCAGAGGTTGAAGTGCCTATAGGAACAGGCAGTAAGAATGCCATGACTCCTACCACTGTTATGAACACAAGAAATATCCTCTTCATCTGCGGCGGTGCATTTCCTAATCTTGAAGATGTCATTACAACAAGACTCACCAACCAGTCTTCCATGGGCTTCGGGGCAGAGCTTAGAACCGAAATCATAAAAGAAGGAAATGTACTTTCAAAGGTAAAGATTGAGGACCTACGTGAATTTGGTATGATACCGGAATTTCTCGGAAGACTCCCTGTAATCTTTGCCCTCGATCCACTGGACAAGGAAATGTACGTAAAGATTCTAAGTGAACCTAAAAACGCAATAATTAAGCAGTATAAAAAGCTTCTACGTATGGATGAGGTTGATCTTCAGTTTGATGATTCAGCATATGAAGCCATAGCTGAAAAGGCAATCGAAAGAAAGACCGGCGCAAGAGCACTCAGATCTATAATAGAAGAATTTATGCTTGATATAATGTATCAGATTCCGAAGGACGACAACATAGGCAGTGTTATAATCACCGGTGACTATGTCAGAGGAACAGGTGCTCCTGTAATAAAGATGCGCGGAACTGAATAGTTCCCGCATCAAGCCAAAATAACACAGCGAGAATAACACAAAAAAGACCCGTACCGAAGTACAGGCCTTTTTTGATATATACAAATCTTTTGCAGTTACTTAGAAGTCGAACTCACCATTCTCGCCGTCAGCTGTGAAGTATACCTTACCATTTTCTGGCTGATAATATACATTAAGCTCTTTAACAGATTTCTTGCCTGCAACTTCAAGTGCCTTAGCAACGATTGCATCTGTACTTGCATCCTTACCCTGGTACTGAACTTCAACAGAAACCTTAGTAGCTGCTGCCTTCTTAGCAGGTGCTGCTTTCTTTGCAGGTGCCTTCTTAGCTGCTTCCTTCTTTGCTGGTTCAGCTTTCTTAGCCGGCTCTGCCTTCTTTGCAGGTGCCTTCTTAGCTGCTTCAGCTTTCTTAGCTGGCTCTGCCTTCTTTGCAGGTGCTTTCTTAGCTGCTTCCTTCTTAGCCGGCTCTGCCTTCTTAACTTCTTCCTTCTTTGCTGGCTCTGCCTTCTTTGCTGGAGCTGCTTTCTTAGTTTCCTTCTTAACTTCTGTCTTAGCCTCAGCCTTCTTAGCTGCTGCTGCCTTAGCTACAAGTTCCTCAACACCTGTTTTCTTAACTGCCATTTCGAATTCCTCCAAAATTAAATAAAAAAATAAATGATTAATACTACTCGTTACTAATATGTAAGAAAACTTTTCAGTCCCGCTTACGTTTCAGATAATATAACTTATTTAATATTTTTGCAATATTTTTAATATTTTTCTACGTATTTACTAGGTTTACCAAAAAATACCCACCACATAAAAACACTTTTCACAATGCGTTTTTTCACGGATTTACGTTTTTTATCAAACTTGTATATTCACCTTATGGAATAACCTAGTCCTTTTGTTTAAAGTTTATAATAATATCTTTAAATTTCATTCCATTTGACGCTTTAAAAAGAACAGTATCACCTTTTTTCAGTGTTTTTTTAAGATATTCATTTGCACTTTCTTTATCATCAAAATGAATTGCTTCGATCTCAGGCACACCCGAATCTTTTACAATGTCATGTGCATTCTTCATCATCTCTCCGACAGTAACAAGAATATCGATTTCATTTGCAATAACTGCTCTGCCCACATCCTTATGGAAAAGAGGTGAGTCAGGTCCAAGCTCAAGCATATCTCCCAGAACAGCCACTCTTCTTCCTTCTGTCTCTGTCTCCCTTAAGACCATAAGCTCTGCTTTCATGGAATCAGGGCTTGCATTATATGCATCATTTATAACTGTTATTCCATCCGGAGTCATGTAAACATTCTGCCTCTGCCCCTGGAAACTTGAAAGTGCATTTGCAGCCGCCTCAAGATCAAGGCCAAGGTACTCACAAACAGCCATAGCCGCAACTGCATTAAGTATCATATGATTACCCAAAAGTCCAAGAGATACATCCACTCTTTTGTCATTATGAACGTAAGTAAAGCTGCTTCTGCCGTCACTGAATTTAATATTCTCTGCATGATACTCATAAGCATCACTAAGTCCGTAGTAAAAAGCCTTAACCGAAAGACTCTCCTTTGCCAGAAGCAGATATTTATCTTCACCATTTAAGAAAAGTGCCGAATTTTCATTCATCCTTCCGGCTATCTTAAGTTTCTCAGAACATATATTTTCTCTTGTTTTAAAGTATTCTATATGTGAAACGCCTATATTGGTAACAACCCCTATATCAGGGAGTGTCATTTCGGTAAGAACATCCATCTCGCCAAAATCACTGATTCCAAGTTCAAGTACCGCTATATCCGAAGGATTATCATTTATAGCTGAAAGTGTAAGCGGAGTTCCGATTTCAGAATTGAAGTTTTTGGGAGTGGAATAAACCATAAGACTGCTTGAAATCGCTTTCGTGATCATCTCTCTTGTAGTGGTCTTTCCCACACTGCCGGTAACACCTACAACCTTTTTATCATAATGTTTTCTGAAATATATTCCGAGAAGCTGAAGAGCCCTAAGAGTATTTTCAACTTTTATCAGTGCAAATGTATCTTTTCTGTCCTCATCTATCGAAGAGAGAATCTCACTTCTGTCTGTAAATGAAGCTGCCGATTTTTTTGCTACATCAGGTATATATTTATGAGGATCCACATTCTCACCGATTATAGGAACAAAGAGAGTCTTCTCTCCAACTTCTCTTGAATCTATGGAAATGTCATTTACTTTTATTCCCGTATTACCTGATAAGAGTTCACCGCCTGTAATCGAAAGAATCTCACCAACACTTAATTCTGTCATTTCTGTCTCCTTTAAAAATTATTGTCCGGTATTTCTACCATCCCCTGTAAACAACTCCTGCCGCAACCTTATCTGCCGCTTCTTTTCCCGCAAGAATCTCAATTATCTTAAGAGCAAAATCAACCGAAGTTGCAAGCGAACGGCTTGTTATGAACTTACCGTCGACCGCAACCGTAACAGAGTCTCCTGTCCACTCTGCTCCTATAAGTCCATCCTCAAGTCCCGGATAACATGTTGCCTTTTTCCCTTTGAGAAGTCCCATCTCTCCATAAACTGTAGGAGCAGCGCATATAGCAGCAAGATAACCGCCTTTTTCATACTGTTTTGTTATAACTTCCTTAACCTTCAGGCTTGCCTTAAGATTATTTGTACCCTTAAGTCCACCCGGAAGTACAAGCATATCATAATCCTCTTCCATCTCGTCTATAAGAATATCTGTCTTTATCGGAACATTGTGTGAACTGATCACATCCTTAGTATCACTGATAGAAACCATCTTTATATCGATTCTCGCGCGTCTGAGAAGATCAACAACCATGATTCCTTCAATCTCTTCAAATCCATCTGCCATAAGTATGTATACCATTTTTTACCTCCCTTATAACCATATAAACCTAAGCTTAAGTAAGCCTTTTTTCACTCCGTAAAGTATATAATACTCCTTTACTTATTTCAAGCGAGTAACTACAATAATGAATAAAGCATGTTTTATAAATATCAATGATAAGGAGATCTGAAATGGAAATAGAGCGTAAATTCCTTATAAATGAAGTCCCTTTTGATTTAAAAAAATACAAAAAAAAGGAAATGTCTCAGGGATACATTTCCACAAGTCCGGTAATAAGGATAAGGCAGTCCGATGATGACTATATACTTACAATTAAAAGTGGAGGACTTCTTAGCCGCGAGGAATATGAAATCTCTCTAGCCCCAGATGAATATGAAAGACTTAAAACCAAAGTTGACGGGGCTTTTATCATAAAAACAAGATATATAATCCCATTAAGCGAATTTTCAGGCATAAATGCAAACGAAGCTGCACTAAATATCGAACTTGATATATTCCACGGCGATTACGAAGGTCTTAAATATGCCGAGGTCGAATTCCCAGATACGGAGTCGGCTGTTTCCTTCACTCCGCCTTACTTCTTCGGTACTGAAGTAACCGAGGACGGAAGTTTTTCAAATGCATCACTGAGCCAAAATGAAGATCCCGTCTCATTCGTCGAGTATGCCCACAACATCTTAAAAAGAAAGAGCTAAGCTATCTCAGCTTGGCTCTTACTCTTGATAATGCATTTGTAACCGACTGTTCATTCTTACCAATAAGTTTTGCTATATCCATATGTGACAACCCTTCAAGATAGAGTTTTGTCACTTTTCTTTCAATAGGACTAAGTTCAGTCTCTATCCTTTCAAGAAGTTCTGATTGAAGTTCTTCATGCAAAAGTATAAATTCAGGATCAGACATATCTCCGGCCTGAAGCGTATCTATTATAAGTGTCGGTTCATTTCCGACGAATGAGTCAGTACCCTGATTGGCATATATGGAAATGTAGGTATTAAGCGGCTGATGTTTAATCCTGTTTGACTTTGTGATAGCTGTCTTTATCTCATTACGGATACAGGTTGTCGCATAAGTAATGAATGTCGCTCCTTTTTTCGGTTTAAAATCTCTTATTGCCTTAAACAGTCCTATCATTGCCTCCTGACTCAGGTCATCTGTTTCAGCACCGACAATATAAAGATATCTGATTTCTTTTTTAACAAGAGGAATATACTTCTTAAGAAGAAACTCTTCTGCTTCACTGTCGCCTTCATTATACAGAGCTATAAGCTCATCATCGGTCAGTGAATTATAATCAACACTATTCATGAATAATTATTCCAACCTCGTTCATGGTATCAGCTTCTTTTAATAAGCGCCGAACCACTACTTCATCCTCTGTCTGACTATCTCATAAGCAAGAATTCCCGTTGCAACGGAAGCATTAAGCGAATCAACATTTCCTTTCATCGGAACTGCAACTATATAGTCGCACTTCTCTTTTACAAGCCTTGAAACTCCACTTCCCTCACTTCCGATAACCAGCCCGATTGGTCCGGTAAGATCACAGTTATACATGACCTCGCCTGCCATATCGGCACAGGCAAACCATATCCCTCTGGTCTTTAACTCTTCTATGGTCTGGCTAATATTTGTCACTTTAACAACAGGAGTATAATTAACTGCCCCTGCAGAAGTTTTAACTGCAGTTGATGTAAGCCCTACAGATCGATTCTTTGGAATTATTACTCCGTGAGCTCCACATACATTTGCTGTCCTGATAATAGCGCCAAGATTATGAGGGTCAACTATCTCATCTAATATAAATATAAAAGGATCCTCATTTTTTTCTTTTGCCAGTTCAAAAATATCCTCAAGCTCAGCATATTTATATGCCGAGCACTGCGCTATTACACCCTGATGCTTTTTAGTCTCTGACATAAAATCAAGCTTCTGTTTGGATGTAAAACGAACATTTACATTATTCTTCTTAGCCATACGAAGTATAGAACTTATCGCGCTGTCCTTAAGTCCGTCCTGTACATAAAGCCTGTCAACAGTTTTTCCGGCGCGAAATGCTTCCATAACAGCATTTCTTCCTTCAACAAAACTCTTGTCCTCTTCCAGTTTTTTATCATTTTTTTCATTGGAACTATCTATTTTAAGTTCAGTCATATCACCAAAGTTCCTTTTTCCACCTTTATATTCCGGCATACTCAATTACCTCTGATACTATCTCATCTAACCTCACATCATCTTTAATAAGATATAAATACCCAAGAACAGCTTCAAACCCGGTAGCCTTCTTATACTCTGCCATACTTGCATTTTTTGCCTTGGAATGAACGGAGGCATTTCTGGCTCTTCTATATATATCCTGTTCAGTCTCAGTAAACTTGTCATAAAAAGCATCTATAAAGCCCGCCTGACTTCTCGCCGACACAACAGCCGTCACAATGTTATGATACTTTTCAGACTGCATATTCACCTTTTCCACAACATATGACTTGATCTTAAGATCAAATACACTGTCACCTATATACGCAAGGGCAAGAGGTGAATACTGATAATACTTTAGAGTCTCTTCCATTTGACCCCTTCCCTTGTATCTTTAAGCTCAATACCTCTCTTTAAAAGGTCGTCTCTTATTTCATCAGCTCTCTTGAAATCCTTATTCTTTCTGGCAAGCTGTCTCTCTTCAATAAGTTTCTCAATATCACTGTCCAGAACATCTTCCTTCCTGTCAATGATTATTCCGAGTGTATCCGTAAGCACATTAAGCACATCATAGAATTTACCGACTGTATCGGTTGAAACTTCTTCGCAGACAGTATTGATATACTTAACAAATTCAAAGATGACCGAGATTGCATCTGCAGTATTAAGGTCATCATCCATAGCGGCGTTATAACGGTCTACAAATTCATCAATCTTCTTAATTGCATTTATATCTGCTTCCGGCTCATCATTTACCTTAGGACTCTGCATAAGATCCCTGAGTCTGTCTGCTGCAGTAAGTATTCTTTCAAGACTGTTCTTGGATGACTCTATCAGCTTTGGAGAAAAGTTAAGCGGACTCCTGTACTGGGCTGAAAGCATAAAGAACCTTACAACCTGTGGATCATATACGCTGCATATCTCTCTTACGGTTTTAAAGTTTCCAAGAGACTTGGACATCTTCTCAAACTCATCATTTTCATTTGCTATTCTGAGGAAACCGTTATGCATCCAGTATCTTGCAAAAAGAGTTCCGTTTGCGGCTTCACTCTGGGCAATCTCATTCTCATGGTGTGGGAATATGAGATCTTCCCCACCGGCATGTATATCGATAGTACCGCCGATATACTTTTTGGACATTACAGAACACTCAAGATGCCAACCGGGACGTCCCTCACCCCAAGGTGAAGGCCATGATGGTTCACCTTCTTTTTTAGGTTTCCAAAGAACAAAATCAAGTCCGTCCTCTTTTTCATCTTCGCCTGTAACCTTAAGCACATGAGCATCATCTCTGTGACCTGCCTCAAGCTCATCTATGTTCTTATGGGAAAGCTTTCCGTACGGTGCAAAGCTTCTTGTACGGAAATAAACCGTTCCGTTCTTCTCGTAAGCATGTCCTTTTTCGATAAGAACCTTGACCATCTCTATCATATCAGGAATTTCTTCCGTAGCTTTAGGATGGGTAGTTGCCGGTCTTACATTCAAAGCTTCCATATCCTTCTTACATTCTTCGATGTATTTTTCGGATATAAAGCTGGCTATCTTATTCTCTTCATTTGCCCTTTTTATAATCTTGTCATCAACATCAGTAAAATTAGAAACGTAATTAACCTCAAAGCCCTTATATTCGAGATATCTTCTTAAGGTATCAAAAACTATCATAGGTCTGGCATTACCTATATGTATAAGGTTATATACAGTCGGTCCGCATACATATATGCCAACCTTACCGGGATTAATAGGAACAAATTTCTCTTTTTTACGTGTTAATGTATTATATATTTTCATTATAGGCTTCCCCTTACATCTGTGAATTAAACAGGCTCTTTATCTTGTATACTATATCATCACTGTCGGCATTTATTGTAGCAGCCTCGTTTATCTCAGATAAGCTTCTCATGGCATCAGTATCAGCGTCACTTGTGTAACTTATAGTATAAACCGGAATTTCAGATTCCTTAAGAGCCGGAGTTATATCCTTCATACCATATCCTTCATTTGCATATCCGTCGCTCAGAAGGAAAATCATAGCCTTTGCATCAGGATTTGTCTCCTTTGCCTTCCTTATCATATCCATGGCAACAACCACAGCATCATAACTCGCTGTACTTCCAGACGCGGTAAGCCCGTTGATTCCGCCCTGGAAGAATGCTCTCTGGTTAAGATCAAATTTAGCTATAGGAACTTCTATGGATACATTTGTACTGTAGCTGACAAGTCCTATCATATTATTCTCATTGATATACTGAGCACCGTTTGAAAGCGACTCCTTAAGCTGATTAATCGGATCTCCCGACATACTTCCGCTGCAGTCAGCAACGAAAACAGCTATGATGTCCTGTCCGTTATCCTTATTAGCCTTATATATTGAAAGTGCCTGATTAACTTCAGCGCCTATTATCTCTCTGTCAGATTTATAATCATCATTAGCATTAAAGCCGTACTTTGTTGCTATACTCTGACTGTTACTGTTCATACAGTATTCATTGAAAAGCTTACATGCCTCAATTGTATCGGCATCTCTCTCATCCTGATTTACGATATAAAGAGGATTGTCATGCCTTATACCAAAAGGTATAAAATCATAAAGCTTGTTTACATTCTTCTCATTTATATAGGTCTGATATTCAAGTATCATTCCATCAAGCGTACCCTTCTGGGCACTGTCACGCATCTGCATGGTATTATAGGCAACGAAAGGAATGTTCTGCTGGAAGAGTTTAAAATTATCAACTGCTGCATCTGCAGTAATGTCCTCCGAACCGTCCTTAAGTATGGATATAAGAAGATTCATACCCGTTGAACTTGTCTGCGGATTTGTATAACCGATATTGATCTTGCCTTCCTGCACCGCCTTTATAATCTCATCATAGGTCTTATAATCACTTCCCTTTGAAATAAGAAGTCCTGCTGTATTTCCCACAAGTCTGTCATTAAGAACCGTAACATTACCGCCGTTGGCATTTATATATTCACCCCAGAGATAATTTGAAGGTGTGAAAAGTTCAGGAGTATGCTTATTGGAAATGATATAATCCGCTGCAAGTCCCGATGTAACGGATCTTACAGAAACAGCCACCTTTCTTCCGTTGCCGATAGCATTGCCTTCTTTATTAAATTTCTCTGCAACATCTATGAGCCATGACTCATAATCCTTACCTGCTTTTTCAGGTGAGGTCATAACTTCGATAACTATATCTCCTCTTCCTGTTACTGAAAGCGGATACTTGGTAATCTCAGGCAGTTCATCATAAAGTGAAGAGTCATCAAGAGAAACCGACGCTTTAACAGGCGTCTTTTCTGTCACCTTTATATGTCTTAGCATTGTATCGGTTGTTCTTCCTCCCGACTGGTTCTTAATTATAAAACCTATGCCAATGATCACAATAAAAACAACCGCAATAACGACTGCAATAAATGCATTTTTGTTTGATTTCATTTTTTATCACCTTTCATTGCATAATACTAAATATGAATTACATTTCCTTCATGGTCTGAAGAGATTCGATAAGGTCATCGACCTTTCTCATATCAACCTTCTTTATATTATCATCAAGCGAATATGAAAGTTCCACAAGCTGGTTGAGTTTCTTAACAAGCCCTTCCATATCTTTCATAGTTTCTTTAAGATATGCAGTATCACGTCCATAAACACCATACTCATAGTCATAGCTGTTTATAAAGTCAGTAGCTCTTTCAAGATCATTCTCAGCCTGCAGCCTTATCATCACATACGCTTCCGGGAGTCTGCTGTCAGGGTCCATGGAACCGAAATACTTCTCCCTCGACATGATACTGTTATACATGGTGCACAACTCCTGTCTTTCTTTTGAGAATGCACCGCGTCTTCCGGCATCATTTAATCCCTTGATACTATCCGTCTTAAGTATAGGATTATCTTTCGTATTAAGCGCCACATAATTGGAATATAAAGTATATATAATCCATATGACTCCGGCAAAACCCGTAGCAGCGAGCGTCATAGGAACCTCCATATCAAGAAGCCCGTTAAATATGACATAGATAAGTACAACAAGCACAAGAAGTCCAAGGTTTATTAAATTGGTTTTAATCAGATTCTTTATGACCATCACCCCTTTAAATCTCATACACTGTTCTATTATATCGCATGATTAATTTTAATTCCATACAAAGATTAATACTATGACAAATTACAACTATAAACAAATCCATAAAAAAAACGGGGAGACCTGATATCTCCCCGATTTTCTTGATTATCCGATTATCTTTGTAAGTATTTTATTACTTCTTTCAATGAATCCGGTGAGTTCATCTGCCGTAAGCTGTCTGTTTGATATGACTGCAAGGTCATAAAGCTGCTTACATACCAGTTCTGTATTCTCACCTTCCTGATTATCATACACATACTTAACAAGCGGATTATTGATATTCAGGACAAGTGTTTCCGCATCCTTACCGTAATCAAGCCCCGGCATGCTGCCCATGTTGTACATCTTCATCATCTCAGACATTCTTCTTTGATCTTCACTCATAGTAAGCATGGATGAAATATTCTCATCAGTAAGGCTTTCCACTTTGATATTTATCTTCTCTACAGAAAGAGCCTTCTTAAATATCTCCGTAAATGCATCGTTATACTTTTTCTCATCCTCTTCAGAAAGCGCGTCGCCTTTAAGAGCCGTGCTCACATCAGCATCAATTCTGAGGAACTTAACTCCTTCATTTTTCATTTCAAGGTTTGTGATATACGGTGTATCGATATTATGTGTAAGATAAACCGCATCCATACCTGCCTTTTTGAACATATCAATGTACTGAGCCTGAACCTCTGAATCAGTTACATAGAAAACTTTATTCTCGTACTTTTCTTTGCCTGCCTCAAGATACTCAGGAAGTGTAATGTACTTATCCTCAAGATTCTTAAATATCATATAATCATTCATCTTCTCGTTAAACTTCTCATCTCTGAGGCAGCCGTACTTGATAAATGGTGATATGTCATCCCAGAATTTTTCGTAATCTTCTCTCTTAGTCTTAAACATTCCGATAAGTTTATCGGCAACTTTTTTAGTGATATGGTCAGAAATCTTCTTTACAAAACCGTCATTCTGAAGAGCGCTTCTCGATACATTTAAAGGAAGATCAGGACAGTCTATAACTCCCTTAAGGAGAAGAAGAAATTCAGGAATTACCTCTTTAATGTTATCTGCAACGAATACCTGATTATTATAAAGTTTTACGGTTCCTTCAAGCTGCTCTGTATTCGGGTTTACTCTCGGGAAGTAAAGAATACCCTTGAGATTAAAAGGATAATCCATATTAAGATGAATCCAGAAAAGCGGTTCCTTAAAGTCAAAGAATACCCTCTGATAGAAATCCTTATACTCCTCATCAGTGCATTCTCCCGGAGTTTTCATCCAAAGAGGATGTATATCATTAAGAGGCTTTGGCTCATCGCTAGAAGAATCATCATCTTTTGTACCATCTTCCTCAGCGTCACCGCTTTCTTCAGTTACATCGCCGATGAGTTCATCCTCTTCCTTACTTTCTTTATCCTTCTTTTCTTTTTCCTGAACCACTTCATTCTGCTTCTTCCTTGCTTCGTCTTCATTTACGAAGTAAATCTCTACAGGCATGAATGAACAGTACTTATTTATGATTTCTTTAATTCTGAATTCATTAGCAAATTCAAGCGAATCTTCACTTAGGTAAAGAGTAATCCTTGTACCACGCTCATTATAGTTACCTTCACTCATAGAAAATGTAGTTCCGCCATCGCATTCCCAGTAAACAGGCTTAGAACCTTCTTTATAAGAAAGTGACTCGATAGTAACCTTATCGGACACCATGAATGCCGAGTAGAAACCGAGTCCGAAATGACCTATTATCTGGTCATTCTCATCCTTATCCTTATACTTCTCAAGGAAATCGGTAGCTCCCGAAAATGCTATCTGATTGATATACTTATCAACCTCTTCTTCTGTCATACCGATACCGTTATCTACAAATGTAAGAGTTTTTTCAAGAGGACTTGCATAAACCGTAACCTTATACTGCTCTCCCGACGGTATATCAGCCTCACCCATGCTTGAAAGCCTCTTTAACTTAGTGATAGCATCAACTCCGTTCGATATAAGTTCTCTTATAAAAATGTCATGATCCGAATATAACCATTTCTTAATTATCGGAAATATATTCTCGCTGTCTATGGTAAGATTTCCCTTTGTTGTTGCCACTTAAATCAACCTCTTTTCTTTATTAGTTTTTTACATACATATGATACTAAATCCGCAGAATAAAAAAGTCAAGCAAAAATTAGCACTCATCTTTTATGAGTGCTAATAATCAATAAGACATCCTGAATGTCATTTATTCAAATATATAACGAGTATATTGTAATCCCCGCTTCCGTCGTTTGAATACTTGAATGATCTGATACCTCCATAGTCAAATATGAACTCCAGGTCATTTCCCGAAGGCGAGCCATTCTTCAAAGCACATTCAACCACTCCATGCTTGTTTCTTGAAACCGTTTTCTTTATCCCTGCTTTAAAAGCACTATAATCATCAAAATAAAGACTGTTCATATTGTAGTAATTAAACGCCATGGAACTGCACTCGTCAAAGTAATCCCTGTTCCATGAATGGCTTCTGCCCATAACTTCGTCACTGAGATTAAAATATGAATGAAGCAGTGCATCTCCCGTTTCAATAACAGGATCATCCCATGTGGCATCAACATGATACCAGTTATCTTCAAGCTTAACCAGATTCCATGCATGAAGTTCATCGCCGGCGTAACCGGTTATGTATCTGTTTTCAACGCCTGCACATGTAAGAAGAAGCGCCATAGCTTCAGCATATCCGTTACATACTGCCTTTCCCTCTACCAGTGCCCCGTAAGCTCTGTATTCATTTTCATTGTCATCGCTTCCGTAGCTGTATTTACAGTTACTTACAATGAAATCATGAATGGCAAGTTCTTTCTCATAATCCGACATGGAAGCTTTTATCTTCAGGATCATGAAGTCATTTACCTTCTTATACATCTTCCTTGCCTCTTCCCTGTCCTCAGGAATGGGCTCTTTATATGCATAACACCTGTAAACATAGCTGTTGTCAGATCTGGTGATATTAAAATCAAGCTTGGTAACACCCATAATCTCTGTAGTATAATAAACGGAGTCAACCGTTCCGTCGAGTGTTCCTATATAATAGTTGATTTTAAGTACGTCATCTATACTTACATCTTTTGAATAAATAGTATCAATTCCTTCTATTCCATCCTCTATATCCTTCGTAAGCTTTGCTGCTATCTCATCAACACTCTCATATGCATCAAAATGATGTATGATATTCTGAGTCGGATTATCAACCTTTAGCTTATCCAGTAAAAGAAGCATAAGTATCAAAAGTAAAACCAGAACAATATATACATAAACCTTTCTTTTCTTCTCCACTCGTAATCCCTCTGTTATGTTTTCGTTTCGGCAAAATGCCTTTTATCTACCGAAAAAGCATAGCATTTTTTTCTCCTTGAAGCAACACCCGGTTTAAGGTACAATGTATGTTCAGATAAAAATCTTTACCAATGAGGTGATAATTATGGCACAACTCTGGGGTGGTCGTTTCACCAAAGAAACCGACAAACTCGTATATGATTTCAACGCTTCCATATCCTTTGACAAAAGACTTCTTAAACAGGATATTGAAGGTTCAATAGCCCATGCAACCATGCTTGGAGCAACAGGTATAATTACCGAGGAAGAAAAAGCATCCATAATTGAAGGGCTTAAAGGAATCCTCATGGATGTTACAGAAGGAAATCTTCTTATAACAAATGAATACGAGGATGTTCACAGCTTCGTTGAAGCAAACCTTATAGACCGAATCGGAGATGCAGGAAAGAAGCTCCACACAGGAAGAAGCCGCAATGATCAGGTTGCACTTGATATGAGGCTTTATGTAAGACAGGAAGTTACGGATATCAAATATCTCCTTCAGAAACTTCTGCAGACTCTTCACGGTCAGATGAAGAATAATCTCGACACATATATGCCGGGCTTTACTCATATGCAGAAGGCACAGCCTGTAACGTTCTCGCATCATATAGGCGCATATATGGAAATGTTTAAAAGGGACTACACAAGGCTTAGTGATATATACGAAAGACTTAACTACTGTCCACTCGGTGCCGGAGCACTTGCCGGAACAACCTATCCACTCGACAGGGATATGACGGCATCTCTTCTGGGATTCTATGGTCCTACCCTTAACAGTATGGATTCGGTATCAGACAGAGACTATGTTATAGAGCTTCTCTCTGCCATTTCAATCATAATGATGCATCTTTCAAGATTTTCAGAGGAGATAATCACCTGGAATTCAAATGAATACGGATTCATCGAACTGGATGACAGCTACAGCACAGGCAGCTCGATAATGCCTCAGAAGAAAAATCCGGATATAGCAGAACTTGTAAGAGGAAAGACAGGACGTGTGTACGGCGCTCTCATGTCTCTTCTTACTACTATGAAAGGAATTCCTCTCGCATATAATAAGGATATGCAGGAAGACAAGGAACTTGCATTTGATTCTATCGATACTGTTAAATCATGCATTTCACTTTTCACCGGTATGATAAGCACAATGAAGCTTAACAAAGACAGGATGAATGAAAGCGCTATGAAGGGCTTCGCAAATGCAACGGATGCTGCCGACTATCTGGTAAAACACGGAGTACCGTTCCGTGATGCACATGGAATCATCGGACGGCTTGTACTTTATGCTATTGATAAAGGAAAAGCCATAGACGATCTTACGCTGGATGAATTAAAGGAGATATCACCCGTCTTTGAAGAGGATATCTACGACGCTATAAGCCTTAAGGAATGTATTGATAAGAGAAATACTATTGGTGCTCCGGGACCGGATGCCATGTCAAAGGTTATAGCAGAAAACGAAAGATTTCTTGCCAAAATCACATCATAATAACAACAAAAAATAACAATATATAATTTGAGGACTTAAATCATGAACAATACAGATAAAGCTAAAGCAGATGTTGCCAGAAGAATGTTAAAAGGAAAGATCCCGGTTGAGGAAGTCGCTGCAATGACAGGCCTCGATATGGAATTACTAAAGAAGATGGAACAGGAAGTTGCTCCTGAAGTTCAGGAGGCAAAAATTCTTCAGAATCTTGATAATACCGATCTTAATATCGGAGATATACTCTTTGATAATTACTCAACCGACGAAAAGGCAGATGAAAATTATTAGAAATAATGGGGCAGGCTTTAAAGTTTAAAGCCTACCCCTGTAAACATTGCGATATTTCTTCCGGTATCATCGGTTATATCAACCTGTATCACACAGGTTCTTCCACCGTCTTTAACAAAATGTGCTCTGGCAATCAGTTCTTTTCCCTTCGGTGCAGAAAGATAATTAATACTTACCTGCTGAGCGACCGTAGGGTTATGTCTGTTATTGGACAGGGCTGCAAATGCAAGGTCCGCCAGTGTAAATATGGCGCCGCCCATGATACCGCCGTAGGCGTTCTTATGAACATCCGTAAGTTCTACCTTTGCAACTGCATACTCATCTGTTAAATCATCAAGATAGATTCCGCTTGTTGTTGCGAATCTGTCTTTTTTAAAATGCTCTTTTGCTTCTTCAAGATTATAAATTCCCACTGTCTTTACCTCTTACTATTTTTACAACTACAGGCGAAAGAATTATCGCCAGAACATAACTTAGAATTATCGACGGAATGAGGAGCTTAAGCCAGCCTCCAAGAAACATAGGAAAAAGAGGCGGTGCTTCTTCTTTCGGAATATGGGAATGTGCCTGGGCTACATTAATAAAACATACAACCGCACTGACGATAATTGAATTACCGACAGCAAGCGGAATCGAATTAATGAGATTGAACTTCATTCCCGGCGGGTTAGCGTTGCATTTTCTTGCAAATGCCATACCGAGTTTTCCAAGAGGAAGAAGTACGGCGCATATGATTCCGACGATTACAGATTCAAGTATACTGAGTATATACATGATCGCTGCCGGCGGCATAGTACTGAGTTCTTTTTCATCTGCACCAAGCCTTACAAGCAAAGTTGCAAGAAAACCCATTGCAATTGATATAATCGTTGCGATTATTATGGAAATTGTTAATTCTTTCTTTTTCATACACCCTCATTTCTGACAGTACCCGCTGCCAATAAGTCTCCCACATTTAACATTGATAAATACATTTTTAATTACTTCTCGTCAAGTATAAACTTCATTACTACAGGATTATGATCTGTATACTCGAACCCGGCATCTATATTCTGAACATAAGTGCAGGTCACATTATCGGAAACTATGAATCCGTCAAGCGTTACAGTAAAGCTTTCCTCTGAATAAGGAATATCTGTATTTCTCGTACTTGGGACCATACCCTCATCGTAATCGGTACATTTGCTGAAACCTTCAGGAATAACAGCATCAGGAAATGGCTGGCACCAGCTGAAGCTGTCACCGTTCCCCGGGTTAAAGTACTCCCTTGAATTGCCTGTAAAGTCATGATTATAATCACCACCGCATATTACATAGTTGCCTTTATCGTATTCCGCCTTCATATCGGCAAATATCATTTCAAGCTGCTCATTTCCCTGATCAGCGTCTGTACCGTAGGCAGAAAGGTGGGTATTTATAATCACAAGTTCCTTTCCGTTTGAAACCGGAATCCTTGATATACTGTAGCATCTGTCAAGATCGAGTATTTTGTTAAAGTCTGTAGCAATCGGAAGACTTCTTCGAAGTGAAGAGCTTATATCAAATCTGCTTTCTGTAACAAGTCCCGAATTGGATGCTCCGTGAGGCTTAAGAAGTGGATACATAAGATATGCAGAGTGATAATTCTCAGCAAACACACTGTCATATGCCCCCTCTTCATCGAAAAGGCTGTATAGTATCTCCCTCTCATCTACATGAAAGCTTCTTGTTGAATCTGTATCAATCTCCTGAAAAAGAACCAGATCAGGTTCATAAGAAAGTGCAAACTTTGAAGTTTTGCTGATACAGTTTTTAACACTTTCTTCCGATCTTGCCCTGCTTTCTTTTCCACCATCCATAAAGAATGTGAAGTCAGCCGTATATGCGCCAAAGCCAAGATTATAAGAAACGGCAGTATATTCAACTCCCGGTTCAGCAGTTAAGTCCGTTTTATTTCTTACAGCAAGATCCTGATTATCTTCTATTCTGGAATATGTAAGGAAGACATATGCCACATAGCTGCCTGCAATAATAATTACAGCCAAAACAATAAAAAGCAGGATTTTCCACCATTTAATCTTCTTAGTTTTAGCATCTTCATGTTTGTCTTTTTTATCACTCATGACAGATTCTCCCGAAAATATATAGGAGTCTCCGAAAACCAGAGACTCCAAATTATAGTTTATTCTTCTACTTCTACAACAGATGCATAGTATCTGGCGCCCTCACGACTTACCTCTGCATCTCTGATGCCCTGAATCTCATCATAGTTTGTTATTAAGAGTTCAACAAGATAGCTGAACATTGCACCTCTTTCGACATTCTCAAGGAGAATCCTTACAACTTCTTCCTTTGACAATCCTGTACGATACGGTCTTATCTCGGCAACCGCTGCGAATGTATCCGCAAGAGCTACTATACGAGCACCCATAGGAATCTGATCCTTTGATAATCTGAAAGGATAACCATAACCATTTAATTTTTCATGGTGAAGTGCCGCCCACTTGCTGATTTCTTCAAAACCGGTAATATCTTTAAGAAGCAAGTGTGTATAATAAGCATATTCTTTAACTACGTTAAATTCTTCATCCGTAAGCTTATCATTCTTCTCAAGTATAACTTTTGGAACCTTAAGCTTGCCTATATCATGAAGATATCCGGCTATCATCATCTTTTTACATTCAACAGAAGACATACCCATAATCTCGGCAAGTCTTACCGCAACTGCAGCAACACCGGATGAATGCATGGCTGTATAAGAACTTCTGAAGTCAATGATACGTGCCATGAATCTGGCAAATACTATGGCATCGTCAATAGTCACATTATCCTCATCCGAAATATGATCAAAGAAAATGTAAGGCTGATGAAGAATTTCCATCCAAACATATTCTTTCTCAGAGAATCTTAGGAAAGCTTCCGCAACCTCATCTTTTATCTCTTCGCCTGCCATATCCGATACTGTATAGCTTATATCCTCAACCTGATTAAGAGCCGCATCTGATTCATCAAGCATTGAAGCAATCTTATCGGAAATAAGTATGATATCTGCAAATATCTTATTCTTATTGTCAACAGACTCGCCATACTTTTCTGTATCTGTTGCTTTATAGACATCAGCGGCAACCTTGAGCAGCTTAATATCGCCTATCATATCAAGATTGGTTGACACAAGCTCTTTAAAGCCATATCTGCCCTCATGTTTCTCCGGCATAAGCACAATACCGACATCATAAAGCAAACTTGCAAGGATAAGGTCATCCAAATCCTTATCTTTGTACCCCATCTCTTTTGCAATGCCATATGCAGCATATGCGACCCTCTGATGAAGGTCTTTAGTCTCAGGTCTGAGAAGATTCATAGCCTCTGCATAAGTTCTGGCCAAATCCCTCTTATTGGTAAATTCTCTCTCCATAGGCTCCCCTGCCTTCCTTCTCCAAAACTCACGTAGTAAAAGTAACAAAAACACCAATACAACCTGATTATAACAGTAAAGCCGCTTTGACTCAAGACCTATTCTGTTTCACTATTATTCCAACGGCTTCCATGCTGTCACTTCACTATATTCTTCATCCACACATTCTTCTTAAGCAGTATATAACCCAAAATGCATTTTATGAAGTCGGCCGCATGAACCATGGCAAATACCGTTGCAGAGCCAAGAGCTGTAAACCTGCTGAGGATATATGCAATAGGAACACTTACCACTACCATGAAAAAACTGTCAAACAGGAAAGTTATAAGAGTTTTTCCGCCTGCTCTTATAGTAAAGTAAGAGCAATGAAGAAATGCATCTTTAGGCATAAAGATTGCCTGAACCATTATAAAATGCGTTGCTACAAGCCGTGCCGTATCATTTGTTTTATAGAGCATGGGGAAAAGTCCGGATGTAGCAAACATGATTGTTCCGACTACTATAGAGCTCATCACTCCTGTAGCAATAATCTTGTTATCAATATCCTTAGCCTTCTTCATATCCCCGGCACCAAGGTACTGTCCCACTATTATCGCCACAGCATCTCCCATGGCTATAAAAGCAATGTTAAATATATTATTTATGGTATTAGCTATATTCTGTCCGGCAACTACATTTAGTCCTCTTATGGAATAAGCCTGACTTAGCATGGCAATACCTATGGACCAGAGTCCTTCATTAACCAAGATAGGCATTCCGGTAATGAAAAATCTTTTTATAAGATGCCCCGGTACAAATATAGTCCTCAGTACGCCTCTGAAATATGTGTGAGTTCCTCTGTTAAAGCCTGCCCAGATAAGCACAACCGCCATTTCTATATAGCGGGCTATGACTGTGGCAAGCGCAGCTCCTGCAACTCCCATTTTAGGCATGCCGAGCTTTCCGAAAATCAAAATATAATCCAGGAAAAGATTCGAAAGAACTGCTATAACACCGGCAACCATGGGAACAACCGTTTCTCCGCACTCTCTGAGAGTACTGATGAAGAGCTGACTTATCCATATTGCAGGAAGCATGAAAAGAATAACAGACAGATACTTCATGCCGAAGTTCAGTGTTGCATTAAGATCTCCGCCATCGCTCGTTCCCTTTAAATAAAGACCTATAAGATTTCGTCCGAATGTTATAAAAATATACACAGAAATAATAGTTATGATGAGACCAAGCCACATCTTATATCTGAATGTATTTCTTACTCCCTCGTCATCTTTATTTCCAAAATACTGTGCAGTATAGATTCCTACTCCGGAAAGACCACCAAACATAAGGAGGTAATATACAAACATCAGCTGATTTACTATCGCTACGCCTGACATTTCCTCCGTACCAAGCTGTCCTACCATTATATTATCGAGAAGGCTTACAAAGTTTGTCAGTGCATTCTGAATCATTATCGGAAATGCAACGCCAAATAACATTTTATAAAAAGCCTTATCGCCTATGAATTTACTAATAATCCTCTTCATTATAATATATAACCTGATTTCTGTTTTTTTTCTGTCTTATTATAGTTTTGATCAGAGTAAACAGAATTACCGCTGCAAGAATAAGTGTTCTCATGTGTCTTAAGGCAAATGAAGGAAAAGTCAGGGATAATGGAAGGCGATACGACGTGTCTGAAATGATTGAACTTATTTCATTTGTCGCATACATTCCAAGTCTTTCATGATTATTAAAATCCCTGTCAGACTTTAGGAAAAAGTCATATACCTTTTTGCCCTTTCCAAGGTCATCCCAGGTAACATCGATATTATACCATTTGCCATCTACAAAGACTATGTTCCACATATGGTTTTCACCGTTTCCAAATGCATCGCCACCATATCCGGTTATAATCCTTGTTTTTACTCCCGCAGAGTTTAAAAGATAATATGCAGCAAGTCCATAACCACTGCATACCATCACTCCGTCTCTGAAACCTTCGATATCTGTATGATTCTCAAAACTTGTTTTTTTGTCATATTCAAAATGATCTATAAGATAATCATGAACATTTTTAACTGTTTCATAATCATTTTTGCCCTTTAACTCATCTGCAAGACGATTAAGTCTTGCAAAATGATTCTTCATATCAATATCGGAATATGGATATTCCACTGATATCCTAAGAGCACTGCCCTTATATGAATAATAGAGCTTATCTATGTAATAAACCATGTAGCATCCGCTTGTAAGCGGTTTTTCCTCGCTATAATGAGCTGCGTATATATTCCAGTCAATCTTAACGATTTCCTTCATAAGACTCATGTCATTTACAGTATAATTCTTTACCGTTTCTCTTTTATATATCTGTTCTGACAATTTCTCGTAAAAATCTTCGACCGATGTAATTTCAGGTGCCTCTGCTCTTACATCCAATTTGGGAATAAGCACAAAGACACTGCAGATTAGAATAAATACCGCTATCAGTTTACATAATTTCTTATACATATAACTTTTATACCCCGGAAAACAGCATTTTAAATGCTTTAACAATATTTATCCTGTTACCTTTATAAAGAGACATCATGCGATACATTTTCCCTGAAAGAATAATAAAGATAACTGAACATACGCTGATAAGGAGAAGTCCGATTATTGCAATATACATAGGAACTGTTCCGAGACAGATTCCCGACGGAAGTACCATGGCTGATGTAAACGGAACCAGATTCTGCCACATAGGCACATCCTTTCCGGACATAGCTCCGCCAAAGAGTACAAAATAAAAGCTTATCAGAACAAGCATTACAAATAATCCCTGGTTTGCACCAACCTCTTCACGAGTGTTTGAAATCGAACCAAGCAGCGCTGCTATACTTGTGTAGAATAGTATTCCGGCTATAAGTACAAGCAGTGATATAACAACAGCCCCCGGTTTAAAAAGGCCCGAATCGCTGATCATCTTCAGGAACTCTTTTATTATATCCCCTGCTCCTTCAAATACACTTCCCAAAATCTTTGTAGCTGCAAATATACCGGCACATATTGAAAGAAACCAGATCAGTAATTGAAGCATTCCTGCCGCAAGTACACCAAGATACTTACCCATTATAAGCGCTTCCGGTTTGACTGATATAAGCATGGTGTCCATAAGCTTGCTGGTCTTCTCCATAACTATATTCTGGGAAACACCTGATGCGTAAAGGATTATAACCATATATATAACAAACACGGTAATAATCACTATTATTATTCTGAATACCGAAATAATTTCACTGCTGTTTTTATCTGTCTCTGCATCATCGCTTTCATATAGTGAAACATCATCCTGATATCCTTTAACGTTATATACGTCATAATCTACTGACATATTTGTCATCCCAAGATCATTCAGGCTTTTTCCCATAGCAATTGTCGTAAAAACCATACCCGCTCTTGAAATGAATTCATCAAAGTTTTGGACCTCTTCTTCTGAAAGAAGTGTATCCTCCGGAAGAATTATACTTGAATCAACTGATTCTTTACTTACAGATATATCATATACAAAGCTTTGTTTTTCGCCATCTGCTTTTATCTTTTCAAGTGCTTCATCAATGCTGCCTGCATTTTCGTAAATGATTTCTGTATAGCCTTCTACTCCGACAAAATTAAGAAAATCGTAGTTAATATCCGGATACGATTCATTTACCATATATATCTTTTCTGCACCGCAAATCTTTAACCCCTCTTTTTTATCATCCATAACCTTTGATGCGATAATTCCGATAATGATCGGAATCAGGATGAGAAGCACTGCAATAGCGACTGTACCGAATTTATAACCCTTTGTTTTTGTCTGATTACTGAAAGTAAATTTGAATACTTTATCAAAATTCTTAAACAATGCTCTTACCTCCTTCCTGCTTTTAAGATTACCATAAGCTTTGGTCTGGATGAATCAGAAAGCACAAGCGTTCTGTAGGTTCTTGCGGAAAGCATAACTATGAGAATTATAGCTGCCAATTCTATAACGAAGCTGATTATAAGAATATAAAGCGGAATTCTGCCTGTTATATAGAATACCGGTGCCGTAAAAAATGAAAACGGCGGAATAAGTGAAATTACTGTATTTATCACATCTTTCCCCATCGCTCCAAGTATAAATGCCCCGAAATATCCTATCATGGTAACAGTCATTATTGTTCCGGTTGCATTCTGTATATCCTCCGTAGTACTTGCCGCACTTCCGAAGACTCCGCTAAGAAATCCAAAGAAAATATATGCAAGAATGAGTCCGACAATCAGAATCAGCATACTTTTAAATCCATTTTCGGCAAACAGTGAAAAGTTGATTCCGGCTTCATCCAGATCACTCATATCAAGTCCAAGAACACTTTGCATGAATAACTCAGTAAGTCTTGACCCTGCCATTCCGCAGACAATCATAAGAACTACATACGCCATCATACCGAATATCTTACCTACAAGAAGAGCCATCGGTCTTACACTAACAAGAAGCGACTCCACAAGTTTTGACTGCTTTTCTTCAGTGACCGAAGCAATTATGTATGAAGACGAAAGTGACGCAATCATAAAAATGATCACATCAAAGCCCAGCAGGTAGGTAAAGTATTCACCCTGCTTAACTTCATTGTCACGTTCTGAAATGTAATCCTTTTCAGTTATTACGCCATTTGAAACAACGCCTTTCATGATGGTAACCACATCAGAATCAGACATACCTGATGCCCTTACCCTGTCCTCATCAAACACATCCCGGACAGTTGCTGTAACTGCATCAATATCATCTGCCGATGCTTTACTGTTTTCAGATACAATGCCTTTCACATGAAAACCGGATGAATCCTGAGAAATGATTATAACTCCCTCATTATCACTGATAGCTCCAAGGAGACTGTCCTCTTCACTTTTTTCTTTATATTCAAGTATAAGACCGGATCCATCTCCAAAATCATAATCATTTTTTATGGACGAAGCTATACTGTCCTTACTTAACTCTACAGGAGTTTCATTTATGATATAAAGCTTACTGAGTGATTCCGAAGAGAGCTCATATATCTGCGAGGACTCCGCAGCTTTTTTACCTGCATTTCCCGAAAAATACTGAATCGGTCCTATCGCCATCATGATGACAACAAACATGATGAATGAAATGATAAATCTTTTATTCTTAAAGGTCTGTACAAGTGTAAACCTGAACACCTTGCCTATCCCTTTAAGGCTGTATATATTTTCACGACTATTCATTTGCTTCCTCCCCAACTACTTTTACAAAGATCTCATGAAGCGAAAGCTCTTTTAAGTCGAATTTTATAATATTTATTCCTGCATCAATGAGAGACTTAAGAAGTCTGTTTGCCTGTTCATCACCTGATACTTTTAATTGATATTCAAACTCCTTCTCTGAACGTATCTCCACTCCGGCTTTATTTATATAGTCAGTAATATCCACCTCGGTTTTTAGAACGAGATTCACTCTGCCGTATGACTTTTTGATCTCATTGAGATTGCCGGTTACAACTGCCTTTGATCTGTTGAGTATGGTTATATCCGTACAGAACTCCTCAACTACCTCCATCTGATGACTGGACATTATTATATACTTTCCGGCAGCTATCTCTTCTCTGACAACTTCCTTAAGTATATCTGTATTAACCGGATCAAGTCCCGAAAAAGGTTCATCGAGGACTATAAGCTCGGGATCTGAAATCATGGCAATCAAAAACTGAATCTTCTGCTGATTACCCTTAGAAAGCTGATCGGGGCTCTGCATCTTAGGCTTCTTTCTCAACTTCTTTACATCTATACCCTGTTCTGCTGCCAGAAGTTCTGCCGCTTTTTCAGGGTATATATACTCTTCTACCCTAAGTCTTTCAGCCCAGTACTTTATCCTTTCATCCACTGTCTTTCTGTCAATGCCCCTGATTTCACCAAAATATCTTATCTGATCGATAAGAGGATATTTGGGATAGAGTCCTCTTTCTTCTGCCAGATAGCCAATGTTGCATGTATCAAAATTTAAAGGTCCGTTATTCCAGACCACTTTTCCTCCATCCATATCAAGCATACCGAGTATCATCCTTATAGATGTGGTCTTACCCGCACCGTTTGTTCCGAGCAGTGCATAAACACCCGGTTTGTCCATTGAAAAACTTATATTATCTACAACTGTCTTCTCACCATATTTTTTAAACAGATTTTCTACAATTAGTGACATTTTAACCTCCGAAACAAGAGTAATACCCTCATTAATTGCTTAATGAGGGTATATACTTTATAATACTTTTACGAGCTCTTCTCTCACCGGATCCATGTGTGCATCCATGATTCCGAAATCCATTTCTTTATATGTCCATGCAGCCCGTCCAATGCCGAAATTATCAAAGCATTCACATATAGTTTTGTACCAGTCCAGGGCATCTTCCGAAGATGCTCTGTCTATAACACCGTACTCTCCACAGTAAAGCCTTACATTTCTTTCCTCAGCAACCTTCACAGCTGTTTCAAGCATTTTGTTAAAGTACTCGGCATCAATCGTCTTAGACTTATCCAGTCCGGCCACTGTACTTTCTTCAAGAGCCGCATAATTGCTGAGATTCTTATTTGAAAATTCGATATACTCTCCATATGTTGACTTGAAAGGCATTCTGAATTCAGTATTCATTCCGGCAGCCCAATAAGCTCCCTGATGTGTAAATACCAGCGGTTCGTAGCAATGGAAGTTGTAAACTACATTTTCATCATAAGGCATTGCAAGATCTTCAAGTGCTTCTATACTGTTATTGTAATAACCGCCAAGAAGTATCTTTATATCGGGTGCATTTTCCCTGATCACTTTGATACATTTTGTAGAAATCTCATTCCACTTGTCACTGAATTTTTTCTCTGTCACTTCATTCAGGATTTCAAAACAAAGTCTTTCGCTGTATTTACCATATCTTTTTGAGAACTCATTCCAAAGCCTGTAGAATCTTTCCTGATAATCTGCATTATCAAAGAATCCGCTTTCCCCTTCACCTTCATCAAAGCTGAAACCATAGGTCTTATGAAGGTCAAGTACCATATTTAATTCGTATTTCCCGCACCAGTCGATTATCTGCTGAAGATAATCAAAACCTTCTTCCTTATAATTACCTTCTTCATCCTCAACGAGATTATAATCAACAGGCACTCTTACATGGTCCAGTCCCCAGTTTTTTATCGTCTCTATATCTTTTTCAACTATAAATGTATCGTAACGCTGCTTTGTATGATCACACTGTGAAAGCCAGCCTCCAAGATTCACTCCGTGCATATATCCTTCAAATCCTACCATATTTACCTCCTTTAATTTCTTCCCGTTTTTCAGTAAATGAGCAAAATATCATTCACCGACTACCTTTTCATCTCTGAGTGTAGTCACTTCAATCCCGTCATAACTGTGAATAATCCTAAATATCTTATCATAATCCGGTTTTAAAAGCCAATATTTCTGGCAAGTCCGGCTACTACGCTTACTACTAAATTCACTACTACGCCTACTACTATATTCCCTACTACTCTTACTGCTATATAAGCTGCATCAGCTTACAGTTTGGAATCCCTGCGCTCCAGAAGTTTTCTATCGGAATGCCTTTTACCTGACAAAAAATACTTGAATTCATGGCACCGTGGCCTACTATCAAGATGTCCTTTCCTTTGTCCAGTTCCGGTAATGCTACTTCACGAAGGAATTCCCCTGTTCTCTTAAACAGTTCTTCGAAAGTTTCAGCTCCTCCTATACTTTCTTTATAATTTCCGGGGTCTCTGAAGATAACACTTATAGGGCTTTCAGACTTTTCAAAACTGTATTTAAGTCCCTCATAATCGCCAAAACTCATTTCCATAAGCCTGTCATCTGTGATTATCGGAACATTTCTTCCTCTTAGAAGTATCTCTGCTGTCTCCTTTGCCCGCTGCAAAGGTGATGAATAACATATATCAAAATGAACATCTTTATACTCTTCCCGGGCGACTTCAGCCATTTCACGTCCTTCATCGTTTAACGGCACATCTGTCCTTCCCTGCAAACGAAGTTCATTATTCCAATCTGTTTTTCCGTGTCTTAATATGTATAACATTACTACTCACCTGATGTCAAAATTTCAACCACAACCATCTCCGGGTCATTTCTTCTTTTCTCCATAAATAATGACTTTATCCTGAACTGAATAAAGCTTCATTATATCTACTATTCTTACGTAAGTTACCATCTTTTCCCCGGTATCATCATCCTCACCTATGACTACCATTACCTTTTTATCACTACCTGTTATGTTGTAGACATGTCTTCTGTCATTCGGTTCAACATATTCTTCGTGAGCCAGAAAAAACTCAGCTGCAGCCTTACCGTCTGTGTAATCAAGCTTCTTGATCTTGTCAAGACTGATATCATCTTTGGTACCGGTCAGTCTGAACACCTCATTTTTAGACCATACATCTGTAAGATTAAGTACCGTATATCCTTCACCGGATCCAAACTCCGTATCTATACAGCAATTACTGGTTCCTACAGTTTTGCATTTCACTTCTTTGGTCGTTCCGTCTGAAAACGTAAGTACATTTAAATACTCTTTACTATCCTCTGTTTTATCCTTCACATCTCTTTTCATGTTGCATGCCTTATCGAGAGTCATTACATAAAGAAATGTAATGCCAACAGAATCCCTTCCGTCAGGACTGCTTTCATCTACCGCACACATACCAAAATCCACATAGTAAGTTTCCTCATCGGTATAGATGAAGAATCTGCTGTCATAGCATGCTATCGGTTCTGTCTTCGACCATTGGGCATATCCACGTGCACCAAGTGAGCCTGATAAATATGTTGTATCTTTAACATTACCCTTAAAGTTTTTTAATAAAGAATCAAGTTCCTCTTCAGTATCCTCCATAAGAAGAAGTCCTTTTGAAAACATCTTCTTAATCCCTTCTTCATCTCTTTCATCAAGAAGCTTTACAAATCCCGCAGCATATTTTTTATATACATTTGGGTCATTGTAATTAATATCATCTTTACTTGTCCATGGTTCTTCCACTTCACTGTAAGGCTGGCTTCTCGCATCCTCCGGAACTAAGTTTTTAAGGGAACAGGCTGTTGTACACAACAAAGCCGCTATTAGAATAACTGCATATATTTTTTTCATACTGATACCCGGATAATTCAGCATAACTGCTTATGCCGCTTTTATACCTTTCTTAGTAAAAGTTCCACCACGAAACCATTCTCGTTGTAATACTCTATTCCGCCACCTTGTTTCTCCATATAGAGTTTAACAAGATAAAAGCCCAGTCCATATCCTGCTTTTCCATCAGAGTTTTCGCCTCTATAATACTTTTCTATAATAAGAGGAAGTTCCTCCGGAGCTACGCCTTTTCCACTGTCGCGGATAGTAATCTTCACATAAGCAACTTTTTTTCCGTCAATCTGCGGAACAGCTTCAGTCTCTGCAAAACTGACCTTTATATCCGTACCTGCATACTTATATGAATTACTGACTATATTATCAATTACCTGTTCCATACGAAGCAGGTCAACCATTACAAGACATTCAGGTATGTGATTTGTAAGAATAATGTTACCGTAGGACTTAAGGCTTTCAAAGAATTTCTCTATCTCTCTTGAATCAGTTTCCGATACATTTACCTGAAGTTCCTCCATATCATCGGTATTTGCTTTCTGGACATTTTGTATCAGCCGGTTAATTGTTTCAGATTTATTCTCAATAAAACCTATTTTTTCCAATGTATTCTCTATATCCTTTTTATCCACAAGGATAGAATCCTCTCCCGACTTATCAAGTTCAAGAAGACGTCTTCGATTCTTAAGATCCAGAACCTCGCATGTAGCCTGTATGGTTGCTATAGGAGTTTTTATATCATGACTGAGTTCCGCAACAAGCTCTCTTCTCGCATGCTCTGCCTGTATCTCTCTGTCTCTTGATTTTTTCATCTCTGTCCGCATGAGATCAAAGCTTTCGGCAAAGCTTCCAAATACATTGTTTTTATGCATGGGAAGTGAAATATCCAGATTGCCTCTTGCTATTTCCGATGCACATTTTTCCAGCTCTTTAACAGGTCTAAGTTCATTCCTATATATGATAAAAAGAACAGTTAATCCTAAAATAAAAATAATTACCCAGAATATCAGAACATATTTCAATATCTGAAATTCCCGGTACTGCATGCTCTCATTTATTCGGTCCCATACTTTTTTATACATTTCCATTTCCCGGTCACTGTAATGATCTACCCGGATTTTTAATACATTTGCGCTTCGTAATCCAACAAGAAGGAAAACAAACGATAATATCATGAATAGAACATATACTATACATATTTTCCTAAAATGTTTCATTTCAGCTCCAATATATATCCCGTACCCCATATGGTTTTGATAAACTCAGGTTCATTGGGATTCTCTTCTAATTTCTCACGCAGTTTTCTGATGTGTACATTCAGGGTTCCATCTGAGTAAAATGAATCTCCCCATACCTCATCAAAAAGCATTTCTTTAGTCACAATAGTATTTCTGTGCTCATAGAGACAGGAAAGCAGTGCAAACTCCTTCGCCTTTAATGGGATTCTTTCACCTTTACTTATAACTGACATGGTGGTAGCATCCAGGGATATTACTTCAGATCCTGCGTCACTGTCCGGTAAGTCCGGGTTCTTTTCTGTGATAATTTCTGATGCATTATTTTTAAGCTCTTCCAACTGTTTTACCCGTTTAAGATTAACCTTCACCTTTGCAAGCAGCACCGAGAGACTATATGGTTTTTTCACATAGTCATCTCCACCTATACTAAGGGCGACAAGCACATCATCATCACTCTGTCGCGCACTTATAAATATTATAGGAAGCTGATACACTTCTCTCACCTTTTTACAGACTTCAAATCCCGAAAACTCTCCAAGATTTATATCGAGAAGTATTATGTCAACTGCATTTTTACTCAAAAAATCATAACAAGACGCAGCACTATCCACGTACTGCGTCTTTACGTCAAACATTTCAAAGTATTCAGCTGTCATCTTGGCGAGTTCTACCTCGTCATCTACTATTAAACAGTTGTAGTGCACCTTACTAACCTCCGGGACTAATCAGTCTGGGCTTAATCCCACTATTTAAGTATTATAACAAATAGAATTATTGTATGCCATATGTTTTCACTTACTCTTCTGTTATCATTTCAATAGGAATAAGCTTCTTCACCTTTCTTCCTACAAGGGCTGATGTAATAAATGCCACAGCTATTATTCCAAGAGCTACTGCAATCATTGAGGCAATAGACTGGTCAAATTCTATTTTTTTAATACCCATGTATGAGAAGGCACCTAATACTACCAGCTTTCCGGCATAACCTGAAACAAGTGCTCCAAGGACACTTCCAAATACAACGGCCGGGATATTTGACATTGCTATTTGCAGAAGGAGAGTCCCTGAACTCATTCCAATAGCCTTACTGATTCCCATATCTCGCCATTCTCTTGTTATCTTAGCCCGTATTACCAGCGACTCAACGAATATAACTATCAGAGCAGTTATAAGTACAAAGACCATAGATGCGCCTGACATGGCACTTGTTATAGGCTTTACAGTGGCGTCTATAACATTGCTCATATTCTCATAATTAAACGTAATATCTTCTTCCTTCGCGTAACCCTCAATGCTCTTCTTTAATTCTTCGTAAGATACGCCTTCCTTTGCTGTCACGAGATAATCACAGTACCCTGTATCAACTCCCAGTCGTTTCGCACCATCTATAGTAAGAGACAGATTTTTGCCTGCTGACATCATCCTTTGATTGATACCTGTAACGATAAAATCCTTGCTTTCTTCTCCGACTTTAATGGTTACAACATCGCCAATACCGGCACCGGTTTCATCAGCCACTGCAGTAGATATCATGATTTCATTATCCTTCTCAGCGTATCGACCTTCTACTATAACTATTTTTTTAGAATACTTCTCATCATCATGAGCGGTTGTAAAGTACTTCCCACTTTTACCATCATATTCAAATACCGGTTCAAACGTCAATTCGGTCAGTACATTTTCCACCTTATCCAGTTTTCTTAAATCATCCGCGTGTCCGTTCTCACCACTTGCTGAAAGGTCTCCTAAATCCACTCCTATAATCTTTATAGTACCTTCCGGATTCGTGCTGAAATTATTCACAAGCCCGAAACCTGTGATGCATGTCATGGCAAGCACCGCAATAATCAGCGAGAGTACAACATTCTTTCCGAGACCGCCAAATGTATCCTTAAGTGCGAGCGTAAGTGGTATTGGCAGATTGGTCTTATCAAATGAAAAGAAGTTCTTCTTAAAATTATGCGTATTAATACCTCCTCTAAGAGCATCCAGAACAACTATTTTCCTGTACTTACGGCTGAGAAGTCTCACTGTCACATAGTTTATGATTAGAAGCAACAGACCTACAGCTAATACGACCCTATAATTGATGCCCGGGTTGAAGGTAATTCCTATCATCGTACTAAAGAGACCATATATTTTATTTCCTGTAAAAATTCCCGTTATTAGTCCACATATGATACCAGCCAGAGAAATCATCATTATCTGGAAAGTCAGTGCCCATCTGAGTTCTCTCACTGTATAGCCACTTGCTTCCAGGATTCCTGTATTCCTTATATTTCTCTGAATAAAGTTATTTATACTGAATGATACGATAATGAGAGATATTGTTAATAGTATGATGGCAAATACAAGTATTACTGATGTTACAATACTTGGAAGCATACCATTCCCCCATTTTATAAGATCCCAGTTGGCATTATTATATAGCTTGTACATATCCGGAGAACCGGGTCTATCTTCCTTCCTTATCAGGTCGTCAAATGTATTACTCAACTTAAGCTCCAGCTCATCCATATCAACTTCCTGAAGATCTTCGTCGGGTAGTATACCTTTGAACAAAATATTCTTATAGATAGGAGAAGGAACTGTACCTGTGTCTTCACTTGCCAGAGCTGCGTAAGTATTATCATTTACATATATATAATAAATCCCGAAGGAAAGAGGTGAGCAAAACCACGGATTCTCAGCATATCCTGCTACCTTAAGTTCCTTTATTTTATCACCCAGCTTAATCTGGAGAATGTCTCCTACAGAGTAGCTTTCCTTCAGATGGTACGGAAGTATGACTTCATTATCTTTTAATGACACATTATCAGTAAGTACATTTAGAATTCTTGGATCTCTCGATGTACTCTCAATTATAAACTCATATGCCTCATATTCTTTATCCTTCTTATTCTTATATTCCGTACTTATACTTAGTACTTCTGTTTCCTCATAGTCAGTTATTCCACTTTCTTCAAATGCTTTTCTAAGGCTTTTCAGGCTGGCCTCGTTATCAAAAACAGAAGCTATCATATGCGGGCCATTTATCTCATCGAATCTCTTCTGATATGCATTTCCCACTCCTGTAAGAACTGATACTGAAATGAATATCAGAAGTGAAACTATCACTGTCATGATACCGAACGTGATCATGTCACCTTTTTGCTTTTTTATATTATTCTTTGCAATTACAAATAATTTGTACATTATACTCTCACCACCCCATCTCACTTAGAAAGTCTTTCAGTTTTCTATGCCTTTCCAATGCCTTCTCACGTTCCGGATTTTTCTCATCCTTATAATCGCCTGCATATGGTCCAAGATCACATTCATCTGAGATGATTCCATCGGACAGATATATAATTCTGTTGCCACGCTCAGCTGCTTTTACTGTATGTGTAACCATTACTATACTCTGCCCCTGATTATTTAAATCAGTGAGTATATCCAGAACGTTGTTTGTATTTTGTGAATTGAGAGCTCCCGTAGGTTCATCCGCAAAAAGAATCTCCGGCTGATTGATAACTCCTCTTACAACAGCAACTCTCTGCTGCTGTCCTCCGGATAACTGGGTTGGAAACTTGCCCCAGTCCTGTGAACCTATCTCTACCCTTTCCAGAAGTTTCTTACTCCTCTCGGCAAGTGCTTTTCTGTCCTTTGTCTTAAGCAGACCACACACCATTATATTGTCCAGTGCACTCATACTGTCATTCAGATAATTCTGCTGAAAAACAAATCCACAATGATTTCTTCTGAAGAGTGCCAGACAGTCATTACTGAACTTTGATATTTCCACCCCTTCACCATTATTTGTCTTCCTGCATTTTTTCTCCAGCTTATCCGCAACGTTGTAGGTTACTGTCCCGAGAGTCGGCCTGTCCATTCCCGATAATGCATATAAAAGCGTACTCTTACCGGATCCGGAATTTCCCATGACTACAGTAAAATCCCCTTTATATATACTCAGATTCAGATTTTTAAGTACATGCTGCTGAACTGACTCATTTGAAAATGTCTTGGATAAGTCCCTCACAGTAAGTATCGCTTTCTTTTCCATTAGTATTCACCCTTCCTAATTCAAATCATAAGCGTAAAGCGCTATATCATTCCTGCTGATACTAATATATAGCAGTTCAACCTAAAAGTCTTAATCTGTTTCTTCTCCATTCCTTAAATAATTCTTAATCACTAACCCATAAAGCCTTATACATAAAAAAAGGTCACCTCAAAATGAAGTGACCTTTTTTGTCTTTTTAATAGTTTTATACTTCTACCCACTTTGCTTTATCAGACGCAGCCATCTTACATTCATCCATGGTTTTATAAAATGACCTGCTAAAGATTTTGGTTGTATGTTCAATCTTTAGAAGCGTAAATCCATTATCTTCCTGAAGCACAACATATCTATTGGCGGTATGGATTTCATTTGCATAAGGAGCCTCTCTTTCCTCGATCATTTCCTCATAGCATTTATTATACTTTGTATATAAAACCACCTTTTTTCCTTCCATTTCGCCCGGTGGTATCCAGTTTCTTTCTTCTCTCTCTACACTCACTATGTCAGGAACGATTTTCACCAGAAAGTAGATAAGATCAGGATCAAAAAGTCCTATTACAGCAAGCCATTTAACGTTTGATGTAAGAAATCCGACTATTATAAGTATTCCACCCAATGCCGGAACACCTGAAACAAAGCGCCCTGTTTTTTTACTCTCGTAACGTGCTCCCCAGGTTATAATAATCGCAAGAATCCCAAGCAATACAAGTATGTCACATGCTACATTGTTCTTAATAAAATCGACCATATTCCCCCTCAATCATCTGCAATCAATCAAGCTCACCCTCAACACAGTAAACCCTGTTTAAATTCCAGTCCGGATCAAATTCACATACTATTGTGCATATCTCATTTTCACCATTCATGGTGTATTCCGATTCATATCCGATGTTATAGACTTTATTCTCATCATCAAATCCGTATTCTTCCATACCGTCATAAAAGTGCTTTGACAGGCTATGATCCTTTTTAAAATCGATGTAGTTCGTTATGCCTTCCATTACAGTGCTTTTATTCACATGAACAGTTTTAAATGCATTTCCGTTTTCTTTTTCTATATCACTGACCAACGTTAAGTCTTCGCTGCCTGTTTCAACAAACATAACTATTAATTTTGCCTCACCAAGAACCGATGTAAAGTCATTCCCTCCATGAATTTTACTTTCCATTTCCTCTCTGAATGCCTGTGCGGCTTCTTCCTTCTTTTTATAATTAAAACCGTCAATCATCCCCCAAATGCCCATAACAAGAAGAATAATAAGAAGTATTATAACCAGAATAAATAAAACCGCATGGATATAAGCCTTGATTTTTATCACTGTTTCAGGCTTTATGTATTTACCTTTTTTATGCCTTACATTTGTTATTACTCTTGCGATGATGAAAATAATCAGGGCTGTTACCGCTAACGCTATAACAAAAATCCTGTATACGAAATTTCCAAGGCCTCCGAATAAAACATTAGTATAGTCATAGAGGGCATCTGAACCTATAAATATAAAAAATATATTATATATGACCGGCGCAGCAACAAACCATGAAAGATACACCGCCATATGTTTTTTATCAAACTTGTTTTTCTGATAGTATTTAAGTATAAAGATTGAAAAAATGATCACAAGAATGCATATAATGACCGCAGCAACGTCGGGAACATTAAATACCAGATACTCATAATCAACTATTATACTCATGCAGTTTACGAAAAATGAATAGATCATGCATATAAGAACTACACAAAAATCCATCTTGCCGAGCAGCCTTACTATCTTCCATTCAGTTATTTTTTTCATATTCTTTACTTCTTTCCCGTAAGGTAATAAACTGCCAAAGCCGTTCTGTGAGAGAGATTTTCCTTGGAAAGAATATTTGTTATATAATTCTTCACAGTCCCCTCTGATATAAAAAGCTTTGATGCTATCTCTTTATTTGAAAGCCCTTCTGCCACTGCCTTAACTATATCCAGCTCTCTTTCAGAATAACCTGATGCATCAAACCCGCCGGAAGCGTTCTCGGACGCCTCTTCAAAACGTCCCATACCTGCCAGAGACTCAAGTATGCCTTCTTCCATAACTCCGCTTCCTGCATATACTGATTTGATCATCTGCTTCAAATGATCCGGAGTATGGTTTTTTATCAGATAACCCTTAGCGCCATTCTGAAGCGCTTTTTTGACTAGATCGTCATCATCAAAGGTGGTAAGTATCAGCACTTTTCCCAGATCATGCTCCACTATATACTTTGTGGCTTCTATCCCATCCATCTCGGGCATCTGAATATCCATCAGAAAAACATCCGGTCTGTGATTTTTAGCAATTTCTATAGCTTCACGTCCATTTGAAGCACAGCCCAGAACCTCGAAATCAGCATCAACATCCAGAATTATTTTCATACCATCACGGACGAAATCACTGTCATCCGCTATTATTACCTTTATCTTTCCCATTTACAGTCCCCTAAATACTTTCTTTCAGTTTATCACAGCATTATCAAAGCGGCAAAAGCATATTTACAGCAAATCCTGCCTCAGTCTCAAAATTAACTGTACCACCGGAATTTCTTACTCTGCGTCTCATTCCTGAGATGCCCATTCCGTCAACCAGTTTTTCACAACCTTTTCCATCATCCGAAACCGTGCATCTGACCAACTCATTCATAACCACGATTTTTATATCTATTTTCTTACATTTTGAATACTTCATGGAATTTGTAACTGCTTCAAATGTATTATCAAGTATTACCTCCCAGAGTTCAGCTGATATACCCGATAAATCTCCTTCAGTGCTTAGCTCTGCCTCCACACCTTTATTATTACAGTCATTGCAAAGCTCATATATTTGCAGCAGTGCCATTTTCTTTTTCTCAGGGCGTTCTTTTCTAAGTATCGCCCTGATCTCGTCCATTCCGCTTCGTAAACGGTCTATTACAGACTGAATCATCGCCCTCGCTTTTTCAGGCTCAGCTTCCATTATTACTTTAGCTGCTTCAAGCTGATAGACTGAGCCATTAATGTTATGACCCAGTTTATCATGAAGGGTCTGGGAAAGTTCCGCTCTTTCTTCCAGAATCCGGTTTTCTGCCTGAAGCATATTCTTCTTCATTTCAGCTTTAACTTCATATTCTCTTGCTTCATAATCACGCTTTAGTCCCTGCTGTGCAATTATATCCTCATACATTTGCGCCTCATACCCGGCAACCACATATTCATGCTGTAGATAGAATATGATAAGCATTGTAATAACAGTAAATTCCGTAAAATATCCTGTAGGATTATCCGCAAACATCCACATGTACATAATGAAATATAGATAGTACTTTGCTTTAAGGTGTGCCAGCAGTTCAAAACAAAGAAGGATGGCAAGAAGCAAGAAACTATTCCCGCCATAAAAAAGTAAAGCTGCTGTCACTACCGCTGCTGCGGCGAATAATATAAGTCTCTTATTTTTATTAACCAGTTCTTTAAGAGTTACCAGTGTAATATAAAACGAAACAAGCAGGAGTACCCTTACAGATACTCCTGTTTTATTATTCATTTCCATAAATCCATATACACTATAGGACAAAACAAGCATTATTCGGATTAATACATAATAATTATCTTTTAAGAATTTCCCCATTCTTCATTCCTTCTCAGTTTAAGTCCTAAACCTCCCAGACTCACTATAACTGCCAGATAAGCTACTGTAATACATATTATCACACCAAATGCCTTATTGTCGTGGGTAAATATCATTTCTGCACAATCCAGAAACCACTTCTGCGGCATCAGGGATGATAATACCTTTATAAAATTGGACGAATCATTAAGAGGGAAGTATAAACCACTTAGAAGAGCCGAGAAGCACCATACGGAAAATGCCGCTACATTTGCACTCATTACATCACCTAAAATAATTCCTAAAAACAAACTGACAGATCCAAATATCAGCCCCAGCATGAATATCATAAGAAGAAACAGGAACCGGTTCATTCCAAGGTCATCCTCACTTATTATAAAAGTGAATATTCCCATTACTGTTGTTGAAAGAATTGAGATAAACAGTACCGAAATAAACTTCGACATAAAATACTTAAGCGCGCTTGCTCCGGTAAGGCTGAGTCTTAAGTACACACCATTCTTCTGTTCCCTAATTGCCGTGTGTGCCACAAAAATTCCACAGAATACAAAACCCAGAGTCATAAATGCAAAAGCATATCCAAGCTGTGTCTTGTGATTAACCTGCTCAGCCGTCAGATTCCTTCCTGATGAACCTGCTATAGATACTACCTTTTTGTCAGAATAAATATCATCCAAAACTTTGATATAGTCTGTGCCCAGAGATGCTGCATTATTTATATAGAATTCTATATCAGACTTAAGAAGCTTAGACCTCTCATCACTTGACAGCTCATATACCTTTATATTCTTAGCCAGTTCTTCAGCAGAACTTCCCTCACTAAATCCGGGATAGAGGTAAATGGCTACGCCCATTCTGTCCTCAAACCCATCTCTTTCCATGTGTTTATCTAAGAACTCATCCGTAAATGCATTGCCACCTGCACCGGTCATATCAATTCTTGCTACAAGATACAGTCCGGAATTTGCAAGATTTTTAAGTAAGCCTTCGGACATATCTGTTCCTGCGGCATCATATACCTTTATCAGATACTCTCCATTTCCACCATTATATGCTACTTTGTCATCCTCATTCTTAAGCTCTATAACTTTGCCGGTTTCCTTTTCCATATAGGCAGCTGAGCTGTCAAACTTATTCTTAAGTATGATTGTAGAAAGAAGAGGCGTAAGGAATAAGAAGAACCAAAAAGCCTTCATCCTTAGTAACAGCTTCATACTAGTTTTAACCAGTGCAATCATTCTCCATTCCCCCTTCTAAGATTTCCTGTAAGTACAGCTAATAATGAGCAGACTATCATTATCCCAAGTGCAAATAAGATACTACTTCTAACATAATCACTGTGACCCATACAGGATAATTCCACAAGTGCTCTGTTTATATGATATATAGGTGATATCTCTTTCAGTATCTGAGGATGAGATGAAAACATATATGTTTCAAAACTTCCTCCCCAAAAGCCCATGAACCAGACAACCGTAAATACTCCTATTATTGTTACAACTATATTTTTAGTCATGTTATAAATCATAAGCCCAAATGCTGTCGAAGCAGCAGCTGACAAAACAACAATCAGGCACGACAGAAGCGGCGCTCCCCAGTTAACTCCAAATATCAGGACTGTAATCAGTGCTGTAAGTACAGATGACATTGAAACCACAAGAACTATCGGAATAAACTTTGCCAGATAAAGCTTAAATTCAGATATACCGGACACATTTAATTTCTTACCTATATGATTCTTTTTCTCAGCAGTAAAAATCCCTGCCCCGCATACTATAGCGCACCATCCGAAATACACTACTTCAATGATCCCATAATAATCTACAGCATTGATTGGTTCTATATAATCTGCTTCTTCTAACTTGATCTCTACACTTTCAGGTTCACCGGTCTTCTGTTCCTTAGTAAGCTCACCGGATGGCATAGCCGTAGCCCCGGATGACATAGCATAAATCGCAGTACCGGTCCTTGTCTTTACAGCTGTTATCATGTATTCCAGTGCTTTTGCACCGTATTTATCGGCATCATTTTCGTAAATGGTGAATTTTCCATCTTCACCAAATGCTACAAAACCTGCCAGATCATCCTCTCGAATTATTTTCTCTATATCTCCACCGGGATATTCATAAAAACTTATATTATTTTCCTTTGCCACTTGGTTTACATAATCAAAAACCTCGTTATCGGCACCATCTTCAAGTCTGTAACCTGCCTTAATACTATCAGACGACTCATACTTCTCCATCATATCGCCAAAAGCACTCGACAGCATCGCTATCAGGATGATCGGAGCAATGATATACAGCAGGATATTTGTGGCGCTTCGAATCATAAGCTTGAAATTGTTTTTTATTAAATAACGTATCATTTACTTATCCCTTTCACAAAACGAGTCCAAGATAAATGCTTCTTTACTTGCATTTTCTCTTCTAGTAATCACGAAGTTTCTTACCTGTCATAGTAAGGAAGACCTCTTCAAGAGTTATAGATGCGGTATCATCTGTAACCATTTTCTTAAGCTCCTCACTATTTCCTGTTGCAATTACCTTGCCGTTATCCATAATTGCAATCTTAGTACAGATAGCCTCAACCTCTTCCATATAGTGACTCGTATATATTATCGTTGCTCCATTTTTATTCGACTCCTTAATCTTATCCAGAATAAAGTTTCTGGACTGAGGATCAATCCCAACTGTAGGTTCATCAAAGATAAGAAGCTTTGGGTGATGACCTATAGCACAGGCGATATTAAGTCTCCTCTTCATACCGCCGGAAAATGTCTTGGCATAATCATTTCTTTTTTCTATAAGACCAACATACTCGAGAGATTCATCAATTCTCTGTTTCAATTCTGCGCCCTTAATTCCGTAAAGCGATGTGAAAAGCTCTACATTCTCCCACGCTTTAAGATTACCGTGAATAGCAAGTTCCTGAGGAATATATCCCAAATTACTAAGCAGATTCTTGCGGTTCCATTTCAGATTCTGCCCTTTAAATTCCACATCTCCAAGAGTCGGCTTAACTATTCCGCATATCATATTCATAGTTGTACTTTTACCTGCTCCGTTTGGGCCGAGGAGGCCAAATATTTCTCCCTCTTCTATTTCGATATTCAGATTATCAACCACAACTCTGCTGTCATATTTTTTTGTAAGGTCTTTAGTTTTTAATATTATTCCCATGCCATCTCTCCATTTTTTAATACTTTATAATAAGAATCATGATATAAAGAAAGTGTGCCAGATCATCCATCTGACACACTCATTATAGTGATTATTCATTTTTCTTTGTAGTGAAAAAAGATATATTCTGAATATGACTTTAGTCATAATATCACGATTGTCACATATAACTTTTCTGTAATTTGCACTTACCATCCAAGATCCATAAGCCAGTTGTTAAGTGCTCTTTCTCTATCTTTATCACTCTTCTCCGGATCGTTATAATACTCACCTTCGATATTTCCATCAATGATATAAAGTACACGGGAACACTTTGCAGCAACCTTTGAGTCATGTGTTACCATCATGATTGTTGTTCCCTCTTTATTAATCTTAGTAAGCTCCTCCATAACTTCATTTGAGTTAGCACGGTTAAGAGCTCCTGTTGGCTCGTCTGCGAAAACTACGCTTGGCTTATTGATCAGGCTTCTGCAGATACAGGCACGCTGAAGCTGTCCACCGGACACTTCATTTATATCATTATCAGCAGCTTCGATGATACCAAGCTTTCTCATCAGATCCTCACCAAACTCAGTTACTTCCTTACGGGATCTTTTCAACTTCTTACTCTGAAGTCCCGGAAGAATGATATTATCAAGTATAGTAAGATTCTTCATCATGAACATCTGCTGAAATATGAATCCCATCTCGTCAAGTCTTATATCAGAGAGTTCATTTTTCTTGAGCTTTGTGATATCTTTACCATTGAATAGTACCGTTCCACTTGTTGCAGCGTCCATACCTGATACACTGTAGAGAAGTGTTGACTTTCCAGAAGCGGAGGGTCCCATGATAGCAACCATCTCTCCTTCCTCTACCTTGAAACTTACATTCTTAAGTACGTTGTTCTGTCGCTTATCTGTAATATATGTTTTGCATAAATCCTTAACTTCTAATACTGCTCTCATATTTTTTCTCCTTTTTTCTTTTTGTTTTTTCTTTTATTGCCGTTTTTAAACCTCAATCCGCTTAAATCACACAAACAGCAATAATTTCTTCTGCTTTTCTACTTTTTATTGCTGTTTCTTACTCTTCAATCTACTTAGATTATACAAACAGCAATAATTTCTTCTGTTTTTCTGTTATTTATTGCTGTTTCTAACTCTTCAATCTACTTAGATTATACAACCAGCAATAGTTTTTTCTATTTATCTTGTTTTTATTGCTGTTTCTTACTCTTCAATCTACTTAGATTATACAACCAGCAATAATTTCTTCTATTTATCTTGTTTTTATTGCTGTATGAATTATATACCTCGTTAGTAAAAGATTTCTGATGATACCGCACTATTCTATCGATGCTGTATCTCTTGCTTCTATAGTCCTGGTATAGAGAGCTGTGATTGAGGCTATAACTACTGTAACTGCTAATATTACAAGTGGATACTTAACAAGACTTCCAAAGTTATATACAAAGTCGATTTCCATGGCACCCATCATTGCAAATATCGGGCCTATAGCCAGCTTCGTTGCAGGTATGGAAAGTATCATAGCTATCACAGACGCGATAACCGCCAGAATCCCAAATCTTATCACCTGCCACTTTATAACATCGCTGTCTCTAAAGCCTACCGCCTTTATTATAGCAATCTGCTTCTTCTCATCAGCGATAAAGGATCTCTCCATCATGATAGTTACCAGAATGATCACGATGATCGTTATACCCATCAGAAGGTACTCTACGCTTTGCATAGTTTCAAGAGCGCCCATGGTATCAACACAAAATTCACGCTGATCATATACTTTTTCCGTTTCAAATATATCCCTTAATTTCTCTTTTCTGTTTTCTATCTCTTCCTCAGTTGGATTATCTGTAAATGTTATCTGAAGGAATGAGCTTGCTCCACTAAAAGTTTCAAATGATGTAGGCGCATCTTCATGAAGAAGTAATATGTCACCGAGATTATTCATAGACTGAAATGTACCTGTTACGATACATTTTTCCTTCTTGTCGCCAAAATCTATCTCTATGGTGTCACCAATCTTAAGACCGGTATTCTCAACCATTTTCACACCTATAGCCACTTCATTTTTATTCTGAGGAGCACTACCTTCAAAAATCTTCTGATCTGAAGCAGGATTTTTTATAGGCTGCAACATTCTATAGCTAAAGTCTTTACCATCAAATGTGAATTTATATTGATACATTAATACAGCAAATGCTTTTCCGGGCATACCTTCCTTACTCAGCATCTTCTCCACCGATTCCATAAATTCCACATACTTATCTCTTCCATTCTCCATGTATAAAAAATCATCAAAAGCTATCTTATCCTTGTCTGTAATCCCGGACACTTCCAGTTCTTTGGTACTTATATTATCTGGCAAGTAGATATCAGACCTTGGTCCAAATGTGTCTATACAAGCCGGGCTGTCCATGGTCGCAGTGGTATTTGAAAGCACGAGAAGGAACAGGGTACATATTCCAAAAGAAATAATTATATTCATAAATCTCTTCGGACTGCTGAGTATATCGTTCCATGCCAGATACAGAGTATTCCTTGCATGACTCTTACTGATACGATAACCTTTTTTCTTTTTAAATCTTTCACCTGTCTCACCATTTCGTATTGCATCAACAGGAGTTGCCTTCTTGATCTTAGCTGTAGATAGATAAGCAAGTCCAAGGATAACCAGAAAAACAAGCGCAGAACCAACTATATTCAGAAGCCTTCCGTAGGAATTCCCCAGCAGCATATTTTCTGTCACACTTTCCATCAGCATATCAGCAAACGGATAGCTTATGATACATCCTACGATTGCCGCAACAAGTGCTATGATCATATACTTGGTAAGATAGAGTGATCTGATCTTCCTGTTTCTGATTCCGATAGCCTTCATAACACCTATTTCCCGGAAGTCATCCTGAATAGTAAATCCTATGGAGAACTTTAGTATTACAAAGGATATGATAACGAGACATAAACTGAGTATCATTACCACGAATGCAACTATCATATCCAGAACATAGGTCATCAATATAGTATTCTTAGGTCCACTGAACTGAACCCCTTCCAGATTTGCCAAATCTGACTGGAGAGCCGGTATATCATCTGACTCTATATAGAACAATCTAAGCTCTCTTTCTTTTGAAACTTCATCCGCGTAGAATTCCGCTGCATCCTCGTCATTTATGAAAAATCTGACATTTCCCATAAAGCCGGATCCCAGGAGGGCTTCCTTTGCCTTACCTTCAACTATAAATGTCTTAGCTGTGTCACCTACTGTAAGGGTAAGCTTATCTCCCTCTTCAATACCCTTGTCCTTCATAAGAGTAGATGAAATATATACATGTCCTTTTTCTACTTTAGTAATCTCTTCATTTGATGTGTCAAATATTTTAAGGCTGGTCTTATCAATAGACTCAATTAATTTCATACTGTTTTGTATCTTAATGACTTTTCCATTACCATCCTTAAGATCTTCTGTAAACATAATTGAATCATCATATGTATAACTTTTTGCTGCCTTCGACTTTTTAATAACGTCTTCCGCAGTATTATCATCGGTATTTCGAACAATGACATTGTAATCACCAACTCCTGCCTGCTCCAGATAGTAGTTTGTACCATTCATAACTGAAACTAAATTATTTAGTCCACTGGCTACAAAGATACTTGCCAGAACAATGAAGAGAAAGAGTATCACATTCATGGTCTTATTTCTCTTAAGATCCTTCTTTAATATGTGTAGAAACATTTCCTCAATCCTTTCTTTTGTATTAACAAATATATTCCTCCGAAAAATACTAAGTAATTTTAGAAACCACATAGCAGTTTCCTATGATTAAAAAACCTTCATAAACCTGAAGGCTACGCGTCTGCCTCCCGGTTTATGAAGGTATGATACTACACAAATTATTAAATAAAAATTAAACGTGTAAAAAATGATTTCAGCGATTGCATGTACTCACGCTTTCCTAACAACAACCGTAATCTTAAATCTATCTTTTTCTATCTCAGCAAATGCATCTCCATCCATTCTCTTCATCAGCTGTTTAACTATATATAAACCAAGGCCATTGCCCTGGATACCGTCAGTATTCGAACCTCTGTAGAAGGAGTCGAATAGATTCGCAATTTCTTTCTCATCCAGCGAACAACCTGAGTTGGAAACTGTAATTAGTTTACAATCTTCTTCCTCACTAAAAGTTATATGAATCTCTTTTCCATCTCCATACTTGATAGCATTCTCCATCAGATTTTGGATAACTTCTATGAGTCTATCCTTATCCCCTGACAAGAGACAATCATCATATTGATCCATAATAAAACTTGTATGAAGGACACTGAGCTTATCCTTATAATATACGCCGATATTATCCATAATCTCGGATATATATACTTCTTCCGAATGAACATCGAACTCCATAAACTCTTCGCGAGATACTCTATGTATCTCATCCACATAGGATTTGATCTCTTCAGTCTTAGCGAGAATTCCACTCAGCGCTTCCTGCCTCTTTTCTTCCGTCTCATAGATTCCTTCCTGCATAGCCTTGGTATAAAGCTGTATAGCTGAAAGTGGAGTCTTGATATCATGGGAAAGAGATAGAAGCATCGTCTTCTTCTCCTTCTGATACTCCAGATTCTTCGTCTTGGAACTCTCCAGATTCTCACGAAGCATATCAACTCCCCAGAGGAACTTGCCAAAGAATCGGCTCTTCTCTTCCTTTACAGGGGTAGATAGATTACCCTTAGCAAGACTCACCGTCATATCCGACATCTTGTTAAACGGACGAATAACCGTTCGGCCAATATACGCCATTACACCAACTGAAAGTAAAAAGAATATCACAAGTCCGGCATTCATCAAAATGACTAATCCGTTATTTTTCCCTCGTTCGTACTCGATTCTGTACAGAGTCCCATTCACTTCCTCAACCATATAATCGTTGTTACAAATTGCTTCAGGGTCAAATGTACTGACTCTGATTAGTGATTTATACTCCGATAAATCTATCCCCTCGGGATTCTTACACATGGTCTCGTCCTCAGACATAGCTTTCACCAGCCGTTTCGCCTCTACTCTGTAGAAAGCCGCCAGCTCTATAGATGTTCTTAAACAAATAGTGTTTATCACGAGAATGAGGAGTAATTCAATTATTGTTATTACCGCTGCACTTTTCTTAAATCTGCTCATACATTTTCCTATAAAGATTATTCGAATCGATAACCAACGCCCCACACTGTAATTATATGCTTCGGTTTCTTTGGCTCTTCCTCTATCTTTTCACGAAGCCATTTGATATGAACCGTAAGTGTCTGAAGTTCGGACTCGCTGTCACTTCCCCATATACTGTTAAAGAGGTATTCCTTTTTAAGGGTAACGCCCTTATTCTCTATAAGAAGTCTTAGAAGCTCAAACTCCTTAGATGTAACTACCACATCGTTCCCATCCACCTTTAGAGTTTCTGTCACTGTATTTAGTGTAAGATTTCCACAGGTCATAACCTCCTGTGCATACTTACGCTTAAAGATTCCATTTATCTTAGCCAGAAGAATATCTATATCGTAAGGCTTTTCTATGTAATCATCCGCCCCCAGATTTAGCCCCTTCAACTTATCTTCCTTGTCTGTTTTAGCGCTGGCTATAAGTATATGAGCGTTGGAGGTTTCTCTAATCTTAGAGCAGACTGCAAATCCGTCTATGCCGGGAAGCATCAGATCCAGGATCACCAGCTTGGCACCGTACATTTCAAAAAGTCGCATAGCTTTTTCTCCGGTATCAGCAACTGAAACCATATAATTCTCTTTTCTAAGAAATGTTTCCAGCAGTTCTCCTATTTCCTTATTATCTTCAACTATTAGAATATCCAGCATAAAACTTTCACCCCATTTAAACTATAAAATCAGTCTCCTTCAGTTATTTCTTCATATATTCTCTCTGTTTCATCTAAACTGTTGCCACTAATGTAGTAAGTCCTGTCATTCGTTACTATTCTAACATAGCTATCCTGATTTGGATTTACAAATAATCTGCAACCGGGAGTTCCGTCAACAGTGAATCTGCCCTTAAGCACATTTTCCATTGCATAGCCTGTTGTTCTAACCAGCTTTAGACTATCCAGATTCTCACCATAGCTAACATCCTGTATATCATCCATTTCAATCCTGTAATCGTCTTTTAGCTGACGGCACACAATCTGTCCGTCTGCAACCTTTACACTAAGCGGTGTTTCATCCATCCTGGCTGCCATAATTATCATACCAAAAGCGAAGGTCAGAAGCAAACCCGCTATAACTGATATAACTTTACCTGCAGGATGCGCCAAATTGATAGTTCCGCCGGTCTCATCCCTTCTGGCTACATTTAACCTCGTATCAGATGGGTTGTAGTAAAACATTCCAAGTATCCACTTATCGTCATCATCACCTTCCAGACCGAACTTACCACCATATTTTTCCTCCAGTTTAGAACTGTTATTTATGAGTATTCCAAGTATTATGATCAGGCTTGCGAAGTATACAAAAAATAAAACAAGGGCTGCCATCTCATTACCAAAAATCATAATAGCGACGCCGGAAGATGCAATAGCCGTAAATGCATTTAGCCATGTCATTCTGATCCATGTGTCTCCCCAGAGTTTCTTCTTCGCCCTGTTAAAGTTCGAGTTTTCTGTACTGTCTTCCGAGATAATCTGATTTCTGAAATTATCCATCATAAATGCAATTGGTAAAAAGAGAAGCGAAATAAAGAGAAATGTTCCTGCAATGGCTGTCGCAATATAGCTTCCAGCATAGCCAGCGCCAGCATTACCTGCTAAATTTATAAGCTTTAAGTCATATAGAAACACAATGATAGCTGCTACTGCATTTACTAATACAGGAATAATAATTCCAATTTTACTAAGACCATGTGATGCGGTAATGCTTGTAATATCAGTATATTTCACCCCGGTACCGGTCTCAATCCCAAGTCTACTTTTCAGACTCTTTAATTCATAATTCCCACGGATATATGGAGTATATAGAAGTATTACTGCTGCATATATGAGTCCGTACAGATAAAGAATCTGTCTCCCCATACTGTCTATAATCAGCGTAAATGCAGATAGAATAACTATTACGGCAAAGAGAATAAGCGCTAAGCGTCTGGATCTGTTAACCAGACTTGTAATATACTCTGATGTCTCGCCACTTAGAAACTCTTCCCTGTTTCTTACTCCAAATATATATCTTTTATTCTTCCACTTTTGGGGATAAGCCACTACAATAATAATTACAAACACTAATACCATACAAATCATAATAACTGCATTTACTGTAATTCCGGGAACAAGATTTTTTCCTAACATAACAATCAACTCCTCACTAAAAATGATATATAGGATTTTTAGTAGCATTCATCAATTAGTTTCACGATAGTTTCTTTAGATACTCCGGATAGTCTTGCCTCCGAAACTATCCTGCGAAGTTCTGAAGCTTGAGCCTCGCTCAGTTTTCCCGACTGCTCTATCTCACTTCGAACACGTGCTCCATTCTTCCTGTCAGTAAGTATGTACCCCTCTGATTTGAGAAGCTGATAAGTCTTACTTACAGTCATTGTATTAATCCCTATCTCCATTGCCAGCGCTCGTACCGTGGGCAACTGTTCCCCCGGTTTAAGCTCTCCACTGGATATACCCATTACTATCTGATTTCTGATCTGCATATAAATGGGTACATCTAAGCATTCGTCTATTTTTATAATCATCTAATCATCCTTTCTAAAATGCTTTCTTTTATACAATATTAGAAATCAATAAACATCATTCTTACTTGTTATAGCTCATAATATCCATGATCTATGCATCTTTCCTCTTTCTTGTCATCAGAGCCACAACTACTGCAATAATCATTATCGGAATCATACTGATCAGTCCATTATATCCCGGTCCAAATACTGCAACTCTTTCTATCTCACTCATATAATCGCCATTAAGAACCATCATATATAAGGTAATGGAAGCATTTATTCCGCCATGAAGCAGAGACGGATACCAGATGCATTTAGTCCTATCATATATTATCTCTTCCAAAACTCCTACAATTATACAGAATATGGTAAATGCCAGAATTCCTAAAACCGGCTTTCCTATATAGTTGTCACCATATTCATAGCCTCCGATGAGCATAGCCGGATAATGAAAAGCAGCCCATATAATACCGCCGGTAATCCACGTCTTCACTCTTCCGTAACTCTTCCTAAGTTCAGGATACAGGAAGCCTCTCCATCCTGCCTCTTCACCTATAGCGGTAAATGTATTGATTAATGGTGCCTCTAAAACACACTGTAAAACAGTTACCGCTATAATACCATTCTTACTAAGCCCCGACTGTAGCATTGATTCAAGTATCTTATCAGAATCCTGTCCCATCCCTTCAACATAGTTCATGAAATATGATAAATCCATACTGAAAAGTTTAGGAAAAACTGTGAAGAAACATACGAATCCAAGAATACTTGCTACTGTTGGCATTACCATGGAAAATACTATCCATTTAACATTACCCTTAAATCTCGGTTTCCAGCCCATTACTTTAAAGTCTGCCTTTACGAAAAAAGCTGCAAGAATCGGCATAAACATGGTAAGGGCTAAAAAGCCATGAAATATCGTTAACCCCTTCATACCTCCTACTATTCTGTAAATGAGGCTGCCTATTATTTCAACCGACCATGCCATTATGTAAACCAGTGCTAAATATTTTGTAACTTTCTTCTTATCCATGACTGAAATCTCCTAAAAAAATAATGGTGTATTGTTTGTATTACTCTTTGTAATACAGATAATACACCATAGGAACTTTCAATGTCAAGTACTATTTACCTGAAATATTCATCTATAGTCGAATCCTGGGGAGACAGGGGACGGTTCTCTGTCTCCCCAATTCCAAATCAGGGGAGACAGGGGACGGTTCTCTGTCTCCCCAATCCCAAATCACTAGGAGAATGATACGATTATAATAGTTTTTTTCAAGGAAAGTTTTGAATTTTTGCTTTAATAAGGTAGAATAAATATAGACATAAACCAGATTGGAGGTAATGCCTATGAAATGCAACATTTGCGGTGAAAATATAAAGGAAGGCGCAGCTTATTGTGACAGCTGCGGTGCCATAATTACTTATCATGCTGAGCAACCTGCTCAACAACAGACTCAACAGCCAGTTCAGTCACCTGCTCAACAACAGACTCAACAGCCAGTTCAGTCACCTGCTCAACAACAGACTCAACAGCCCGTTCAGCAACAAGCTAAGAGCAAGAACAAAGGTCTCATCATAGGCATCATAGCCGGTGCAGCAGTTCTTCTTATTGGCATCATAGCTCTGGTTGCAATAATCCTACTAAGGAAGAAGCCCAAAGAAGTTGCCGAGATAACAACTGAGCTTACTACTGTCACTATTACTGAAGAAACCACGGAAATCACAACCGAAGCTACGACAGAAGACCCAGGCCCTGTCCCTTATTATGAAGAACATGATATAAAGTTCTCGAAGAATAACGGTGCATTTCAAAATGATTTCTATTCTTTCGCAATTAAGGATGGCGGATCAGTTTTCGATGTGATTGAGGATGAGAATCTCGAATTCATCCAACATAAAATGTCGACATGCATAACGAATGTCGAAACCTCGGAGCCCGACGAAAGTGGCTATGTCATGACCAAGGTGTACTATGATATCGATATGCAGGTTGAAGCATACAATCATGGATATATGGATCCATGGTCCTATCACTGCTACTGCGACCTACCGACTATAGTAGATTACAATACCGGTTATCTCTGCTTTTCCAATTCTCTTGATACAGGTATCATAGAAAACGGTGAGGAAGAAAGATATCAGGAAATCGCTTCAGATGGAGACGCACGTCTTAGAGATGACGCTTTCTTAAAAGAAAACATGCGTTATACCAAACTTGAATATGACGGAGAGAAATACTCCATCGGATTAGTTACCGCACAGACAGATAACCGTTCGAAAGGATTGAAGCTTATTGATTCAGGCGAGAAAGGCGATCATTATATGGCTGACTGTGGCATATCGGAAGTAGCAGTCATATATGCCCCAAAAGATTGCCGCCTTGTTTTCAGCATCTATAAAAATGGTGTAACAAAAGAGAGCTTTGATTATCAACTCAAACTGCATCGAGATACCGCAACCAAAACCGACTCAGACAAATCGGATTCTGATGAGGAAGAACAGCTCTTTCAATTACTTGAATCCAAAAAAACCGATCAAGCTCTGAAACCTGATGATTTCATAAGTCTGGATATAAATGAAATGATAGAGCAATAAGGGGGAGACAGCGGTAAGTGGTAAATAGCTCGTGGATGGTAATTAGCCTCCATCTTTAGGATAATGTTGGGAAGTGCAATATCACACTTTACATACTTTTTACAGTTAAGAATTATTCAATGAATAATTCAGGTTTAATAGTATTTCACAAAAAACTCCATGATATTATGCCACAGCCCAAGCTATATTGCGACATATAGTTAAAATGTACCAAAATTTCTTTTTTGCGCTCTGTATAGACTGACAGTATCACCAAGCTATGGTAAAATTATAGTGTATTTATTGAAAATATTCCGATACCCGGAAACACATGATAACGCGGCTCATTTTACTTATTATTCCATGACAGACAGGAGAAGCTTATGAGAAAAAGAAAGATCAAAATCCTATCTGTAATTCTGGCTTCTATGCTGCTTCTTACAGCGTGCAGCCCGAAGGATATCTTTAAAAAGGAAGACGACGACAGAAATACCGAAGAAGGTCCCGGGGACGAATTCACTACCCAAGTACACATCTACGATGAAACATCCGAGGATGATACTGCAGAAGTTTATACTGAGGAAGAATACTCCGAAGAAGAGCCTACCATCGATCAGAGTCTGGCTGACCCATCCGTTGTTGCCGATCTCGAAGAAAAGCTCATGGCACATGTATGGCAGAGCCTAGATGTAACCAACCTCTACGGATATATATTTACAGACAAGCATACAGTAGTCCAGGCAAACGGTACCGGTGTAAATGACCTTTTCAGTGAGGGCAGCTGGTACATAGCGTATTGCGATCCATTTGGCTATACAGATGAACCTGACGATACTTATGGATATAGGCTTGGCGGTACATTTTACGGCGGCTATCTTGTCGAATTCAATGATGAGGGACATCTTCTGATAAGGCGCGATTATGATGATGATTACGCCATGGAATATAAGCCTGTTGATGTCTATCCGGTAACAGAGATTCCGGAATCAGCCAGTAACCCTTCGGAATTCGTTGAGGTATGGCAGTTCACCGATGTAGGCGGAAGCATGGACGCCCTTAACATCAATAATACTGTTGCTACCTGGTATACCATCACTGCAGACGGAATCATACATGAGGACGGTCCTTACGGCGAGAGTTACTATCACTGGGAATGTGATGATACATATTTATACTGGTGCGACCGAAAGAGACGTGACAACGAAATGCCTTATCCTTACGAAGATGCCCGCTACAGCATCAAGCTATACAAATACGAAATTATCGACACTCACAAGATACTGTTGACAAATGCATGGTCAGGTGAAGAATGCTGGCTACAGTGCAGATAAAGACGGAGGATACCAACATGAAGAAAGCTAAAACACGTCATACCGTCTTGGGTGTTATAACAGGTATCATACTTGGACTGATATTCGGTTTGGGCGGATCCATAGCTGCACTGTTTATAGCTGCAGATGCCAAAGAGAAACGCGAGGCCGAAGAAAGAGAAGCAAGGCGGACTGAAGATTATACTGAAGAACTTACAGAGGACTATACCGAAGGCGGAACCTCCGATTCTACCGAAGTAAACGGCAAGTATCCCACAGCCGGAATATATCTCTTTATAGGCTTCGGCGACGAAAACGGCGAGCTTATTCCTGAAGAAAACTGGCACGAGGACACTTTCGACGCTGGGGGTTACGAAAAATATGACAATATGAATGTAATCGACTACTACATAGAACAAAACCGTCCTATGTATTTCGATATAAACGAGGACGGAACCGGAACCTTCCACGGAAGGATAGGAAACAGCGAGGATAACGTCACCTTCGTTGATGAAACAACGCTTAAGCTTGATGAAAAGGAATATAGTTTCAGTTTTAATGAAACAAAAATATGGTACGAAGATGCTTCAAATGATCACTGGCCTATATTCGAGGTTTCAACTCAGGATGCCGTTGACCGTTACCTTGAAGGAAAAGGCGGAACTGTAGCTATAAGCGAAGCCGGCATCGGTGATATCATTTCTCTCGGAACCTATGAACAGAACGGCATGGAAGCAGACGGCATGGAGCCTATGCGCTGGAAGGTCCTTGATATTCAGGATGGAAAAATGTTGGTGATAGCCGACAGAGTCATCGACTCTTATTGCTACAACAAAACCGACAGTGCCGAGCAGACTCCGGGCATGACCTGGCAGGACTGTTCTGTAAGGCAGTTCCTCAATGGGGACTTCCTTGATACCTGCTTCACTCCTGAGGAAGCTGCACTGATTCAGACTACTCATCTTACGAATCCATCTTCAAGCGATTTTCTTAATGATTACTGGGGTGGCTATGACGCTCCTTATGATGTGCTGGGCAACCAGATTCATACTGACGGCCCTGAAACTAATGATAAGATATTCCTTCTCTCTGTAGAGGAAGTACTGAAATATATGGGCGACGAGGATGATTATTGTCCGAGCGACAGTTACCCATTCAATATGATGGTCGGAGCAAGCTGTCGTTCTGTAAAATGTTCCACCGCCGTAAGACATACCGGAAATGTATATTATGAAAGTCAGACTTCTGATGGCTGCTGGATGACCAGAACTCTGTCCGACCCGAACGAAGCAGTTGTTTACTTAACATCAAACGGTTCATTCTTCAACTGGTACAGCAATCAGGTTGGGCTCGGTTTAAGACCGGCCATGTGGATATCCATTGAATAGTTATTTGTAATTACTTTTTCAAGGAGACTGGTATGGATAACAAAAATGATAACAATGCTAACATGAATAACGATAACAGCCAGCAGGGATATGATTATTCCCAACAGCAGAACTACGATTACAGTCAGCAGCAGGGATATGACTATTCTCAATATGATCAGCAGCAATACTATGACTATAGCCAGCAGCAGAATTATGATTATTCCCAGCAGGAAAGCTATGACTACAGTCAGCAAGGATATGATTATTTACAGCAACAGAACTACGACTACTCTCAGCAGAGCTATGATCAATCCCAGCAACAAAGCTACGACTATAATCAGCAGAGCTATAATCAATCTCAGCAGCAAAGCTACGACTATAATCAGCAGAGCTATGATCAATCTCAGCAGCAAAGCTACGACTACAACCAGCAGCGGGGATATGACTATTCTCAATATAATCAGCAGCAATACTACGACTACAGTCAGCAGAGCTATGATTATTCCCAGCAGACTCAGCCGGAAGCACAACCAACATCACCGTCTGAGCCGCAATCTGTTACACAGCCCGAACCACAGTCGGCACCTCAGCCGGAAGCAGCGCCTGTAACACCTGCTGTAACGCCGGCGCAGGAAGTTAAGTCACAGCCTGTTCAGGAACTTAAGGTCCAGCCTGTACAGGAGTCTAAACCGAAGCAGAATACAAAGGCTGCCAAGCCGAAGAAACAGAAGAAGGAACGTACACCTGGAAAACAGTTCTTGCGCAGCATGCTCATTTCATTTGGAATCACTTTTGGTGTGATAGTTCTCGGTGATGTAATTCTCGTTGCAACCATCAAAGGTCTTGATGCTAAAAGGGATAGAGAACGTGAAGAAGCCAAAGCCACTTCAACAGAAATCACAGCTGAGGACTGGACTGATGAGAGTACTGAGGACACCACGGAAGATGGTGGCGGCAAGGAGCAAAAGACTACCGAAGCCAAGGTTTATGATGATCCTGAATTAACTGCCGAAGGCACAACATTTTCACCTGTTTCAAAAACCATCGGCGACTACGATCCGGACTATCAGCTGTATAAATACGATATAACATTGGTAGGCGCCGAATACTTCAAAACTCCCGACGGTTACGAAGCAGTAAGAATATATTATGACTTCCATAACGGCAGTGACAGGATTACATATCCTGAGGATTCCATTTCAGCATTTGCACTTCACGGTGGCATAGAGCTTGAACCATATTACGGAAATAATGAAGATGATCCTTCGGAAGATCCTCGAGATGAAGCTATCATCGTTGAAATGACCAAATCGAAGAATCAGTACACTATACAGTCAACCAAATTCGTCCTTCCCGGAGCAACTGTAAGATGTGCCGCCGAATTCTATTGCGAGTGGAGATATAAGGATCCTATAACCTTCGCAGTAAATCATTCAGGACTTGAAACTGCATTATGGATGAATATGGATCTTGATGATCCGTATTATCAGTCACTCCCTGATACATATTCATTCTTCGCGGACCTGAATCCGGAGGACTTCCCTTGCAAGCCTGAATCTGATGAATATCTTATGAAGGACAGCGCTCCAACATGGGCAGACAGTCTTCCTGATACAGCAACTGTCGCTCAGTCCTACGATATGACCATTAAGGATGCAACAGTCACAGAAGTTGATGGCGAAAAGCATATAAGCATAAGTGTTGATTATACTAATCTTACCGGAACTCCTACCAGTTTCTACGATGCCGCAGTCATCGGTGCCGACCTTACCTTCGACTGGCCGCGACTGCTTGTAATGCAGGACGGTGTCGAACTTATCAGAGCATTCTCTGACAGTTCTCTGGAAGCCATGAAACAGGAGGTTGCAAGAAACGAAACAGTAACCATAAAACTGGAATACACACTCCGTACTGACGATCCTGTAGAGGTTGTCTTCATAGAAATGGAGATAAACGGAAAGCAGGAAACCAAGGCCGGAAAATCCTTCAAGGTAGAATAGACATGGGGTTTCTCCTTTGTGTATTTGATTGGATTTAGCACCTTAATTATACCAAAGCCGAAGCCCTTTTTCTATTGAAAAGGCCTCATCTTTTATCAGGTTTTATTATAAAATTTTTTTTATCAAATCAACTGTTTCCTCAACAGAAGAACACGTTTCATCTATAATGTAATCCGCATACTTCTCATATAGCATACTTCGGTTAACATACATTTCATCCAAAGTTTCACCCGGCTGTAATACTACACCTCTCTGCCTGATGTTATGAAGCCGGGCAAAGAGAGCATCTTTATCGACCTTTAGATAGACCACTTTCCCGATACTTTTCAGATAGTTCATACCTGCCTCGCTATATACAACACTACCTCCTGTTGCAATTACAGTATTGAAAGGCTTAATTGATAGAACAGCTGCTTCTTCTGCTTTAAGGAACCCATCTACTCCACGATTCTTTATAATATCACACAGCAGCATGCTCTCTCTTTGTTGTACCACCAGATCCGTATCGATAAAATTACGCCCAAGAATTTTTGCCAGTATTACTCCAACCGTACTTTTACCGGAAGCAGGCATTCCTATAAGAGTTATATTATTGTCAAATGTTTCCATTTATATCTTATCTCCCACTATTAATTTCAATGAATCTTTTCTAAATAAAACATGTCCACAAAATACACTCATTCCTTATAATTATTCAGATATTCCAGTATCATATCCGAATTTTCAAATCGGTCTAAATCACTCAGAATATAATGCTTATAATCCTTTAATCTCTCGCCAGAATAATCATAATATTTTATCTTGCTAAGCTTTACATTTTTTTCTTTAAGACATACTATCGAATTATATATAGCATTTGCACTCTGCTCCAAATTAAAAGTTTCCGTACAGATTGTCAGTTCAAATTCATCTGTGTGAAAAGCTCTCTGATAATCTATCTTCTTATCTTGTGATAGATATTTATCTTCAGGAAACAATAAATATCCATTAAACTCAACATCAGCCTGTTTGTCCCAGATCAATTCTATCTCTTCCCGGTAAGCTTTGTTCAACTTATCCAGAATATATGACTGCACATAATTATCATATAATGCTTTTTCTTTTTTCGACGAAACACTAACAAACACAATAGAATCGTCAGATAATTTATAGAGTACCGAATAATCAGCACCTATAGCCACTCCCTCAGTAACCTCATACGACTCCAAGGATACTCCATACTCATCCTTCAAGTATTTATCAGCTATTCTCCTTGCTTTATTTTCAGGTTTTCTAAAATGGCAGAAAACTCCAATACCTGACACACAAATTAGTATGGCTATTAGAATCTTAATTAGAATATATTTTTTTGTTTTGTTTTTTTCTTTATTTTTATCCATATTTACTGTATTTATACCAAATGTAAATCATCAAAAGTGATCCTGCAGATCCATCCATGAATCCTGCAGTACTTCATGTATCTTATTACTTAAAACTCTTAAATTACAGCTCAATAGATTCCTTCGCCTCTTCGGAAGCATGTTCCATCAAGGCCAGCGTCATCTACTTAGCCGTATTATAGTATTTAATACTTTTACTAATGGAAAGTAAAATATAGTACGAATACTGCAACTATTATGATAAATGCCCCTATAGTGAGGTATTTATAATTGTTGACTTCACCAGGATTATCAGAATTAACAATAAGTAACATTTGGTCGCCCTTTTCATAATGTGTACTTGACCAGCTTGATACGTAGTTATACTTTTGTCCCCTAACCTCGTATTCATACGTCGCTCTATACCTATATTTATCTTCATCCTTATCATATTTTCTTGACACACTCGTTACAACAGCCGTAACCTCCATATCATATTCATCGTTTACTGTGAACTGACGTATTATAAAATGGATACCTACGGCAATAAGAGCAATTGCTACTATAACTCCAAAGAATATTCGGACCTTATCACCTTCGGTATAAACACGGCGGTACTTCTTCTTTTTACTTTTCCCATGTTTCTTATTAGTATCAACTGTATCATTTTCTGGCATAGCTGTCACTCCTTTACTATCTTTTGATTAACGCTGATATATTAACACATTTATTACTATTAATCATTTTCTTACTTCATCAACATAGCGATCAACCACTTTGGATCAGGCGCCTTCATCTCCTTATCCATGGCCATTTCTTCCATTATTCCCTGAATAGATGCCCAGAAAAAGGTGCCTAAAAGTTACTCATAGGCACCTTGTACTGTACATAACCGGTCTCTCTTACAATCTACTTACCATCCGGGAAACTGGTAAAATATCCGTTCTCTACTTCCGGAAGTCCGTACTTTTCCTTTGCTTCTTTAATTGCCTTAATCATAAAGCTCATATTTCTGGCCAGATTTCTCATAGTCTGCAGTCCCTCAAGATCTTTCTTTACATCCTCAGCTGTAAAACCATGCACCTGATTCCAATAAGTTGATGAAGCCACCGGCATACCACTTATGGTGAAATATTTATTGAGAACATCAAAGCTCGCCGTATTTCCACCTCTTCTGCAGCTTACAACTGCTGCCCCGACCTTCATATGTTTTGAAAAATGTGTACTATAAAACAGTCTGTCCATGAAGGATAAAACATTTCCGTTAGGCGATCCATAATATACCGGACTTCCTACTACCAGCCCATCTGATTCCTCGAACAGAGGAGCAACTTCATTCACAAGATCACTAAATACGCATTTAGCATTTTCGCTGCATTTATTGCAGGAGATACATCCCCTTATATCTTTAGTCCCAACTTGAATGAGTTCTGTCTCAAACCCCTCTTTTTCAAACACCTTAATCATTTCATCAAGTGCAGTTGCCGTGCATCCATGCAAGTGAGCACTTCCATTTAGTAGTAGAATCTTACTCATACCTTTACTCCTTTTATATATATTATCATGCCTTTACCAGATTATGATCTATACAAAGCATAAACAGTCAAGAATCTCTTTTACCTTAATAAACTTTATGATAATATGATAAATATCAAATGTCAAAATGCTTTCTTCTATCAGAAAAAGCAGCACTTAATCATTCTATACAGAGGCAAACGCTATGGATGTATCATTTATTTCAGTAAATGCTCAAAACAGCATAAGAATTGACGCAAATGGAACCATTATTTATGTAGATCCGTTTCAAATAAAAGAAGAAACCCGGGATGCTGATTTTATCTTTCTGACTCATGACCACTTTGACCATTATTCCCTTGAGGATATAAATAAGGTTCTTCAGAACGAAACATCTTTTGTTGTTCCTAAAACCATGGACAAAAAAGTCAGGAAAAACACTTTTGCCGGAATAAACCATCCTGTTGAACCGGGAAAATCTTACTCTGTAAATGGTCTTAGTTTCGAAACAGTAGCCATGTATAATAAAATGAAACCATTTCACCTCAAAAATGCCGGATGGTGCGGATATATTATAAACATCTCCGGAACTCGTATATATATAGCCGGAGATATAGACGATATAGATGAAGCACGGGCTGTAAAATGTGATATAGCTATGATACCTATCGGCGGATTCTATACTATGAATTATAAAGAAGGCGCCGATCTCATCAACGCTATGAAACCTCAGGTCGTTATCCCTACCCACTATGGAACAGTTGTAGGCAGTCCGTCCGATGGGGAGAACTTTGCTGAGCTCATAGACAAGAACATTCAGGTTGAACTTAAACTTAAGTTTTAATATCTGTTATGTACCTTTTAAGCTTTAAGAGTTTTAAGATACTCTTTTTGTACCGGAGTTATGCGATAACTCTCCACAGACTTTTGAATAGCTTTGTTATGCGTCCATTTATCCAGTCTTTTTTCTTCAATAAATGGAAGCACCTCATCATACTGCTTTGCGAGAGCAGTTGCGAAGTACCACGCTATCATCATATTAATGTAATACTCTTCTGAACGTATCTTTGCTACCATTTCCGGATACTTTATATCGAAATCCTCATCAAGAAAATGCTGCATCAGCATGCCGATAGCAAATCTCACGGTATATGTCTCATTTGACTTAATCCACTTCTTTATCTCTTTCAGAAGCTCAGGACGATGTTTCTTAAAAACCTTTGGAGAAAGCTGATCACAGGTTGCCCAGTTATCTACATAAGGTAAGAATCTATTTACTTCTTCAATGCATTTATCGTAGTCCTTTATTCCGGAAATGATAAATGCATGAAGCTGATACTCATCAAAAAATTCATGTGGCAGAATCTTAAGGAATTCCCCGACATCTTTTCTTTTCAGAAGCTCTTTTGCGTACTTTCTAAGTTCCGGAGTCCTGACTCCTATCATATCATCCACTGTTTTAGGCGGAATGAGTTTCCCCTGAAAATCCCTATACTTAATATCCTGTTTTTTATACAGCTCACTTAATATTTCATCACGAAGCATAACTTATCACTCTCTTTTTAATTATTTTAGATATTCCGGTATCATATCCGAATTTTCAAATCGATCTATTCTGATATGGGAATCATTTATTTGGGTTAAGTCTTTATCTTTTATCAGATGATAAAACATCAAAAACGCTCCTGCAGATCTATCCATGAATCCTGCGGTACTTCATGTATCTTGTCACCTTCCATATAATTACCGATTAAGAACGGTGATGTGGGATCATGCAGTTTATTCTGTGCATATATAACTTCAGGTTTTGCATTTGCATAACAATACCTGCATAAGTGCATGCAGGTGTTATAAGCACCTATATCACAGGAAAGATAGCAGCCGCACTCAGCCCTTGCTCCTTTCTTCTTTGGTGCTGTAAGTCTTTTACCAATAGCCTTTTCGTAATCACTGATCTTCATGCACCCACTGCAGTCAGCTCCGTACAAAGCAAGTTCATCACCTTCTGCGCAAGGTCTTACAGTCATCCCGCATTCAGCAGCAATATGAATCATCTCTTTCCCAAGCATCAATCTGTCTTCTTTTGAAACTTCTCTTGCTTCGGGAAAATTCTTTCTCACTTTCGGATACAGGTCTATAAAACTGATTACAACTGTCTTCGTATACCCCTTTAAGCTTTCAGCTATCTGTCTGAAGGCATGAAGATGATACGCTGACGAATATTTATCAGACAGAAAAATCGGATCGTATCTCCACACAATAGAATTCACACCTACAGCTTCCGACAACACTTTGAAATCTTCTATCAGGCGATGTTTATCAGGAACATTTGGCTCGATATCTCGTCCATACGGAGTGAGTGTTACAAACCAGAATTGGCCAAAGTCTTTTATCAGATCCATATAGCGAAACATAGGAGCCGGATTTTTGGTACAAAATCCTATGACGTCAACAACAGTCGGGTCCAGCCTGTACTTACTCACCTGACTTTGATTATAAGGATTACGGACACATACGAAACCTTCTTTAATTCTGTTGGAAAACCATTCGGCATAAAAAGCCGGTATATCTGTTCTTTGTCCTGTATTAATAATCATATAATAGTATTCCTTATTATTCCGGATTCTTCCCTGTTAGATGATTTCCTATTTCAAAGCATAGTTAATCATAAAGGAACTCAATCTTATTGTAGATAGTTTTGAAGTCCACAACACATTTTCCATCCCAGATAGCAACCGGAACCTGATCTTCAAAAGTATATTCAACCGGATCAGATGACTCTTCAAAATTATAAACCAGTACTTTTTTATCATCCGGAAGGATTATCCAATATTCTCTTACTCCTGCGTTTTGATACTTGTTCTTCTTCCTGATAACATCCATATACCAGTTACTTGGCGAAAGAACCTCTACTATCAAATCAGGTGCCCCAACTACACGAGCCTTTATTATCTTGTCTCTGTCACATACCACCAGTACATCCGGCTGAACCATAGTTTTATCATCACAGTCTAACTGCACATCAGTAGGTGCGATAGACGGAATGCAAGGTCCACCATTTTCATTAACAAATCTTTCTAATTCATAAAATATCATCGCCCCTATTCTCTGGTGGACAAATGTTGGTGCCGCCATATCATAGAATACACCATCAATTAGTTCTATCCTTGTCCCCTCAGGAAGAGCAAGGTAATCCTCCAAAGTCTTATTCTCATATGAGTCAATTTTTATAGCCGATGTACCTACATTATAATGACTAGTCTCCTTAACCATATCTTTATCCATGTTCATGTCTTCAAAAACAGAGTTGAGAGCTTTAAGAGTGCTGTATCTTGGACTTTCAGTGAAACCACCAAATATCTTCTGAACAGTACCAAGAGGAACGCCGGATTTTTCAGAGATATATTGATACGAGAAACCAAATTCTTTCTTAAGTTTAATCATCTCGTCAACAGTCATATTGCGCCCTCCTTATTCCTTAATTTATTATATTTATTTCCATTTTATATGATAAAGCAAGATGGGTCAAGTATTATATCCATTATTTTTCCATTTTATTTCTTTTTGCATTTTCTATGTTTTCACTACTACAATGCCAAAACCATAATCATCAAAATTACGATTATATCTGCTAAGAAATGTGGAACCCAACTACACCATGCATTATCAGTTTCCTTAAAAACAAGACCATAGAATATTGAATCAACAAAAATACCACCTATATCTAAAATCATAATTGCTACTGCCCCATACGAGAAATGCCCAACAGTAAACAAAACTGATGTCATGATCAATGATGGAATAAAACCAAACACCTTTGTTGTTTGTTTCTGAAAGAATGCTCTCATAGCAATTTCTTCACCTAATGGTATAACCATTAATTCAAAAATTATTGGTGTTAATCTTGATGGTTCTAATTCGAAAGGGAGTCTTGACTGCAAAAATTCAAAATACTCCGGCATAAAAGCTTTATATATAAATACCAGTATTATATTCAAAACAACAGGTACTGATATAAGCGCTACTACTTTTTTACTCTTTAGCTTAGGCAAAAATGTCTTTATATCAAGTGCTTCCTGTTTAGATTCATTTGTTTTTTTGGTAATAAAAAATGCAACCAAACCTACAATTATTGTTAAACCTGCTAATTTCAGAGGTTCGCCCTTCACTTCAAGCTTAAATATATTGGAAAAAGACAAGACGCTCATTATAATCAAAAAAACGACTACACTATTATTTAATTTCGTCACATTATTCTTATCCATTATCATTCTTTTCTCCATACCCTATTTGCCATTACTCCTGGTTGCAAGTATTCCATAAAAAACACTGTCCAGCATCTTTTTACTTTCTTCTTCATCGTATTCTACTGAATTATTAGCAAGTAAACTAGCAAGCCCGTGAACAACACAAAAGAATGTCATAAAGACTTCTTTTGCTTCCTCCACACCACATCCAATTCCATTTGCCATTACACTTAGAATACCTGACAACTCCGGATTCTCTATAAGAGCCGTCATATCCTTACCACCTAACATATCTGTCTGAAAAAGAAATCTGAATAGATTCTTTTCTTCATAACCAAACCTGACATAATTAAGTCCTAATGAAAGCAGTGGATTCTGATCAGATTCCTTCGGCATAACGAAGGATGTATGATAATCATCAGCAATTTTGTATGCAGCTTTTTTAATCTCCTCAACCGTTTTAAAATTATATAAAACCGGCTGTGTCGAACATCCAAGATACTCTGCGATTGTTCTTGCATTCAAGTTTTCATGTCCGCGTTCTCTAACAACCTCAAAAGAAGCATTTGCAACCATTTCTTTTGTAACTTTAACTTTCGGTGGCATTTTTTCTCCAATCAAATATTTATTATATAGTTTATGTTATATAACAGACATTATACATCATATCAGACTCTCGTCAATAGATTTTTATAAAAAATCGGCAGTTTTAAACTCTGCCGATTAACCCATTTAGCGCCTTATATTGTACCTGTCGCATACCTTCTCTAGCTTTACAAAATCAAGGCATCTTTCTTTTCCTTTGAATTTATCATCTGTTGTTTGAAGAATGTAAATGTTCCTCGCTTTATCTCGGATAATTGTTTCATTTTCTGGTTTTCTACACCATTTTAATTCTTTTATACATAACCTTTTCCAAGCCCTAATCGAAGGACTATCATTCTTATGAATAGTTAAATCAACATCTTTCAATTGTTTTTCTGTGACTGGGATCATTAAATTGAAGTTCAATACTCCGATTAGTTTATCTTCTACAACTATCTTCTGTAATTCAGCATTATTTGCCATACGTTTATGTTTTTCTTTAGGATGAGATAATGGCACACAATACTTCACTCCATGTTGCATCACAATAACACCAATGAATACCCTATTGGCTTTTCCAATTTGAGGAGACACGGATTCTACACGGTCATCCGCATTATGAAGATTTCGGACATATTTCATTTCCACCTGATATAACTTAAGTTGCTTCATTAAACTATCTCCAAAAAAAATAAGGCCATGTACTAATGTACACAGCCTTTAGTTTATAGCCACGCCATCAGCGAGGACTATCTGTTATAGTTTCCACTTAAATCGGTAGGACTCACCTTTGATTAGTATATTACCATACTATTTGATAATGTCAATATTATGTTTATCAATTTTTTACCAATTTTTTGCCTTTATACAAAATGCGATGAATGTGAGCCCTTGTATAACTATATCTGCTTTCCAAGAACTGTTTTACCATCATCGTTAACAATCCCGCATTTGGCATAGAACTCCCAGTTTTCTTTGATGGAGATTAGCTCCACTACATGGAAGCATCTCATTACTCAGCTCACATATATCTGAAATAAAAGATTGGCCATAGAAAGATTTATGGCAAACCTTATGAAGCATAAAGTGATTGATCGTTGTATCTGAAAATCCCAAAAATACCTTGTCACTTACAGCATCAGCTAAGGAGTTATCCTCTGCTCTTTTCTCCGGATGCTCTTCAACATTTTTTATTCTTTTATTCATCTTCTATTTCCTTCAGCATATATTCTGCATACCTTACAGCGCATTCCATATCATACTTGCCATTAGTACCCACTGCGTATTCATTTAGAGCCTCATTTATAAGTGGGAGGAATTCTTCTGGAAGTTTATCCAAAGCCCACTCTCCACCTTCCTTCTTTGAGAGAACCAGTTCCTCTCTTTTGTACGCTAGAACTCTAGCAAGATTCAGCACAATATACATTGTATCTTCCTGTATGTCATTCCTAGCCTCTGCTATATCTTTCCAGATTGAATCAAAGTAATCTCCTTTCGGAATATCTCCAAATACCTGTTCAATCGGTAATCCATAGAGACATTTCCCTCTTTTTCTAATTACGGTAAAATGTGCCGCCAGATCTGCATCTGTTCCATTCATTTTACAGATATAGTCTTCTGGATTGTCTGAATACCATTTGGTATGAGCTTCCGAAAAATGCAGATCAAATGGTGTAGGATATTCAAATGGATTACAGTCCTTCTTCAGAACAACGCTCATCTCAATACCCTTAGCCAGCCCAAGATTATTCAGCCCCACAACCATATCCATGTACTTTCGTTTTTCGGCATCTGACATTTTCCCTTCAGTCACCACAATTAAATCTATGTCACTTTTTGCTGCATTAAAGCATCCCATTACTGAGGATCCATGCAGATAAACACCTATCAGATTATCTTTCAGAATATCCTGAGATCGAGTAACAAATTCAGAACAGATATATTCCAGCTTGTTTATAGGCTTTTCAGTTATTATCGTATTTACTATATTCATTTTATCTCCAAAATGATTATTCATTTCATATTACTGCTTTTAATGTATGGGTAACTTCCCAACTATTCAGTTCCTCTACATTTGTAAATCCGGCTGCAAGAAGCGCTTCTTTTTCATGTTCTACAGTCAGCGGCGTATCATAATAATAAAATATATCCGCTCCTTCTATATTACTTTTCATATGCTCATCATAACCATCAACACGAGCAGTGAGAAATTCATCCATCTTTTCAATCATTTATATCAATCTCCTGTAATCAGTATCGCCTTTATCAGGTCCGTCTATTATAATTAGAATAACCCGACCAAGTGGACAATCACAACCTCGTATTTACTTATAAATAATCTTGAGAAAGTATAAACAAGTTTAAATATACTATAAGTATAAAAACTGTGGCAAGCACTCTTACATACCTGTCACAGTTCATAGTTTATTTCTTCTTAAGTTTCTCCACCATATTTGCAAGGGAAAGGAAATGATCCGCCTTAATAATAGCTAACCCCTGCCCCTCATCTCCAAGCACCACAAGAGTGTCTCCCGGGGAAATATCGAATAGTTTCCTGGCCTTGGCAGGGATTACAATCTGTCCTTTGTCCCCCACTGTCACAAGTCCGAATAGGTGTTTTCCCTTCGGTGCCACTCCAAGTCCCATATTGTCCCCTGGCTCATAGTTAACTAGATCATCTAGTGACACACCAAATGCTTCCGCTAATAGCCGACTCTTCTCAATATCCGGAATCGATTCCCCCGACTCCCACTTTGCAACCGCCTGCCTGGAAACACCGACTATCTCTGCCAACTCCTCCTGTGTCATCTGATTTAACTTTCTAAGCTGAACTATATTATCCTTAAACATATTTTTTCTCCTATATACTTCATTCGTTCCGGTCATTCAGAGATTACTCCTCACTATTCTTAACCTTCTTCTTACTGATTCCAAGAATCGCCCATCTAAAGAATGGAATCCTACTGATAATGGCATAGAGTCCATATCCAAATAAGAATCCTGCTATTAAACTAAGCAGGTAGCAAAGAGGTGCCGGAAGGAGCGCATTCTTCGCGAAAACAAGTGCAACCGTGGATATTCCAAGATAATGGAATACATATAATCCAAAGCTATGACTACTCATCCACTTTGTGAAATCATTACTGAAATCTCCGAATCTAGCCATACCGGAAAGCATCGCCAGGGAACCAAAGTATGCACATGCTGCGAACAGTGGGCCTCTATTAACTGGCTTATCTGCAAAGTTCGAACCACCGCGAATGATAAAGTTTAGTACTGCAAATGAAATAGAGAGCGCTACTCCGATCACTATAAATACTACTGCGTATTTTTTTAACTTATCCATTACTTCCTCATTTGAAAATACATAGTATCCCAACATGAAGAAAACAAAATAAAATGCAAATCTATATACTGATACAATTGGTGCATTAAGTATCTGTGCAACTCCCCAGATTGGGAAGCAGAAAAGAACTATCAACCACATCTGTGCCTTTGATCCAACTTCGAGAAGTTTTCCCCTCTCTATCTTCCTAATAAGTACAAGCACCACGCTATATATCCAGAGAAGATGAACGAACCACAGCACTCCACTTCCTGTAGCAACCATTATAAAGTAGATAACAAACTTTGGAACTCCTGCTGCTGCAAGCGCTGCTGCTCCATCCGCGAGATTCATACTTACATATCCCTGAATAAACTGGAATACAAAAAGTCCTAAAGTTGATGGAACTAGGAGCTTCGTAGTTCTGCTCTTTATAAATTCCTTATTTGTATGCTTCTCCAGATACAGTCTTGAACTTATACCTGACACAATGAAAAGCACCGGCATAAACCATGGATATACCAGATACTGGAAGATATCGTAAGGCTGAGTTGATAATTTGGTAATCTGACCAATTCCTCCTGACACACCCTCAGCATTGTACATATATAATACATGGTATAAAACAACGATCACAACCGTAATCCAGCGGATATTATCCAGATATTTTTTTCTAACTGCTTTTTTATCACTATTCATATTATTCATATATTTCCACCTTATAATATTATTACAACATTTGCAACTATTGTTAACATTATTATATCCATCTGATTTTCAGTAATCCACCAACTATACCATACATTTTTGTACAATTTATGTTACATTTGGTTGCAAAGAAAAAGACAGCTGAAGCTTTTCCCTCATCAGCTGTCATTTTATCATCACAATTTTGTATTCCTTAGAAATCTTTCAATCTCCAAAAAGTTCTATCTGTTTATAAATCGGAAAAATGTTTCGTTACTTCTTTACTATACCATAATTCTTTTTACAGTTATATCCTCATTTTATAGTCAAAGGTTTGAGGGTTCGTCCCCAAGTATCTTACATAAAAAAAGTCCCATAAACACTGGGTTTACAGGACTTTATATCTTATCTTAAATTCAATTCAGTTTGTAATTAGCAAACTCCCTGAGCTATCATTGCGTCAACTACCTTCTTGAAGCCGGCGATGTTAGCACCTGCAACGTAGTTGCCTTCCATACCGTACTCTTTAGCAGCATCGTCGATATTGTGATAGATACCAACCATGATACCCTTGAGCTTAGAATCAACTTCTTCGAAGCTCCATGAAAGTCTCTCACTGTTCTGGCTCATCTCAAGTGCTGATGTAGCAACACCACCTGCGTTAGCAGCCTTACCACCAACGAAAGGTACGTTATTTGCCTGGAAGTACTCTGTAGCTTCGATTGTTGTAGGCATGTTAGCACCTTCAGCTACATACTGAACGCCGTTAGCAACGAGCATCTTAGCATCCTCGATATCAAGCTCGTTCTGTGTAGCACATGGAAGAGCGATATCTACCTTGTACTGCCATACACCATGCTCACCGTTCTTCTTCTCGAAGTACTGAGCTGAAGGCTTAGCTGCAGCATACTCTGTAAGACGTGCACGCTTAACTTCCTTAACTTCCTTAAGAAGCTCCACATCAATACCTGACTCATCATAAATCCATCCTGTTGAATCTGAACATGTAACTACTTTAGCTCCAAGCTGCTGAGCCTTCTCTATAGCATATGTAGCAACATTTCCTGATCCTGAAACTGCTACTACCTTACCTTCCATCTTATCGCCATGGCACTTAACCATTTCCTCTGTGAGGTAAAGAAGGCCATAACCTGTAGCCTGTGTACGAGCAAGTGAACCACCATATGTAAGGCCCTTACCTGTAAGAACTCCTTCATAGAGTCCCTTAATTCTCTTATACTGACCAAACATGAAACCGATCTCACGAGCACCTGTACCGATATCACCAGCAGGAACATCTTCGTCAGCTCCGATATATTTTGAAAGCTCTGTCATAAAGCTCTGGCAGAACTTCATGATCTCGTTGTCTGACTTGCCCTTAGGATCAAAGTCAGAACCACCCTTACCACCACCGATAGGAAGTGTTGTAAGTGAATTCTTAAAGATCTGCTCGAAACCGAGGAACTTGATAATACCAAGGTTTACTGAAGGATGAAGTCTGAGACCTCCTTTGTATGGTCCGATTGCATTATTGAACTGTACACGGAAACCTCTGTTAACCTGAACATTACCATTGTCATCTACCCATGGTACTCTGAACATAATCTGTCTGTCAGGCTCTGTGATTCTCTCAAGTATAGCAAGTTTTCTATACTTTTCCTCATCCTGCTCGATAACAGGACGAAGTGTGCTGAGAACCTCTGTAACTGCCTGGATGAATTCAGGCTGATCTGCATCTCTTTTCTGGATCTTCTCCAGTACTTCATCAACGTATGACATAACTTTCTCTCCTTTACACATTTTTTTATTTTGCGAATCAAATGTATCGTTTAATCCGGTGATGATTATACACTAGACCATAAATCTTGTAAATAAAAAATTAAAGTTTTTGTTTGCTTTTTCTTAAAAAAAAATGTTTTATCAGTATAAAATGAATAAAATTAACATAATATTGGATTTTCTATTAAAACTATTAGTCGTAAATATGGACGGATCATCTCGCCCAGTCAAAGGATCTTTCAACTGCCTTCTTCCATCCGGAAAGCTTGTTTTCTCTTTCAGTTTCATCAATTGAAGGAGTAAATAGCTTGTCAATATTCCAGTTCACCCTGATTTCATCTCTGTCTCTGTAGAAGCCGGTTGCAAGTCCTGCAAGATACGCCGCACCCATTGCTGTCGTTTCTACACAGGTCGGGCGGAGAACTCTGGCATTTATTATATCTGCCTGGGTCTGCATGAGGAAATTATTGGCGGAAGCTCCTCCATCAACTTTAAGGTTCGGAAGCTTTATCCCTGAATCTGCTTCCATGGCAGAAAGCACGTCATTTGCCTCAAAAGCTATTGCTTCAAGTGTAGCCCTGATTATGTGATATTTATTTACACCTCTTGTAATACCTACTATGGCACCTCTGGCATACTGATTCCAGTAAGGAGCTCCAAGTCCGGTAAAAGCAGGCACCACATAACATCCGTTTGTATCTTTAACCTTACGTGCCATATACTCCGAATCTTCAGCAGAGTCGATAAGTCTCATTTCATCCCTAAGCCACTGAATTGAAGCTCCTGCAATAAACACGGATCCTTCAAGAGCATAATAAATCTTTCCGTCAAGTCCCCACGCTATAGTTGTTACAAGTCCATTATCTGAAAAGACCGGTTCATGTCCCGTATTCATAAGAAGGAAGCAGCCCGTTCCATATGTATTCTTTGCATCACCTTTATTAAAACAAGTCTGTCCAAAAAGCGCCGCCTGCTGATCACCCGCAATACCGGCTATTTTAATAGGTCCTCCGAAGAAACCTGCTTCAGTTTCTCCATATATTTCACTTGACTGTTTAACCTCCGGAAGCATTGATCTCGGAATATCCAGTTTCTCCAGTATCTCATCATCCCATTTAAGTTCGGTGATATTAAACATCATAGTTCTTGATGCATTTGAATAATCAGTCACATGAACTCTTCCATTTGTAAGTTTCCATATAAGCCACGTATCAACAGTCCCGAATAGGAGTTCACCTTTTTCAGCCCTGCTCCTTGCATCATCTACATTATCAAGTATCCATTTCAGCTTAGTTGCCGAGAAGTATGCATCAATAACAAGCCCCGTTTTCTTTTTTATCATATCTGTCAGTCCTTCTGACATAAGGCTGTCACAATATTCCGAAGTTCTCCTGCACTGCCAAACGATTGCATTATATACAGGCTCACCCGTTGCTTTATCCCAGACGATTGTTGTCTCACGCTGATTCGTTATTCCTATACCAGAAATCTCATCATACGTGATACCTTTATTATTCATAGCCTCTATAACGACGCTCATCATCGTTGACCAGATTTCATTTGCATTATGTTCTACCCAGCCGGGCTTAGGATAGTACTGCGTGAATTCCTTCTGAGATACGGATATAATCTCTCCTTCTTTATTAAAAATGATACATCTGTTACTAGTTGTTCCGGCATCAAGCGCCATCATGTATTTCCCCATAAATGTAACCTCCTGTAATCAATTATGTATCTTAAATTCTAACAAAAACAGTCGTAAAATGCACCAATAAAATGGACTCCATATACTATATGGAGTCCACCATTTATCACTCACTTAATTCTAAGAGCTCTTGTTGCATTCAGAACCGCAATGACCATAACCCCGACATCCGCAAATATTGCCATCCACATATTGGCAATACCGAATGTACCCAGTATAAGGCATATTACTTTAATACCGATTGCAAATATAATGTTTTCATGAACTATCTTAAGCGTTTTTCTTGAAATCTTCATTGCAAGAGATATCTTTCTCGGATCATCATCCATAAGAACTATATCCGCCGCCTCAATCGCTGCATCAGAGCCCATAGCGCCCATTGCGATACCAATATCAGATCTTGAAAGAACCGGTGCATCATTAATTCCGTCACCTACAAATGCAAGTTTTTCTTTTTCCTTCTTTGATTCAATAAGGCGTTCGACCTCATTAACCTTATCACCCGGAAGCAGTTCTGCCTTATAGCTTGATATTCCAATTTCTTTTGCAACTACAGATGCAACTTTTTCACCGTCTCCGGTCAGCATCACCGTTTTAATTCCCTGGCTGCGAAGACCAAGCATCGCATCCTTCGATTCCGGTTTTATTACATCAGAAATGATAATAAGTCCCTTATAAATACCGTTTACAGCCACATACACTTCTGTACCGATTTCACGGTGCTCTCTTCTTTTTTCATCTTCAGCACTTTGGGTAATGACTATTCCTTCTTTATCAATAAGCTTTTTATTACCTGCCAATATCGTTTCATTTCCCATCTTAACCGAAACACCGTAGCCCGGAATATTTTTGACATCTGAAATAGTGTCTATACCTTCATTCACAAGCTTCTTAAATCCGGTCTCAGCGATTCTGCCATATTCCTTCATTATACTAACGGCAATAGGATGACTTGACCCATGTTCAGCTGTAGCGGCAAATGATATAAGCTCCTCTTTTGAAACCCCGTCGGCAGGATATACGGATGTAACCTCGAACACGCCCTTTGTAAGAGTTCCCGTCTTATCAAAAACTATATATCCGGTATCGGAAAGTGCCTCAAGATAATTGGCTCCTTTTACGAGTATTCCTTTAGAAGAGGCACAGCCTATTCCGCCGAAAAAGCTGAGTGGTACCGATACAACTACCGCGCAGGGGCAGCTAATTACAAGAAATGTGCATGCCCTTATAAAGAAGTCTCCCCATTCCGGAGATATCCCCATTATAAGTCTTACCAGAGGCGGAAGGATTGCAAGCGCAAGTGCACTGTAACATACTATCGGAGTATAATACCTTGCAAATTTCGAGATGAAATTCTCTGCTTTTGCTTTTTTCATGCTGGAATTCTCAACCAGATCTAAGATCTTTGAAACTGTTGACTCACCGAATTCCTTCGTTGTTTTTACTCTTATCTGACCGGATATACTTACGCATCCGCTTATAACTTCTTCACCTGTTTTAACATTCCTTGGAAGGGATTCACCCGTAAGAGCGCTTGTATTTAATGTAGTACTTCCGGATACAACTATTCCGTCTATAGCAACCTTTTCACCCGGGTTAACCACAATGATACTTCCTACTTCTATATCATCAGGATCTTCCTCTGTAATGCTTCCGTCCTCATGCAGCAGATTTGCGGTATCAGGTCTTATATCCATAAGTTCTGATATATTCCTTCTGCTTTTTCCTACTGCAATGCTCTGGAAAAGTTCTCCTATCTGATAAAAAAGCATTACAGCAACGCCTTCTCTGTAATCGCCTATGACTATAGCACCGATTGTTGCGACAACCATAAGAAAACATTCATCAAATGGCTGTCTGTTCTTAATACCATGTAATGCCTTTTTCAGAATATCATATCCAACCAGAAAGTAAGGAACCAGAAATGAAATCAGCTGTACATAGAAAGGCGTTTCATCCAGAAAATGAAACGCTATCCCAAGTGCCACAACTAAAACAAATGAAATGATAATTCTGATAAGAGTATTCTTTTGTTTTGAAGTAAGCTGCATAATTATTTCTTCTTTCCTTTAGAGATAAATCTCCATATCATCTTCTATCTTCTTACAGTTTTTCCTTGCTTCCTGCATAACTGCATCTATATCAGAAACATCGTCATCAAACTCAACCTTACATTTAAGAGTCATGAAACTCAGAGTCGCATCCTTAACTCCTGCTGTATTCTTAATAGCTTCCTGCATCTTTTCTGCACATGCGGCACAATCAACATCTACCTTATATGTCTTTTTCATTAATAAATCCTCCGTTTACATCTCTTCTATATGTTCCATACCAAGGCTGAGGATCAACTGAACATGCTCATCGTCAAGCGAGTAAAATATAACCTTACCTTCACGTCTATGCTTAACAAGCTTTGCATTTTTCAGTATCCTGAGCTGATGACTGACAGATGACTGGCTGGCTGATAAAAGCTGGGCTATATCATTTACACACAGTTCTTTATCTATAAGTGTATAAAGAATCTTAATCCTCGAAGAATCAGCAAATATCCTAAAAAGATCGGCAAGATCATAAAGCCTTTCTTCTGAAGGCATATTTTCTCTTACTTCTTTTACGATATCTTCATGAATTACAAGGAATCCCTCGTCTCTTTCATTTTCTTTACTTGCTACCATATCGCCACCCCTTTAATATTTTTCATCTGTTCATATGTAATTATATTCATATGTTCATACAAAGTCAAGTTATTTTTAATTTTTTTGCATCATCAAAAAATCTATAATAGTATCATGATAAAAACTTATATTTCTTACAGACCGCTAAGAAATTCATAAGCCTTTTCATATTTTGCATATCTCTCATTATCTTTTTCAGTCCGGTCAGAGAGTCTGCTTTTATCCATATTATGAAGAAGGTCACTAAGTTTTACCTTCCTTGCAATTTCATTATGTGAAAGCTCTTCTATATATTTCATATAAGGAACATTTTTATCATGAGTAAGAAGAAGGACTGCATCCAGCTGTTTTTCTGTGAAGCCCTCTTTCCTCAGATCTTCTATGCCATAATCAGTATCTTCTATCACATCATGGAGAAGCGCCGCAACTGTACTGTCCTCATCATCCATTGCCTCGGCTACATGGAGCGGATGTGTCACATAAGGAATTCCTGATTTATCAAATTGCCCTTCATGTGCTTTAAATGCAACGTTTATTGCCTTTCTGGTTAATTCTGTGTATATCATGCTGCCGCCCTTCCTAAAATATAAACAGTTGTTTTAAACATAGATTATGCCATAACCAATAATAACCGGCTACATTCCCATAATATTTCTTACAAATCCGAATATCACAAAAAAAACAATATAAATGATAAGAAGAATTTTATTCCACTTGGGATTATCCTTTCCGTACACTTCTCTCATGTTTACAAAAACCAGTTCAAAAATCAAAAAAGGAAGTGTAACAAGCAGAAATCTGTTTGCAAGAAATGCTTCTTTAAAATCAAATCCGGCAATGGCAACGACAAGTGTTGTAGCACCGCAGCCGGGACATTTATAACCTGTCACTCTTCTGGTCACACATGGGACTGCAAGTCCTGTAAGTTTTATCCAGACAAGGTATAAAAAACCTATTATCAAAAATATAAGACCGTTTTTCAGTTTTCTCTTTAGTATATTTTTATCCATAGGCAGAATATACCACATAGATTTCTTGTATTCAATCTGTCTTTAGTCTAAACTAAGCATAATTATCATTGAAAAAGTATATTGCAGATGTTAAAATATTCTAGATAAAGTTTTTGTTGTGGGGTACAGAAATGGACAATAATTCTTCAAGCTATGATGAATTCACTTTAAACTTCAAACTGGAAGACGGGATAGTCATTAATGACAGAGAACGTGATATGTTCAACTATGAATTCGTTGGTAACAGAACGAAGGTCAGTGAAGTTGAATTAAATGGCATGCGTGCACTTCAGTACATTGTTCCTGCCACTCTTCCTCTTGAACCATTCCTTACGAAGCAGTTATACAGGGGTGAATTCTTATCAATACTTTCTAACATTCTTAATCAGCTTATGTATTTCGAAGAGAACAGTATGCCTCTTAATAAGCTTTTCCTTGATTTTAAGTATATGTATATTGAACTTTCCACAATGGATGTTCAACTTCTTTATATGCCTGTTGAAAAGAACTTTCCTGATGTTAATCTCACAAAGTTCATTCAGGATATTATTATGAAGGTTCGTTTTGCTGACATGTCATGTGTTGATATGGTTGATACTATTCTTCAGTATCTTGACAGCAAACTCATGTTCAATCTGAGAGACTTTTACAACTTTATTCTTTCACTTGAAGCAGCTGAAATGTATGCAGATGAAAAGGATTCTTCAGAGTCAGGAACCACAGTTCTTGCAACCTCATCAAATTATGAGAATCCTATACCATACCTTGTCAGGATTAAAACAAACGAGCTTATTCCTATCATCAGGAATGAATTTGTTGTCGGCAAGTCACATGACTGCGATTATCAGATAACCGACAACAGAAAAGTCAGCAGAAGACACGCTACCTTCCGTATCAGTAACGGTGAATGCTATATCAGGGATAACAATTCAACCAACCATACATTCATCAACGGAAAACTTCTTCAGCCTGAATTTGAAATCATGCTTTCAAATAATGATTACATCAGATTCGGTGATGAAGAATTTAAGTACTGGGTAAGATAATCATACCGTCAAAATCCGGTCTTATACAAAAAACATGTACCGCACGGCACATGTTTTTTTGTTTGTTATTTATTAAATTTATCCTGCTGACTCTTAATCAGTTCTTCATCATCAAAGTAATTTATACGCATTGCATTTCTTACTTCATTCAGAGTCTCTGCTGCAACTGCTCTAGCTGCCATGGTTCCTTTTTTAAGTATCTCATATACCGCAGGAATATCTTTTTCAAATTCATGTCTTCTCTCTCTTATCGGAGCGAGTTCCTGAAGCAGAACGGAAAGAAGGAATTTTTTGACCTTAACATCTCCAAGACCACCCTTCTTATAATGCTCCTTCATCTCTTCAAGATTCTTATAATCAGGACAGAACTTTTCAAAATCCGAATCCTTAGCAAATGCATCGAGGTAAGTAAATACTGTATTACCTTCTATGCGTCCCGGATCGGTGATCTTTATATGATTCGGATCCGTATACATATTCATAACCTTCTGTTTGATTTCCTCAGGTGTATCAGAAAGATAGATGCAGTTACCCAGAGACTTACTCATCTTTGCTTTTCCATCAGTACCAGGAAGTCTTGAACATACGGAATTCTCCGGTATCATAGCCTTAGGTTCAACCAGAACCTCTCCGTAAGTAGCATTGAACTTTCTGACAATCTCTCTTGCCTGCTCAAGCATAGGAAGCTGATCCTCACCTACCGGTACAACCGTAGCTTTAAAAGCAGTTATATCAGATGTCTGGCTTACAGGATATGTAAAAAATCCTGCCGGAATACTTGTCTCAAAATTACGAAGCTGCATCTCTGCTTTTACAGTAGGATTTCTTTCAAGTCTTGAAACTGTAACCAGATTCATATAATAAAATGTAAGTTCTGTAAGTTCAGGTACAGCAGACTGTATAAATAGGTTCACCTTATTTGGGTCAAGCCCTGCCGAAAGATAATCAAGTGCAACTTCTATGATATTATCTCTGATCTTATCAGGATTATCAAAATTATCGGTAAGAGCCTGAGCATCAGCTATCATTATAAATATCTTGTCATACTCACCACTGTTCTGAAGTTCCACTCTCCTTCTGAGCGATCCAACATAATGTCCAAGATGAAGTCTTCCTGTAGGTCTGTCACCTGTAAGAATAATATTTTCCATTTCCCCTCCGATACAACTAAGCAATTAACATTCCAGATAATTCTACATCAAAACCGTTTTTAAGCCAATAAGCAATTACATATCAGGCATTTAAGTATTTATGCATTTAAGTATTTAAGCATTTCCGTTACGCGACGCCCTCATTCTCATTCTGGAATCAAGAATTTTCTTCCTAATTCTCAGATTCTTTGGTGTGATCTCAAGGAGCTCATCCGTATCAATAAAGTCCAGTGCCTGTTCCAGAGAAAGAATTCTCGGAGGTGTAAGTTTAAGCGCGTCATCCGAACCTGATGCACGTGTATTTGAAAGGTGTTTTGTCTTGCAGACATTTACTTCAATATCCTCGGCACGACCGGTCTCACCAACAACCATACCGGCATAAACCTGAACGCCCGGTCCTATAAAGAGCGTCCCTCTCTCCTGTGCATTGAAAAGTCCGTATGTGATTGATGTACCATCCTCAAATGCGATTAATGAGCCGTTCTGTCTGTATGACATATCGCCCTTATATGCATCATATCCATCGAATAATGTATTGATTACGCCATTTCCCTTTGTAGCTGTGAGGAATGGACCACGGAAGCCTATTAGTCCTCTTGAAGGAATTCTGAACTCAAGTCTTGTCATTCCGGTTCCCGCTGTCGCCATGCCTGTCATTTCACCCTTACGCATTGCAAGCATATTAATGATAGTTCCGGAATACTCATCAGGCACGTCAATTGTTGCGATTTCAAACGGCTCTTCCTTTTTACCCAGATCGTTTGTCTTATATATAACTTCAGCCTTACTGACTGCAAATTCATATCCTTCACGTCTCATATTCTCGATAAGAACAGACAGATGAAGCTCTCCTCTTCCGGAAACCTTGAAGCAGTCCATTGAATCTGTTTCTTCTACTCTGAGTCCTACATCTGTATTAAGCTCACGGAAAAGCCTGTCTCTTAAATGTCTTGAAGTAACGAACTTTCCTTCTTTACCGGCAAGAGGCGAATCATTTACCATGAAATCCATAGAGATCGTAGGATCTGTGATCTTCTGGAACGGAATCGACTCAGGACTTTCAGGAGAACATATCGTATCTCCGATCTTTATCTCCTCCATACCTGAAAGAGCAACTATGGAACCAACTGTTGCTTCCTCAACCTCATAACGGTTAAGTCCCTGATATTCATAAAGTTTACCGATCTTAACCCTCTTAAGGTAATCAGGCTCATGGTGGTTAACAAGTACAGCTTCCTGATTCACTCTTATAGTTCCGTTGTCAACCTTACCTACACCTATACGTCCCGTATATTCATTATAATCGATGGTGCTTATAAGCATCTGAAGTCCTGCATCAGGATCTCCTTCAGGTGCAGGAATATGATTTACGATAGTTTCAAAGAGCGGTTTCATATCTGTACCGGGCTCATCTGCCTTATATGATGCAACTCCTTCTTTTGCAGATGCATATACAAATGGACAGTCAAGCTGTTCATCGGTTGCATCAAGATCCATAAGGAGCTCAAGCACTTCATCCTCGACCTCTGCTACTCTGGCATCCGGTCTGTCAATTTTATTGATACATACAATTACGGAAAGATTAAGGGAAAGCGCCTTCTGTAATACGAATCTTGTCTGTGGCATCGCACCTTCAAATGCATCGACAACAAGTATTACTCCGTTCACCATCTTAAGTACACGTTCAACCTCTCCACCGAAGTCAGCATGTCCGGGTGTGTCAATAATATTGATCTTAACACCGTTATAATCAACTGCAGTATTCTTCGATAGAATAGTAATACCTCTTTCCCTCTCGATGTCATTTGAGTCCATTACCCTCTCAACAACCTCCTGGTTGCTTCTGAAGATACCACTCTGTCTGAGGAGTCCGTCAACGAGGGTTGTCTTGCCATGGTCTACATGGGCTATTATAGCTACATTTCTTATATCTTCTCTTTTCATCTTTCTCTCTTTTCTGCTAATTCAGTAAATCTTATCTTACACTATAACGTAGATATAGGAGGGACTCACCCTCCTACATATAAAATCGTCTTAGGTTGTTGAATAGTTCGGAGCTTCTTTGGTTATCTGTATGTCATGTGGATGACTCTCACGAAGAGCTGCCGGTGTTATCTTAACGAACTCAGCCTTTTCATGAAGAGCCTTAATGTTCTCAGCTCCAACATAACCCATTCCTGCACGAAGACCGCCAATAAGCTGGAATACTGTATCTTCAACACTTCCCTTATAAGCAACTCTTCCTTCAACGCCTTCAGGAACAAGCTTTTTAGCTCCTGACTGGAAGTATCTGTCCTTTGAGCCTTTTTCCATGGCTGCAAGTGAACCCATACCTCTGTATACCTTATATTTTCTACCCTGATAAAGCTCATAATCTCCGGGAGCCTCATCTGTACCTGCAAACATGCTACCCATCATACAAACATCACCACCGGCTGCAAGAGCTTTTGTGACATCTCCCGAATACTTGATACCACCGTCTGCAATAACCGGAATTCCGGCTTCCTTAGCTGCATCATATGCATGCATGATAGCTGTTATCTGAGGAACACCAATACCTGCAACAACTCTTGTTGTACAGATAGAGCCCGGTCCTATACCGATCTTAACTGCATCAACTCCGGCTTCGATCATAGCCTTAGTACCCTTACCTGTAGCAACATTACCTGCTATTACATCAAGATCCGGATACTTGTCCTTGATCATCTTAAATGTACGAAGTACATTTGCAGAATGGCCATGAGCTGTATCAATAACAATTGCGTCTACATGAGCTTTTACAAGTTCATCTATTCTGTCCGTAACATCTGCAGTTACTCCGACTGCAGCTGCACAAAGAAGCCTTCCCTTAGAATCTTTAGCAGCATCAGGATATCTTATAGCTTTCTCGATATCTTTAATGGTAATAAGGCCTTTGAGCATCCCTGCTTCATCTACGATAGGAAGCTTTTCTTTACGAGCTGCCCAGAGTATACTCTTTGCTTCCTCAAGAGTGATTCCTTCTTTTGCTGTAATAAGATTCTCGGATGTCATTACATCTTTGATCTTCTTTGTATAATCAGTTTCAAATTTAAGATCCCTGTTTGTTATGATACCAACAAGCTTTCCGTTATCTGTGATCGGAACGCCTGAGATCCTGTACTTTGCCATGAGGTCATCTGCATCTGCAAGTGTATGCGTGGCTGAAAGTGAGAATGGATCTGTTATAACTCCGTTCTCAGAACGCTTAACCATATCAACCTCTTCAGCCTGTTCCTCTATACTCATATTCTTATGGATAACACCTATACCACCTTGTCTTGCCATAGCTATAGCCATGCGATGCTCCGTAACAGTATCCATACCTGCACTCATAAGCGGTATATTAAGCTTGATCTTTTTCGTAAGATTAGTAGTAATATCTACCATACTTGGCAGAACTTCCGAATAGCCGGGAATTAATAAAACGTCGTCAAATGTAATGCCTTCACCGATAATCTTGCTCATGATGTTCTCCTTTTCTTTTATTATTTTTTTAAACTTTTTCTCTTATAATCCGGCCACTGATTTGGTGACTGATAAATATTACGTATAGTAACAAACTAATAGATTAGTGTCAACATAGTAAAATGCCGAAATTTCGATCGGATTTTATCAAATTTTTTACTATTTGTCATTGATAAATGAAATCATCCGTTTCAGACAGAATATGCTTATTCTTATCTATCTGAGCCACCCTAAGGACTGTTTCCCCGGAAATCAGCTCATCATTAAAGTTATCAGGCTCGATATAGAGCGTATTCTCATCCACATATTGAGTCTCAATCCTCTCATCATCAATAAGAACCTTGGAAAACTCAGTAAAATATTCACCTTTCACAGTTATGCTTCCATCAGCATTCTGCTCAACATTCGTAATACTTATATCACTTATACCCATCTTCATATCTATGCGGGTATAAGGCTCAATATTTTCGTAAATGAATTGATTTCCGTAAAGAATATCGAATTCCAGATTCAGCTGAGCATCTTTATACGAAGGCTCGCTTTCCTCCATTACAAGAAATCTGTCATGAGCCTTCTGCATAACTCCTCTTTCAAAACCGAGGGTAGAAAGAAGAATATCAGAAAATTCGTAGGTGTAAATATCTTTATCCTTCATGGATATTCCCATGTTATTGACAATAACATATTCAGTCTGGTTGATTTCACCGGATTTAAACTGACCGTCTGAAAACTCAAGACTCGGTATATGGTCTCCGTAAAGGAAAAGAATGTATTTATCCCCTCTTTCATCCAGTTTCTTCTTGAGAGCTGCTATCATCTGATCCATCTCATAGCACTGATTAACAAAATATCCAAACTGATTGGTAAGAACAGGATCCTCGTCATCCCTTGTAACCTTAACATGCTCTTCGCATTTAAGTTCTTCCTTAGGATACTTGCCGTGTCCCTGAACCGATATGGTAAATACAAAATCCTGCTGATCAGTTGAATCAAGAGCCTTGATAATCTCATCTACAAGTATGCTGTCCTTAGCCCAGTTAGTCTCTGTTCTTTCGATATGTGTCATATACTCAAGTGAAGTAAATGTATCGAATCCAAGGTTAGGATATACCTCATCTCTGCTGTAAAACTTCGCTCTGTTATTATGTATCGCATGAGTTCCGTAACCGTTCCTCCTTAGTATCTGGGCAAGGCTCTCACAAGGCATCTCGGTAAGAATAGTTTTATACGGATATTCACCGGCACCAAAATCCTTTGAATTCATTCCTGTCAGAATCTCAAATTCCGTATTTGCAGTACCTGCCCCTATAGCCGGAACTGTAAGAAATCCTGACGGATAAGCCGACTCATACTTCTTAAAATTAGGAATTGACTCGATATCAGTCTTTACACCATCCACTCTTCCTATATCAATGAATGACTCAAGCTGAATTACAATTATATCAGGTTTTTTATTTCTTCTTGTTTTGTTTTTATTTTTATAATTCCTGTATTTGTTTTCCGGAGTAGCGGACTCATCAATCTGCATATAAACTTCGTCCATGTGCTCCTTTGAATAATCATCCGGCTTCCCTATCCCGACATCGATCACGCTGTTTGAAAAGCAGTAAGCAAATCCATAATCCTTGTATGCAGTACCGAGATTGGAAAAGTCATCTGAGATAATATCTGTCTTTATTCCAAGTATCGTAAGAATATAGAGAATAGCAAATGCCGCAAAGCAGATTAGTATGGTAGTAACATAGTGAACACTGCCCTTTATCTTAGGCATCTTAATAAACGCAAAGACAATAAGCGCAATAACTAAAAATATTCCAAAGAATATGAGGAACTGCTGGTATGTTTTAAAATAAACATCCATCATACTCATAACATCCGAAACCATTAAAAAGTCAATAAATGAAAAAGGTGTTATCCTGTGCCCGAGGACAAAGAAATTGATAGTTCCCATAGCAAACCAGAGAACAGATATGAACCCGACCATAAATACCCTCTTTTTAATGAGCAGGCCAAGTAAAAGCGTAAAGAATACCAGGAAAATATTATAGATAAATGCAAGAGGCGAATGTATAACAAAAAGAACCGCACTGATAGGGCTGCGTCTTCCAAGAATTTCAAGAGTAAATTCCAGAAGTACTGCAATGATAAAACAGAGCAGCACCCATCTCCATAGAGGAAGGTTATTTGCCTTCTTAATAATACTCTTAAACTTTTCAAATGCATCCTTAAATCTGGTCTTCATTATAATTACCTTTGCATTTTTGACAGAAAAAACTATATATGAAAAATGTTCTGAAACAAAACTCTAGTTCCAGAACATCCCATAAATAAGTAAAAGCGCGAGACGGGAATCGAACCCGCGACCCTCTCCTTGGCAAGGAGATGCTCCACCGCTGAGCCACTCGCGCATACGTTGCATTTCTGCAACGTGTGTATATTACCACAACAAAGAATTAGTGTCAACCGATTTTTCAAGTCTTTTTAAATTTTATTCACGGAAAAGAATTTCACCCGTGACTACCCGGTCTTTTATGCCATCCTCTCTTTTCACAAGCAGAGAACCATCTCTCTCTATCCCCTGCACAATACCTATGGCACTGCCGCTTTCCGATTCATACTTCACTTTCTTACCGGTAACATTTGAATGTTCTATATATTCATCCATGAAATTATCAACATCCATTTCACTGAAAAGTATAAGGAGATTCTTTATAATTTCGGCAATGAACATATTCCTGTTAAGCGATTTATCTCCTATGGATGTAACTATATCTTTTAATTCAGGAGGAAGTTTAACTTTCTTTACATTTATGCCTATACCCACTATAACATTTTCAAGCATTCCGTTTTCGAGACTCATAACGGACTCAGTAAGTATGCCTCCTGTTTTTTTGTCGCCTATGAAAATATCATTAACCCATTTGACAGACGGTTTTACCTTTGTCAGTTTTTCAATGGCTCTTATAACCGCAACCGCAGCCGCCATTGTAATCTGCATCGGACTCTTCACCCCTCCGTCAACTTTATAATAGAGCGACATGTATATCCCTGCCCCCGGCGGAGAGAAAAAGCTTCTTCCAAGTCTTCCCCTTCCACCGGTCTGTGTTTCAGCATAAACAAGAAAAGGCGACTCAAGTCCTTCTATAAGCTGCCTCTTCACTTCACTGTTAGTCGAATCAATCGAGTCAAAGCATTTAATGTTCATACCCTTATATTCATCCGGAAGAAAGCTTCTTATACCCTGCGCAGATACTTTGTCACAGGTTTCACTGATATAATACCCCCTGTTTTTGCCGGATATTATATCATGCCCTTCCTCTTTAAGAGAGTTTACAGCCTTCCACACGGCATTTCTGGAAACATCATACTTCCTTGCGAGTTCCTGACCTGAAATTGGCATTCCCCTATTCTCTTCTAAATCCTGAAGTATTTTTTCTTTTAACATTAATAATTACTCCATAAATTCTGTTATTACAGGCCGAAACCTTCAGGTATACTTCCCATTTCTTCTTTTATTGTTCTAAGAACTATATGTGTTTCAGTTTTTTCAACACCTTCGTAGCCCTTAACAATCTTATAGGCATCATCCAGACCTTCTGTTGAGTCTGTCACTATCCTGAGCACAAAATCAAACTCACCTGTCTGATAATAACAAGCTGCAATGCAGTCACTTTCTTTAATGAGGTCAACAAAACCCTCGTAATAATCAGGATGTCTGAGGCTTACCTCCATAAGAGCAACCATATTGTTACCCGTAACTCTTGGGTCAACTTCTATGGTATAGCCTCTTATCACTCCGCTATTCTCCATCTTTCTGATTCTTTCAATGACTGCTGAAACAGAAAGACCTATTTCTTCACTGATAGAGGAAGCTGTCAGTCTCGCATTTTTCTTTAAACATCTAAGTATATTAATATCAGTCTTGTCCATTAGGTATATACTCCTCTATGTATTTATAATAATTGTTAGTCAGTATAGCATCAGATACATTTTTCTTATTCTTTACAACATCCATATAATAATCTATATAGTCCTGATCCATATTCCCGGTCACTTCCCCGGTCGAGGCATTGAACCTGCAGCTGTCAGTCATGAAACTTCCGTCGTTAAATATAACAAGCCCTTCATTGTCAGAAAGGATGTCCTGCCCCGCAAGGAGTCTGGAATCATAATCAAACCCCATAAGGTTTGAGATTGTCGGAAGCACATCAAGGCTCATCGCCACCTTATTCACACTAACTCTGTCCATACCATCACAGTATAGTATAAATGTATTTTTATGCCATTCAAAGGTACTGTCAAGTGACTTTCCGGCTAGTTCATCAACAACAGTCTTACTGTTATACGGAATATGATCGGCAACCAGCGCTATAACCGTATGCTCTGAAATTCCCTCCTTCTTTAAATCCGAAAGAAGTGCATCAAGCATGAGCTCCAGTTCGTACTGACATGCTACATATGCTTTAGTCTCATCTCCATAAGGAAGATCATCAACCAGATCCTTATGTCTCATAGACATCGCATTACCGCCGAAATTATACTCAAGATGCCCGCTTACAGTAAGATAGTAAGTATGAAACGGTTCTTTATCTTTATAAAGTTCAAATGTATTTTCTTCCATCAGAAGATCCGACTGCGGCCATATAGGCTTGCCGTTATCGTATGATTCATAAGGAAGTCCGTTACCGATGCCCGTCCAGTTATCATATCCAAGAAGCGGATGAGTTATATTTCTGTTGTAGTAACTGTATGAATTATCATGGAAGGCAAATACATTGTAACCATTTCTTTTAGCCTGATTTCCCAAAGTAAAAGGAAGGCTTCCCTGAATATCTCCCGCTCTCTTCATCGAAAGATATCCGCCGTTACGCGGCATCAGTCCGACAAGATCGGCATATTCTCCACCGCTTGTTGATCCATACCAGAGCGGTGTATAGAAGTTATTGAAACAAAATCCCTGATGAGCCATCTTGTAAAGTGTAGGTGTTCTCGTAGGGTCAATAACATAGCCGTCAAACCCTTCGGCTACTATGAAAATCAGATTGTAGCCTTCAAACATTCCTGTGTATTCATTTTTATTCGTAGGCTGCGCTGTTTTCAGGTAATCACTTATTGCAGTAATACTTTCTGAACCTGCTGTTTCATTTACTTTATCAAAATCAATATTGAGAACATTAGGTGATGTATCGATAACCTCTTCCGTAGTCACTTCTTCCGTGATCTTTTCCGCAACATCCGTTGGCGTCCCTTTATCGGCATCACTCCTGGTTCCTTTTTCGATAAGGTCATCAGCCTTTTTTACTTCATCAGGTCTGTATCCGGTATTACGCGCAAAATCGCCCGTTTCTTTATCAAGTCCGAGAAGCCTTTTCACTCCGTACTCGGCATCGAGAAAGGCGCTTTCCATTACACCGAGTTTTTCAATGGACTTATCAACAGAGTCATATGAACTAATAAGTGAAAGTCCCGAATTATATCCTGAATCATTGGCAAACAGGAAAAGATAGATATAGAATCCGAAGATTACAACATATAATAACTGGAACAGATAAACAGTAAGCTTATGCCTTTCATCGGAAAGTATCTTCCTTCCGATTATGATATAAAACAGTAACGGTATAAGCCAAAGCAGAACTACAGGAAGCTTTGCGATGATAGCATGAAAAACAACCACCCTGAAATCAACCGCCTGATTTGTCATCTCACCTACTCCTGAAATGGACAGATATGAATTGAATACATAATTATAGATGAGCTGAGCAATAAAATATAGATAAATAAGTATTGATACTATGACGGTATATATAACCCTGCCCTTCTTACGAAGAAGACTTGCAACTATACCGATCACAACACCAAAACAGATAGAAAAAAGAACAATTGTAAGTGTATCTGTGACATTAAAATCAAATCTCATAAAATGAAAGAATAATTCAAAATATATGAGACTTACGCTAAAATAAAACTCATATGAAACGAGAATGTCTTTTAGAATTTCCTTAATCCTGTACATGATCTTTTATCTTATTAACTAGAATAAAATGTTACTTCTGTTCTTCATCAGTCTTCCACCGGTAACAATATTAAGCGTTCCAAATGTAATACCGATTACTATGAGAAGAATTCCCACAACTATACATGAAACACCGGCTGATTTCATAGTTTTATAAACCTTTTCCACAATTAACCCTCCTTAACACCGTATTCTTCGTAATAAGCTTTGATTCTTCCCAAAAGCTCATCATCAATAACCTTTGTCTGAACAAGATAATCCGTAATCTCATTCATTGAAACTATAGCACCGGTTCTAAAACCGTAAATATCGGATATCTCTTCAAGAGCGCTTTTCTCACCCTTTCCTTTCTCGCATCTGTTGAGCGAAACCATGAGTCCGATTATGGTTATATCACCCTGTGCCTTTATGATAGGAATAGTCTCTTCCATAGACTTGCCTGATGTTGTAACATCCTCTACAACAACAATTCTGTCCCCATCCTTAATAGGACTTCCGAGAAGTATTCCCGCATCACCATGATCCTTTGCTTCTTTTCTGTTGGAACAGTATCTTTTCTCCTGTCCATACAGTTCACTATATGCTATGGCAACGGCAACACTTATAGGTATTCCCTTGTATGCCGGTCCAAATATCACATCAAAATCATCACCGTATGTTTCATGAATAGCTTTAGCATAGTATTCACCAAGCCTTTTTAACTGTGAACCTGTTGTGTATAATCCGGCATTCATAAAAAACGGTGACTTTCTGCCACTTTTTAGCGTGAAATCACCAAACTTGAGCACCTGACTCTCCAACATAAAATCCACAAATTCCTGCTTATATGCTTCCACTTTAAATCCTCCGAAATCTAAAAAAATACTTTGGAAACGACTTTTCATTTCCAAAGTATTTTATCATAACACAGAAGTTTATTCAATTATTTTGAGCCGCTCTTTCTCTTAATATTGCATCATATATTCTGTCCGAAACATCGTGTTTTGACATGATAGGCAGCTCTTCTTCATTATCCTTGGTAATGATCGTCACAACATTAGTATCAACCATGTATCCGGCACCCGGTGTTCGAAGGCTGTTGGCGCATATCATATCGGCCTTCTTCTTACCAAGCTTGGCTCTTGAGTTTTCGATGACATTTTCTGTCTCCATTGAAAATCCGCAGATAAACTGTTTTTCACCTTTGTTTTCACCCAGTGTCTTCAGTATATCATGTGTTCTCTTAAGAGAAATCGTCATATCGCCGTCATTTTTCTTTATCTTTTCATCCGCAGCGCATATAGGTGTATAATCAGCAACCGCCGCAGACATGATTATTATATCCTGCTCTTTCTCCTCGCTCATAACGGCATTATACATATCTTCAGCAGATACCGTATCGATTATCTTTATACCGTAAGGTTTTTTTATGAATGTCGGTCCTGAGATAAGCGTAACTTCAGCTCCTCTCATAGCTGCAACCTCTGCAAGTGCATACCCCATCTTTCCTGATGAATGATTTGTTATGAACCTTACCGGATCAAAGGCTTCCCTTGTAGGTCCTGCCGTAACAAGCACTTTCAGTCCCTCCATATCATGAGGCTTTGCGACAGCTTTAAGGAGAGAATCAACTAGCTCATCCTCACTCGGAAGCTTTCCTTTACCGTCATATCCGCAGGCAAGGTGCCCTGATGCCGGTTCAAGGATTTCGTAGCCGAATCTTTTCAGCTTTTCAATATTATCCTGTACTATCCTGTTTTCATACATATGCACATTCATTGACGGCGCTATAATGACAGGACATCTTGCAGGAAGAACTGTCGTGGATAACATATCATCCGCAATTCCATTTGCCAGTTTCCCTATAATATTTGCAGTTGCAGGTGCGATCAGAATGGCGTCCGCCTCTTCACCAAGCGTAATATGAGGAACAAACTTCACATCAGCAGGATTCTGATCAAATACATCTGTATAGACTTTATTCTTTGTCAGAACTTCAAATGCCTCTTTTGTAATGATCTTCGTTGCATTTTCTGTCATAACAACTCTGACGTCCGCACCGAGCTTTACAAGCATGCTCGCAACATTTGCCATTTTATATGCTGCAATTCCGCCGGATATTCCGAGAAGAATCTTTTTTCCACTAAGCATACACTTACCTCCTCTCCGGTACTTATTCTATAACAGTTGTTTAGTTATTTGCAAGCTCATCAAATAACTGTCCGTGCTTTTCGTAATGCGTTATACGTGCCACCTTATTATTTGAATCAACAAAAACAACCTTTGGAGGATTTTCCTTAAACTCCTCCGGAGTCATCTCTGCATAGCTCATGATTATAACTTTATCTCCGACAGATACAAGTCTTGCGGCAGCCCCGTTAAGGCAGATCATTCCGCTGCCTCTTTCTCCCGCAATAACATATGTTTCAAGTCTGTTACCGTTATCCACATCTGCGACCTGAACCTTCTCATATTCTACCAGCCCCGCACCGTCCATGAGTTCTTCATCTATAGTTATACTTCCCACATAGTCAAGTGCCGCCTCTGTTACAACAGCTCTGTGTATCTTACTTTTCAGAACATTTATCTGCATGTTTTTTCCTTTCCTTTTATACTCGATTTACCGGGCATCACAGCATAAAGTTTTAATATATAAAATTATCTATCAGTCTTACTTTGTTATTGATCTTTACAGCAATTGCACATAAAGTACCTTCTTTAACTGTATCGATGCTCTCCATAGTAAGATTATCAACTATTTCCACGTAATCTATCTCTGCCATAGGTTCACTTTCTATCAGTTCCTTCATGGCTGTTTTTATTTTGTCTGCATCACGCTCACCACTGTTTACCATATCCTGCCCGAGCTTTATAGACTTACTTAGGATAAGAGCGGCTTTTCTTTCTTCCTGATTCATATATGTGTTTCTTGAACTCATGGCAAGCCCGTCTGCTTCTCTTACAATAGGACAGCCTATGATTTCAAGATTCATATTAAGATCCGTAACCATTCTCTTTATAACCGCAAGCTGCTGTGCATCTTTCTGTCCGAAATACGCCCTGTCCGGCTGAACTATATTAAAAAGCTTGTTTACCACAGTACAAACTCCTCTGAAATGTACCGGTCTCGAAATGCCGCACAGATGGTTTGTAAGCCCGTTCATATCTACAAATGAAACAAAACCGTCTTTATACATTTCCGAAGGCTCCGGATTAAATATAAGATCTACTCCCGTATCCTCACAGAGTTTTGCATCCCTGTTTATATCTCTTGGATAACTCTCAAGATCCTCAGTCGGTCCGAACTGCATTGGATTCACAAAAACAGAAACAACGGTTCTGTCATTATCCTCTACTGATTTTGCGATAAGTGACTGATGGCCCGCATGAAGAAAGCCCATTGTGGGAACAAGTCCTACCGAAAGCCCTTCCTTACGCCATCCTTTTACAGCCTCTCTTACTTCATCTACCGTCTTAACTACCTTCATTTTTTCTCCCTTCATCCAAAATATGGACATTTATTATAGTCTTAGTATAGTTTATTTATAACATCATCAGAAATAGCATATGTATGTTCAGGCGCCGGATATACCCCTGCCTTAACTTCAGCGTCATAAGCCTTAAATGCATTTACCACCTCTTCCGAAAGGTTGGCAAACTGCTTAACAAACTTAGGTTTGTAATCACTGAAAAGCGCAAGCATATCTGCATATACAAGAACCTGTCCGTCTACCCCTGAACCGGCTCCGATTCCGATAGTCGGAATATGAAGTTCCTTTGTAACTATCTCAGCCAGAGCTGCCGGAACACATTCAAGAACAACCGCGAAAGCTCCCGCATCTTCAACAGCATGAGCATCTTCTATAAGTTTCTTCGCCGCATCAAGAGTCTTACCCTGAATTTTGTATCCTCCAAATGCATTGATACTCTGCGGTGTAAGTCCTATATGGGCGCATACAGGGATACTTGCTCTTGTTATCTGCTTTATCACATCTGCCATCTCGGTTCCGCCTTCGAGCTTAACTGCTCCGGCTCTGCCTTCCTTCATGAGCCTTCCGGCATTTACAACTGCGTCATACGTGCTTGTTTGATATGACATAAAAGGCATATCTATTATAACAAGGGCATTTTTTGCACCTCTTGCGACTGCTGCCCCGTGATGTATCATGTCTTCCATTGTTACAGATACTGTATCTTCATAACCGAGCATTACATTGCCCAGCGAATCTCCTACGAGAATCGAGTTAATCCCCGCTGCATCCACCAGTTTTGCTGTGGAATAATCATAAGCTGTAAGCATGGTGATTTTCTCACCCTTATCCTTCATTTCCTGAAATGTAACGACTGAGTTTTTCATAGGCTTCTCCTTTTCCATTCTTCTTTTTTGCTAAATCCAGAACCAATACAGCAAGTGCCTTGTATGCCTCCCTGTCCTGGGCGCTCAAGGTATCAAGATGTTTTTTCACAGTGTCTATGTCCCCTCTTTCGATAGGACCTGTCAGCTGCGACGCTGCACCTCTTTTTACTATTCCCTTTGCATTATCAAGAAAGAGTCCTGACAATGCATTTTCTGCACTTTTCTCACTAAACCCGCATTCCATAAGAAGTCTTTCTGCCATATCAAAGATTCCGCATACCATGTTGCTGACAATAGACGCAGCCGCATGATATTTAGCCTTATCTTCTTCTCCTATAACACCTGTCTTAAGACCCATGCCGGAAAAAAGTGAGATTAATTCATCACGGTACTTTTCATGTCCTTCAATTGTAATAAAAGCATTTTGGAAATTTTCATATGACGTAAGCTTATCGCTTACCGCATATATAGGATGAACCGAATAACCATACACACCTATAGACAAAGAATCGGTGAACACCTTAGATGTCATGGCACCACTTGTGTGGCAAAGAATTTTTCCTTTAAGAGGAAGGCGTTTTAGCCCTTCATAAACCTCTTCTACAGCTCTGTCACTTACCGTAAGAAAAATGACGTCACTGTCTTTAACTAATTCGTCTAAAGTTTCGTAGCATAAAGTATCGGTAAATGCTGCCGCTTCCATACTGTGTTCTCTTGTCCGACTGTAAAAACCTGTCACGGATATTCCATGCAGTTTCATATACTTTGCCAGAGTAAAGCCCACACGACCGGCTCCGATAAATCCAATCTTCATACTTTCACCTCCTTATCTCAGTCCCCAAAAGGATCATATAAAAAGGTGATGCCAAGACGTTTCTTAGTCTTTCGGGTACAGTTTCTTTCGAATACCATCCATGTATTTTATATAATAATCACTGATAGTTGTAAATGTTTTAAATGTATTTTTTTAAATACAAAAACTGCCATATGGCGTCATATGGCAGTTTGTTATTAATACTTTAAACTGAGGTAAGTAACAATGAGCTCGCTTATGGTTTCATAATCCCTTTCCTTTACGGCAGCGCTTAGTGCGTCTATGAATTCCTCATCATCAGGACCATACTTAAATGACTTTATATCCTTAAGTCTCTTCCTTATCTTGGAATCATCCCTTTTCTTGGCAGAAAGATCCATGCTGTCAAGATATTTTCTGTCTATCACTTCTTTAATGCTGCCCGTATTTTCCGGCTGCTCATCTGTCTTTACTTCTTCGGCACTTTCAGCCTTAAGAAGCTTATCATATTCTTCATCGGAAAGCCCCTTAATCCTGTCCACAAAATCAAGATACTCTCCTACCATGGTTACAACCTTCTTAAGATATACGGTAAATGAAGTAAGATTATTTCTTACATATGTCCTGTTTCCGATATTGATTGCCGACTCAAGTTTCGTAGCCTCATTTGCAAGACTTGAAGCCCCTATATTGATAGCACCGTTTCTTATATTATGGATCCTGTTACGGAATCCGCGAAGGCTTTCAGCAAAAATTCCGGGAAGTTCATTCGGCTGTCCCTCATTCTGGTTATAGAACGCCGTAAGAACCTTATTATAAACTTCGATACTTCCGCCTATCTTTTCAAGTCCAAGTGTTGTATCTATCTCACTGCCAAGCTTTGAAAGTCCGTCCCAGTATCTTGTTTCTGTCAGATAATTTGAAGGTGCGGCAGGTCTTTCCATAAATTTATACGAAGGAAGATGTTTTTTAAGTATGGAAGCCACATGACGTATATCCATAGGCTTAAGCATAACATCATTGAAACCAGCCTCGATAAGTCCGCTTCTGTCTTCTCCTGTAGCATCCTCTGACATAGCAATGACCGGAAGCTTTTTATATCTCGATCCTGTAAGTTCCCTTATCTCCTTTAAGGCATCTACACCGCTCATAACAGGCATCACTGCATCCATAAATACTATATCGTATTTATTATTCATAACCATATCTATGGAGCTTAGTCCCGATGTTGCAACATCTGTTTTTATCTCAAAACGGTTTAGTACTGAAATATCAACCGTTCTGTTTACATCAACATCATCAACAACAAGGGCACTCACATCCTTAGCCATAAGCTTTTCTGCTTCCTGCAGGGACATCATATAGACATCATCGGATTCAACCGTTGAATATATCTTCTTATCACCCTTATTCTCGATAAGAGAAAGCGTAAATGTTGAGCCGGCGCCGTAAGTACTGTCGGCGACAAGTTCTCCTCCAAGCAGTTCGGAAAGCTTCTTTGCAACCGTAAGACTTACATTCATACGTCCGTTCTCGGATTTCTGTATGTCGAAAAGATTAAGGAGCGCTTCCTCCGTAAGTCCCACACCTGTATCGGATATAGTAAAGTTAAGCGTGACCATATCCTTTTCAGATTCAGAATTATAAGGGAAGCTGTCAACCGAAAGCGTGATCGAGCCTTCCTTGGTGTGCTTCACGGCATTATCAAGAAGAATTGTAAGAATTTTCCTTATCTTCTCATAATCGCCTATAAGTATGTCGGGTATATCTTTTCCAAGATCCACCATGAATCTTACCTGACTGTCCCCCAGACTGTTTACAACATAATCTGAAACATCACACATAAGCGTTGTAACCGAATAAGGCTCTTCTTTTCCTTTCGCTCTTCCCGATTCAAGCTGTGCAAGAACTATGCTCTCATCAATCTTCTCTATTATCTTATTACCGGACTCTATGATACTGTCCAGACTTATCTTCTCTTCTTCGGAAGCAGGATGCATGTCCCTTACATTTTCCGCAAGCCGGATGATGGAATTTATAGGAATCTTGATATCATTACTCATATTTGCAACGAAGTCGGTTCTCGCAGTACTCGACCTCACTGCATTTTCATGTTCCTTTGAAAGACGGATAAGCTCGTCCTCTTTACCGGCAAGCTGTTTTCTGTATTTGTGAGATACATATACTATTCCGACAGTAAGGAGCAGTGCAAGAAGAAGTATCATTATCCATACGAATGTATTCTCGAAGAAACCGTATTTTTTATTTACCTTAAACGTAACCTCTTCTTCACCTTTAACGCCATCACCATTTTGGGCTATCAGAGAAAATGTATAGTGTCCGCCCGGAAGATTGGTATATACAACCTGCATAAGCTGATCACCGTTAATTCTTACAGGTTCTGTATCTACTCCCTTAAGTCTGTACTCTACGCTTCCATTCTCATGGTTTGCATATGAGAGAAGTGAAAATGATATAGTTACCCTGTTAGCATCCTTCGGAAGTGTGAGGCTTCCACCTATCTGGTCATAAAAAAATGTTTCTCCATCAACATCAATTGATGAAACAGCAAATTTCGGAATACTTTCATTTTTTCTTATATTCCTTGTATCAAGAGTCATTATTCCTTCATTACAGCAAATGTAAAGAAGGCCGTTTTTATCCATAAAACTCTTTGAATTAATAGTTATCGTTTTGGAAAGTCCGTCACCCGACGCCCAGTATCTTCCCTTAATACCGCTTGCCGAAAGAAGTTCATCTTCAGATGTACGAAGAATACCCTTAGAGCCTATAAGCCATACCTCATTACCATTCATGATAATGCTGTAAATATTATTTGAATAATCCACACTCGAAATCTGTCTTATGCTTCCGTCCATCACAAAAAGGCCGTTGTCAGTTCCGAGATATATACAATCCCTGCCTTCAGCAACACTTATTACATTATCGGAATTAAGCCCCTGGGTAGAATCGTAATTTGTGACCTTTCCGTCTTTTATGGTATATAAACCGCCGCCTTCAGAGCCTGCGAAAATCTCTCCGTCCTTTGTCTCGTAAATGGTATTTATAAAAGGATAGGCAAGTCCGTTTTCTTCTGTATAGGTTTCCTTAACCTTGTCATTTTTATCTATAATTGCGATACCGTTATCGGTTGCTACCGCTATATCACCTGTCGAAAGTTCTATCGCTCTCGTTATCCTGTAACTTGGAAGTCCGTCATTTATCCCAAAGTTCCTTACAGTACCGTCAGGCGAATACTTTATAAGCCCCGATATTCTTGGTGTACATACCCATGTATTGCCCCTGCTGTCAAATGTGATATCATTCACCTTTGAATCAGCAAGCGCCTCCGTCAGTTCATTTGTAACAGCATCTCCGGTACTTGCAACTATAACAAGTCCCTTATCTGTGCAAAAGTACATATCATCATTATATGTATTTACACTGTTTGTTATCTCTTCACTCAGTTCGCTCACCTTGCTGTAATCGGAAAACTTACTTATAGACATAAGAAGAAGGCCGAGTCTTGAGGACGCAAACCAGAGATTACCTTCGTAATCAACGATTGAATCGGATATATAACTGTCTGCCAAAGTATCTTTTACACTTACATACTCTCCGTTTTTCTTTATATAACCTATTCCGGTATCGGCACATATATAAAGATTTCCGTTATGATATGTAATGTCATTAATGGATTCCTTTCCGGAATTAAATGTGGTCATTCCAATAAAGCCTTTACTTCTTATGACCGTTCTTCCCGAAGTACCTATATAGAGATTATCTTCGGTTGCTTCGATACAGGTAAGTTCATCCGGAGTTATGCTTTCAGTATCCTTTGACTCTATATTCATGCTGCTGTCAATACTGAAAAGCGTTTTTCCTCTGCTGATACCCCAGACCTTTCCATCATAAAAGGCAAGGTCATCCACTCTCTTTCCGGCAAGGTCCTCAATCCTCGTAAGAGACGCCTCTTCTGTACTTGCTGTATAGAGTCCGTAAGCTGTCGCAACATAGATTGTCCCGTCAGGCGTCCCACAGACAGCTCTTATATTCTTTACTCCGTTATAATAATCATTTGTAAAATGTACCGTTTCACTCCCTTTTATGTAGAAAAGACCATAGTTTTTGGTGGAAACCCAAAGTCTTCCGTCTTTGTCCTGATAAAGAGAGTTAATAACATATACATCTTCTCTGTCTGTATCCCAGAGATTATAGATACGAAATTCATTTCCGTTGAATCTGTAAAGGCCTGCATCCGTACCGATCCAGATATAACCTGATGCAGTCTGATAGACGGCATTTACCCTGTTACTTCCAAGACCGTTACTGACATTATAAAGTATCTGATTATAATCGGTTGAAACATTGTCTCCCGATGCATATGAACTGTCATTATAAACGCCAAAAAGGCATGTTATTATACATGCCAAAATGACGATATATGAAATCTTAGTTCTGATCTTTTTCATAGAAATCCTATGCTTCACTGAGGAATGCCTCATATCCCTTTTCAGTTTCATAAATATCAGCTTTTGAAGTTACTTCCCAAGGTGCATGCATTGAAAGAACAGCCACACCACAGTCAATAACATTCATTCCGTAGAGCGCGAGTATATAAGCTATTGTACCGCCGCCGCCTACGTCAACCTTACCGAGTTCGGCAGTCTGGTAGTAAACCTTATTTTTCTCAAGTATACCGCGAAGCTTACCGATGTACTCGGCATTAGCATCGTTTGAACCCGACTTTCCTCTTGCGCCGGTAAATTTATTGAATACCATTCCTCTTCCGAGAAATGCAGCATTTTTCTTTTCAAAGCAGGATGCATATAGCGGGTCAAAGCCTGCACTTACATCAGAAGAAAGCATATTTGAATTGGCAAGGCATCTTCTAAGTAAGATATCACAAGGCACTTTTCCATCATTATCTGAAAGAAGAGAAATGATCTCCGCAACTGCATTTTCAAAGAAACGCGACTGCATTCCTGTTGCTCCTACCGAGCCTATCTCCTCCTTATCAACAAGAAGTGTGCAGGAAGTTTTCTTAACCTTCTTAACATTTACCATAGCCTTAAGAGATGTAAATGCGCACACCTTGTCATCCTGACCGTAGGCAAGTATCATTGATTTATCTATACCCATATCTCTTGGTTTTCCTGCAGGTACTATTTCAAGTTCTGCAGACATAAAGTCCTCTTCTTTAAGACCGTATTTCTTCTCCAGTATGTCAAGAACCTGTTTTTTGACAAGCTCACTCTCAGCATTTTTCTCCTTCTTTTTACCCTTGGAATCCTTTTCAAGAGTAACAAGCGGTCTTGAAGCTATAAGAAGATCGAGGTCTTCTCCCTCAACAGCTTTTGCTGCCTTCTTTTCCATCTGACTTTGAGCAAGGTGGATCAAAATGTCTGTCACACAGAATACCGGATCATTATCATCTTCACCTATATTAAAATCAACAGTCGTTCCGTCTGTCTTAGCAAATACTCCGTGAATTGCAAGAGGCAGAGTAACCCACTGATACTTCTTGATACCACCGTAATAATGAGTATCAAGAAAGGCAAGGTCACTGTCCTCATAAAGAGGATTTTGTTTTACATCCATACGTGGAGAATCAATATGTGCCCCGAGTATGTTCATCCCGTCTTCTATAGGGTCTGTGCCGATATTAAACATGGCAACCGACTTGCCCATGTTTACTGCATATATCTTATCTCCTGCCTTTATGTTTTTACCTTTCTTTATATAAGAGTCCAGGTTCTTATATCCTGCTTCTTTTGCCTTTTCTATAATGTACTTAACGCCTTCACGTTCAGTTTTACCTTTAAAGAGATAATCTTTATACTCTTCACTGAGTAAAAACACTTTATCAACTTCTTTTTCATCATATGCTTTCCATGCGTTTTCGCGTTCCATTTTTAACACCCTTTCTATAATACAGTCGCTTATAGTTATAAAACCTCACGAAGAATATCCACAGCCTTATCACAGTTTTCTTTAGTTACAATGAGCGGTGGTATCATACGGATGAGATTCGGCTTTATCACTGTAAAGAGAAGCCCCTTCTCTCCTGCATCATGCTTTAACTGCATTGCAATATCTTCTTCAAATTCGACGCCTACAAGAAGACCTTTTCCTCTTACATCCTTAATACGCGGAAGAGTCTTCAGCTTTTCCATAAGATAAGCGCCCACTTCCTTTGCGTTGTCAGGAAGCTTTTTTTCTATTATTTCATTCACTTCAGCATAGGCTGCTGCACAGCATACCGGATTACCTCCGAATGTAGTTCCGTGTGCACCTGCACCAAATGTGCTCATAACCTTTTCACTTGCACATATAGCCGCAATAGGCATTCCGCCACCTAGAGCCTTAGCCATGGAAACCACATCAGGTTTTACTCCATATCCCATATAGCTCATAAGTGTTCCTGTCCTGCCCCATCCGGTCTGGACTTCATCAAAAAGAAGAAGCATATTCTTTTCATCACAGAGATCCCTGAGTCCCTGAAGGAACTCTTTAGTTGCAGGTATGACACCGCCTTCAGCCTCCACAGGCTCTACCATTATAGCGATAGTATCTTCGTCACATGCATTTCTAAAGGATTCGATATTATTAAACTCTGCGTACTTAAACCCGAAATCTTCAGCTTTTCCGAAGCCCTTTTGTATTGCAGTATCAGGCTGTCCCGTTGCCATAAGTGTAGCAAGTGTACGGCCATGGAATGAGCTGTATGCTGTGATTATCTTAACTCTGTTTGGACCAAAATTGTCATTTCCGTATTTACGTGCGAGTTTGATCATCGCTTCATTTGCCTCGGCACCCGAATTCTGATACTGGAATTTATCCATGCCTATATTTTCACAAACAATCTTTGCAAGCATGGTCTGCGGAATGCTGTAAAAATAATTTGATGAATGGATAAGCGTTTCCGCCTGATCCTTTATGGCATTTACAACAGCCTCGCAGCAGTGCCCCGTAGCATTTACGGCAATACCGCCTATAAAATCCAGATACTCCGTACCGTCTGCATCAACGAGATACATATCATGCCCCTCTTCTGCAACGATATCATATCTTTTCATAAGTGATTCATTGAGATATTTATGAGCCGTACTAATAAGCTCTTCTTTAGACATATTTACATCTGACAGTTTCATAATAATCACCTCAAATTTCTTAATTCATTCATCGCTATTATAATTTCAGCACACCGAAAAATCAACCTTCCGGTACAGTATCAAACTGACTCATATAAAGCTCTTTATAAAATCCGCCCATGCTGAGCAGTTCATCATGATTGCCCTGTTCTATTATATTTCCGCCTTTAACAACAAGGATAGTATCAGCCGACTTGATTGTAGACAGTCTGTGTGCAACTATAAAGCTGGTTCGTCCCTTCATAAGAGTTGAAAATGCATCCTGTACATACCTTTCTGTTCTGGTATCTATGGAACTTGTTGCTTCATCAAGTATGAGCATCGGAGGAAGATTTAACATTACCCTTGTTATACATAGCAGCTGCCTCTGTCCTTCCGAAAGGCTTCCGCCATCTTCGCCGAGAACTGTGTCATATCCGTTAGGAAGTCTTTTTATGAAATGATCCGCATGAGTCTTCTTCGCAGCTTCTATAATCTCTTCAATCGGGGCATCTTCTCTTCCGTAAGCTATGTTATCTCTGACAGATGCAGCTCGAAGCCACGTTTCCTGAAGTACCATTCCAAATGAATCACGAAGGCTTTCTCTCGTTACATTTCTAATGTCATTTCCGCATACTTTGATACTGCCCTTATCGACATCGTAAAATCTCATAAGAAGATTAATTATAGTACTCTTACCGCTTCCGGTCGGTCCTACTATCGCAACCCTCTTACCCGGACTGACAGATAGATTAAGATCCTTTATCAGCTCTTTATCCTTTGAATAAGAGAAATCAACATCTGTTATCTCTATCCTTCCTCTTTCGGAAGAAGGAAGGCTGTTCCATACAGCTTTAAGATCCGTAGCATCATCCGGCTCGGGGATCTCAGGTTCTGTCTCTATCAGTTCAATAACCCTGTTTGCGCAGGCTATTGCATTCTGAAGTTCGGTTATTACATTTGATATCTCGTTAAATGGTTTCATATACTGGTTGGCATACCTGAGAAATGTAACGAGTTGTCCAACTGTTATCCCTCCGCCAACGCCGATAAATGCACCAAGAGTCGCAACTGCTCCGTATATAAGGTTATTTACAAATCGAGTGGATGGATTTACTGTCGAAGAATAAAATGTAGCCTTAAAGCTTGCATCCGTAAGTTCCTCATTCAGTACTTTAAATCTGTCCAAGGCTCTTTCCTCATATGAAAACGCCTGAATAACCTTCTCACCTGAAATCATTTCATCCACATAACCCGTAAGTGCACCACGTCTTACGGACTGATCAACAAAAAACTTGTGAGTTTTCTTTGCTATAAATGATGCCACAAAAAGTGACAGCGGCGTAAGTATGACAACTATAAGACTTATCTTCACATCAATGGTAAACATGAAGATTAATGTTCCCAGTATAGTCAGTACTCCCGTAAACAACTGTGAAAAGCCCATCAGAAGTCCGTCTGAAAACTGATCTATATCAGAGGTAAGCCTTGATACGATATCACCCGAACTATGTGAATCCATATAGGAAAGCGGAAGTTTCGTAAGTGACTTAAAAGCTTTGTTCCTTAGTCTTTTTACCACGCCCTGTGTAATCCTGTTATTAATAAAGTTGATAAGAAGCTGGGCAGAAGCACTGAATATAACAAGACTTCCAATAATTGTTATTACTCCTACAAGTGTAGTTCTATCTATCTCACCTTTCCCGATTATACAGTCTATACCTTTACCTATCTCCATAGGAAGCCTGATCTGCAAATAAACAAAGAGAATTGATAGAATGATGGAAATTATGATTAAGAAAGTATATCTTCGGAGGTATTTTAAGATCTTCATCCTGCCACCTCCTCATCATCATTCATCTGAAACCGGCATATTTCTTTATATACTTCGCAGTTCTTTCTAAGGGTTTCATGATCGCCGTTTCCGACAAGCATGCCTTTATCAAGCACAAGTATCCTGTCTGCATTTTTTATGGATGATATTCTCTGACTTATGATAAATACTATTTTATCATCCTTTACAGTACTGATGTTTTCCCTGAGCTTTCTTTCGGTTGCAAAATCAAGAGCTGAAGAACTGTCATCAAGTATCAGTATATCTGAGTCCTTGATCATTGCCCTTGCAATTGTAAGTCTCTGTCTCTGACCACCGGAAAGATTTCTTCCGCTTTCCGATATCATATACTCAGTCTTTCCTTCTTTAAGGTCGACAAATTCCTTAGACATTGAAAGCGTAAGTGCCCTGTCTATATCCGACGCATCAGCATCTTCTTTTCCCCATCTCAGATTATCAGCGATAGTCCCTTTAAAAAGCATCGCCTTCTGAGGTACATATGCAACTCTCTTTCGAAGCTCTTCTTTACCAAAACTCTGTATAGGTTTTCCGTTAATACTGATACTTCCGCCGGTTATATCGTAGTATCTTGGTATAAGCCCGGCGAGTGTGGACTTACCCGAACCTGTACCTCCGATAATACCGATAACCTCACCTTTCTTAGCCGCGAAGTCTACACCTGAAAGAGCATCATCAGCTGCATCCTTATAACGCATAGCTACATTCTTAAACTCAATCTCAGATATACGAAGACCTTGGTTCTGTTCCGGAAATTCCATATCAGCTTTAGTCAGAAATACATCATTTACACGTTTTGCACCGGCAAACATACGGGAAACTGTGATAATGAAATTAGCAAGTTTTATCAGTTCAACAAGTATCATGGACATATACTCAACAAGTGCAATCACATCACCCTTGTCAAGAGCACCGTCCCTTACATTTATGGCGCCGCTATAAAGGACAACAGCGATTCCTGCATTGATCACAAAAAATGTAAGCGGATTCATGAATGCTGAAATTCTTCCGATAAGGAGCTGCATTTTATAAAGTCTATTTACAGCTGTACCAAATTCCTCTTCCTCTTCATCCGTCCTGTTGAATGCTCGAATAACTCTCACACCCCTTATGTTTTCTCTGGTGCGAAGGGTTACGACATCCAGCCTTTCCTGAGCCTTCTTCAGAAGCGGCATAGTAACAAGAATAATGAGAAAAACAATTACAAAGAGTACTCCAACTGTAGAGTTGAAGATGCCAAGGCTCCGTTTATTCACTCTGTATGCCATATAAACAGCACCGAAAACGATGAACGGTGATCTCAGAAAAAGCCTGAGAACCATATTTACACCTGTCTGCATCTGGTTTACGTCACTGGTCATCCTTGTAATCAGTGTCGATGTTCCTATGCTGTCGATATTACTGAATGACAGATTATTAATATGATCAAAAAGGTCATTTCTTACTTCTCTTCCGAAACATGTCGCAGCTTTAGCCGAAAAATACTGTGCAGTTATAGCCGCTATAAGTCCGACTATGGCAAGTATAAGGAGAAGTCCCCCGTCAAATAGGATTCTGCTTTTGTCATTTCCTTCAATCCCCTTATCAACAAGATCAGAAATAACAAGCGGAACCAAAAGTTCAAAGGACGCCTCCAGCATCTTGAAAAGAGGCGCAAATATGCACTCTTTTATATATGGTTTTAGATACTTTAAAAATCTCTTCATTAGAAACTCCGGTTTGTGTTATAAACTTTTTTGGTAATCTCTGCTTATCTTCATAACGTTCCTTATGAATTCTTCGTAAAAAGGCTTGATTTCATCATCAACATCCGCAACAAGCCTTGCTACTACCTCTTTTTCCCTGTCAGGCTTATATATCTCATCTCCTGTCATTTTCTTTAGTTCAGCTATTTTTTTTGAAACAGACATTCTCTTAAAGAAAAGTTCCTTTAATTCATTATCTATTTTATCTATGTCTTTTCTTAATTCTTCAAGATTCATGAAAATCTCCTCCAATCATTAATCACTGCATTTCTGCTATATATCTTGACATTTCCGTATCTTTTTCGCCGCGTCTTTTGGGTGAATAAATGAAAAGTTTTTCCGAAGCTCTCGTGACGGCAACATAAAACATTCTTCTTTCCTCTTCAAGTTGTCTTTCTGTTTTGGATTTCTTATGAGGAATCTCGCCCTCCACTGCCTCGATAATATGCAAACTATCCCACTCAAGTCCCTTTGCTCCGTGAAATGTCATAAGAGAAACCGCGTCCGCATCTGTTTTTCTGTGTTTTACCCTTTCTGCCCCGGTGAGTTCTTTTATATCTTCGATATAATTAAAGAGCGAACCCACATCATCAAAATCAGAAACTATGGACATGAACTCATCAAGCGAGTCTTTCATATCTTCGTAATCCATATTTCTCTCTTTTGCATATTCCATGAGATATCTGTCCACACCTATAGCTTTTCTTATATAGTTTGCCATGGCAAAAGGATTCATTTTTTCCATTGCATGTAAATGATTCGAAAATGAAATGATCTTTAACCTAAGATAGTCCCTGTTTCCCGCAGCAAAAAGCAGGGATTCCATTTCCACCGTTTCACCTTTTAACATCCCGCGTTCTATATATCTCACAGGTTTATTCATTATGCGGAGAAATCTTTCTCTTGATCTGTCAAATGAAACGAATGCCATATAATCAAGCACTATACTTACGGAAAGTGAACTGAAGATATCAGTTGCCCTGTCTTTAATAGCAAATGGTATATCAAATTCCTTAAACTTATGTAAGAGCCTTATCGGACTTTGGTTTGTTCTGTATAAAACAGCGATGTCACCGTACTTTTTCCCATTTCTAACATCTGCCCTGATATTTTCCACCACCCGAAGAGCCTCATCAGATGGATCTTCCGGAATAATAAGCTCAATATGTCCGTCTGATTCTTTACCGGAAATGAGTTTCTTTTCAAACCTCTTTTTATTCTTTCCGATAAGTTTATCCGCCGCATCGACAATTCTCTTTGGACACCTGTAGTTAACCGGAAGTATGACTCTCTTTACATTTTTATATTCCTTTTCAAAAGAAAATAAAATATCGGGAGATGCTCCTCTGAATCCATATATTGACTGATCATCATCACCTACTACAAATGTATTCCCTTTCTTTCCGGTTAAGAGTTTTAATGTCTCGTACTGAATCCTGTTTGTATCCTGAAACTCATCTACCATCACATATGGGTAAAGAGCCCTAAGCCTGCTCTTTATATCATCTCTTTCGGAAAGAAGTCTGTAGCACATCTCAGTCATATCATTAAAATCAATCCTGCCGGACTTTCTTTTATAATCCGTATACTCATGATAAAGCTTAGCGAAATTAAGCGTAGACATATCAGAACTGTAGTAATTTGAAATGTCTATCATATCCGAGCTTATAAGATCAAGCTGTCTTATAACACTTCCGGTCAGATCATCACTTATATCCTTTTCCCCGGTAATACTTATAATAAGCCGTTTAATGATTCCGAACCTTTCATCTTCCCCGAGTACCGTAATATCGGAAGTGCTGTAAGCTGTTCTTATTACCCAGAAAAAGAAGCTGTGAAATGTTCCGAATCTTACGCTGCCCGCTTCGTCTTTACTCAGGATTTCACCTGCTCTTTTTTCCATCATAAGAGCAGCATCCTTTGTAAATGTGATAACAAGGATATTTTCCGGCTTAACTTTGCATTCTTCTATCAGGTATTTAATTCTATGTACTATAACTGTCGTCTTCCCGGAGCCCGGAGTTCCAACACAGAGCATAGGGCCTTCATTATGGGTGATGGCTTCCCTCTGTTCTTTATTAAATAAGGTCTGCACAACTTCTTGCGCAGACCCGGATATATTAAGCATTTGCACCACAGCACTTTTTATATTTTTTACCCGAACCACACGGGCATGGATCATTTCTTCCAACCTTAGGAGGCTTTATAACAGTATGTGACTTCTTCTCAAGTTTATAAAGCTCATCACGTTTCTCCTGAGTATATATAGCATCCCACTCAGGAAGCTTATATAACCACTCAGCATTACAGCCTACCATATTCATATAAAGCTTCTCAGGATTGATTGAAAGAGATATCTCTGTATCTTCAGTCATGTTGTCAATATCAACAGGAGTATTAAGACTGTCATTGATTCCGTCAACGAATCCTGTCATAGTCTCAATATCAGTTTCATATTTTTTGGCAAGCTCACTTAATGTACCCTTTTCTACCTTGGTTACATCTTTAAGAAGCTGCTGATATATTCCTTTCTCAACTTCAAAATAATGAAGCCAGAACTTCTCACCTTCAGGAGTTCTGTCATCAAGACCATATGCGTGATCGCGCCAGTCTTTTAGTAATCCCATAAAATTACCTCCATTTAATAAATAGTCTTAGAATAACAAAGGAAATTATAACAAAATAGTATTATAAAAGCAATAAAAGACTCCCTAGTCGTTATTCTTATCTTTCTTATGAATTCTCTTAAAATACTCTTTTATAGTTTTCTCATACCCCAGGTCTCCCGGGTTATAGAATTTCGTACCTACTAAACTATCGGGAAGATACTGCTGCTCTACATAGTGATCCGGGTAGTCATGAGCATATTTATATCCGACATGACCAAGCTCATCATGACCGCTGTAATGAGCATCGCGTAAGTGAGGCGGAACCTCTGCCCTGCCAACCTCCTTAACTGCCCTGTTTGCGGCAAATATAGCATTTACCACCGAATTACTTTTAGGTGCAGACGCAACATATATAGCAGCATGAGCAAGTATTATCTGTGCTTCCGGCATACCGACTCTTTCAATAGCCTGACAGGCACTCGTTGCAACAACCAGAGCCATGGGATCTGCATTTCCAACATCTTCGGATGCACAGATCATGATTCGTCTTGCTATAAACTTTATATCCTCTCCACCATACAGCATCTTAGCCAGATAATAGGTGGCGGCATCAGGATCGGATCCCCTCATACTCTTTATAAAAGCGGAAATGATATCATAGTGGTTATCACCGTCTTTGTCATATCTGATATTTCTTTTCTCCAGACATTCCTCTGCCACTTTTACATCTATGATTATCTTACCTGTAGCCTCATCTCTGTCTGTGGACAGGATACCGAGCTCTATGGCATTAAGTGCATGCCTTGCATCACCTTCTGCCACATCAGCCAGAAACTCCGCAGCTTCATCCGTGATTTCGGCGTTATATACGCCCATTCCCTTCTTTTCATCATATACCGCCCTTTTAATAAGAGTCAGTATATTCTCTTTACTGAGAGGGTGGAGCTGAAATACCGACGATCTTGAAAGAAGAGCCTTATTCACTTCAAAATAAGGATTTTCCGTTGTGGCTCCGATAAGTATTACCGTTCCGTCTTCAACATAAGGAAGCAGATAGTCCTGCTGTGCTTTATTGAAACGATGTATCTCATCAACAAAAAGGATTGTTTTCTTTCCGAACATGGCAAGATTATCTTTGGCTTCATTTATGACAGCCTCCATATCCTTTTTACCGGAAGTGGTTGCATTTATTTCTTTAAATGTACTGCTTGTTGTATTTGCGATAACTTTGGCTATACTGGTCTTCCCTGTACCGGGAGGTCCATAAAAAATGACAGATGAAAGTTTATCTGCCTTAATAACGCGGTAAAGGAGCTTATCCTTACCAAGGATATGCTCCTGTCCAACTAAATCATCCAGATTATCAGGACGCATCCTCCTTGCAAGAGGAGCTTCCTTTTCATCTTTTTTGTCACGCATAAAATCAAAAAGATCCATTTATAAATCCTTAATCTACAAGTCCAAGTTTTTTAACCATATTATCAAACTTAATTATGTCTATAGGCTTACACATATATGCATCATAATCTTCGCTTGCATATGTAGCATCAAAGTCCTCATCAAGCGCACTTATCATCATAACTTTGCATCTTGAAATTCTTGGAATACCAAGTTTTCTTTCTGCATCCCTGATAGAAGCGAGAGCCTTATATCCATCAATTTTCGGCATCATAATATCCAGACATACAAGATCGTATTTCTCTCCGACTGTTACCGCTTCAACAAATTTCTCAACAGCTTCTATTCCATCTGTAGCAAGAGTTACATCTCCATATTTGGACATAAGCTTTGAAAGAAACTTTCCACTCGCAACATCATCTTCTGCTATTAATACTTTCATCAGAAAAACCTCCGGACTTATAGTTTAATCTGCAATTATCGCATATAATTTATCAATAAACTCTTTAAGACATACACTGTACGGCTTGGTATATGGCATAAATCTTCTGTTCAATGTAAGAAGTATCATATGCCCGGTAAGAACCGCCGTAAGATCATCAGCAGTAAGATTCGTATGAACCTCACCGTTATCTATGGCACCCTGAAAAAGCGTGCAAACATAGGTACGCCTTATGGTCGTTCCTTCTGTAACGATTTCCCTCGTATAGCTGTTATGAAGTAATTCTTCATACTGCAGCATGAATACCGATATTGCCGGATAACTGTCATAGTATTTGGCATACTGCTCCGTATACATCTTTATCTTTTCGAGATATGATATATCTTTTGAATTAATGGTCTTTATAATACTCTTATCAAATTCAAAATAATACTTTACAACATCAACCAGGACTTCATCAACATCACCATAATACTTGTAAAGAAGATCCTCTGTCATATTTGCCTTATAGGCAAGATTCTTAAAAGTAAGACCCGATAACCCCGAATCATTTATGACATCAATTGCTGTAAGTACTATCATATCCTTTCTGGAAATATATTCCTGGATCATATAGTATCTCCCATCGTAACTTTAATAACCCCTCATATTATGATTGTATGTTTCATATATGCATTTGTCAACTTATTTTGCCCCTCGGATAAGTATACCTTATCGAACGGCATTTGATGGCCGTTCGATAACCCTGCGGGTAGTTCCTTCGGAACTAGGCCAGTACGGTATCCGAACACTTGATGTGTTCGAATACCTATACCTTATCGAACGGCATTTGATGGCCGTTCGATAACCCTGCGGGTAGTTCCTTCGGAACTAGGTCAGTACGGTATCCGAACACCTGATGTGTTCGAATACCTATACCTTATCGAACGGCATTTGATGGCCGTTCGATAACCCTGCGGGTAGTTCCTTCGGAACTAGGCCAGTACGGTATCCGAACACTTGATGTGTTCGAATACCTATATAAAACTATCTTACAACAGCGTGTGTCTTAAGATAATTCACCCAAAGAGCATACTGAGAAGCCTTCATATGAACCCCGTCAGGAGAAGTACCTTTTTTAAGTCCCCTGTCAGGATCGGTAAGAACTTCATTTACATCAAGATAAAAGATATCAACGCCGTTCGCAAATCCGGCTGAAGCTACATTTTTATCATTAAGATTAATATTATTCATATAATCGCTTCGATTGGAGTACTCGGTCGTCATATTGATATTAGCTTCAATATAGATAATGGCATTCGGTTGGAGCGCTCTTATGGTAGTAAGAATATTTGCATATTCCTTCCTATGTCTTTCGGTATTACCTATACCAAGGTTATTGATACCTATCATTATATATATCTTCCCGAACTGTCTTTCACGAAGTGCTTCCGGTATCGTAACCTTTGCTCCCGCAAGATTCGTAGCCAGTTTATCGCTCATCAGCTTATAGATATTTTCACCGTTCTTGCTGTAGAAAGTGGCACCCGAAAGTCCTCCGTAAAGCCGAAGTCCTTCAGTTCTCGAATCACCTATAAAAAGTGCGTCATTGAAATAGCTGTTGTCAACCGTAGTATATGCATATGAAGTAGTCAGCGCTATCATTCCCGGATCACTGTAGTAAGGCGAACTCACTGCAGTCTTTGGATATGACAAATACTGCTGAGCCGTACCGTTCGACACGATTGTACCACCTCCGTAAGTAATTGCAGAACCGCTGCCCACACCGGAATAATCTATATCACCGTCATTAATATCATCTGACGCAACAGCCTCTCCTGACGAAGCAAGAGCCGCCTCAGTTGATTCTGTAGTTTTTTCTTCTGTAGGGAGAAAGTCCGAGCCCAGAATATCCTCAAGATTGGAATCCTGCCCGTTGTGGTTATTTTCACTGATAATACCTACATTTTCAATAATGTATCTGATACCGCTTCCTTCACCGCCACTGAAAAGAAGCGCACCGATAGCTATACCGATAGTTCCTATAATAAGAAATGTCGGCATAAGGGACTTTTTATTTCCTTTTCCTTTTTTTCTGTTTCTTCTAAACATATACTACTCAAAGTCCTCCGGCGGAAGTGCATGTTCATTCAGATAATCAACCCATATATGATAGTGCTCACTCTTAAGGTGAAGACCATCGCCCGAGAATCCCGGAAGAATGTCTCCGTCATCTCCCACTATAAGCTGATTCAGATTAAAGTAAAATATATCTTTGCCATCTGCAAGTGTGGAAATGGCTACATTTCTGTCATTAATATTTATGTTGTTTGTAAGGCCTCTGTCTCCGTCATTATACTTTGCCGATACATGCATGATCGATAGTATAAATATCTTTGCGTCCGGCTGTTCACTTCTTATCATATCAATGAATTCCTTATAATTATTAAAGAATTCAGTAGTTGACTGTGAACCCATATTATTGACGCCTGCCATAATGTAAATCTTCTTAAACTGAGTCTGCTTTAATGCTTCCTTAATTGTGACCATATTACCGTTTGGTGCCATGGCAATCTTTTCATAGCTGAGTGCCGCAAAGCTTATTCCTACCTTACTGTAATATGTAGCTCCGTCAATGTTTCCATACAACTTAAACCCTTCTATACGGGAATCTCCGATAAAAAGGGCATCCTTATAATAATCTGCATCGGCAGTAACATAATCATAATCAGTGGTAAGTGCATATTTCCCCGGATCACTGTACATATTTGACTGAACATCAGTCTTCGGTATCTCAACATACCTTGTCTCACCGCTTTTTGATTTACTCTTCTTCTTTCCGCCGGTGAACAGCTTAGTGAACTTCTCTGTTATATCGACATCTTCGTCCTCTTCCTGGGGTTCGTTCTCACTTACCGTATCTCCATTTCCTATATTGATTGTCATATCGGTAAAGAATATAAAGTAAGCCCCTACAAGCAGCATGATAAAGAAAAGAGCTATTATTATCTTAGATATAACTATCGCAGCCTTTGATGTTTTGTTCCGTTTTTTCCTTTTCTCATGTTTTATTCTTTCAGCTTCTCTTTTTCTCGCCAGTTTCTCATTACCGGGCTTCATACTTCTCTTTATTCTAAGATCATAATCATCATCATAGCTTTCTTCATAGCTTTCATCATAATTCTCATCATAATTCATAGTAGATGACCTCCGCTTTTATAACTTATGAATTATAACACAAGAAATGACTCATAACAACGAACAAATAAAAAACGGATCGATGCATACCGATCCGCTTTCTCTTGAGTTTTACCTAAGCTGTGATTATTTTATAACATTTACATTTGTTGCCTGTGGTCCTTTTTCCCCTTCAATCACATCATACTCAACAGGCTGGTCTTCCTTAAGGGTCTTAAATCCTTCCATGTTAAGTCCGGAATAATGAACAAATACATCATTTCCATCCTCGCCTGTAATAAAACCATAACCCTTCTGATCGTTAAACCATTTAACTGTTCCTCTAGCCATCACTATGTCCTCCAAAAAGTATTGTAAATATCAGTCATAGGTAAATGTATCATAAATACAAGCTATTTTCAAGTGAAATGACAATTTATGTCAACTTTTTTTGTGAGTTGGTTAACTAATTTAAGAAAATCTTAAGAATTAAGTATCATTAACCTGTCTTCACCGTTTCCAGTTTTCCATTTTTATAAATATAAAGGAAATCTGACAGTATATCTGACGGAGAAACCATAGTTCTGTTAACAGTATGAATTATCTCTTCCATATCATCCGGAACAATAACCGATTCCGGAATGACAATAAGTTCATTTACACTTGATGGAATGATATAGAAGTCACAGCCAATGCTTTTTCTTATCCTGTCCAGTATGCCGGTCATAAAGATAATTGTCCCGCCGTAAAACATATCATCATTGGTAAGTATAAATGCCGGCGGTTTCTCATCTTCCGAAAAAGCCATATCAGGAGCAAGTCTTTCTATGACATCGCTGAGGCTGTCAAAATAAACCTTAAATTCTCGCATGTAGTTATCTTTTGCATATTCCATCGCCTGCTCATACGTGATGCCCCAGCCACTAAGCATTTCATCAGTCACGGGAATACTTTCCACTCCACGCATATTTCTGTTCATATATCGCAGAGTGAGAGCCATATCACTGAATCTTCTATACGGTACCTTACTAAGATAAGAACTGTTATTATCATAGCTCATTGCTGCAGGCACCAGACAGCCTTCGTAATTTTTAAGATCGTCTTTTCTGATCATCCCTGTCCTTTCCCTGCGGGAAGGGGGAATTTAATGTGCAAAGCACTTATATTATCACATCCTGTTTTTAACATTGTCAATTAAAAAAATGACAGTATTTGTGTCACAAAAATACTGTCATTCTTTAGACTATTTCTCTTTAACTACGAAAGAACGCTGTCAAAAAACTCTATAACCTTCTCCATATCATCCTCAGTTCCTATAGTTATCCTGAGAAAATTATTTATTCGGGGCATCTTAAAATGTCTCATATATATTCCTTTTTCTCTGGCGGATTTAAAAAGTTCTTCACCACTTATCCTGTCATGTTCGGCGAAGACAAAATTTGCTGAAGAAGGCAGAACATGAAAGCCTCTTTCTTTCAATTTTTCGACAAACCACTCTCTTGTCTTTACGATCTTTGTAATTGTCATCCTGAAATACTCTTCATCTGAAAGACTCTTTGTTCCGAGTATAAGTGACGGAGTATTCATTGTATATGAATTAAATGAATATTTTACATCAAGAAGATATCTTATCAGCTCTTCATTTCCAATGGCATATCCTATACGAAGACCTGCCATTGAGCGCGACTTCGAGAAAGTTCTCACTATAAGAAGGTTATCGTAATCATTTATAAGAGGAAGCGCACTTTCCCTTCCGAAATCGATGTACGCCTCATCTATGATGACAACAGAATCCTTATTATGATCAAGTACATCTCTGATAACATCTATGCTTACTTCTATACCAGTCGGTGCATTAGGATTAGGGAAGATTATTCCTCCGTTCGGAATATAGTAATCTTCCTTAACTATGTTGAATTTTTCATCAAGCGGTATCTCAGTGTAAGGTATACCAAATTCTTCAGCCCATACAGGATAGAATGAATAAGTTATGTCAGGGAAGATTATCGGCAGGTCCGAGTTGAAAAAGGTCATAAATGACATAGCTAATACATCATCCGAGCCAACACCTACGAATACATTTTCCTTACCTACTGTGTGGTAATCAGCTATAGCCTTTACCAGTATCTCTGCCTTTGGATCCGGATATAGCCTCAGTTTTTCAATATCAAGCTCGTCACAGCTGACCTTTGGAGAAGGCGGATATGGATTCTCGTTGGTATTAAGCTTGATTATATTCTCGTCCTTTGGCTGCTCACCCGGAACATACGGTTCAACTTTTCTTATGTATTCCTTCCATTTTGCCATAGCAGTTTAATTCCTTCCTGTTTTTCCGTATCTGACATTTTCATATTGCTCCGTGATCTCACCGAGACTCACAGATACTTCATTCTCTATCTTCTTCTTTATATCACCGGTTGTTGCCTTTTCATCAGGCATATAGTATTTTTTATACTTAAGAACTGTTTTTCTGTATTTTCTTCTTACTCTGTTTTCCCTTATGGAATTATGTCCATCCGCGCCTCTTCTGTCAAGTACTCTTTCACTTTTGGCGTGACTCAGTTTTTCAACTCTATCTGTATCCGGGATTCTTTTCATCATAAGCATTTTTATAATAAAGCCTGAAGCTTTATAGATAAGATAACTGAGTACTATTACAGTTATCACAGCAAGAATCACTTCAAGTATCCTTGCAAGAAGGCTAGGTTCAGTATCCTCATTAATCAGAGGGCCGTCCATCATGGCAAAAAAGCCTCCAAGTCCGCCTGTTCTCATAAGGAAAAGAAGGAGCGGCAGCAGCATCATTAAAAATGCCAGCATAACAATTAATACAGTCACCATGACAAGATATTTAAGGATTACTCCGACAAGCGTTCCAGCACCCAGCCCAAGAAAGACCATTATCACAGTAAGTATTATGAATACCGTTGCAATTATAAATACCGTATTCGTCCTGATAATGCTTGAAACCGGAAGTCCCTCAACATTCTTCGTTCTGGCAAGATATTTATCAATCCCGTCGGTATAGATTATAAGCAGAAATGTAATGAGAAGCGCTACTGAAAGCACCAGCACAAGACTGACCGCACTTTTATTCCCCGCGTAATACGAAAGTCCCGTCAGGACAAAGGCAACCGACATCGGAAGCCACGGTACTTCCGTATAAGGAAGCAGCTTAAACCCACGTCTTATGTATAAATATGAATCTATATAAAGCCATATGATAACAGCTGTCATGATAATTCTGGACAAGCTGTCCCTGAGCAGGAGAAAAGAAACAGCCACTTCCGAAGCATGGAACAGGAATATTACCCAGCCCCTCCCGGTTACATCTCTCACTATAAAAGATAAGAAAATACTTAGAGAAAGTATTACGATGCTGAAAGGCATAAGCGGCTTTCCCTTTATTGTCATATATATGCTTCCGCCTATCATATTAAAAAAGATGGCATAATACATGATACGGAGGCCTTTTCTTATGAAATCAAGTCTATGATTCATAGTAGTCCACCTCCCATCCTCTGATATAGTCTCTTTTTGCATTAATTCCGAGTGTATTATAATACGGAACTATCAAAGAAACACCGCTGCCCCTTTCGAGTAGGGTATCGATCTTACGGAGCATTTCCTCTTTATGATAAGATGAAATAATAATGTAATAAACATTTTCTTCAGTATATTTTTTCTCCGTATCAAGAAGCCGCAGGAACTCCTCATAATATCTCGAGCCGGAAATTCCGGCAAGATATCTGTCTATAACAAGGCTATGTGACATGTCCGCGCCGTAACCGACCGTTCCCATATCCTGTCCGGAAATATCTGTTCCATTTGAAACAAGCGAAACGTCAAGTCCCAGCTTTAACAAGTCTTCCGCAACACTGCTTGCCAAAGAGATTGAAACCTCAATCATATCTTCTGCCTTTAGCATTGACTCTGTATCAAGATTGAGCATTATCTTTATCTTAATACTCTGACTGTAATCATAAATATTACTCTTTAAGCCTGTACCTCTGCTGCTCTGTTTCCAGTTAATATCCCTCTTTCTGTCACTGCTTAAATAATCTCTTATACCCCTGAAAAGGCTTTCATCTGCCATATATCTTCTTTTAGAACGTATATCACCAAGAATGCCGGAGTATAGATTCAAATAATTATCTGTCCTCCGTTTATCCGGAAACACATAGAGAATACTCTCGACCTTAATACTTTTTGCAAATGAAGACAGAAGAAAAAAATCTTTTACCATTATATTTGCGGCAGGTATTGAAAAAACTCCTCGTTTTGTTCCCGTAAATCCAAGTTTTCTTTCAACCCGCTGATGTCCCATTATCGAGAATACATCCGTCCTGTGATAATAATCTGTTACCACAGAATTGTCCATCTCATCAAACTTAAAGCTTCGCGGAGCGGAAAACTTAAGATGGAAAACAGGAAGAGGGAGAAGCTTATCATTTGTAATCCTCTCATAAAGATAAACCTTCTCCCCACATGACAAGTAACTCTTACTGAAACTGAGTGATACATCAAGTGATTTCGCCCAGTTTAAAGAAAAGAGCTTCTTTTGAACAACATATATAACTATAAGTATTAATATCGCGGCAAAAAGTCTCATAAGCTACCTATGCCTCTAAACTTAAGGTCTTTCCCAATCTTCAACAGGAACAGAAACCGTACGAATAGCTTCATCTATGATTGACACTGCAGCATCAAAGCTGCCCTCTCTGCCGGATGTAACTATTCTGTGATTAAAAATATAAGGTGCAAGATATCTTACATCATCGGGAGTAACATACTCTCTTCCCGATATGGCAGCAAAACTCTGCGCTGTATGCATAAGCGAGAGACTTGCTCTCGGGCTTACGCCTAGTACAGTTTTACTGCTTTTTCTTGTAGCCTCTGCAAGATTTACTATATATTCCATAACTACAGGATGAACGAAAACCGTTTTCACAACGTTCATGCACTGAATCATTTCTTCTTTTGTAACAACACTCTTTAGGTTAAGGAAAGGATTATCTTTAACAAATCTTTGAAGCACCTTTACTTCATCTGTAACTGAAAGATGTCCCATGGAAATCTTAATAAGAAATCTGTCAAGCAGCGCTTCAGGAAGCGGATATGTTCCCACTGTTTCGATAGGGTTCTCAGTAGCCATAACCATAAAAGGCTTAGGAAGAGTCATAGTTTCACCGTCTATTGTGACAGTTTTTTCTTCCATGGCTTCAAGAAGACTGCTCTGTGTTCTCGGAGTAGCGCGGTTAATCTCATCAAGAAGAAGCACATTACTAAAGACAGGTCCCTTCATCAGACTGAATTCACCTATCTTCTGATTAAATACATTAAGTCCTGTTATATCCTGCGGCATAAGATCCGGGGTAAACTGAACTCTTTTCATTTCACCGTCAATGCATAGTGCAAAAGTCCTTGCAAGAAGAGTTTTCCCCGTTCCGGGATTATCCTCTATAAGAACATGTCCTCCTGTGATCATAGCAGTAAAGATGAGCGTCATAAGCTCATCCTTACCGACTATAACCTTCCTGACATTGTCAAGAACACGCGTATATACATTTCTTACATCTGATATTTCCATACTACTCTAATACCTTTACAGGAAGTACTCAACTCCCGATTCAAATATATACTGATTCTTTTCTCCATAAATATTCACATATGTTGCAGTACTTCTTCTTTCGGAATGTCCCATCTTTCCGAGTATACGTCCGTCAGCACTCGTAATGCCTTCTATAGCCATATAAGATCCGTTTACGTTATACTCTTCATCCATAGTCGGATTACCGTTCAGGTCAACATACTGTGTGGCTACCTGACCATTACTGAAAAGCTTATCAAGCCACTCTTTACTTGCAACAAAACGTCCCTCACCATGTGATATAGGAATGCTGTAAACACCACCAAGCTCTGCTTTTCTGAGCCATGGGGATTTATTTGAAACAACCTTTGTATATGCAATCTTAGACTGATGTCTTCCGATTGAGTTACGAGCAAGTGTAGGACTGTCAGGCGACTGCGGTCTTATATCACCATATGGTACAAGTCCGAGTTTCATCAGCGCCTGGAATCCGTTACAGATACCAAGAACAAGTCCGTCTCTTTCATTTATAAGCTTAAGGATTTCCTCCTTAATCTTCTCATTTCTGAATGCTGTAGCAATGAATTTAGCTGATCCGTCAGGCTCATCACCGGCAGAGAATCCGCCCGGGAACATAACTATCTGCGCATTTGCTATCTCTCTTGCAAAGCTGTCTACAGAATCTCTTATGCCCTCTGCATCCATATTATTGAGTACCACTGTTTTGGCTATAGCACCTGCTCTTTCAAATGCCCTTACTGAGTCATCTTCACAGTTTGTGCCTGGGAATACCGGAATAAATACTCTAGGCTTTGCAACCTTATTCTTGCATACATAGATATTCTTTGCCGTATAAATACCTGTATCAATTATTTCTTTATTTTCATAAGATCTGGTCGGGAATACCTTCTCAAGTTTTCCTGTCCATGCATTAAGTGCATCTTCAATACTTATCTTTACATTTCCGTAAGTAAATGCAGGATCATCAGTCACTTCACCGATTACTGTAACAGGTATTCCGAGTCCTATAAGATCATCCTTCTTAACTTCAAAGATTATTGAACCGTAGTCCTTCTTAATAAGGTCATTTTTCTTCACGCTCGGAAGAATGGATACACCCAGCTTGTTACCAAATGCCATCTTACTTACAGCTTCGATAATTCCACCGAAGCCTACTGCATAAGCACTTTCAATCTTTCCTTCTGTAACAGCTTTTCTTACAAGAGCATACTTTGAAAGTATATCCTCGTAACTTGGGAGATCAAACTCATCCCTGTCTATATCAAGCTTTACAAGAAGATTTCCGGCATTCTTAAGCTCTGTAGTAACAACATTCATATAACTGTTAACATCAACTGCAAATGAACAGAGTGTTGGCGGTACATCTATATCATTAAACGATCCGCTCATACTGTCCTTTCCACCGATGGATGGAAGTCCAAGTCCCATCTGGGCTGAGTAAGCTCCAAGAAGTGAGCTGAGAGGTTTACCCCATCTCTTTGGATCTTCAGTCATTCTCTCGAAATATTCCTGGAAAGTAAGTCTTATCTTTGAAACATCACCACCTGCAGCGGCAATCTTTGCAACTGAATGAACAACTGCGTAAATCGCGCCATGATACGGACTCCAGCTTGAAAGATATGGATCAAGTCCATAACTCATCTGTGTTACGGTATCTGATTTACCGCTAAGAAGCGGAAGTTTTGATGTCATGGTCTGAACAGGTGAAAGCTGATACTTACCACCGTAAGGCATTGTTACTGCTCCTGAACCGATGGTTGAATCAAACATTTCCACAAGACCTTTTTCTGAGCAGACATTAAGACTGCCAAGTACACGGAGCCATGTTTCTTTTACATCTCCGACTTCTTCTTCCTTAAAGTAGTTTTCCTTTTCATCAGGCATTTCCACATATGCTTCTGTCTCCTGATGTGCTCCGTTTGTATCAAGGAATGCACGTGAGAGGTTAACAACTTCCTTTCCTCTCCAGCGAAGAACGAGTCTTGGGCTTTCTGTTACGGTAGCAACCTTAACTGCCTCAAGGTTCTCTTCTCTTGCATACTCTATCATCTTATCTGCATCACCCGGATCCACAACTAAAGCCATTCTTTCCTGTGACTCTGAAATGGCAAGTTCTGTTCCGTCAAGACCTGCATATTTTTTTGGAACAAGATCCAGATTAATATCAAGACCCGGTGCAAGTTCACCTATTGCAACAGAAACTCCGCCTGCACCGAAATCGTTACATTTCTTGATGAGGCTTGCAACTTCTTCTCTTCTGAAAAGTCTCTGGAGCTTTCTTTCAGTAGGTGCATTTCCCTTCTGAACTTCAGCGCCGCAGGATGTAAGTGATTCTGAATTGTGAGCTTTTGAAGAACCTGTTGCACCGCCGCAGCCATCACGTCCCGTTCTTCCTCCAATGAGGATTATCACATCACCGGGATCTGACGAAAGTCTCTTAACACATCTCTTCGGAGCTGCTCCTATAACTGCGCCGATCTCCATACGCTTAGCAACATAGTTTGGATGATAAACTTCATCAACAAGACCTGTAGCAAGTCCTATCTGATTACCGTATGAAGAATAACCCTGCGCTGCTGTTGTAACTATCTTACGCTGCGGAAGCTTATCCGGAAGTGTCTCTTTAAGGCTCTTTGTCGGATCAGCCGCACCTGTTACACGCATAGCCTGATATACATATGTACGTCCTGAAAGCGGATCTCTTATGGCACCACCGAGACATGTTGCAGCTCCACCAAATGGTTCTATCTCTGTAGGGTGGTTATGCGTTTCATTCTTGAATGAGATAAGCCAGTCTTCAGTCTCCCCATCAATAGTTACAGGAACTACTATGGTACATGCATTTATCTCATCTGATTCATCAAGATCATCCAGCTTTCCCAGAGCCTTAAGTCTCTTCATACCCATTAAAGCTAAGTCCATAAGGCATACAAACTTGTCGTCCCTGTCCTTATACATTTCCTGCATGTCTTTCTTATACATGTCAAATGTACCGCTGATGACAGGCTTATACTTTCCATCTTCAAAAGTAACCTTTGTAAGTTCAGTAGCAAAGGTTGTATGACGGCAGTGATCGGACCAGTATGTATCCAACACCCTGATCTCTGTCATTGACGGATCTCTGTTTTCCTCATCTCTGAAATAATTCTGAATATGAAGGAAATCCTTAAATGTCATGGCAAGGCCAAGACTGTCATACAGTTCCCTCAGTTCTTCCGAAGGCATATCCTTAAATCCGTCAAATATCTTTACAAAAGGAGGCTCATCATAATTCATGATAAGTGTATCCGGTTTTGTCTCGTCAGTAATCCTTGAATCAACAGGGTTTACAACATATTCCTCGATAGCTTTTTTATCTTCATCGGTAAGTGTACCGCTTATGACATATGTGATACCCGATCTGATGACAGGCTCTTCATTTTCATTAAGAAGCTTAACGCACTGCTCTGCAGAATCGGCTCTCTGATCGAACTGACCCGGAAGGTATTCCATTGAAAATACAAAATCATCCTTTTCATATGGGAATTCTTCTCTGTAAACTATATCGACTGGAGGCTCTGAGAATACTGTCAGTATGGCCTTTTCAAACACATCATCGCCAATATTCTCTGCATCATAACGAACAAGTTCTCTTACAGATACATCCTTAAGTCCAAGAAATGTCCTGAACTGTTCCTCGAGATCTTTTGCCCTTACCGCATAATCCTTTTTCTTCTCTACGTAAATTCTTCTTACGCTCATAAAAGTTCCTCCATATCTATTACTAAAAAATTATTTGTGAAGCTTCTTTATCATTTTAAATACAACAGCATTCTGCGCTACAAGCGGATGCTCCTGTGAATAAAATACTATTCCGTTGAAAGGCGCTCTTATCAGAGACTTAATCCTTCCATCCATAGGATCGATTATCTCAGCCATTATATCACCTTTTTTTACTTCAGTGTCGGCCTTGACTATACTTCTTATAAATCCGGCATCATCTGCTTTGATACTTGCCATCGACTCTTCACTTAGAACCGTGGACATGAATCCGCCCTGACAATTATACTTTATTATTCCCATTCTGGAAAGAAATCTTAATACAGATGAAACTGCAAGTTCGGCATACTTTTCATTTATCCTGTCCGTACCGCCGGAATAAATGGAAAATGCCTCTGTTCCGGATATCTGCCAGTTATAATTAAGCGTCAGAGTATCATAGGCTCTGACCTCTCCTATCATAACGAAAGGCAGCCCAAACTGATTGGCAAGTCCGAGTCTTTCATTTTCATAACCTGTTTTCATCATCCTGACATGAGGTATAAATTCCCCGTCAAGATAAAAGCTTGGAAACTGTACTCCATAAAGGTACTGAACAAGTGTATCGAGAACATTATAAGCTATCCTGCTCGTTGCAGTACCGTCGGGATTCCCCGGGAACTGACGATTTATATCGGTATCGTCAGCAAGCCAGAATTTATGATTAACATTATGAGCACTGTAGTTGAGAGACGGAACAACAAGTATCTGTTTTCCTGTCACTATGCTTCCGCTCTCCTCAAGTTCTGCAAGCCTTTTACTGAGCTGTGAGCAAATATAAAGCTGCTGATATTCATTTCCACGCATTGAACCGACGATTGCCGCCGACTTTTCGCCGCTTCCGAATGTATATCCGTATATGGCAGTCTCACCGCGAAATGCAGTGGACATATTAAACAGTTCTATCTTATTCATCCGATAACCCCGCCACTCTCGCAAGGAGCGATCCCTCTTCTATTGCAGGATATGCCCTCATTGCTGTAATCATTCCATCTCTTGGAGAAAGCACTTCTTCTGTTACTGAACCGGTCATGGCATCAATGATATAGCCTATTACATCCCGTTCCTTAACCATACCGTAAACTTTTCTCTTCGGGACAAAAATACCGCTGGATTCCGAGTTAATGAAATCCATATGCTCGTCATAAACAACAGGTGACTTCTTTGGCTCCCTTATTCTGCCCTGCCACATCCCCATATCTTTCATAAGGGCAAATATTCCGTCTACGAGCTGATTACAATATACCTGATTGATATTATAGGCAAAACCCGACTCAGAAACGAAGCATTTGGTTCCCCTTTGATTAAGCTCATAAGCCATACTTCCTTTTCGAACCTGTGATGATGGATGAACCCATATCATATCGGTATTAAGAAGCCTTGCGTATGGCATAAGGGAATCTTCTTCTTCATCATTCATCCTTATCTGGAGTATTTCATGGAGATATAGATTACTTCCGTGAACATCCAGACAAAAGTCAGCATCTTCCATATCAGCCATAAGAGAATATGCTATATACTCGCCAAGCGCCCCATCGGGAGTACCTGGGAAGAGTGTATTCAAATCCATTTCCGTTCCCGGAATTTCTCTTGTCTTTGCCTCCAGTCCAAACGGGTTTACGGACGGATAGATATCCACAATTCCGGTAAGCATGTCATACTGTTTTTTGATTCTTTTTATAATCTCATAACATACATACTGACCTTGCAGTTCATCTCCGTATATACCCGAAACTATACATATTCTTTTTTCATTTCCTGTAGGGAAATCAGGCGCCAGCCTGTTCTTTTTTATAATAAGGTTTTCCCCGACCGTAACCTTTACTGATACCACAGTTGATATCATATCCGTCTCCTCTGTCATGCTTTTCATAATGGCAATGCATGCCCCATGAAAGCCTGTCCTAATATACAGCGAAAAGGCATCGCTCTTTTCGCGATGCCTTAAGCATTCATCAGTTAGCTAACGATATCATCAATTATTCCCTTGATATCATCCGCGTCAAAAGGCTTAGATACAAATTCATCTGCTCCATTACTTACAGCTTCAATCATCTTTGTCTTCTGACCTGCTGCTGTAACCATGATAACCTTTGAATCAGCATCATCAGCTTTAATAAGTTTCAAACACTCTATTCCATCCATAACCGGCATTGTTATATCAAGTGTAACTATATCAGGCGCAAGCTCCTTATACATATCAAAGCCTTCCTGCCCGTCTTTTGCTTCACCAACTATCTCATGACCGGCTTCCTCAAGAATACTTCTAAGAATTCTTCTGGAAGTTCTGGAATCATCTACTATAAGTATCTTTGCCATAATATGCCTCCTAACTCTGAATATTCCATCTTGTACCCATCGAAATAACTATATCAAGCTTATTATCTGACAGATAGAATGGAATCTTGTAATATACTCCTTCTGAACTGACAACAGTCTTTTCAGCATGCATGATCGGAGGAAGCATATCAATAACAACTCCGTTCTCACCCTCTTCTCTGGCGAAAAGTCCGTTTGATACATTTATAAATTCACATATTGCATCGAGCACATCCTCATCAACGGTATCAAAATTCCATCTTCCGTAGATAGAACCTGCAATCCTTAGTCCCTCTAAGTCTCCGTCGCCGCCTATACCTACAAGGAAGTTATAGTCACCGGCAAGCTCCTGAATGGAAATGGCTTCTGCAGTATAAGAATTAATCTTCTCAAGATATCCAAATCTTACTTTATTATCAATAAATCTGACAATGTTTCTTGCCATGAGAGCTATATAATCTCTTACTTCAACCGGGCACTCTCTGTTGGCTGTAAATATTGGAATGATGCGGTTAATATCGCCGCTCTTAAATGCTTCCATTTCAAAATCGGTAAATCCGTTTACCTTCTTGAAACGCACAAGCTCTGCAGCTATCTTATCATCATCCATAATCCCTCTGTCTTTAAGAGCATTTATAAAAAGAAGATATGAATCGCCCTGTTTCTTAAGTATAATCCCCAGCTGTTCATCGGTAATATAGCCTTTATCTATCGCGATATCACCAAATCTCCGGTCTTCCATAACCTGAATCTGGTTAACCTCGTCAGCCTGCTTTTCAGTCATGAATCCTTCTGCCACAGCTATAACGCCAAGCTTAAGTCTTGCCGTTCTGTTGGCTTCTATAATCTCATCATACTGAGCTTTGCTTAGTGTACCGGAATCAAGTAAAAATCTGCCAAAATAAACCCCAAACATAACTCAACCCTCCGTATAAAATAGTTTGCATACATTTTATCATATATCTACTTACCACGCAAACTGGAATTAGCGCTGAAGTAATCGTTTAAAATTATGACTTTTGCATAGCATTTATCATCTCTCTGGCACTGCTTAAGACGCTCTCCGTAATATTCTCTCCACCAAGTATGCGGGCAAGTTCATAAATCGATTCTTCCTCATTAAGATGCCTGATTCCTGTATATGTTTTCCCCGAATCAACACTTTTTTCAATAAGAAAATGACTGTCGGCTGCCGCCGCTATCTGAGGAAGATGGGTTATCGAAATAATCTGATGATCATTTGCAAGAACCCTCATCATTTCAGCTACTTTTTGAGCAGTTATACCACTGATACCAACATCAATCTCATCAAAAACAAGTGTAGGAGTGTCGTCCGCGTCTGCCAGTACGCTCTTAATGGCAAGCATAACACGAGAAAGCTCACCACCCGAGGCAACACTCGTAAGAGGTTTTTCTTTTTCTCCGACATTTGTGGAAATCATGAATACTGCACTGTCATGCCCGTTCTCAGTATATTCAGGCAGTTCTTTTATATCAGCATAGAAAATTATCCTGCTGAAATTAAGGCTCTCCAGCGCAGTGCTTATCTTTTCCGAAAGTACCTTTGCCGCCTTTTTCCTCTGCTTGGTAAGACTTTCTGAAACCTCTTTCAGTTCATCAAACAGCTTCGTTTCATTTTCCTTAAGTTCTATATATGCTTCATCAAAACCGACAAGTTCTTCATATTCTTTCTTTAAGCTCTCAAAAGTGTCCTGAACATCGGCTATGGTTTTTCCGAATTTACTCTTAATTGTATTTATCTTATCAAGTCTGTCTTCTGTTTCTCGGAGAAGTCCCGGCTCAAACTCAACACTTTCAATGTACTGGGAAATGTCTTTATTAAAATCATTGAGTATACCATCCACATCAGAAAGGCTCTTCATAAGAGAATCTGCCTCAGGTGAATTATCATATTTCGAAAGCTCACGTATTTTAGCACATGCTCTTGAAAGCAGATTACCTGCTGACTCTTCCATCTCATATCCGGTTATGCTGTGAACCTCACCGGCAATTTCGGCTATATCATGAGAAGCTTTTATCTTCCTGTATAAATCCTCAAGCTGAGTGTCCTCTCCCTCTTTTAATGATGCTTCGCTGATCTCATCAATCTGGAACTTAAGAAAATCCTGTCTTTTCTTTCTTTCGCCCTCATCAAGTAAGAGAGAATCTATTTTAGCTTTCACATCCTTATATTCCCTGAATGCTGTTCTGACTTTTTCTTTCAGAGCAGGAATACTCTGGTCAGAAGCATCAATTATATCCAGATGCTTTGACTCCTTTAAGAGAGTCTGCTGTTCATGCTGTGCATGAAGATTGATAAGTATTTCGGATACTTCCCTGAGCTTTCCTACTGAAACAGTTTCATCATTGATCCTGTTAACAGTCCTGCTGCCTGTTACCCTTCTGCTGATGATAACCGTATCATCTTCCGCTTCGACATCTATCTCTCTCAGTTTATTCCTTATACTATCATTATCAACACTGAAAATCAGCTCAACCATGCCGTCCTTATCCTTGTCACGAAGAAGATCTCTTCCGAATCTTCCGCCAAGGCCTATACCTATTGAGCCAACTATTATCGACTTACCGGCACCTGTTTCACCGGTAAGAATATTGAGTCCCTTAAAAAAATCTATATCAAGTTCATCTATAAGCGCCAAATTCTTAATGTGTAAATTTAATAGCATTTATATACCCCGCATTTCTGCAAGTATCCCGGGGATACTGTCTTTATGTTTTACCGCGATAAATACAGTGTCATCTCCTGCTATGCATCCGACAACACCTTCTATCCTCATGTTGTCTATTGCGGCAGCAGCTGCCATGGCAGCACCCGAAACAGTCTTAACAACTATAAGATTCTCAGCCTCTTCAACAGAAAGAACTCCTGATTTAAGAACCTCTCTGTAATAAACAGCATTTTCAAAGCTTACATTTTCTTTTTCTATGTATCTCTGCCTTCCGCTTCCCGAAGCCGTCTTCCTAAGCCCAAGCTCTCTTATATCACGTGATAGAGTTGCCTGAGTTGTCCTTATCCCATAGCCAAGGAGTACACTTTGGAGCTCCTCCTGAGTTTCTATCGGTTTTTCATTTATGATATCCAGTATCTTGTTCTGGCGTTCCGTTTTTTTCATAATTACCCCATCTTTTTACGAAGTCTTTCATAAAAATTCACATCACTAAATCTGAGAAGCGTGACAAAATGTCTCGACCGTCTTATGTCAACCACATCACCAACTCCTATATCTATATTCTCATATCCGTCAAATGAAACGAGAGCTCCGTCACCCTGATTCTTTCTCTTAGCCATGATAACTATCTCAATCTTATCATCTGCATCAAAGACAACACTCTTTTTAGCAAGGGCATGAGGTGAAATCGGAGTAATGACAATCAGATTCGTTTTAGGATTAACGACAGGTCCGCCCGCAGAAAGATTATATCCGGTTGACCCTGTTGGTGTAGAAACGATCACACCATCCGCCTCGTACTCATCAAAGAACTGTCCGTTAACAAATATCTTTAAAGCTATAAGCCTTAAGGCATTTGAACGTGCAACAACGATATCATTAAGGGCAAGCATTCTGTCTTCCATGACACCGCCTACAGTACCTGAAAGGAGCATTCTTTCCTCAGTATCATAATCTCCTTCGATAAGCCTGTTTATCATCGTTTTTATATCTTCGATATCTACATCCGTAAGAAAGCCGGTCGTACCGAAATTCACTCCGACCATTGGTACAGGATGTTTTCTGGTGGTATGGACAGCTCTGATAAGAGTTCCGTCACCGCCAAGTACGACAGCACATTCAGCATCCTTTATCAGTTCTTCTCTGATAAGTCCGCCCGGAGTATCGTCATCACTTATGGAAAGTGTTGCCTGAAGCCCTCTCTCCCGGATATACCGGGCTACAGTTTCTGCAGCCTCAACAGCACCTTTTTTAGAATAATTTGCAATTATAAGAAAGTTTTTTATCTTATTTTTCATAACCTTATTTGTCCAGTGTATCGTGGCTTTCCTGCACTACCTTTTCAATATCCTCTTCATTTATGGCACACGTTGAAGAAGTAACGGACTCTTTTTCATTTTCTCCATCATTTCCGATTACGTCATTACCGATTTCAGAAGCTTCCTTTCTAAGATACAGCAGATATTCTATATTACCCTCAGGTCCTTTAACCGGTGAAAATGTAAGTCCGAGAGGTTTAAGACCGTTATCCTTTGCATAGCCCAGAACCGCTCTTATTACATCTTTATGAACACCCCTGTCTCTAACTACTCCATGCTTTCCGACCTTTTCTCTTCCCGCTTCAAACTGGGGTTTAATAAGAGATACAAGCTCGCCGTTTTCTTTAAGCAAAGCCGACACGGCAGGATAAACTTTTGAAAGAGAGATAAATGAAACGTCAATCGAAACAAAATCAAGCAAGTCATCAATATTATCGGGCGTCACATATCTGATATTGGTCTTTTCCATAACGACCACTCTATCGTCATTCCTTAGCTTCCAGTCAAGCTGACCATGTCCGACATCCACTGCATATACTTTTTTTGCCCCGTTCTGAAGCATGCAGTCGGTAAATCCGCCGGTTGATGAACCTACATCCATACATATCGTGTCATTAAGTGTTATAGGAAATGTCTCCATCGCTTTTTCAAGTTTAAGTCCGCCTCTGCTGACATACCTGAGCGAACTGCCTCTTACTTCGATACTCGCCGTCTCCTCAAAGACCGATCCGCATTTATCCTCTTTTAAATTATCAACATAAACTATTCCGGACATGATAAGACGTTTTGCTTTTTCCCTTGACTCGGCAAAACCTTTTTCATAAACCAGAACATCAAGTCTCTTTTTCATATAATTATTCCGTCTTACTATAATATCTTTTCAAATATCTGCTCAACCGATATTCCCAGATCTTCTCTCAGTTCCTTAACCGTACCGTGCTGAAGTATATCTTTATTCACATAGAAATGATAAAGCTTTGTGTTTATTTCCTCCTCGAAAAGGATATTGCTCACAGCTTCTCCAACACTTCCTGAAAGAATAGCTTCTTCCATTACAATAAGTTTTTTTGAATTTCCGGCAGTTTTAATAACCATTTCCCGATCGAGCGGTTTTATAAATCTCACATTTACAAGTCCGGCCGAAACGCCTTTCTCGCTGAGTAGTTTTTCTCTCAACAAAGCAGCCTGCTCAACCATATTTCCAACTGCAAGAATATTTATCTTGCTGAATGGATAAATCAATTCAGCCTTTCCTTTTTCAAAGCTCTCTTCTTTATCGGAAAGCCCTGCATACGCTGTTCCTTTTGCATATTTAATTGCAACCGGTCCAGCGGCATTAATTGCAAAATCGAAAGCATCCTTTAATTCAACAGCATTTTTAGGCGCGATGACAGTAAGGTTCGGCATATCCGAAAGATATGCTGTATCATAAATACCCTGATGAGTACTTCCATCCCCGGGAACTATACCCGATCTGTCTATTGCAAAAATGACATGAAGATTCTGGAGACACACATCATGAAGAATCTGGTCATATGCCCTTTGCAGGAAAGATGAATAGATGGCAACAACAGGAATATATCCGCCCGCTGCAAGCCCTGCCGCAAATGTCACGGCATGTTCTTCAGCTATTCCCACATCTACCGACCTTTCAGGATATTTCTTCTTGAACTCATGTACGCCTGTTCCTCTGGACATCGCAGCCGTAATGGCAACTATCTTTTCATTTGTTTCGCCAAGAGAAAGAAGCGTCTTTGAAAATACATCTGTATATGTCGGCTCTGTCTTTTTATTTATTTCCCTTCCCGTCCTCTTATCAAAAGGACCTACTCCGTGAAAATGGGTAGGGTATTTTTCTGCCGGTGCAAAACCTTTTCCCTTCTTGGTCTTTACGTGCACAAGTATAGGTCTTCCAAGCCTGAATGCCTTCTCAAAAAGCGACTGCATTTCATTTATATTATGCCCGTCAACCGGTCCGATATATGTAATTCCGAGTTCCTCAACAAAGTGCCCCGGAACGAGGAAGTTCTTAATATTATCCTTCTGTCTCTTGATACTTCTCGCTACTTTTGTACCTATATCCGGAATACTTATGAGTTTTCTTTCTACACCTTTCTTAAGGTCATTATATCCTTCTCCTATACGGAGTCTTGTGAGCAGCCTGGACAGACTTCCAACATTTCGGCTTATGGACATTTCATTATCATTCATAACAACGACAATACTGCCCTTCATCTGTCCTATATGATTGATTGCTTCATAAAACATTCCGCCTGTCATGGAGCCGTCCCCTATGACAACCGCAATCCTCTCACCTGTTCCGCGAAGTTCTCTTGCCTTCATAAATCCCATCGCAGCGGATATACTTGTAGAACTGTGTCCCGTGTCAAATGCATCAGATGAGCTTTCATCCCTCTTAGGGAATCCACTCATTCCGCCCATCTGACGGAGCGTGTCAAATCCATCCTTCCTTCCGGTAAGAATCTTATGGGTATAGCATTGATGTCCTACATCAAAAATAAGCTTATCATCAGGAAAGTTCATACATCTGTGAAGCGCTATTGTAAGTTCCACCGTACCGAGATTGGAAGCCAGATGCCCTCCCGTAAGGCTGACCTTATTTATGATAAAATCCCTGATTTCCGAAGCAAGCGGAACCAGTTCGTCTTTATTTAGTTTTTTAACATCATTTGAAGCATTAATTTTATCAAGTATCATTACTTATCAAACGTTTCAAAAAGAAACCTTCTCCGATCATAGTTTTTGTAAAACCATTTTAATACTCTCTGTTCACAAGTGATTTAACAGTGCTTATAAGAATATCATAGTACTCTTCATTAATACCGGTACATGTATTCTTTACTTCATCAATGAGGCTGAGAGCATCATCTGTTGTCTCTTCCACATACTTTTTTGAATATTCCATTCCATATACTCTTGGAAATGTATATTTGTCGTTTGTTTCATCCTGTCCGACCGTCTTTCCGAGAAGTTCTTCATTCCCCTCAATATCAAGTATGTCGTCTCTGACCTGAAATGCCATTCCGATTTTATAAGCCGCTCTTTCAAGCAGTTCAACATATGCATCCGGAAGTTCAGCAAGTATAGCGCCTATCATTATCGCGCATTCGATAAGTGCAGAGGTTTTATTCCTGTATATGTATTCAAGCTGATCCATATCAAGGGGTTTTCCCGTAAGATGTACATCTGCAGTCTGACCACCAAGCATACCGTAAAGTCCCGGTTTTCTTGTAAGTATTATGTATGCCTTTTCGATATTCTTATTACCCGGATATTTATCCATAGCGCCTGCCGCAACTTCGTAAGCATAGTTAAGGAGTCCGTCACCTGCCAGAAGTGCCATGTCTTTTCCAAACTTTTTATGGCATGAAGGCTTCCCTCGTCTTAAATCATCATTATCAAGAATATCATCATGGACAAGCGAATAACAGTGAATCATTTCTATTGCCGCCATAAAGCATTCAACCGCATCATCGGCAACCGAATATGCATTTCCAAATGTTCTGAATGTGAGGTACATAAGAAGCGGTCTCAGCCTTTTTCCTCCTCCGCCAACTGCATAATTCATAGCCTCGATAACGGGTGCAGCATATCCTTCTGCCTCCGGAAGCTTATCTTCTATTACTTTTTCTGTATGTTCTTTTATTGTATTAATGTCTAACATATCCCGCTCCATATAATATTTTTAATAATAAGAATGACTTTTTTATTAAGCCCGTCTAAAGATCCGTACCTTCATCCTCACCAAGTATACGGATTTCTTTTTCCACGCCTTCAAGATGATTCTTGCATCTGTCGGCAAGAATGGTTCCTTCCGCATAAAGCTTTATAGCATCTTTCAGCTTTGTGTCTCTGTCGGCAAGCTTTTCATTTATCTCTTCAAGTCTGGCAAATGCCTCGTCTATATCAAATTCTTCATCTTTTTTTATTTCATCATTTGTCTTTTTAGTTTTTGGCATATTATTCACCTGTTTCTTTTTAGTTATCTACTTACTGATTCCGTTTACGGAAACTTCAATCCTTCCATCATGTAAAATGACAGAAAGCTCATTACCTGCATTTACATCGCTAACACTTCTTACCGGATTATCATCCTTATCCGTAACATAACCGAAACCATTAACAAGCTTTGCCGTAGGAGAAAGCCCGTTAAGTCTCACAGTATCAAGTTCAAGCCTGTGCCTGTAACGAGTCAGTATATCCGCCATCCCAGTCTTTAATCTGTCTGTAAGATCAGCAAGGTTTTGCTCTTTATCGTAAATGCTCCGTTCGGGAGAAAGACTTTCCAGACGAAGCTTTTGATTTCTCAACCTTAAATAATACTCTGTAATAAGAGTATTTATTCTGTTTTCCAGAGACGATCTATAGCTTTCAGCCTTCCTTATGTGAGTCATCACATCCGGAATTGCAAGTTCCGCTGCCGCTGAAGGTGTCGGAGCGCGAAGATCCGATACATAGTCGGCAATCGTATTATCTATGTCATGTCCCGTACCAGATATAATAGGTGTCTTTGCCGCGTATATAGTTCTAGCCAGCCTTTCATCATTAAAGGCCCAGAGATCTTCAATGGAACCTCCGCCTCTGCCGATAATGATAGTATCAAGTCCCATCTTATCGAGGGTTTCAATACCTTTTATAATGGTTTCTGCGGCTCCATCTCCCTGAACCTTTGCAGGATATAATATGAGCTGGGTATAAGGATTTCTTCTCTTTGAAACACTGATTATATCATGTATAGCCGCACCTGTCCTGGCTGTAACTATACCTACGCTCTTCGGAAATTTTGGAATGGCTTTTTTATGTTCAAAATCAAAAAGTCCTTCCTCACTGAGTTTTTCTTTAAGTCTGTTAAATTCAGCAAACAGTTTTCCCTCTTTATTCTCGGAAAGGACGATACTGTCTACATAAATCTGTATAGAACCCGACGCTTCGTAAAGACCAAATGAACCGGAGATTACAACCTCCTGTCCGTCCTCAAGTCTGAACCCAAGTCCGCGCACAGCTTTTCCACGAAACATGATACAGCTTACAGAGCTTTTTTCATCCTTAAGCGAAAAGTAAATATGTCCTGCGCTGTGGTACTTCGAGTTTGACACTTCGCCCTTGACAAGCACTCTTGAAAGGACATAATCACTTCCTATGAGATTTTTTATATAATTATTTATTTCTGTAACAGAATACTCTTTTTTTGCCATTTTTGCGCCATTTAGCGATAATCAATTCATTTCCCTGTCAGGTATTTTTGCCAGAACACCATTAATAAACGAAGGTGACTTTTCATCACAATAAATCTTTGCAAGATTCACCGCTTCATTTATAGCCACTCCCCTTGGTACATCTTCTGAAAAAAGAATTTCATAAACGGCCAGTCTAAGTATGGAAAGTTCAGCCTTTCCCATATGTTCTACTGTCCAGCCTACACAGTTTTCCGATATAACTTTGTCGAGTTCCGGAATCTTACTGATTACATCAAGAGTCTTTTCTTTAATGTAACGGATATCACTGTATTTTGAGCAATAACGAGATACAATGTCAGCCTCAGTTACAGCAGAATCATCCGCCTTATCCCCCTTAGCTGCTTTATCCTCATCCTGATCAGCATCCTCCGGATCCTCACCGAACTGGTCATGGATAACATCCTCCATGAACAAATCTATCTGTTCATCCAATTCCGATACATCCGTAAAATCATATCTGAATATTGCCTGGAATATATATTCCCTTTGCTTATGTCTTGTCATCTTTATTTGTCACTTTCTATATCTATTCCGGAAATCTTTACATTTACTTCTTTACATGTAAGTCCGGTCATTGTCATAAGAGAACTCTTAACCTTCTCCTGAACCTCTTTTGAAATATCAATGAGGTTGTATCCGAATTTAGCTTCAAGTGTAACATCTACCCTGACACCATTTTCATCAACACTGGTCTTTACCGCTTTTGCGAGATTCTTCTTTCCGAGTTTAGCAACCAGTTCATTGCTTATATTTCCTGTAAGTCGCGATACTCCATCCACTTCCAGAACAGCAAGCGCAGCGATGCTTGATACAACATCATCAGCGATCTGTACTCTTCCCGTGTTCTCATCTTCTCCAAGTGAATAGGCTGCATGTTTTTCATTTTCCATGATATCATCTCCTAAAATAAATGCACTAAATTAACGTTAAATCTATTCTTAATTATTTATGAATAAAACTTTTATAATCACTCCTTGCCACTGACTAATTAAAATCAAGAGACTCGGATATCTTCTTAAAATCTGAATAATAGGTGAGTGCCACTATTCTGTTGGAGTTCTCATTTACTGTAGTCGCAAGACATTCATTTGTGGCTTTATTATAATAATAGTAAGTCGTGGAACTGCCCTGTCCCATTTCATTAAGAACAGAATAATTATCCTGATGCTTAAATGTCATAAGCTGCTCGGCTTTATAATCAGGATCACCGACCTTAAGTCCGTAAATTGTATATCTCTTATTTGAAGTATGTATTCCAACCCGTTTACCATCGATATAAACAAGGTGCAGATCACCACCGGTTTTAACCTTAACCGTTCCATTGGACCACTGCGGAATCCTTTTTGCCATATCAGGGTTCTCTTCAAAAGAAAGCTTATACTTGGCGGCAAACTCCTCTTCTGAAAGCTTTACATCCGCTGTAATGTCCATAGGCGCAAAAAACTTATTTCTGACAATCACAAATGCTATGATCACAGCCAGAATAAGCACTGCAAGTATTATTATTTTGACAATAGGGTTTGTCTTTTGTTTATCTTCAGGTACATATGCGCTTTGTATCACATAAGGATTCTTATTCTCGGTAAGAGTAGGGTCAGACATATCAACAAATCCGTCCGAAAAATCATCGCCTTTATAAAGAGAATCATCGTAGTATGGTTTTTCTTTATTTTCCTGCAATGTATCGTCACTATCTTCCTTCATTCGCAGTGCCATGGTAAACCTCCCCATTAACTTCATTTACAAAAGCATAAATAGTTTTTCTATATTCCAAATGGCCACCCATTGCCATTTGCATATACATAGTCATTTTATTGTTTATGCATAAAAAGTGCAAGTTATATTTTGACAGCATTTGTGTCATGAAACTTCATATTCTGAAAGTGCCCTGTATTCTCCGATTTCTCAGCTTCAATCAGTTCTTTACTTATATAATAGTATTTGAATTTGCACCTATAAAACTATATAATTATAGTGTTTGAAATCTATTTACCTATAAATATTCAAAAGGATTATAAATCTTATGTCAAAAAAAACAGTAAAAAAATCTAAAAACAATACTATGAATACGTCTTTAAAAACTAAAACGTATAAAAGGACGGAAACGACCGAAAAACAAAAGGAGCCAATAAAGCAGCCCAAAATTAACCCGGGCAATAAATGGCTGTATGCGCTTTCATTCACAGTACCTTTTATAGTTACGATAATCGGTCTTATAATGGGAGGATTCGCTCCATTCGGTTCTAAAGATATAATGACTGCCGGTGGACACGAATATATGATACCATTCTATCACGAACTGTACGAAAGAGCCCATAACGGTACTATACTCGCATACAATTATAATAATGCTTATGACTTCTCAAAAGTCTTCTGCTACTACTTATCTGATCCGCTTAATCTCATCATGCTCATACTGCCTGAATCCGCCATGTTCGCCTGTATGAGTATCCTTTATGCTGTAAAGATCGGTCTTGCAGGACTTTTTTCAAGCATATTTTTCAAATACAGATATGCTATTTCTCTTTTTAATAAAGTTGAAATGGAAGACCTTCGTGCTGAAGAAATAGCCGATTACGAAGAAAGACTAAAAATAAAGCGTGAAGCGGCTCGCAAAAAAAATAAGGATAAAAAGGATTTTAAGATCGGGGGAACAGAAGCTCCAAGGTCGAAATTCGGAACATTTCTTTCAAAACTTGATATATATCCTTTTGTACTATCACTGGCTTATGCACTTTCAAGTTATATGATCACTGACGGAGCAAATATAGCACTTACCGGTGCTGTTGCTCTCTTCCCTCTGGTTCTCCTTGGAATAGAAAAACTGTTAAATGAAAAGCACTGGCTCACATATGTTATAGCATTCACTCTTACCATCTATGCAAATATCTATATTGCGATGATAGAGTTTATTTTCATGCTGATTTACGTCCCGACAAGAGATTTTAATTCACTCCATGAAGGCGTAGAAGTCGTACTTAAGAAGCTTCTTCTTGACTTACTTTCTATCGGTGCAGGTTTCTTCATCATTCTTAATTCATTCAGCAGCAGTGTCTTTAAAGGTGACTTCACCCTTAACTTCCCTGACTATAATCCGATGGCAAATATAGGCGATACATTTACACAGATGATGTATGGAAACACGCCTTCTACATTAAATAACTTTATTAACGGTGCTGATCTTTATATGGGAATACTACCGCTATTCCTTCTTATTCTTTATTTCCTTAACGGTAATATCAAAGCGGTTTCAAAGCTTAAAAACCTTATAATCATTACAGTTCTTTTTCTTGGTACTGTATTTCCAACAGCAAATCATTTCCTTAATGCATTTAGAAATACAGAGTTCTTCTACTGCACTTTTGGGTTCGTATTTACATTATTTTCACTGACTCTTGTTCAGGACGAAATCATTAATATCAATCACACAAAAGCATGGAATGTACTTCTGGCATTCACCGTTCTTATCGGAGTATCGATTTATGCTATGATCTTCAGCACTTCCTACGATGGTCCAAATGCATACCTTTATACTATGGAGTTTGCCTTCCTTTATTTTATCATCATGCTTGTATGGAAAGAAAACAGCATGACAAGACTGTGTTTTGATATATTAATATGCCTTGTAACGGTTTTGGAATTGTGCTCTTTCTTTCCTAAATCCATTAGCAAAGTAGGCGTCGAATCAAAGACATATGATAAAACCGAAACAGCACAGTACGAGGCTGCAGAAAAATATGTATTATCCAATTACGAAGATTCCACCAATTCCAGAATACTATTCTACAAAGAAAATCATACCGATATTGAACCTGTTGCAGAAATGATTTTAGGCATAAAATATGTTATTTCCTCTGCGCCCGCTTCGAGTATGGACTTTAACTTGGAAAAGGTAGATTCATATAATGGAATGAATATTTATAAGAATAAATACTGTATTGAAGGACCTATATACGTACCTGAAGAAATGGTTAATACTCTTCAGGAGTATTCATATTATCCTTTCGAGTCGATAAATGAATTTGTTAGTATAGTTATTAATTCAAATGATAACAATCTTATTTACCAACCAATACCATTGCAAAAAGATAAGATAGTAACTTCATTTGTAGATATGTATAGACCTGATGGGAGTGTTTATGCCAAAGAAAAACTATATACATATTCCTTAGGAAATCAGATTGAAGGTGATATCTATGGAATGACATCACATGTTAATCATAAAAAGAACGCTGTAAAGTCAATCTACTCAAATATAAAGCAACAGTTATCTATCAAAGAAACAGGAAACAATATAAGAAGCAATTATATTTTCAAGTATTATACTATAAACAAAGAAATATATGAGTTACTTTTTACAACCTTAAAATCATCGAACAAAAAGAATGACTCTGGATACATTTTATACAATTCGCCTGATTCATGTTGGAGAGGTATATCTACTCATGAAAAAAGCTTAGTTATTTGGAAACAAGAATACAGCCTTTTCCCAAGCAAAGAATCAAATCCAGCTAGACCAGGATATAGCAACATATTTTTTTTGCTAGGTGTGATTATTAGCGTACTCTCACTAACTATTCTTATTATCGCCCATAAATTGTACCAAAATAATAGCATTTTCCTTTTAAAAAACACATATGAAAGCCTCATAATAACCATTTCAAATTTGATATATAAATATAAGGCATATGTAATATGTATTTTTGTATCTGTATGTCTTTTCAGCATAATACTTGCAGTTTCCAGAACCACTCCTTTTGGCGAAAAAACACTATTAATTGGAGATGGTTACTTAGTATATTATCCAACAATAGCGTCTTCGTATAATTCATTAAAAAACGGAAACCTAAGTCTGCTGAACTTTCATGCAGGTCTGTTTTCTGATAATGGAATAGGTTTTTTCTCAATGTATATGAATCCACTAAATTGGCCAATGTTATTCTTCTCAGAAAAAAATGCTATGTCCGGAATATCCTTGATATTTTTTATTAGATTTTTATTGATGGGTCCTTCAATTATCTACTATCTTACACATAGATTAAAAAATACACTTTCTCTTTCTGATAATAGACTTATACCAGCGTCTATTTGCTACGCACTTACAAATTATTTTGTAGGTTATTTTATATTCTACATATTTTTTGATATGGCATTATTTCTCCCAATAACACTTGTAGCTCTTGAAAAATTAATATACAAAAAAGACATTAAATCTTACATAATATCACTATCTATTTGCATGATTATTAATTCTTTTCATGCGCTTCTTCTTTGTGAATTTCTTTTCCTTTATTTCTTTACATTTAAGTATGATAGCATTAAAGATTTTTTCTTAAAGGGACTCAGATTTGGTCTCTCATCCGTTCTTTCTGCAATCATATCTGCCGCTAGTCTCCTTCCTTTATATTTAATAACAAGACTATCAGCATATACTAATTCAGTTTCTGAATCTTCATCCTACAAGGCTGTTCCTGACATGAATCTTGGAAATACATTTATTCAATCATTTAAAGATTTGATGGTATTTGCTAAAACAAATCTTGTTACAGATGATTTTAGTAAGGCAAATACATATGCTGGTATACTTCTCCTATTTTTCCTCGTCTTCTTTATCTTTAATAAAAAATATACTAAATACGAAAGAATTAGTAAGATTCTACTTGTTGTATTTCTATATTTCGCATATGGAAATGAATTTTTAAACTTTATCTTTCACGGTTTTCATGTCCAAGCAAAAGTACCTAATCGTTTTGCTATATTTGTTGTATTCACCGTTATCACTATATTTATAGACTCATTTTATTCTTATCTTGAATTAACTAAAACTAAAGGAATTATTATTACCATTATAGCCACATCATTTCTTCTAGCCATATCTATTTATGTCAAAGCAAATGATATGTATGGTGAAGTTAGTTCCTTAAGTATGATTAGTTCGATACTTTTTATTATTATGTATTGCGCTTTACTAGTATACTCCATACTTAAACATCATTCACTAAAAACAAGAGCAAATCAATTAAACCCTGCTATTCTATTATGCGGTTTACTATTTACCGAATTATTAATAACTAACATTTACAACATACCTACAACTTATGGCACAGTTGTTCCATCTTATCAAATTACAAATACATATATAATGAACCAAGCCTCACGAACCAATCAACATACTGAAATATTAAGATCAGAGTATTACGGAGACGGTAAAACATTAGAGTTATTTAATAATTCATACGAAACGAACACTTACGGAATTTCATATTTTGCCTCAACCATCACTTCATCCCACATAAATGCATTTAAAAGACTGATTATCCCGCGTTCAAGTAATACTATTTTTTTCGGAAACGGAAATCCTATAGCAAACACATTTCTGAACGTGAAATACCAATACGATGATGCATACACATATACAGGCGATGTTCCTTCATACATGAAACCAGTATCCTCCGATAGATCCGTCACAATGTACGAATCACCTTATAACATATCAATTGGATTCAATATTCCTAGCAATAAATCAATTAACGCTATAAATCAAGACAACTACAAAAGCACATCCGAGTATATGAATATCATATCAAATAAACTTGTAGGAAATAATATTTTTGACATGTACCATATTCCATCTCAAAATGAAGCATTTACAAATACAAGCGAAAACTTTTCAGAAATATATTGGACAACTAATCAAGTAAATAATAATGATACAGAAAAAGAATTATCTGTAAATGATATTTATGAAATATTGGATTATGAAAAGCCTTATAATTATACTATTGATCACAACACAAAAATACTACGAAAAACAACTTCCAACAACACCTACATCACTCTTCACATTCCTAGAGGTGTTAAAGGTGATATATATATCGGTTCATCAAAAATGCTTCGTTTCATCGCAAGTTCTGATGGTACCAAAGAAAAGACAGTTAAACTTCCATTCTTCTATTACATTCCTGCCGGAAAGACAGAACTTGAAGCTATAACTGAACAGATGGAGCTGTATAAGATTTCTGTTTTAAATGAGGAGACATTTAAGGAGATACACGACAGGCTGCTTCCGGGATGTCTTACAAATATAAGTCATGATTTTAATACGATCAATGGAGATATTAATATAGAAGAACCCGGAACGATATACTTCTCACTTCCAAATGTACCGGGATTTACAGCATACATAGATGGAAAGAAAGCTGATATAGTTACTTACTTTGGTGCACTTGGAGTTCCTGTTTCGGAAACAGGTAAGCACCATATAGAACTAAGGTATATGACTCCGGGACTTATTCCGGGAATAGTGATATCGATTGCAGGAATCATTATATTCATAATCGTACTGCAGGTACGGAAGAAAACCCGTCGCAACAATAAAAATGAATCCGGCGATAAAACATCAGATAGTGATGAAGCCAATTCTTCTAACAATAATTCAGCCAATTCTTCGGACGATGATGCAGCCAATTCCTCGGACGATGATGCAGCCGATTCCTCGGACGATGATGCAGCCGATTCTTCGGACAACGAAAAAAATGATTCTTCGGGGCTCACGAATTAACAACAATCCAGGATACAATAAAAAGGGAAGAGCAAAAACTCTTCCCTTAAATTATCTGTATTTATAAATATTATGTCAACCAGCATGCAACATGCATCCTGTTATTATACTCTTGACAGATACTCTCCTGTTCTTGTATCAATCTTGATTGTATCGCCCTGATTTACGAAAAGCGGAACTGAAAGTGTAGCTCCTGTTTCAACTGTACATGGCTTTGTAGCGCCTGTAGCTGTATCACCTTTCACACCCGGCTCACAATCTGTGATAAGGAGTTCAACGAAAAGAGGTGGCTCAACTGAGAATACCTCGCCATTATAAGAATTGATACGGCATGTCTCATTTTCCTTAACGAACTTAAGAGCATCACCGATAACATCCTTTGCTATAGGAATCATATCAAATGTATCAGGATCCATGAAGTAGAAAAGATCCCCGTCACTATAGGAATACTGCATATCCTTCTTATCGATATGAGCTGTTCCACACTTCTCTGTAGGTCTGAAAGTCTTCTCAACAACACCGCCACTTTTGATATTCTTAAGCTTTGTTCTTACGAAAGCAGCACCCTTACCAGGCTTAACATGCTGAAATTCAATAATCTGGTAAATGTTACCTTCTAATTCAATAGTAACGCCGTTTTTGAAATCACCTGCTGAAATCATTCAATAATCCTCCTAAATATCCAATTAATAATATACGTATTAAAATGCATCATATGATAAATCTTGACAACATCTAGTACATAGTAACATCATGACGTAAAATATTCAAGTTTTTTATAGTTTATTCATAGGACAGAAAAGCCTGATCTTTATAGAAAATAAGTTTATATGAAATATCCATACTCTCATCCGTACTGAATACACCGTCACCGGTATAATTGGGCTCGCCAAAAAGATTAAATGAATATGCATATACCGTATCATTTTGAATGCTGAGTATTATAATAGTATAGGATGAACCATCCTCTTTCTCTTTAGCCTTGATAACACATTCTTCCTGACCGTCACCATTCATATCCCGGTACGAAGTATCTACTATACTCACATCATAGTATTTGTCGGCATAGCCCTTGGTAAGATAAGTACCAAACGGCACTCTGCCTCTTGTCTCACTGAATACATCTCCGGACACAGCATAAACGTCCTTGTTCTGATTCATAACAGTCTCAAATTTCAATTCTGCTTCATCATTTGTAAGCCCATCAGATGTATATAGATTTCGTTCATATACCCAAAGAGGAAGATCCAGATTAAGAGGAACCTCCGTAAGATGCTTTGCCCCTGGAACTACAGTTTTCACATCTGTATATTTGTCAGCGCCTTCACCGGCATTTAATTCCTGTGAATAAACCTCTTCGCCCTTAAAACCATCCGCCGTCAGAGTCATTTTCCCTATAGAATAATATCCCATATGCCCCCATATAGAAACCATGCCCATTTCCGGCATTGAAGCATATGAAGTATGCCCTGAAAATGTATATGCAACTTCTTTTGCTGTGGTACCCTCACATTTATAAGCTTTCATAAAATAATCAGCCTCGCAGGTACCAAATCTTACAAACAATTCAGGGACAGAGTCATTATCAATATCATATATGAAGTATCCGACAGATGGAACAGATTCAAATACATCGTCACCAAGAACCTGTCTCGTCTCACCCTTCAACTCATTTATCTTATTATGAAATGTCTTCTGCCAGTCATTTGCAATAGTGTCGGAAAAGACAAGCTCTACAGCATTTGGGTCATCATCGATCACATCTTTTTTCTGAAGGTCATCTGCCGCATCGTCAGCGTAGGACTGTTCTGTATCTGACTGATTTATTCCATCATCGTGATTATCATCTGTGTCAGTTTTATCATCTACAGAAGTGTCTGCCGGCACTTCATTTTCAATCGAAGTCATCTCCTCACCACTGTCAGTTACTACAGAAAAATCCTTATCATCTTTAGAAATGAAAGGAACTGTACACCCTGTAACAAACAATATACTTAGCGCTGCTAAAGTACAGACACATATCCTTTTTTTCATAACATCCGACACTTTCATAATCCCCCATTCCAAGTCTCTTCTTTTCTATGAAGCAGCACCCACTCAAGAATAAGTGGGTGCTCAAAAATAATTATAATTATGGAATTACATCCGGCTCTACTCTTGCATTAGTGAATATAAGATAATTATCTGCATTTGAAGGCTCGGACTCCGTTCCACCACTTATCTGGCTCCACATTTCGGCATGGACAGAAACTTTATAATTTGAATACTCAAGTCCACCAAACTTAAACTTATCATCGCCGGTATAAGCCGTATAATCTATCGGTAAGAGGTATTTGCCACTGCCTTCTTCACCTTGTTCACGAACATCTTCCATCTTCTCATCCAATTCTTCAAGACTGCCTATATTCCCAAGATCAGTAATCTTATCCGGAACGCCCTCATACTCCTCCTCAGGTTCATATGGAATATATTCCTTTATCGGAGTGTCAGATTCTGGTATTAAATTTTCCATTTTTTCCATATCATCCATCTTAATTCTCCTAAAAAAGAATGTTTTTCATATGGGCATAAGTATAGATAGTTTAATCATAGCACAAAACTGTGAAAAAAGCTTGTTTTTTCTTTAAAAACCGTGGATTTTTGGCATAAAAAAGGTGGTACATTTTAAAATGTACCACTCAGATTTTTTTCTCTTCTTAAAATACAAAAGTCCCTGCCTATGCAGGGACTTTTGTATTATTAATATATTCAAATTATTAATCAGCCGGTCCATCAGAAGTCTTAAACTTAGCACTTACAGTTAGTTCATCTACTGAAATTCCTGAGATATTGCTTGATTTACAATTTGCATCTTCACCTTCAAAATACATATACATTTCTACTTTAATTGCACCAGCATCAGTTATAGGAATAGAAGTAACATGTGTACACGTCGAATCAGTTGCAGGTGTAGTCTGTGCAGCCACAGCTGTTGCTCCTGCTGCAGTTCCTTTCCAGTTATATAAAGCTGTTGCACCACTTATCGGAGCATAAATAAAGGCATCGGTCTCATTTGCAACAACTAACACTCTTAATGATTTATTCAGATTGCCCGAATTACTAGTAGCTGCTTCAGCAGTCACTTCATCTATAACAAGATTAGCTTTCCATGTTTCAGAACCTGCTGACTTAATATAAAATGTTCTTTTTAAAACATAGTTAATAGTCTTAGTTCCTACTGTTACTGAACCTACAGAGCCAGAATTAGGAGCCTCAATAGACCAATCTAACGTCAAATTTTCATATCTTTGGGTTTGATCAGCTTGAGCATCATCATAATAATCACTCTTATTTGAAACAAATTGTGGTGACGCAACTGCTGCTGCACTCGTTGGCGCCAAGGCAGCACCGGAACTCATATTAACATCCCATGATGTAGCCCAGTTTGTTTTAGTTGAATCAGAGATCAACAACCCATCCTCAGCGTTAGCTTTAAGTTTCATTCCTGTTACCGTAACCTGCTTATTCATCGTAAACCAAGCATATGTAGCGGTTCCCAGCATAGCTGCCGAAAGAAGTAGCATAGCAAAAGCGCCGGCAAGTTTCTTATTTACCTTTTTTTTCTTCATATGATCACCTTTCCTTTCTGAATAGTTTTGTTCATATCTTATTCATATTTAACCAAAAAAAAATTTAAAAAGCAAGAAAAATCTATCGAAAACAAGCTGTTTTACACAGAATTTCGTACTATTTTCACATTTAAACGTATAAGTGTTAAAATATTCAACTTATGTCAACCAATATAAGTCCGGTTCTACAGTGAATCCACTTCTACAATAAGTCTCTTCTACAGCGAATCCAGTTCTTTTTTCAGTTCGATCATATGATTTCTGCATGCTGTGATCTCACCGGTATACTTATTAAACCACTCCACGTCAGCTTCGTTAGGTTCCTCCTGAAGCAGTATCGCCTGTACAAGTGCCGACTGAGAACGAGAACGACGGCGTTCTATCTCAACTATGGTTTTCTGGCAGGTCTTAATTTCTTTTTTAAGCTGTCCTTTTCTGCTCATATCATTTCCCCTTATACTCATTTTCTAAAGAAATCATTATATATACACAAATAATTACCAAAATACATTAATAATTAAAAGCCTTTTTTATTTACAGATTCAACAAATTCAGCCATTTCAACATATCCCTTATCAAGATTTGCGAGAACGTCATCGAGAATTGCCTGAATCTCATCCATTCGTTCGGTTGACTGCTGCGGATATTTCAGAAGAACCGTATAAAGCCCGTTAATGCATTTCTGCTCCTCAGTAAAATCATCTATCAGAAAAGAAAATGAATTAACTGTTGACATATCAGCAACAACCATTCTGTACCAAAAATCCTTATCACCTTCTGCATTAACATATGAATTTATATCATCCTGAAGCGTTTCAATAGCCCTTATATAATTGGTTCTGTAAGTTTCCTGAATCCTGTGGGATTCTTCCACATAAAGCGCAATAAAAACCACAAGAGCTATGGCCAGGATTATCGCCCAGAATATGGCACTGAGCATTTTTCTCTTCATGATATACTCCTGTCCGATATCACGGGCGGTGTATTTCAGAAGTTCATCCCTTTTATTCTTCTTTTCCTTCTTTTCCTTCGCCATTTTGTTTATCCAGATACTCCCTTATAGCTTCTTCCTTTATTCTTGCCACTTTTTCTTCGTAAGTTTCAGGCACTTCTGTGTCAGAGTTTTCCGACAAAACTTCATTTTTAGCGTCCTTAACACCTTTTTTAACTATATTTACAACGGTTACAGCCTCATAAACAGAAATCAGAAATATAGGTATAACTACCATGAGAAAGAGAAGTTTCCTTGGATTTGTAAATGATGCAAGAAAATTAAATACCGCCGACTTTCTTACATACTTCCCAACAATCTTTTCCGGCTTTACGGGAATATCATCCGGAACAGGATTTGCATCTCCCATAACAGTAAAAGTCCCGTCGGCATTTTTTTCTATGATCCTGTGTATTACGATACTTCCTTTTATCTCTTCTATTTCGGTATAGAAAGCGATTATATCTCCTTTACCGAGTTTTGATACATCCGTCTTATCAACTATAACATATTCGCCTACATGAATAGTGGGTTCCATACTTCCTGTAACCACATAAAGAAGTGACTTGCCAAAAAAAGTAACTGCTTTCCCTCTGGCTGTATTTGAAAATGTATAGACAAATACAGCTATACTTATTCCAAGTAGCATCCATTCAAGTATGTTAATTATTTTGTTTCTTTTCTTTTTTCTGTCCTGGTTCTTTTCAGACTTCTTTATTTCTGTTTTGGAACTCATTTATACGCCTCTTTGTCATCTCTATAAATCCAACGTGGTAAGTCTTATAAAGATTCTTCATTTCAAGTTCAATAGCACGAGCTTCCTCAGGCGTACGCTGCGGCGGTGTAAACTTTGGCTTCGGTTTTGACTTTGCTTCTTTTTTCTTTTTTGCCTTGAATTTCTGATCCGCAATAAACCGCTTTATATTATATGGGAAATTCGTAGCATATTTGTCGTAATATACCTCGAATTTTTCTCTTTCGCCTCTTTCGTACTCTTCCTTCTTCCTTGCCTCTTCTCTTTCAAACAGAATTCTCTTCTGGTCAGGATTATCGGTGTCTTTAGGAATAATTCCGAACAGTACAAAGAAGAGCCATCTGAAAAATCTTGGAATAGCATAAATCGGATTATATGAATACTGTTTCCTTATTTCTTTAAATGGTTTTTCTTCGTATGATTTTCTGAGAGCTCTCAGTTTTTCAGCTCTCTCTCTTTCCCTGTTCTCCTTCTCGCGCTTTTGCTGTTCAAGCTTCATTCTTGCAGCGACCTCGCGCGGATCTTCTATAACCTCTTCTTTATTGATTTTTTCAACAGCCTTCTCAGCTTCCTCTATAGCATATTCGTCTCCGGAAGCCTTTGCTTCTTCAACAGCCTTCTCAGCTTCCTCTCTGGCTGCAGCATCGTCTTCAATCTTCTGAGCAGCTTCTTCCATATCGGATGCAGTAACTGTACTGAATGCTGTTCTCTTATCTCTCGACTCCTTCTTTCTGTCCAGAACGTCTGTATCTATACCGGCTGCGTCACCAAGTTCAGAGCGAACCATCTTCTTATCAGATTCAAGCTTTGCTTTTTCTGCAGCAACACGGGCTTCTTCAGCGGCGATACGTTCCTCTTCCTCACGCTTTGCTCTTCTTTCAGCTTCGATCCTCTCTCTTTCCCGCTGTTCTGCCTCAATCTCAGCCTGACGCCTTTCAAGCATTTCACGACGTCTTTTTTCCTCTTCCAGTCTTTCTCTCTCGGCACGCTCACGTTCTTCACGTTTTGCTTCTTCGATACGACGCTTTTCTTCAAGTCTTGCCAGTCTTTCCTGCCTTCTTCTTTCAGCTTCTTCCTGAATCGCAAGCTCTTCTTCACGTTTCTTCTGCTTTTCCCTGTAATAGTTACGCTCTATGTCAATCGCGTCATTTATCGCTTCAAACAACTCATCGGAATCTTCCGGAAGCTTTCTTATATATGCCTCGTTCCCATCTCCTACTATATATCCGACAGCCTCATCAGCATGCATATCATAGTGACCGGATAAAAGCTCATCTCTGTATCTTTTTACAACCTTAGGCTTCGTGGGCTTTAGCTTTTTCTTTTCGAGCGGCTTATAATTTGCAACACCCTCATCCGTAAATGAACGGAAAAGCAGAAGATTGCATGCCATAAGCTGACTCATATCTTCCACATACTCTTCTTCAGGATTAAGAGCTGTGTCTTCTACATTTATCTCATAACCAACTTTGTCATATCCGAGGATATACTGCCAAAGTGAAAGACATGCTTTTAAATCCACATTCTTCATTATGGCATTTGTTCTCATGATAGGCGGGCGGACAAAATTATTGCCAAGTGTGGTACATAGTTCGGAGCCCTTATAACCTTCAAGAGTTTTCTTTAATTTTTCAACACGCTGCCATATGGTGTAGCCGCTGTCATTTGTTGTTTCCAGGCTTCTTTTTGCATCTATGGAAAGCTTAACCGCAACCTTATTCCCCTGCTTGTCATCAAGCTCATTTGTAAAGTCCATAACAAGAACTTCTTCATCTTTATCAATCTGAGAAAGCTTTTCATACCTCTGCATGATAAAAATGTAAAGCCTGTCTATAAGCGTATTCACAAAACGGTTTTCGTATGTGGCAAGACTCTCCTCTTTATGAACATTGAGGATTTTGGACGGAGTGATTTTGCCTGTCTTTTTATCAATACTCTGTATCAGATCCGTATGCTGTGCCAGATGCTTAACCGAGTCTACCGTAATCTTTTTGGAAAGAGCAATCGGGACTACCTCTTCTACATCAACGATAGTCCTGCTTGGATTTCTGACAACATTATCAACGTGAATGAGACCATTCTCAATGGCCTCAACCCACGATACATCTATACTCTTTTCCATCAGTTTCCTGTTAAGTGAAACTGTTGAACGCCCGGCATTAATAAGTCGGGTCATATCGTCATATATGAAATTATCCTGCATGGTACCGAGAGCGTCTTTTAACTCACCATACCAGTCCCCATATGTAGAATTCAAAGAAGGATACCTCTCATATTTACAGGATCACAAAGCTAAGTAATCCCGGTATAGTTTTCATTAACAGTTATTTAGAAGAGTTTTTGCAATCTTTCAAGATATGCAATAGATTCATTCATCTTATTCTTACCGAATGACTTGTTTATATATACACAAAGTTCCTTAAGCTCATCACGGAGCATTGCAAGGTTAAGTGATTCAAACTTACGGAATATCTTGGTTGCAAGAACATAGTCTATTCCATCAAGTTCGTCACCGCCGCATGCAACATATACAGGAACAAAAAGTCCCATCTGTTTTATGATACGGTTACCAAATGCAACTCTGAGTTTATCTATAACCCAAAGGTCAAGCTGCTGTATCTTCTGAAGATTTTCTTTTGATATAGGATACTTCTCAAATGCCTCTTTAAACATCGCATCAAGATGTGAATAGCTTAGGTAAAGCGGTTCTGTAGGCGGTGCTTCAAAAGCTATACCCTTTGCATCAAGGTTAATAGGCTGAGCACGGTCATAAACCTTATCAGAAATGGCATAGGTGGAATCATCGTTATTAGCTGTTCCTATATACCAAATATTCTGAGGTATACGAAGCCTTCCGTGATCAAGGTTCTGAGGATCGGTACTCCATACATTCGGAACAAGGTCAAGCTCCCACTCATCAGCATTAGGCATTTCAAGAATAGAAAGCATTTCTGCAAAGTAATACTCAATACGCGCGATGTTCATCTCGTCGAGAAGTATGAAGTTAATGTTGTCATTATAGCTTGCATCGTAAATTCGACGAAGAACCTCTGTCTCGTTAAAGTTCTTTGTAAATTCATTGAAATAACCGAAAAGCTCAGTTCTGTCTCGCCATGACGGCTGAACCGATGCTATGGTCGTATCAAACTGCAGGAATTTACCGAAAGAATACGGCAGGGATGTTTTACCGGTACCGGAAATACCCTGAAGGATGATGAGCTTTGTCGATGCCATACCTGCTATATAAAGTCTTATGGTCTTTATATCGTAATAAAGGTTCATCTTGGAACAAGCAAAATTCCTGAATCTTTCACAAATTTCCTCTAATGTAATGCTGTCGTCATACTGAGGCGGCGTATAGTTCTTATAGAAAAGGTCAACCTCATACAGTTTCGAGAAACGTCTGTCATTTGTAATGACCATACCGTCCTCACCTGCAGCCTGCTGGATATTTTCAGCCTGCTCGCCTTCAAGTTCTTCAGCAGTAAGTGAGAGTCCCGGAGCGATTGCTCCTCCTCCCATCTGAGCCACCTTCATGGCCATAATCTCATCTTTTTCCTTTGCCATCTTCATAACTCTTCTCTGGAGCACGGTTATCTCCTCAAGAAGATCTTCATTACTGACAATGGAATGTCTGAATCTTATATACTTTCTGATAGCCATAATAATGAGCAACAGAACAAGTAAATAGATTGCTATAACTATAATTATAGCCAGTATGGACAGAATCCATGATGCAGTTGTAAATTCTGTACTATAGGTCTTAAAAAGCTCTATATACATTTTGATGTTAAATACCTTCAGAAAGCCATTTCCGATACCGCTGAACATCATCGCATATCCCTGCAGCATCTCTGACATGAAGGCGAAGAACCATTTTAAAAATCCGTTCATTCTTTTTCCTTACCCCAATTATTTTAATATTGAGCAAATTATGCCTCTAACAATATATCTACCCTTCAGTATCTTCGTCTGTTTCGTCTGCTTCATCAGTTTCATCTGCTTCATCAGTTTCATCTGCTTCATCAGTTTCATCTGCTTCATCTGACTCGCCTGCTTCATCAGTTTCATCTGATTTCTTTGCCTTCTCAGCAGCCAGATACTCTTCAACCGCCCTGCGCTTGATTTCTTCTTCTTCCTCTTTTGTAATCTCAGGTTTTTTCGATTCTATAAGTGTCACTACAAATTTATAAAGTTCAAATATAAAGAAAAGTGCAAGGGGAATAAGGATACATACAAAGAACCCCGTTCTTGTTCTGAGGAAGTCCATGACCTTTCCGAAGCCTTTTACTCTTGTCCCTTCCCATTTGCCTATAATATCCGATGCAAAAACCGGCGTTTCATCATCTATAGGATTGTTATCACCCCTGGTAATGAAGCTGATAGAACCGCCATTGTCATTAATACTGACAATTCTATGGGTATTAATTATCCTGACGCCATCAACAAGCATATAAAATGTAATAACATCCTGTTCCTTAAGGTTATATAGATCATCTATATCTTTTACGATTATAAGATCCCCTTTGCTGAATGTAGGCTCCATAGATTCAGATTCCACACTCATGAACATATTTCCAAACAACTTTGGAATACCGTTGTTACGGCTTGATGCAAATACCATAAGCGTCACGAGAAATGCCACTATAAGTATCACCCATGCAAGAATATCTGCAAAAACTTCAAAAAACCTCTTCATTTACGTTGTCTCCACTATCCTAAAATCCATACCAAATTTAATAGTCCCACCAACTATATTATCCAGACAGTCAGGGTCATTTCCTTCAAGCCAGATGACTATCGTGTATTTGTCCCTGTCTTTCGGCTTAAACCCTTCCTTATCGGTACGCATGACTATCGTTGAAGCAAGAAACTCTTTATCACAATCAGATTCCTTGCCGCCGCCGTTTGACTTGGTCTTCCCATAGACGGTCTTTTCCCCATTCTTATAAACAGCAACTCTTATCGCCTCATCTACGCCTTTAGTTACATTTTCTATATACATCTCACCTTCGTAAGAAAGCGTATCTTCACCGCTGTTTATAAGGTAAAATGTATAGGCAATGTAATTCTGCCCGTTATGACTGCCATTGATTTTGTCGATATTCTCCGGCAGATCGTTGCCGCTGATATTCGTCATATCATAGACTATCCCGGCATTGAGCTCTGAAATGGTATGTTCATATTCAGGCGTCTCAGAAAGGCTAAGTCCCTGTCTTGCCATGTCATACTTATTCACTTTTACAGTGAAGCTTCCGAATTTATCATAGAAGTAAGATATTGCATATGCCACTGCCAGAATAGCTACAAGTATTCCTATAAGCAGTGCTAATATTCTGGTAAGCAGAACATGTCTTTTTACTTCTTTGGCTGTTCGTCTAAGCTCCAATGTCTCCTTCTTATCTTCAGCCAAATCTTTTTCCTCTTTTCATATAGATGTGCATGATTGTTTAATGCTTACATATACTTATTAAAACTCACTGATCATCCTTCTTTTTTCTTATATATCTTTCAGCCATGTATTTGCCTGCAAGAGCTCCTGCACCATAGTGGCACTGTGCCTGATAAAGCATTTCCGCCTGATTAACTGTAGAAACGCCATCTGCTATGGAAGTTGCCCCAAGCCCGGCTACAAAATCAACAATGGAATTAACCGCCAGTTCAGCCCTGCTGTTTTTACCAAGGTAAGTTGTCACTTCCTGACTCAGCATTACAAAATCGACCGGGAAAAGCGACAGCTTCATAAGAGGGGACATCGTGCCTCCAAACTCGGTTATCATGAAATGAAATCCCCTGTTTCGGAGTTGTTCCACTGCTTTACTGTGCTTAACTGTTCCATCGATAAGAATCTCAGGCGGAAGTTCAAAACATACTCTGTTGGTGTCCATCTCGGCTATATCCATCATCTGCATAAGCCATTTTTCAGCACTCGGACTTCCCAGAAAACGCATCGGCATATATACGGAAATCCACCTGTAGAAGATATCTCTTTCTCTAAGCTTTATACCTGATTCAAGTGCCTGAGTAAGTTCCAGTTCAAAAAGCGATATACACTGATCACTCATCTCCGCTACGTTACGAAAATTCTCGGGTGCCAGTGCACCAAGCTTTGGAGTATTAAGTCTTGTCTTTGTTTGAAAGAAGGTCGTCTCCCCTGATTCAAATTCCCTGATACCACGGAACTGAAGTTCGACAGCCCTAAGTCCACCGACATTTGTTTCCATACTCAGCCGTCCTTACTTAAACATCAAAAAGAATAATTTCTTTAATAATTGCCAAAAAATACCCTTAAAATAGGTAAAGTTAGATAATCATATTATATGTGCATTACGATTTTATGTCAAGTAAACCAAAAAATGTGCCTAAATAAAAAGTAGTGCAACGGATAATTTTCCGCTGCACTACTTTATAAAGAAAGATCAATATGCTTTTACTTTTGTCCACATATCAGCAAAATACTGTTTAATCTTAAGTTCCTGATATCTGAAAACTTCATTATTTTTTTTGCCGAATACAGGTGTAAATGCATTTATACCTTCAAAATCTTCCTTTGAAAGGTCTTCCACAACCTGCTCTACTGATGAAGTATAACCTACATATTCTGTATTTCTTCTTGCTATATCATAAGAAAGTATAAAGTCAATATACTCATGAGCAAGATCAGTATCCGTACATGCATTGGTTATGACCATTCCGTCGCACCACTCATTCGTACCTTCTTCAGGTTCAAAATATCCAAGATCCGGATTTTCAGACATGATGAGAGCTCCGTCACCTGAATATACAACAGCGATACTCTTATTTCCCGATATCATATTATCTATGACATCATCACCTGCATAAACAACATCCATGGTATCACGCTGTTCTATAAGCCACTCATAAGCTTCATTTATTTCCTCATAATTATCGGTATTCATGGAATAGCCAAGTGCCTTGAGAGCAATCATGAATGAATCCCTTTCGGAATCATACATATAGATATCGCCCTTATACTTTGGATTTCTGAGAAGTTCCCATCCATCTTTTAAGTCCTCTTCATCGACAACATTTTTATCATAGAGGATACCGACAGTTCCAACAAAATAAGGAACTGAGTATTTATTATCCGGGTCATACGGAAATCCCAGGTAATCCTGATTTATTGCATCTTTATTCGTTATTTTATTCCAGTCTATCTCCTGAAGATAATCTTCAGTGATGAGCCTTTCAATCATATAATCAGACGGGACGAGTATGTCATATTCCGCACCACTCATTATCTTGGTATACATCGTTTCATTTGAATCAAATGTTTCGTAAATGACATTACATTTATACTTTTCTTCAAATTCATCAAGCACGGATGTATCTATATACTCGCCGGCACTGAAAACCCTGATGGTTCTTTTACTGCTCTTTACACCGGTAAATATGGTAACACCGATTAAAACCGCCATAAACACAGCCATAAGTTTCTTCATGGTATTCTTTACCATATCCGGAATCAGTCTCGAAACAATCAGACTGAATGCAATAACTATTATAACGATTGTTGAAAGAGCATTGATAGTAGGGTTTGTCCTTTTTGTCATATTGTAGACAATTATGGAAATGTTCTGCACTCCCCTGCCCGTGACGAAATATGATATTACGAAATCATCAAATGACATCGTAAATGCAAGCAGAATACCTGCATAAATGCCATCCTTAAGCATGGGGATTATAACCTTGGTAAGTGCCTCAAACGGCGTCGCTCCAAGATCAAGCGCAGCGTCCGCAACTGCCGGATCAAGATTTCTCACCTTAGGATAAACGCTTGTAAGAACATAAGGCGTACAGAATGCTACATGCGCAAGGAGCATCGTAAGATACCCCTTCTCCATCATAATACTTGAGAAGAATATCATGAGACCTATAGCTGTTACAATATCCGGATTCATTATCGGGATATCGTTAAAATTCTTGATCACGCCCTTGATTATCTTATTTGATTTAGAAAGTCCTATAGCAGTGATAGTTCCAAGTACGGTTGAGATTATAGTAGCGAATAGAGCTATCGATATCGACACGTAGACAGCCTTAATGATAGAGCTGTCAGTTATCAGTTTCTGATACCACTGAAATGAAAATCCCGTAAAATTAGTAAGCGACTTGGAGCTGTTAAATGAATAGAACATCATTACGGCAATAGGGAAATAAAAGAATATAAAGCATATAACAATATATGCTATGGAGAAAGCTTTTCTTTTCATCAGTCTTCCTCCTTTTCCCTGTCAAACTTACGCATCAGCATAAGTCCTATCATAATGAGAACTGTCAGTATTATGGAGATAGCCGAACCAAAATTCCAGTTACCCACCGAAATAAACTGAGTCTCGATCAGATTACCTATTAAAGTATACTGTCCTCCTCCGAGAAGCTTCGGAATTACGAAGGTTGATATCGAAAGAAGAAATGTCATCATAACTCCGTTTATCACTCCCGGAATAGACATTTTAAATATCACCCGCCAAAAAGTCTCGAAGCGGTTGGCTCCAAGATCATGTGAAGCTTCTATAAGTGACGGATCTATCTTCCTTATTGATGTATGAATAGGTATAACCATAAACGGAAGCATGTCACTGACAAGTCCGAGTATTACCGCAAGATCCGTATACATGAGAGTTGTCGGTGTAAAGCCCATCAAAGTAAGCAGTTTGTTGACAAGACCGTTATCGGAAAGAATGCTTATCCACGCATATGTACGAAGAAGTGTATTGATCCACATAGGAATAGTTACAAAGAGTATAAGAAGGTTCTGTGCTTTATCACTGAACTTGCTTATAAAGTAAGCCAGCGGATAGCCGGTAAGAAGGCAGATGAGCACAGAAATAAAGCCAAGAGAAAATGACTTTTTTAATACTTCAAGATAGATCGGTTCTCCAATCTTTTTGAAATTTTCAAGTGTAAACTGAATATTTACCAGATGGTTTCCGCCGGTGGTAAAAGCATAAAGCACTATAAGAAGAAGCGGCAGGATAACTATAATTATAGACCATATCAGATAAGGTCTAATAAGTTTTGAAAAATGTTTCATTGATTTTGCTCCTAATCCCAATCCATTCGATACATTACGTGTATGTCGTCCGGTTCAAATGAAAGACCCACTTCAAGACCCGGCTCATAATAATCTGTGGTGTGAATCAGGTAATCCCTGTTTTCTGTTGTCACGACTATCTCGTGATGCACTCCTCTGAAGACAACAGACTTAACCGTTCCCTTTATCTTAGCCTTCTTAGGCTTTACTATCTCTATATCCTCCGGACGTATTACGACCTCAACGTCCTCATTATCCTTAAAGCCTTTATCCACACATTCAAAATCAAAGCCGTCAAAATTAACCAGAAGATCCTTCTTCATAACAGCTTCGATAATATTTGACTCACCTATAAAGCTTGCCACGAAACGGTTTTCAGGTTCATTATAAATATCTTCAGGCGTTCCGACCTGCTGGATAATACCTTCATTCATAACAACCACAGTATCAGACATGGAAAGAGCTTCCTCCTGATCATGGGTTACAAAAATGAATGTAATGCCGACTTCCTTCTGTATTCTTTTAAGCTCTGTCTGCATCCCTTTTCTGAGTTTTGCATCAAGAGCTCCAAGCGGCTCATCAAGAAGCAGGACTTTCGGTTCATTTACAAGAGCTCTTGCAATCGCAACTCTCTGCTGCTGACCGCCCGAAAGACTTGTCACATCTCTCTTCTCATATCCCGAAAGACCAACAAGTGAAAGAATATCACCCACCTTGTGATCTATCACTTTTTTATCCATCTTCTTAATCTTAAGCCCAAATGCCACATTATCATATACATTGAGGAAAGGAAAAAGTGCATATTTCTGAAATACGGTATTTACCTCCCGCTTGTACGAAGGGACTTTTGAAATATCAACTCCCCCAAATAAAACTTCACCTGACGAAGGTTCTTCAAAGCCCGCTATTATCCTGAGCGTAGTAGTCTTACCGCAGCCTGACGGACCAAGCAGAGTCAGAAATTCATTTTCATGAATAGTAAGATCAATCCCCTTAAGTACCTGAAGCTCACCAAAATTCTTAGTAAGTCCTTTTAATTCAATAATTGCACTTTCCAATCCTTAAATCTCCTGTAACTAAAAACAAAAACCAAAAAACTACATTTAGAAAAGCCCCAGTGAACCGAGAAGAAGTATAGTAAGAAGTATAGGAGCTATAACTTTTATCATTGCAATGTAAAGTTTCTTTCTTCCGAACTTTTCTCCGTTCTTTGTAGCCTCGTCAATAACTGTCGCAGGTCCTGCCACCCATCCAATGAGTATACAGGTTCCTATAGCAACAACCGGCATAAAGATATTATTTGAAAGGTAATCAAAAATATCAAGCAGCTGTGCCGAACCACCGGGTGCTGTATTAGGAAGTTTAACTTCAAAATACAGATAATTATATCCGAAGCAGATGACGATACCGAGAATAAGAGCAATAATCGTTTCGATTACTACAGCCTTCTTTCTTGACATACCAAACTTATCCATAAGGCCTGCTACTACTGCTTCAAGAACCGACATGGAACTTGTAAGTGCTGCAAGCAGAACCATTATAAAGAAGATCGAGCCTATAACATTTCCGATCTTACCCATCTCTGCAAAAACCTTAGGAAGAGCTATAAACATAAGTCCCGGTCCACCTGTCATGCCATCTTTTCCCATGAACACATAAACTGCCGGTATGATCATTACACCTGCAAGAAGCGCAACGACAGTATCAAAAATCTCGATCTGGTTAACTGACTTAACAAGATTTGAATCATCCTTGTAGTAAGAACCATAAGTTACCATTATACCCATGGCGACGCTTATACTATAGAATAGCTGCCCCATGGCATCCATGATAACGATCATCATATCTTTAAATGAAAGACCTGTGAAATCAGGAATAAGATATATCTTTAGTCCGTCAAGTCCTGTCCTTCCAGCACTTCCGCCTTTTATCGTAAGCGAGAAAAATGCAATACCGATAACCATGAGAAGAAGTACAGGCATAAGAACCTTGGATATCGATTCTATACCTTTATTAACTCCACGATATATTACAAATGCCGTTGCACCAAGGAAAATCACATCAAAAATGATAGGCGAAATCTTATCTGTGATAAAGCCCGTAAAATAACTGTCCTGTGACGCAGCCACTCCGTTACCCATAATAAAGCATGTTGCGTATTTAAGTACCCATCCACCGATAATGCAGTAATATGGAAGAATAAGAAATGGAACGAGCGCTGAAAAGCCTCCTATCCATCCAAATTTTTTATTGATCTTTCCGTACGCTGTAAGACTGCTCTGTTTTGTTTTTCTTCCCAGAGAAACCTCAGTTATAAGAAGGGTAAAACCAAATGTGACCGCAAGAATAATATAGGTCAAAATGAATACTCCTCCTCCGTCTTTTGCAGCAAGATACGGAAATCTCCATATATTACCAAGTCCTACTGCACTTCCTGCTGCCGCAAGAACAAAGCCAAGTGAATTAGAAAAAGAACTTCTGTCATTTTTTTCAGCCATTTTACACGTCTCCTAGTTTTATTATTTTTTCATATAAGTATGTATATGATATTTATTATGCAAATTATTTGAACATTTCAGCAAACTTAGCCATAGGCTCTATAACTTCCGAAAGATCCTGTATGCCCTGATTCAGTGCTTCAAAATCAATGCTGTTAAGATCCTCCATAGCCTTGCCTACAGATTCAGTATTTTCAACCACAAGTGTATCTACATTGGCTACCATTGTATCGATATCTTCCATAGTACCCTTTGCCTGCTTTACGAGACTTTCTGTCTCTGTAACGGCACTCTGAACCTGATCAAGTGTGGAAACCACTTTCGGAACTATAATAGCAAGTGCTATCACAAGTGCCACAAGAACTCCGAGCGATGCAAATGCTGTGATTCTCTGTCCCAGTGCATCCTTCCTCTGGCTTTTAACAAGTTCAACCAAAAGTTCATGATCTTCCATTTCCGTAAGTTTTTTGTCACCCATAAATAAATCCCCCTTTTTATAAATAATATTACTTTAAAAATAGTCTAAACACTTAATGATAAGTTTATTCCGGATCCAGTTTAAATGAATGAGGAAGGAGCTTTTCAAGTGTTGTTTCAATAAACTCTTCTTCATTTAAGACTATATATATAGGAATATTCTTATCGGAAGCAAATTCAGAAATGACCTGACGGCATATTCCACATGGATATGAAGGCGATAATTTATCGCCTCCCGCCACAGCAACAGCCTTTATACATTTACTGCCTTCACTCACTGCTTTATAAATGGCTGTTCTCTCCGCACAGTTAGTCGCTCCATACGATGCATTTTCAATATTGCATCCTGCATAGACCTTTCCGTCATCGGTAAGGACTGCCGCCCCGACTTTATAATCCGAATATGGTGCATAAGCCATTTCCTTAGCTTTGATTGCGCTGTCTATAAGTACGCGAGTATTTACTTCCATAAGCCCCTCAAACACAAATTTTTTCAAAAAACACAGTTATAGAGACTATACCATTTAGGCGGAGTACAATCAAGTAATACTTTATGAGAAGGTGAGAGATACTTTGAAAGAAGGAACCTTGGGTAAGTAAAAAAAACAGGTCTGTCACAAATAATGACAAACCATGATAAAAAAAGTGCGGATAACAGGAGTTGAACCTGCACGGGAGTACCCCACTAGAACCTAAATCTAGCGCGTCTGCCAATTCCGCCATATCCGCAAATCTCTTTATATAGAAAAATCTGTCAATACATGACAGATTATCTAATACTTAGTGAACCACGCGGGAATCGAACCCGCGACAACTTGATTAAAAGTCAAGTGCTCTACCGACTGAGCTAGTGGTCCATATTAACTGGGCTAGTTGGATTCGAACCAACGAATGCAGGAGTCAAAGTCCTGTGCCTTACCGCTTGGCTATAGCCCAATACATAGACTATGTGCTACGCCCATGGGCTTAAATAGCTTAGGGTGGGTAGTGGGACTTGAACCCACGGCCTCCAGAGCCACAATCTGGCGCGCTAGCCAACTGCGCCATACCCACCATATGAAATAAGTTCCGTACTTTCGGAACTTACCCGACTATGTGGTTTTAAATGTGCCCGAAGGGATTCGAACCCCCGACCCACGGCTTAGAAGGCCGTTGCTCTATCCAGCTGAGCTACGGACACATGTAGAGTAATAAGATGTAATAAATGTTACATACACTCTCACACAACGCCTCACATGATATATCAAATAAACAGATTTGTCAATGACAATTTTCCAAAAAAATGTGAACTTTATTACTATATACAATAATCTACCATCCTTACGTTAAGATCAAACAAAATCGCTAATGAATCTCTTCTCTTATACATCCTACTTACCTCCTGTACAATATCATATGTATCTCTGTCACATATAATATGTGTATTTTTCCGGGAGAATTCCAAAGAGCAATCATTTTGCTTTGAATATCACTTCGTTAACCACCTTATTTACCCAATTAGAACATGCATCCATGTAGAAAAAATCCTTTATTTCTTGTAATCAGCAAAGGAATCTCCTTCTTCCGACGAACCCTCAAATTCAATGGAAATGATATTTCCTTTCTCATCATAATCAAATCTATATGATTCTCACATGCTCTCAATCTTGATAAGCCTTCCGTTTTGATCATATGAGTATTCAGGGTTCGTCTCCAGAACACTTTCATGTGCCACTGCAACGCTCAACAGTTTCGTTCCGTCCATTTTATATGTATAAACATGCTCGGGATTCTTATCCTTATAAAACCCTACTTCTCCGCCACAGGAAACTGTAGCCACTGGCTCCGGTTCTATTTCAGGTGGTTCAGGCCAATCAGCCATTCTTTCAAGAGCATCCTGTGAATACAAGCTGTATTCTTTAACTATAATGGTATCCCTCTTTCATTCCGTAATTCACAAAATGATTTAATACTTTCTGCTGATCACCACCGAATGCATTCAAATGTTTCTCCTTAAATTCCTCAAAATGTCTTCCTCCTCATAGCGATTTAACTAGTTAAATTTAACTGTAAAATGTATATCCTGTTTTCAAGATAAGACAAGGAGACTGTTTTATCAGCCTCCCGCCCTATTTTAGTTTTCAGTTTTCTTATACAAATATTCAAGTAACTATGCCTAATTTCATCTCAAAAAACTTAGTGAGACTTAACATATTGTGCATTTACTCTTGCATTTGTATAAACAACCCAATCGTTGTCACCATATACAGCAATATCGTTACTGTCAATAATCTGAGCTTTTACATCAAGTTTATAATTAGCATACTTATAACCTGGTATAGCTTCTAAGAGTTCATCGGTCTTAACATTAAACTCAAGATCAGCCACGAAATGCTTTTCAGTCTCTGACTTTGAATACCTGATTGGCCAAGTACTACTTTCGCCATCAAGCTCAAATTCATAGGTATAGTATAGGTAACCATCTCCTCCAAACTGAACTGATGTTAACGGTAACGCATTTCCGGTCTTACCTAGCAATTTGAAATCTCTAAGGTATCCTGTATTAGTTGTATTCTCTTTATCAGAGATATTGACCGGTACATACTCGTAACCAGGATCCACATTTATATTATTTTTCTGATCCAGCCTTATAGTAATAAGCAACTTATGGTTATCGTCAAATATTTCTTCCTCAGAGATACCAGAGATATCATAATCCATAGTTGTAATGACATGTTCCAGATTAATCAGTTCAGATTCCTTATACTTTTTACCTGTACTAATATACTTACCATTAATTCCTAGTTCACTTCTATTGTGACTCTGCTCACCATAAGTATCATATTCATCATTATCAGGCTGATCCATAGCTGTGAGTTTAAGAATACTTGTATCTCCGGACTTGTCGATATAATATCTCTGTGCAGGCTTTGAACCATCCGGCACATTTTGAACATTATTACTGTAAGGAACTCTGTCTGAAACGAATTCCAGCTTGGAAGTAGCATCAATGCCTATAGCATACAGGTCATCCGGCGAAACTCTTGTTGGGAATTCTGCCGCAAGTGAGCTTTCTGAATCGAAGTCTATCCTTACGGTTGCCGTCTGAACGCTTCTCCAACCACTGGTATAAGCCGGAACATCTATCTTCACCGGCGGAATATAGATATATGAAGGCTCGCCTTCAACTCTAACTCCTTCAGCATCACCAAATGCAACGCCATTTACAGCTCTCTCATAAGTATAATATGGCGTTCCGAGTATGGTCGAATCATCTGTTACCACACCATCCTTATCATATCTGTAAAGATACAGGTAGAATCCCTGATAAAGTTCTTCTCCCTCCAACTGACCGTGGAAGTATGCTGCACTGTCACCATAGAATTCAACAGTAGATTCTATAGTAGCATACAGAACATGATTGCCTTCCGAATCCATAACAACTGTCGGATTAACGTCCTTAACAGTTACAGTCTGCTTCAGGAAATCTCCAAGATACATTTCTGTATTCTTATTTCTATTCTTTTGGCAGGTAATAATATCATTTGTGAATGATCCGGGACACTCAACAGTAAATGCATATGCATTGTGAGTAGTCTCAGTAACTGTATTGCGAGAACTATATGTATACATGCTGAGATAATATGTCTCTTTAACATCATCCGTAACTTCTATCTTGAACTTATCACCCGAACCTGATGCCGGCTTAAAGTAAAGCTTATTCTCGCCCAGACTATCATAAGCATAGATTACAGCATCTTCATGAAGTTCCTGATTATCGCAGAGCATATATGAACCTGCTGTATCCATAGAATATTCAAGTAACTTGTCCGCGATATCATTTAATGTCTGTGGATCATACTCTCCACCATTTTCTGATGTGAAGTCTTCAAATTTGATTACATCATACTTATTACCTACAGAATTAGTTTCAGTAACAATATCATCTTTCGAAATGTAATATGCCTTATCCACATTGTTGTTATTGTCAAGAAGTACGAACTGGGTAGATTCATCAAGAGACTTATTACCATTATACTTAAACTGCAATTCCTTAGCTATATTCCAATCAAGTCCCTTTCCTGTATTAAGGAATTTGTTGATCTCATCCATAGGATAATCATATTGGACAAGCATAGTCTGCCAGGAATCAAATCCCGCTGCAAGTTTAGATGTATCGCCCCACTCGTCAGGGAATTTATCAATATAATCACTCATCTCATATTCAGATCCCAGAAGTGCTGACGAACTGAAATCGAATTTAAGAGTCTTCTTTGTAAGTACAGGTACATACAAATGATATGCAACCTTTTCACTATCAGTAGGATCAAGGAAACTGATATCGATCATGGAGAACTGATTATTTCCGGCTACCGAGTCTGCATTTTCATCATCCATGAAATACGTACCTGAGCCTGTATCAAGCTTGAAGCCTGCTTCTATGCCATCGCCTTCAACCTTCTGATAAACTCCGTCTATACACTGGCATGGATAAATATCAATATTGAACTTACCGCTCGTATTCCTTACATAACTATCCTGTGTATTGGTAAGCGTACGAATATAAGCATTTATGTAACTGCTATATCCTGAAGTAGACTCACCACCACCGATAGCAATTATCGGGAAGTCATCACCCTGATATCCGCTTGGCGTACCCATCTCTGTGAAATATGTAGTAAGCTTGATATCATGGTCTGCAGTTTCATCTTCACCCCAGGCAATCATCTGATTAACGATACCTATATCTGTATCCGAAACCGTCTTATAAGCTATTCTGTTGTCTGCTGCAGTTCCTGTATTCTCTGCAGTGATTATCTTTGCAATCGGTGAATCATTGACCAGATCCATACCATCGCCGGTAAGGAAATTGGTGTTTGTTCCGTCCGTTCCCATAGGCACATTTGGACTAACCGTTACATATGGGAAATAATTCTTTGCCGCGCCTTCGCCAACATTAGTACCATTGTCAAAACCAACTGCCATAGATGTACCATGTTGATTTCCTGTACTTATATTCAGGTAATCAGCATCTATGACATAGGAAGTCGTTACTGTTCCACCATAGTCAGCAGTAAGAGGAGAACCCGATTTAGTATTATTCTTTCTGGTAAATCCTACGATCTTGAACGTCGATCCATTTGACTGTCCAACGAAGTTACCACACTTTGCAGATGTTCCGGTACCATTATATGCAAATGAATTGTTATAACATGCAATATTATAAGCACCGACATTACCGCACGCTTTGGCTGTGCTTTTCGGTGTAAGAGTATCATCTATAACTACATTTCCAGAGTTGCCGGCATTGGAATTTATAGTCGGAACACATCCGATGATAGCACCCATACCATGATTGCTCTGTGAACCATCAGTCTTGATAATACAATCATGGACACTCGTGTTTACGATCGTTCTCATCTTAAAATCAGATGCTGAAACGTACGTTGCTCTTGCAAAACCAAACAAACCGCCTGCTCCACAAAGGTCATTTGCAGTTCCAGTTTGAGAGATAGTATAATTTGAAACCTCACAGCCATCAACGTCATAGTTGTACGGATTTCCATCATAGCCTGTAACAGTCATATCATAAGCCTTGGATGATGTGAACTGACCTGTGATACCACCTGCACCCTTTATACCAATAATTGAATATTCTGATGAACTATCTGATTTAATCTTACAGTTTGCAATCTTGATAACAGGTGATGTTCCATAATCAGCATTATCATCAAAGAAATCAATATTGCCAAATAATCCTCCGGCATATATAGATTGAACATTCAAATTAACAATTTCACAATTAGTAACGATTATTGAATCAGCTTTTCTTGCAAATCCAAAAAGTCCACCTGCTCCCTGGTACCATTTATTTGTTGAGGATGAAGTTAAATTATTAATAAATCCTTTATTAGTTCCACAACCTTTGACTGTAACATTATTGATCCAGAATACTACGCCGTAGCCATTTCTTAATGTACCTATAATTCCGCCAATTCCACTTTGAACTGTACCTGAATCACACGATATGGACAGTTCCATTGTGGTCTTATAATATCCATCATCACCAGCAGAATGAGTATCTCCAGATTTCAGTGGGGCTGTATTAACATAAATGCTTGGATATCCGGATATACTTCCTCCTACAATACCGCCGCAACATCCGTTAGAACCTGAAATAATAGTAGCAGTAGTATCACAGCCATTTACATATATTTTACTGCTGCCATCACCCTTTTTCCCATCTTTTTCCGTTATATTATTTCTTCCAATATAGCCTGCAACATATGTTGTTCCTGTGAGTTTAAGATCATTCAGGTCAAGATCATAAAGGTTTACATATCCCCCAGGTAAGATACCACCTGTCAAACCACCGACTGTGAATCGATTTCTTGAATTACCGTTTTGGCCGGTAGCAAGATCGCCAGTTTGTGCAGCTCCTGTGTCACTATATTCAGTGACACTTACTTCTCCTGTCAAAGTAAACTTACCTATATAGTAACCATCATCTAATTTGTAAGAAGTTGAATTTGAATATGGTTTCTGCACTAACACATTGAACAAGCCTATTCCTGAGTTGATATTAGCACTTCCATATACTTTGGTCGCATAATTATCATATTTTTCTATAAAAGCGTTAAATACTGTATTAAGCTTTATGGTCGCAGAATTGCCATCAAATCCGTATATATGCATCTGATATGGATTATCAGTAGCCTGCGCATTACCACCGAAACAAATCGATCCAATACCTCTAAAACTAACCGGTAAATTATAGGTCGAATCTGCAGTTGACAATCTCATAAACTCAGTTTTTCCTGTCATCATTCTTGCAGGAAAATTATTGCCACTGTCTTTCTTTGTATAGTGATAGATGATATAAGGTATAGCATTCTTACTGATATTTGTATCCTTTGAAGCAAGTGCATAATCACCGGACTTATCTGAATAAGTAGCATTTCCGACTTTGTCATATTTTGCCACATGTGTTGCAACTTTCAAAGCAGCACTGTTAGTATTGTAGCGATTAGTTCCATCATAACCTACACCATACTTATAATCCCCAGCAGCGGTCTCTGCAGTTCCGGCACCTGACTGTGTTATAAGCGAAAGTATAAACAGTGACTGTCCATTCGGAATATTAACCCTATTCATACTATCAAAAGTATCATACGACAACTTTTCCGAATCTGAGACTCCGACCTTGACATCTGCTATCTGATAATTCTTGGTGCTGTTATTCAGTGTATATGTTTCTGTATCACCACTATAAGTAGTTGTTTCATTTATGGCATAACCATTGATAACTCTACCAATATATGGGTTTATGTAAAGATGCTTAGTATTGTCAGCTGCAGCAAAATTAGTTCCTGATGCATTATTTGTAGCATTTACCCAAAGCATCGACGGATCAAAGTTTGCCGTAGACATATTCCTGAATATAAGTCCGCCATTTACAACTGCACCTACATAACCGCCAACATTATAAAGATACTTATCACTAACCTTGATAAGACTCTTACCACTGTTATTGAGATTAATTGTAACAGAAACATTATCGATCACATTGTCTCCGCCCATAATCTTACCTATTACACCACCATATAAATATCCGTCATTTCCATATGAGTATATGCTACTACTGGTAGATGGACTGGAAGTAAGCATACTATTCGTTCCAACATTTACAGAAATCGTCAAATCCTTAACTACACTTCCGTTACTGACTTTTATAAATGGAACGATTGACTTGTTGGTTATTGTAATACCGTCAGTCTTTCCGACGATCACACCCTTAAATGCGTATTCACTGTCATAAGCACCGAGACCGACAAATTTATTACTTAATTCTATGGAACTATCTACCTGATAATAAGCATTTACAAGATATTTACGTACTTCATCCTTGCCCCATGTATCCGCCGAATCAGGAGATGTATAATTTCCTGCTCCATCTTCAGTGAAAAATGCACATGTTGTAGTATCTGATAAATCTTTACACCAGTGAGTATCTTTATTAGCCTTAACAGGTAGTCTGACACCACGAATAACATCTGTATCATCAATCATATTTGCCAGATACTCTAACTGTTTTCTACCTGATATAACATATGGATCATCATAAGTACCACAGCCCACTGAAAGGTCAGTCGGCAATACATTTACCTTGATTTCTCGAAGCATATATTCTATATCATCACCTGAAGGTGCTCCGGAAACAGTATCAGAATAATATCTTACATATGGCAGGAAATCAGTACTGAAACCGGCAGCATATTCCGAATCGGATGGTACAGATACAGGATTGATATAATGCCTGAAATCATCATAATATTGCTTTTCTTCATCTTCATACATTATAGAATCTGATAATTCTTTTCCATATGTAACATAGCCATCATGGGTAGAACCACTCCAATCTTCGTCTTCTGCAAAGTTATATACAGCAACCGAAGTTGAATCTACATCATACTTATTGAGCAATGTAGCATGTTTAAAAATTGATTTATCTGTGTCATAGATATCAGTCAAGCCGGTGACTGCATTATCATTGTTTCTGGCGTCAAGCACAATATTTGAAAACTTAAGATTGATTCCCTCACCAACTACATTTCCGATCAAACTGCTGGCATAAGTATTATTCCCAGAAGTATCATATTCTAGATTCTCATTCAAACATACACCATTCAGATTGAGAATAGCCCTACTGCTGATTGAGTTAATCAATAAGAATCTTTCATCTTCATTGCCCGTGATATCAGCAAGTTCCAATGGTTTGCTTATCTTTTTAGGTCTTCTTATATAATATCCCAGGGTTATTAATCCATCTTTATCAGTTATTAATGACCCTGAAAGATTTCCGCATATCAAAGCACCGGAATAAGTGCTGTTGGTTCCTACTGAACCACCTATAGTTACTTCACCGGTTGTTGTAATCTTTGCAGAGACATTCTTGAAAAGTCCCATATGCATAAGATAATGCTGGGATTCTCCGTCTCTTGTAGATCTTTTTGTATTAGAATCTGTTTCTGTTTCCTCAATATCAGCATTGTAGAAGATTATTTCTGCATCCTCTAATGACACATCGCTCGATATATCAATAGGGTAATAAGATATATGTTCCAGATCAAATGTTCCGCTCAACACATTATTACTGAATGGATTCACAAAACAACGTTTGATGTTGCTTATCGCATATCTGTTCAAACTCCACAGCAACAAACAATAGCTGTCATCACTATCATCTATAGAGTTTCTATCCACATTGTAGTAATACCTAGATCTGTTATTAACTACTGTAGTATTGTAAACGTTGTTGTAGCTGTTTCTTGTTCCTGCGCCGCTCATGGAATACTCTCCATCCGTAGCATAGGAAATAACACCTGCGGTACCATTCGTAAGAATACCATCGGCACCCGACGAAAGGCAGGCAACAAGCTCATCATATATTTTTCCGTTACCAGACATATCAGGTATAGTCAGTCCACTATCCGCAAGATAATAACTCGTAGGTGACAGCATTTCCAGGAAAACTCCGGAGGTTGTTGAATTATATCCATCATGAATGATTATACCCAGTCCTGTTGGAGAAGCAGCATTTGCTCCATTCTTTATATCAAGCGAATTAATCGTAATCCCGCCATCATTAACTACCCAGTTACCTGTAGCCTTATATACAAGCCCCGCTATATATTTAGCAGTAGTATTGATCTCATTATTTCCATCACCCTGATCAAGCACCACATCAGTAAATTCGACATCTGCACCAATCCACCTGTAGCCAAGTATTCCGCCGGTATTACTGGTCGACTTATTCTTGATAACAGTATCTTTAACATCAATATCACTTAATGTGATTTTTCTTGTATCAGTACCACTAGCAGCAATATCAGCTATAAGTCCTGCAGTAGATACACAGTCAACACTAGTTGCCCCTGACGCATCCACCGTAGCCGAAAGTATAATGTTGCTGATTTCTGTTTCCGTCTGATTTGAAACAGATCCAGCCGTAGATTCTATATAACCTATCAGTCCTCCAAAAGACTGATAAACATTTGCCGCATCATTACTCACGCTGTTACCGGTTATAATGATTTCCGGCTTAATCAGAGTCTTGTTTGAGCTATCGCCCAGAATAGATACTTTTTTACCTGCGTCAGCATAAGTTCTTCCTATAAGGCCACCTACATAATGATTATTTCCAGCCCTACGATAATAATCTATCGTTTCTTCAGCACTGACATTCGTAAGTGTCTGATTATTCCTAAGATATGCTATTGCTCCTCCTATGGACATATCCGCAACGGTTGCTCTTATATTCATATATCCGTCGATAGTCATATCCTCGATCTCAGCGCCTGCGCCGGTACGCGCGAAAAGTCCGCTATACTTATGTCCATGTATAGCGCCTCTTCCTGTAGCAGCGGTGTCTGGTACCAGCGAGTTACCGACCATACCATATCTCTCACCGACTGCAAGCTTTATCTCTCCCGAATCTCCGGTAAGCTTTCCTATGAAATAGCCTACCTCATCGTCACTAGATGCCTTACCATCACGCATAAATCCGGTTATACCTGTTCCGGACAGATCTATGGTTCCGGAAATCACAAGTGATGTGCTCGCTAACAGTGTTGATTTCTTAGAATTAACTAAGTCTTCAAAATGAAGCGCACCCTTATTACTGCCGTTATTAAGCTGAATATTGAGTGCAGTTTTTACGAAATCATTCGCTGTTGACATCTCTTCAACTGCTTCGGCGATTGTAACGAAGTGTCCTGTCATGTCAGTTGAAATGATACTTGAATCAGAGACTCTTACAACCTCACCCCAGGAACCTACGTCATCAGCGAATGCATCAGTAGTGGACCTTACGAATTTCCATCCTGATTCATAAGCTGCATTCGTGTCTTCTCCTGTTCCAGGCGCGAAAACAAGGCCATTCTTTCGTTCACCGACAAGCTGACCATTAGAAGTCGAGGCATCATTGGCGACAGCCCCTGTCATATTCGTGACACCACTGAGTCTAAGTACACCCTCAGTGAGCTGTCCCAGAACGCCACCGCCCGAGTATTTATCACTCGTTCCATTTCCTACTGTTACATCTATATTTCCAACATCTATGAAGCTTCCCTTTGAACCTGCGCCACCTATAGCGCCGCCAAAGTACTTACATGATCCTGCTCCTGATTTGGCATCAAGTGAGAAATTGTCAACCTTAACATATACAGGGCTGTTACCTGCTATATGTCCAACAGCACCGCCATAATATGCCGATGCACCAAATGAACCACTGTTTTCCATAGTGGAGTTCACATATTCAATATTAAGAGTCTTTGTTAAGTCAGTATTAGAATATTCACCTATAATTCCACCATAGCTATTAACAGCTACACCCGATATCAATTTCGACTTTACAGAAAGTTCCTGCGAAGACGTACCTGAATAAGATACATCAAGTCCATTGCTCTCAAGTATTCCTATTATTCCTCCGGCAACTCCACCGTTCAGCGAACATCCATCACTACTGCTTTCATAGTATGAAGGATCGAATTTATTCTGTGTAATCGATGAAATCCTGTAATAACCAAATACACCACCGGCTGCAGTTTCACCACTTATCGAACCTCTTGTCTGATATTTTGATTCTCCTGCCTCCGCAGAGGTCTTAAGCGTAACTATACCGCCGTCATTCTTTCCGACTAAACCTCCTGCATAAGTTTTTGCAGAGATTTCTCTGTCATCTGATGATATTTCATATGATCCTGAAATGATATTAAGTACGGAGTCTGCCCCCATCTCACCAACAAATCCGCCTGCCGCGCTGCTTTCAGATGTAATGCTGTCAACCGAAGTAACTGAGCCTGTACTCTCGAAGGCAGCATTTACTGTTGAATTACTATTGATAGTTCCGCACACAAGACCAACACTGTTGTCACCGGCTATAGCCGCATTGGAATTCAGTTTAAGATTAAGATTGGCTATTGCGGCATCACTGCCATTTCCAACCGTACCCAATATTCCTGAATAAGATCCTGTAGCGCTTACAGTCAGATCCCATGCAGCAGGAGTAGTTCCTGCCACTGTATCCTGAACTACATTATTGGCAAAAAGAGCTTTGGTAGCACCACTTGAGACACCGTTTTGTTTTGAAAGATTGAGTCTCTGACCGCCGCCATTTACATTTACTATCTCAACAGAATCCATGACATAATCAAAAAGCGGAACTTCTGAAGATATATTCAGATCCATGCCTGCGATAGTACTTATGATGATTATTCCGCCAAATGGATATTCTTCAGTTCCAAGAGGCTGAAATGTCTTGGATGATCCGCCAAAGAAATGATTCTCCTCGAGAATAATATCGCCATTTATATTGATTGTTACTCTGGCACGCTGCCATGCGGTAGGATTATTCTGATAATCCTCTGAGAACTGATAAAGCTCCTGAAGAGAGTTGATAGGCCTATTGGCATTTATGACAGAACCCGGAACTGCTGCATTTGCGGAGTAGCGGCTGTCTTCCATATCTCCGACCAATTTGAACGCACCAAAAGCAGCGATAAGCATCATCGCCGAAACGATAACTATCACCGCTCTTGTAAAAATATTCTTTTTTCTTCTGCTCATGTTCTTCATATATTCACCATGTATCACTTTTAATGTCTAAAAAAGAATATTGCTCTAATCCTGCTCGTCAGGTTCCCAATCAGCCGAAAGTGTATCAGGCAGATAACTCTCTACCTGCGCTTTACTGTAATCAAAGGATGAATCCACTTTGTAGAACTGTATTTCATATCTGTTTCTTACGGTTGAATCAACGGATATAGTAAGAGAAACCATTCCATTTCCGGCATTCACCGGAGTATTCCCACCTTCAAATACTACTTCCTCATTATTCAGGAACTGTTTATTTATCGTTACATAAGTAGGATTCCACTTAAATGTAATCTTACCCTTACCATTACCTTCCAGATAGTAATTGAAACCATCATAATCCTTATTAGGATCAAGTTCTTCTACTCTGCCGTTCCAACCTGTAGAAGACTGCTTTGCATATCTTGCCGATACAAAACCATAAAGATCAGGAAGGTCATTATCATATGGTTCAGCAACAAGCTTCACAAAATACTCATTCGGAGTATCTCCCAATTCCACCTTATCAAATACAACATTGAACAAATCAACATCTGCCTGCTGACCGGAAAGTACGCAGTTCGAGAATGTATGTGAGGTTCCCGCCGTTCCAAACTTAAAAGTTGTTGTCCCATCCGAAATGGTATAATTCAAACTATCAAGTGCTAAGATAGCTGAATTGTCATTCAGCTCAGTAAAGTTGCCATTGTCATCCATAGTTCCGATAGTAGCCGTGAGGTCATATTCAGTATCCTGGGTTCTGTATATAGCGTCTCTTGGATATACATAGTTATATACATGGACAGCAACCGGAACATCCGATGTTTTGTCAGATGAAGATTCATAACTTCTCATTCCATTTGCATTCATATGATCTGAAGTAAATGGAATACCCTCGCTTGCTTTTGTTGACACTACTCTCTTTGCAATAGTAATGCGGGTATATATAGCATATGTTACTACTCCTGAGAGAAGAACAGCTGCTGCTACAAAACATGCTATTATCCAATACTTTCTAATAAACTTTATAATTGATTTCACAGCCATCCTCCTTTCTTACATAGTTTTACTTGCCATTCTATTCATAAATTGATCACTTAACCTGAGCTGTAATATAAATCATATCAGTTTCTTTATCATTGACAACACTTGCATCCCAACTCACTTCCAATATATAAAAATTCTGGAACGCATTTTCATCTTCATCCTCATCGTAAACTGCATTATTAGCCACTATTGGAGTGCTATTCTGCCAATAAAGCGGTTCAGCAAACTTTTGTCTTTTCTCATTACCCTTATCATAACTGGGTTCATCATATCTGTCCGTTCCAATATTCCTAGAGGATGAGTCATCAAATCTGGCATTAACATAATCTCCTGCCAATGCAGTCCCTGCTTTCTGATAATAAACTGGATTTCCATCCTCTTTGATATATACAACACCAGTGGAAGCCTCCGTTGCCTGATATAAGGTATATGTAAAATTAATATTAGTTGTATGAGCAAGCTGGATATTATACCTGGATATATCTTCACCCTCAACGCAGAAAACAAAATCTTTACGACTGCCTTCAGTAACATCTATACCGGACATTTTAAAATTAACTATATCTTCTCCGGCACCTGACTTTAAAGATAATTTTGCAGGAGAATCAATTTTTGCCATAGTAACAACTTGCTTCTGATGTGCAAACCACGCTATTACCGGAATTGCCATTAGAGCAACCAAAGTCATAAGGCAGGCACCCGCAACCAAAAGTTTATCCTTAAAGTTAAGCCCATTAAACTGTTTGAGAAATCTTCTCTTTTTTTTCTTTCTAGTCCTCAATACGTTCACCTCAGCAATAAATTAATCTCCACTATCCGAAACTGCTGTAAGTTCAACAAGAATATAGTTTGTTTTATCGCCGATAGCCTGGTCCGCATCATTATACATAGCTGCATAATAATCATAGTTTCTACCGGAAACCAATGGAAGTTTAGCTGCTATGGCTGCGTCAAGGCTATCAAGGTCATCTACCTCTGCAACAGAAATATCATCAAAATCTTCTTCACCGGTCGGTTTAAGGAAGTTTTCTGGATTTATAAAGAAGTTTCTTTTAACTTCTGTTGATGCCACAGAACTGTTCAATCCATCTATATTGGAATTGATTATTTCTCTTAACGTTGCAACCCAAACCCAATAAATAGTAACTTCAGTTTCAGCAGGCGCATCTATTATAAATCCATCATCTGTAATAAGGTGCAGTTCATCATTCGAATCCTTGTAAAAAAATAAGATATGAGATGAAATATATCCTAAAATTTCCGGATTACTAACCTCTCTAAGAGAATCATTCGTTTTGTAATTAAAGTCATCACGACTTTCAAAAGTAGCTTCATAACCCGTAACATTGACCAAGGCTTTAACCGTGACTCCATTATTAGATTTAGGGGCTACAGAAAATTTAAGAGTTCCTCTATCCCCTGGTATGAGTCCATAATCATCTGATTCAAGCTTAGTAATCTCCGGTAAATCCGGTTCACCTTCACCATCATATAAATTATTCATTTCAGATGTATTTTTTACAAGTCGCCATTTAATCCCCTGAGCACCTTCTGTTGTAGTTGTATTAGCGTATCTGTCCGGAGCCACTTCATCTATAAAAGAATCATATAATCCTGATGAACCAGTTGTTTTAAGATTAAACATGTCGCTTCCGACAGTTACACCCATACCATTTCCACCAACCTCTTTACTCATCGAAAACCACGCGATAATCCCAAGTATGAACACAACCGTTGTGAGCATCATAAGTGCCCCAATCTTGATCATCCTCGCCGAGATGAATGGCTTCTTATCGTCGTCATCCTCCTCTTCCTCTTCTTCGCCGGCCATGGATTCGTCGAGTTCATCGAAGCTGCCGATGTGGCCGAGGTTCATTACGTTTTCAGGGCTTGCCTCGTACGGAGCTTCCTCTTCGTACGGAACATAAATCTTTTCATTTGCTGCTACATCAGAACCTTCCGTGGAAGTAACATCTGTTTCCGGATCAAATCCGGACTGTTCAATATCCTGCAAGTCAGGATTCATTTTTTCCATATTTTCTTTTTCATTCATCCTGACTCACCTCTCTTTCGCACTATAATTAATATAGGCACACCTATAGTTAGTGTAATGATAACACAAAACTGTGAAAAAATCTTGTTTTTTCTATCTATTAGCATTTTGGGTGATTTTGTTATAATATTCCATCAGAAAATGTTTAATTTGGTGAAATTATGGAAACTAAAGAGAATTTTGATATTGAAGAAATGGGAAACGCAGGTTCCTATTATGTGAAAAAGAGCACGAGGCTTAGCCCCGTGCTCTGTCTTTTATATAGTATTTATACTCTTTTACAGTCCTTTTATAGTTATGCTTTCTTCCTACGGAAGCTCATTACAAGAAGTACTATAGCAAGTAATGATATAAGAATGAATGGCCAGAAGTGAAGTATGATTCCTGTAGGTGAAGGAGCATTCATATTGTTTGTATATGCAATTTCTGTTTTAGCAGTAATATTTACCGAGCTGAGATTAACCTTAGCAGTACCACCTGCGTCAACAGCTGTCTGACTTAAAGCTTCCTCCGCATCTGCAGTTCCAACCTTCTTAGTTGCACTGACTTTATACTTTAAAGTTGTATCATTTGTTTCTGTGACAACAACTGTAGCTGTGCCAGGAATTCCAGATATAACTGCTTCCGTATCATTACTAAGAAGTACATTCAGCGTTGCCTTTGTAGGAGTTCCGTCACCTGTAATATAGTATTCATTGGATAATTCAGTTGGTCCACCGGTCGTAGGGAACGCTCCTGTTGTGGAAACATCAATCTTGGTGCTTCCATCAACGCCTGTTTGACTAATCTCAATAGCGAATGGGAAACGATGGTTTTTATTCGCCATAGCACCTGTTATAGTCTTCTTTACAACCACATTGTGAGTTGTATATACATCAACATTGGCAGGAGTTGTTCCTGTTGAAGTATTCACCCATCCGTTACTCTTTACAGAATCTCTTGTCAGGCTGTCAGTTTCAGCACCATCATATAATACATAACCATATATCTGACGACCGCCTGTTGCTTCCTCAACATAAACATCAAGATATCGGGTAGTTGTATAAGTATCTGCTGCTACTATACCGACATCGTCTTTTGTCTTACTTGATGCCAAAGACTCAGTAACCTTATAACGATAGATACCCGCTTCAGTATACACTGAAGGGTCAAATGTAAGTGTAAATGTTTTTGTATCTGCCGTTCCTGATGCAGTCGCCTCTGATCTTTCAGAATCAGAAAATGTTACGGTTGCCTTATGATCAGCATTGGTATTTGCATCCAATACGCCTGCCTTAACATTCACTACCTCTGTTCCCTGGGTTATAGTTGTATCTGTGGCAGGTGAAGCCTTTGAAACTGTATATTCATAAATTATATTAGGCTCACGGACGTTTGTCGTTTCATCATTAATGAATATGATTTCCTTACTTATGGCAACACCATCTGTAATAGCGGTGCCGGCCCCTCCAGTTGTCTTACCCCCTGTAAGCGTTGCAGGTTCCGCAAATGAAGTAAAACTCATACCGAATAATGTTATCATCGCAACGATTAAAACTGCGAATCTTTTTTTGAAATGAGTATTCAAATTTCTCATGTTTGCATCCCTCATATAATTCTATAGATAATCTACCTCATTGATTTAGTCTTTTTAGTCCTGTAACCGATAATCGAGAAGATTAATACTATGATTGAAATTAAAAACATAATCGTATATGGTTTCTTATCGGATACATATCCTGTGGTAGCAATACGTTCGATACGCTTATTGGTAATAGTATCTGTTCTTACATTTCCCGGACTGGTTCCTCCGGATGCAGCCCCCTTCACAACAGTGACAGAATAATCGTAATCACTTTCAACCAGTGAATCCTTCAGTTTTGCACTGACCATAATCTCGTTTACAGGCATCACAGATTTATAAGATGTAACATAACCATCTGTATCGCATTCAGGATTTTCAATCTTTACTTCTCTGACGTTATAATCTGCAAATGTATAACCGTTTAAAAGGCTGTCGAAATGGTAATATACTGAAGTCGTAGGATGACTTATGCGTCTTAGTGATCCAGGTACAAGCGTTGCAGGATCACCTACATATACACCTATATATATATCACCATGGCTGTCAACCTTGTCGGCATCAGTCCATACCTTTTCTACTGTGAAGCCCCAGCCCTGCCTGTTATGAATCTCCATTCTGGCGACTTCTATCTCAGCATTGGTAGTCGGATTTGTACTAATGATTCGACCAAAATTTACATCACCAAGCTGCTGATAAGAATCACGAACTCTCACATACGGTGTAGTAGCATCGATCTTATATCCCAGCGGCATATCTGACGCTCTCTCTTCTACTTCGAATATAGAACCAATGAGCAGGTCTCTGACCTCTACCTGGTAATTTGCAGGAATCTTGGAGATCGATCCATTTGGTGATGTTTCAAATGTAATGTCATTGATCTCAGCCGCTGTCAGATCAGCAAATACGCTCTTACCTATCGAAACAAATCCACCGGTAGTTTTATCCCATTTACAATAGTTACCTGTCGGATCCTTAACAAAATATTCGTGCATATCGGCACGTGTCGGATTGGCATCTTTCTCATCACCAAGATAAAGTCTGAAGGTAAATGTTGTTTCGTCATCATCTACCGTCAATAGTTTACCATCAAAATCATACAGTTTTTTGGTAAATACCAGAGGTTTTTTGCCCGGCGGTTGTACGTGATTGTCATATACGACAGTCGGTCGGTCAACAATCCTTGATTCAGTTGTCGTATAATCTTTTCGGTTTGAATCTTCTGTCGCTGTTCCTGAGACCGGTTCCCCGTTTATCTTTACTACATCATAAACCTCTGAGCTTATACCACATTCAACTATATAGTATTTTTCAGTATTATACGGGAATCGTATAGTAACCGGCTTGCCCGGATTTATGAGAAATACATTATTATAAACTTTACTTCCGTTAGGAGGTATATAGGTATCTAGGAATTCCGCCCTCACACCATCCGAATTCTGCAGTATAACATTATAATTATCATCGGACTGATTCATGGCTGTATATCCCAAATCGCCCTGTTTCTTATAGAATATCTGATAAGGGTAGCTGGTATATCTATAATCCTGCTGATTTACTCCGGACAGATTCTTATTAAGAGTAACCTCTCCTTCCTTAACAGAAGTAAGATTGAATCTCATATGAAGATTCGATCCGCCCTGACCACGTTCCATATAGAATATTCTCATTGAGTGAGGGGTATAATCCTTAAAGATATAATTTCCGCCCTCCTCCTTGAAGATACCGTTCAGGTAAGCAGCAACATCTTCATCTGATGCACCCGGATTTTTTTCTCTATAATTCTTTTCAAATATTTCATATAGGGTTGTGGTTGGTTTACCATCTTTACTATTTACCCAAACCTCACCGGTACTAAAATTAACACTGCCGGGAAGGGCACTGTGAACACCACCAAGGTCTATGACTAATTCTCCGTCAACATATAACCAGAAATCATCATCTCCAGTAAATTCATATATAATAGGGTGACCCCATGCATCCATTCCGTCAGGTGTCTGTACAAATCCAGCACTAAGCTCCATTGCAAATTGATAATCAGGATCATCAATCCTATATAGAAGTTCATGCTTCCTTGGATTAGTATCGTCTAATAGTTTTGGATTTGCCGATGTATCATATAGATTTTCAGGATTTAGGATAGAATACTTCCCCGGGTTAATATAATTATAAGGGAAGAACTGTCCATGTTTACGAGTGTTACTACCTGTAGCATCATGAGATCCAACGGCTTCATATACTGTGAAATCCCCATTGTTCTCGAGATGAGCAAAATTCTGTGTACTATCATATTCATAATATCCACTGCCGTTATATATACTCTCTATAAAGAGATGATTGACCTCTCGGTAACTGTCAGCTACTGACACGTCTGTAAAAAGGTCTTTTAATGATCTTCCGCCTTTTGTAGTAACTGGATAGCCGTCATCCTTAAGATTATTAGAAAGAATTCCCGGTACATTACTTTGTTTTCCATCGGTAGTATTCCCCAAAAAAACAGACTGATCACATTGCTGCCATGTTTTATTATCAAAATTCGCCATCTTCATGGTAATACCATGAAGATTATTATCAATAGTATCGACAGTCTCAAGCGTAGCTGTCGCAAAGTCATCCATGGTAGCAAAATAGAAATCCTTATAATCAATTCTGGTTCCGGATGCTATCTTATTGTCATCAGTCGTAGTAACACTGGCGTAGGTATAGTATTCATCATCCCAGGCCATTATCTCAGAATAATAATCCCCGGCCTTTCTTCCCGGAAGGCTGATACCTATTGTGTTGTCAGACAGAATCTGCTTATCCTTCTTTTGTGGAGCTATATATTTCTGCGAATGAGGGTTATAAAGCTCGTAATAATAATTTGGGTTATTAGTACCTGCGTAGAAATATTCTGTAAAATCCCAAAGAAGTGTATTTTCGCCGCTTCCTATCCATAGGAGATTATCTCCACTTTCGTAGCAACGAACAAGACTGCCGTCATGATCAACTGCATAGAATTCATATTTATTATCAACTTTGTTCCATTTACGTGTATAAAGGATAACCTGAGAGCCATTGGTTATATTTGTATCTGATATACTTATCTTTCTAGCTGCTCTTACATTTTCATACTCATCTGTAAGTTCAGCAACTTCTGCCAATGAAATCAGGCTATTTGCATTAACCTCATCATATGTTGGACTATTATAGTTTCCTGTGACTGTATACTCAGATTCAAATCTATTATTCTTATTAGAATCATTAGAAATATTATATGTAAGAACCTTATCTCCGTCCAAGGATTTTATAAGTATCCTTCCACCTGAACCCGGTTCAACTACAACCCTTACCGATACCTCATCATCAACCAACGCTACGCCGGAAGCTGTAACATTTAGATACTTGGTCGTACCAGAAACATCAGCACTGATAGAATAAGTATTGTCACCCTTCCATTTAAAAGTCCAGTTAATGATATCACTTTCCCTAGGAACAAATACCTTAGCGCTTTTATCATCCTTCTTTACCATTACACCTATGGTTTCGCCTGCCAAAGCATTTCCTTTTGGTGTTGCAGATACAGCTACCCCGTGGTAATTATCAAGATCGTTTGAATTGTATCTCAATAGACCATAGCTCTTACCATCCAATCCATATGGATCAGTGGAGGAATTTGTATAATACCAGAACTGCATCCTGGATCCCACACTACTTTGAGAATCAGAGGCAGCAAATGTTTTACCCCCTCGGTCACCAGCCAAATTCCAATAATTTGTTTCACCCTTAACAGTAAATACATATTTAATACTATTATTTCTACTAACCGTAAATACAGCCTTAGAGCTATTTGAGGTTGATAGGGTTAGAGAGTCATCCGGATTATTTACAATATAATATTCCTCACCTTCTATTTTGCAATAAACATAGAATTTATCAGTTTCACCATCAACATGTTTAAAATAGTATTTTGCCGCGTCTTTATGAGGAGTCTTCTGTCTGCCACCATCCCCCCCGGCGATGTTCTTGAAATTCCGGTACGTTCACCTGCAATAGTTTCAGAGCTGTCCTTAAAGAAATAGCCTTCCTGCTGTCCGATATATACGCCCTGTTCTCCCTTTGATATCAGTTCGCCAACTGAAGTGATTCTGTTCCAGCCTACACTGCCACTTGTAGAACCTGTAACCTTAGTTATGGCATATACTGAGAAGCTTTCCGCATCAAATGTAAGAGTATCCCCTTCAACATCGGAGATTCCGGTCTTCTTTACATTTCCGCTGTCCTCAATATGATATAAAGAAAGATCTGAACCGTCTTCCTGTGCATCCTCTATTTCCTGATTGATGATCTTAACAGTCAGCGGACCGAATTCCGGTTCATATTCCTGACCATTGGAATAAAGAGTTATATCATATGCACATACAACTTCTTTACCATCAAATTCATCATAATCAGAAACGTCAACGCTCGTTGCATTTCCGGTTACATCCTCAGGAAGAATACCTGAAAGGATGATGGTCTCACCGCTTCGTCCGGTCTCTAAGGTTAATTCCTGTTCTACGCAAGGAATTCCATCCTTTGAAAGCAGTTCTTCATCCTCAGCATCTCCAGGCGTTGCATCCGTTGCTGTAGCTGCCATAGCAACTGACTCTGAGTCGCTGCGGCCGCTAAAAGAAGACATAGCAAAACCGGTAGCCATGAGCGAAATAGCCATGGCTGCCACAAGAAGATATGCAATTATGCTTCTCTGTTTCTTCACTTTATGTCCTCTGCTGAAATAACAATTCTGCGTTAATAATAATCAAATGTTCTTATACTGTTCTGTCACTTCGTTTTACATACACAACGCCAAGCAGCAGAATAAGTGCTGCAAAACAAATGATCATAGCAGTGAAAGGCTTTGCCTCATCTGCCGTCTTTTTATTCGTTTTAGTATCTGATTTCGTATCGGTCTTCGAATCCGTAGTTTCCGTATCAGTCGTTGTCTCAGTAGTATCCGTTTCTGTCGTGCCGGTTCCTTTGTTCACGAATTCCAGCTTATCAGGCTTTGCGCCCGAATCGTTTGAAACCGCTGTTACCGTACATTCAAGTTTATCTGTACTCGGTGTGTTAGTCACATAAACCGTAACATCATAAACCGTGTCATCATAGATCACTGCAGGATCACTGCCCGCCTTCTGATATACCTTGTATGTATATATTCCTACGGCATCTGTCTTAAGTGAAAAGTAGTCATTACTTCCGCTCGAAACAGTCTTAGTGTCAGAATCCGGTGCGGGCATTCCATTTGCATATTCAATAAGAATCTCCGCATTCTCGCATGCGCCACTTTCGTCCTCATACGAAAATGGAATTCTGACCGTAACAGGCTCCGTACCCGCGGCATTTGCTGCAAAACCCGAAACCACGAGTCCTATATGAATGCACATGGCCAGACATACTCTCAATATGAAGTTGTTTTTACAAACTCTCTTCATAGTTATTTTTATTCTTTTCGTTTTTCTTCAAAAAAACAATCTCTACTATAAGCGCTGCCGTTAGTATCAGGAGCATGACCGGGGTCAGCCCGTCGAAAAGAACTGCATCTGCTGATATATTCTCTGTAAATATAAACAATACAGCTGATATTATTAACATTACCAACTGAATTATTGCTGATAACGTATGTTTCTTTCTGATTGAGTCGATTACCAGAAATATGATCGATATGGCGCAGATAAGATTGAGCACTGCCCACTGATCTGAATTGGATATATGCCCCAAAGCAGTGAGGAGAGGCGTTTCGTCTTCCTTCTCCACTCTTCCCGTTCCCGGGTGTGCATCTGCCAGAAGAAGCAATCTATCAAATGTACCGGCCGAGTCACAGGTCGACATCACTATAAGCTTATTGACATTCTCCAGATTCCTTGAGATGTAGTCTCCCTCAGTACAAATGGAGTTCTCCATAAGATACTTCGAAAGCATTTCTCTGTTCTCAGGGCTGTCAGTGTAGTCATATACTATATCGTCATATGCATCTGCGGATACGCAGGCAAATATCGTAAGCCTGTAATTTCCCTCAGGCGTCTGAAGGAAACCATCATTATGCTCATGCAGATAATCCTTCGAAACATATTCATCTATACCGCCGAACATCGCTCCATTTTCCATATGATGTCCATGTATCAGTGAATAGAAATCCTCGAAGCCCTTATCGCCGGCATCCAGATATATCGATCCGGTCAGTGATGCTTTTCCGAAAACATCCTTATTTGCATATTCGAAATTATCTCTGCCCTGAACTATCGGATAATCAATATTGGTATCATAAACTGTGAGCCAGCCGACCGCATCTTTGTTCAGCTTCATCAGGTCATCAAAGCTGCTTATACTGAATCCTTCATCTGCTGATTCAACAGGTTTATATTTCTTTAAGTCATACGAAGAGAAGGCTTTCTTCTCAATGTAAAATGTATCGATAATGATATAGGCATTCACGATAAGCAGAACCAGAGCCACATATCTGATAATGATCATTAATACCCGATCAATCTTTTCAGCTACTTCATACGAAGCTTTCATCAGATACCGTTCCTCCGTATTATCATGAGGCTTTTGCCCTTTATATCAGATTTGTTGACACTTCCGAAATACCTGCTGTCTTCGCCGCCGTCTCTCTGATCGGCAAGCACAAAGAATTCATTGTCACCCAGATGAACAGGATAATTAACATACCCTTCATACATAGGTGTTGAGGTATATATATTTCTTTCTGTAACAACATTTCCATTTATCAGAAGTTCTTCTGATTCCGTTACCTCAACGACATCTCCGGGACCTGCCACAATCCTGCATACATATTCTGTATCATTCTTTCGGAGGACCACAACGTCCTGAGCCTTGTAATCTGTCGAAAGACGGTAATACATTATCATATCACCTGACTTGATATTCGGAGACATATCGTCATTCGGAGCATACTTCACCCCCAGGACGAATCCAAACATAAGCCATACAATAAGCACGATAATGATGATATGAAGCACAAGGGTCTGAATAGGATTGAGACCCTTCTGTTTTTCTTTTTTATCCACAAGATTCCTCATCATATATAAGATTACATTTTATTTACGTAAACCTTAAAAAGGGCATACGCATACACAATAATTATAGGGCTAACATTGTATTATGTCAACAAAATGGTGCTGATTTATCACGTAGAAACACAAGTTTATCACAATCGGGTAGGAGGTAGATAATTATCTTATCTACCTCCTACCCGATTTGCACTTGGGATTACTATAATACTTCTTAGCTTTAGCCAAGTCAGTGTCTTTCATTCAGTTTATTATGTATATCTGATGCCCCATATAAAACGTCAGTAACCGTAACAACGGTATCGTCAATTACGTAACATACCAGATAATTATCTACTACCATTTTATGCATTCCCCATGAATGTTCCGGTTCACTTTGAAAGATTCCAAACCTGTCAGGGAATTCATCTAATGTCAGGATTGCTTCATCTGTCATCTTTACAGTATATTTCTTAATACTTATGAATGGTTCTCCCTAAACTCATCAAATACACCGACAGCCTCATGAGTTTTTCCTGCTTTATATGAATCATATCCTCTTTGCAGTTTTGAATGAATCTGATCCGCATTCATCTCCGTAATGTCGACACTTTCCGGTGCACTTGGTAATGATACTTGAAATGGGATACCTCCTCTTAAAACCACCTGATTTAGAAACATATCTACTGCCGTTGACATTGGTATACCCAAACGTGTAAGAACTCTTTCCGCGTCCTGTTTAAGCGATGGATTAACTCTTAAATTTAATGTTCCTGTCTTTTCCATTTCACCACCTCCGTATATTTACATTGTAACGACATTGATGTTACGTGTCAAGAGGCTAATTATTCACATTAAATAACTCTTACCTGTTGAATCATTTCTTCTTCTTTCTATCAGTTCTTTTAGTTCATCCTGAATAAAGACATCTCTTGTACCACTCAAAGTTTTAGTAGTCCCTATCCCTCCGGTTGAAAATTCATATGTTTTATTTACGATTATATAATCCTTTACACATGGATTGTTTTTTACAAAACAAAAAAGCCCTTAAACACATGTGTATAAAGGCTTTCTTTAAAAAAGTAAAAAGCGGGTGATGGGAATCGAACCCACGTGTCCAGCTTGGAAGGCTGGTGTTCTACCATTGAACTACACCCGCATAAAGGTTTAATATAACGGAGTCGGGGTGACAGGATTCGAACCTGCGACCTCCTGATCCCAAATCAGGCGCTCT
>CAMOWK010000001.1 GCA_946628415.1 uncultured Lachnospiraceae bacterium | reverse complement strand
ATTTTGGTATCTCCATAGACGGAGCGCATAGAGCTCTGAAGGATTCAAGAATGACACAGCAGGTGTATGAGCATCTGAAGGATGAAATGGTGATGTTCGAGTCAGGACAGAAAAAGATTCCCTTATGTAGCAGATGCGGCAAACAGATGAAGCTTCGAAATGGAAAGTTCGGAGAGTTCTGGGGCTGCTCAGGGTATCCGGGATGTAATTATACGATGAATATTTATAAATAAACTTTTGGACTTTTCAACCAAAGGTTGTATGAGAGAGCTGATATTGCGTTTGAGATGTTACTTGAGAAGTGAGAATTATACAATACATTTTTGTGAAAGTAGAGATTAAATCATGGAAGAACTTAGAGTAGATATGAGAGAGCGGACTCCTGAAGAACAGGCTATGTATAACAGGCAGGCACAGTTATTATTTAAGTTGAATCAGACTATGCCTCGTACTGAGGAGTATTTTGCTGTACTCAAAGAGTTGTTTGAGGATAGACTTGGAGAAGGATCTTATCTTGCGGCTCCGCTTGCAGGTGCGGCACTTGAAAAGTTGGTAATAGGTAAGAGGTGCTTTATAAATTCCAACTTACTTGCTATGTCCCGAGGCGGGATAACCATAGGAGATGATGTACAGATTGCTGCAAATGTACAGCTTCTCTCGAATAATCATGATCCGTATGATAGGCAGATTCTTACATGCAAGCCTATAGTTATTAAGGATGGAGCCTGGATAGGTGCCGGTGCATCAATTATGTCAGGAGTTACGGTTGGTAAACATGCTATTGTGGGAGCTGCCGCTGTTGTAACGCATGATGTTCCTGATTATGCAGTAGTAGTCGGAAGTCCGGCAAAGGTTATTAAGATGCTGGATGAGGAGAAGTTTGTATGAAAACAGCAGGAGATTCAAGGTGCATTAGATTTTTATAAGAGTCTTGGATAGGAGATGTCTGGCTCTTAATAAGATTTTCGGAGGGTAATCTATTATGGAAGGTATTAAATCAATTCTAATAAAAGATACAACACGTGAAGAACGCATCCGAATAGTGAACAAATCGCTCGAGGTGTGTGGTCAGGAGTGTCAGTTTTGTAATGGCTGTGACAACATAGGTGGCGGCAGAACCGAGACATTTTACCAGCCTTATATAGATGGCGAGAAAGAACTCCGAGAGATAAATGCTGAGTATATAGCTGGAAGGGTTAAGGGGTAGTCTATGATTCCTGATCTAGATAATTCAACTAAAGAGGAACGAGAAGAATATATAAGAAATCGTTTCAGATGTATAAGTGATTGTGATAGCTGCGGTATCTGTACCATGTATAGAAACCAGGATCCAATGCTTATATATCAGGATTATATTAACGGAACAAGGGACTTTATGGATATTACTGCGGAATATCGGTAATTATCAGAATTGAAAGTTCGTATATTTACATGATTTCAAATGTATAAATTGAGTGGAGACTATAGGTTATGATTATAAATCCCAGTGAGCTGGAAATGATATTATTTAAATGAAGGGTTGAGAACTATATGGAAGTTTTCGTTTTTTCAGTTCTACTATCCGGAGGTGGGGAGTGTGTATCCTCTGAAAAAATATGGATATAACATAAAAAGCCAGTTGCTTAAGCTGCTTGTTATATTTCCGGCTGCCTCTGCTGTTGCAGCGTGGATATGTACATTGCTTTCCTGAATTAGATAAATGCATTTGAAAGACTGCTTAGCAGAGAAGTAATATATAATCCATTTGACAAAAATAAAACCGTGAGGTTATACTACGAATCGGCGAGGATAGCACGAATCCCCGGGAGACGTTGTCTTAGTAACTATTAACCCCAGGACGAAAAGGAGGACAATATGCGAAGTATTATTTTAAACAATTCAATATGTAACATTGAGGCATCGGTTGTCCTTGATATGTCGGTGAGTTGATAGAATTTAAGTGATTCTACTGTTACTGCATTTTTAAAGGTAAAAATATCAAGATAACTGACACCTCTTTTGGTGTGGCTGAAATGCTGCACCGGAGGTGTTTTTTGTATGCCGTAAACATTAGAGTGATAAATAGAAAAGAGGAAATATTTTATGATTACAATATATGGAAAATATACAAATGCTATCGTTTATACGGTGGAAAATGAACTTTACGCTCTGGAAGATTATGCAAGAAAGCAGCTTCAGATGATCTGCAATCACCCGAGTTCAGAAGGCAGTATTGTCAGAGCTATGCCTGATGTTCATCCGGGGAAGGTCGGAACTATAGGACTTACTATGACAGTTGGTGATTCAATTCTTCCAAGTCTTGTAGGTGTAGATATTGGATGCGGCATGACCATAGCTAAGGTTAAAACAAAAGGGATTCAGTTCCAGCAGCTTGACAGTGTTATAAGGGATAATGTTCCTGTCGGACCCAGAATTAGAAAAGCAGAGCATAAATATGCAGACAGGATTGATCTGTCAGAGCTTAGATGTGTAAAAAATATAAATGCTTCAAAGGCAAATTGCAGTATCGGAACTCTTGGAGGTGGAAATCATTTTATAGAAGTGGATAAGGATGAAGATGACAATATCTATCTCGTTGTTCATTCCGGAAGCAGACATCTTGGAATGGAGGTTGCGGATTACTATCTGAGAACCGGTCAGAAGGAAATGCAGATGAAGAAGCAGGGATATGCTTCATATGAGATGACCTGCCTTACAGGAGAGATTATGGAGGATTATTTTCATGATCTGGAAATAATTCAGGAGTTTGCGCGTATCAACAGAGAGGCGATCATTGAGTCTATAGTAAATGGAATGAAATGGAAGGTGGAAGACAGTTTTACTTGTATTCACAATTATGTGGATTTTTCGACTACAGTTTCAGGTGTTTCAGATAAAGTAAAACCTGTTCTCAGAAAAGGTGCTATCAGTGCCAAGGAAGGCGAAAAGGTTATCGTTCCTATTAATATGAGAGATGTAATGTATTGCTAAAAGTAATAAGTGAAAAACAGCTAAAATACTAGCTTTTCGAGCATACCCCCACACGACAAAAAAGTGTAGGGGGTATTTTCTAGCTTTATAAGAGAGAAAGAAGCACAATAAAATTAGTAGTTTACATAATACTATTGTTATGTTACAATGTATTTGGTGCTACAATAAAACGCTATAACAAGAAAAATATTAAAACGAAAAACCGACAAAACGAAAAAGTATATAAAACGTAAAAAAAGTATAAAAACGAAAACACTATTAAACCGCTTAAAAGGTAGAAAGATGACATATGCACATTCTTTATCTTTGGAGCGGTTTTTTATTTTACGAAAGGAGGATAAGCAGATGATAGAAAACAGATTTATGACAGTAAAAGAGCTAGCACAGTATTTACATATCGGCATGAATAAAGCCTATTCACTATGCAAGCAATCAGATTTTCCTATATGCAAGTTTGGAAACAAAATTTACATAGACAAAATAGCACTTGATAGCACTTGGATACCAAACAGAAAAGCTACTACTTTACATTAAAACAGCCAATATCAAACGGAGTACAATATGAAGTTTAAGATACTAGATTATTTCCGACTACAAGCAAATTGTTACTGTATAGAAATATATGCTACTCCGCTATCAATACAAGATTATTTAGTGATTTGCGAAAAAATAAGATACTATTGCAAAAAAGATGGTATCAGTTGGATGGCTGTTTATAGCACAACAGACAGCAACACAGCAAAATCAACAGTTATACACACTAAAAAACGTGGACGTCCACAAAAAGTAATACAAGGCAAAAAAGTGGACGGGCATATACATAATTTGTTTATCGGAAATGAGAACAAAAGTGCTTATAGCACAGTAAACCAAATTAAAAAAAGTCTTGATAAAAAATATAAAAAACCTATCTGTAAAGTTGTTAGTAAAGGCAGAGATTATCATGCCTATAATACAATGTGCTATAACTTGAAACAGGCAGATATAGTGCGTACTGGTGGAGATTTTGACTTTAAAGAATATGTAAATTCTCACGATTTATTTTGTTAAAAATCTTAAACATATAATTTGTTGTAAACCCTTTAAAACAGTACGTTTTCACAAGATTAAATCATTGTATTTTTCAAGATATATTATATTAAGTATAACAAGTATATAAGGAGATAAGAAAAATGACACTACAAGAAATGCAAAAAATGGATAGATGGGAAGTGGTTTATTGTCTGTTACTTTCCAACATGACACTTTATAAAATGACACTAGACAAAATATCATTGATGAGACGTAAAAATGTAAAAGGCAGATATATTTCAGACTTTGTTTTTTACCTACACGATAATTCAGATAATACACACGTTTATAAATACAGAGTATTTGATGATGAATACCTTTGGTTATGCACAGCTTTATCAAATGACTTTCCTGATATAGAGCTAATAGATTTAACAGATGAAAAATACAAGGTGGTTAAAGATGTATGATATAGCATGGATAAAAAGTCTGTCTGAATCTGATTTGATAATGTGCAATCTTTTATCTTTTTGTCGGATTTACAAGTATAACTTGAAGTTTAGCACAGTAAAACAGAGTGTTACTACTGCTCCAGCAGAAGCAAAAGGTATTACAAAGATTACAGTTAGATTACGCACAAAAGAAGATAAAAATTTTAATGTTCTTTTCTTCATTTCAGATTCAGAAGCAAAGATTTTTTTAGAGAATATGAAACAATACTTTGACGAGAGGAGCGGAACAGATGAAAGTTGACAATGATACACTACTCTTTCTATGTCTTAGTGGTAAAACACAAACACAGATAGCAAAAGAGCTTGGAATGACAAAAACCCAAGTATGCAGAAGAATGAAAACAGATACTTTTCAAGAGCTACTTTCTACATACAGAAAAAAGGTTTTAGATGGTGTACTCACAGAGCTAACAGCAAATGCACATAAGAGCGTGGAAACACTTGTTGAGTTATTAGATGATAGCAACAGCTTTGCAAGATTACAGAGTGCTTGCAAGATTCTAGCACTTGCGCAAGAGTACGGAATACAAAAAGACTTATTACAGGACATAGAAGAATGGAAACAACAGCAGAAAGATACTACTTAGAAAGAAGGTGCTTATATGAATACTATGTTGAGATATGCACAGAAAGAAGTACAAAGGCTAAAGCATAAGCAGAACGATAAAGAAGGAGCGGTTATAGAATTGATACTAGATTTTTCTAGAAGTGAAGATGAAGTAACAAGACTTACTGGCTATAAATACTTTGAAGAACAGCTAGCACTACTACCGCTCCCACATACTCAAGAAAGCATAAAAAAAGCTTGTGAGTTATCACATTTTGATTACTGTTACTTTTCCAGTGATTTTGCAGAAGATACAGAAAACATATCTATGCAGATTCATTGTACAAAAGAGCAAGCAAGAATTTTAAAATACAGACAGTAAAGGAGATTTTCAGATATGAATATTTATGTATCACAGATGAAAGATATTTTAAAAAGCTACTACAACAAGCAGAAAAAATATAATGAGCAGATAGAAGAAAACAACAGAAGGTTTTCAGAAGAATACGCAAAAAAGGAAAATGAATCTGTAAAGCAACAGCAGACACAAGAATATGAACGTACACAAGCAATAATAAACGATATTTACAGAACAGCAAGAGAATACTTAGCAATAGCAAGTTTTCCAAATGTAGAACAGCTAACAGCAGACAGACATATATTTGAAAGTGGTATGGATTTATCAGTTGAGACAGTAAGAGCTTTTGTAGAAAGATACTCAAATCCTTATAACCCTACTATGCTATCTTATATTCAAGGCTGGATAAACAAGAACAACAAGACAGATTCAAAGCAGATGTTTGGAAAATATGACAGTATAAAGATTATTACACCAAAAGAACAGTTGAGCGTATATAAAAAGTTTGGAGAAGGTGCTTTGCGTATTGCTAACAGTATTTACAATAATGGAAATATTATGATTCAACCGCTAGAGCTTGACAGTTATGCAGATGAAGGATTTTCAGCTAACCTATTCAATGTTATAGGTGATGGAATGTCTTTATCTGATTACAAAACAGCTAGAGTACCTTCAACAGCAAAGAACAGTTTTGACAATATAAACTTGAATGATGGACAAAATGCAATAGCATAAGCACTAGAAACGCGCTAGAAGCGTTATAAAGCGTTTTTATGTGTTAGCTAGTATATCTACACATATAAGCTATAAAACGCTTATATGAGCTTGTTAGACACGTTAAAATGAATTTTAGACAGCTAGATGATTACAGACAGAGTTTTTATCTAGCTGTTTTTAATTTGGTTTACATAACATCATTTTCAAGCATCAGCACATATCAGAAATGTCCTATTTATAGGATTTGCGAAACATAGTATTAAAAGTAATGTATAGTCAAAAAGTATTAAAAGTAATTGTATTATGATATTCAAAGTGTTATAATCTTAGTAGTAAATCAAACGAACGTCACTTTTAATACGAAAGGAGATACACTATGATATACGGATATGCAAGAATAAGTACAAAGCAACAAAGCATTGATAGACAGATTAGAAATATCAAAACACAGTACCCTACTGCTGTTATTTTTCAAGAAGCATTTACAGGAACAAAACTTAATCGTCCAGAGTGGAATAAGCTTTATAAGAAAGTAAAAGAAGGCGATACACTTGTATTTGATAGTGTAAGTCGTATGAGTAGAAATGCCGAAGATGGTATAAACACTTACTTTGAGCTGTATAATAGAGGTGTCAATCTTGTTTTTATTAAAGAACATCATATTGATACAGAAGCATACAAGAAAGCATTAGCTAATTCTGGTATTAAGATAGAGCTAGCAGACGATACTAATGAAGGAAAATTGATAAAAGAAATTATTGAAGCAATAAATAGATTTATGTATGAAAAAGCGAGTGATGATATAACAAAAGCATTTGAGCAATCACAGAAAGAAGTTGATGATTTAAGTCAAAGAACAAAAGAAGGTATAGAGACAGCTAGAATAGACGGCAAGCAGATAGGACAGAAAAAAGGTACAAAGCTAACAACAAAGAAAAGTATCATAGCTAAAGAAAAGATACTAAAGCATAGTAAAGACTTCAACGGTTCACTAGATGATACAGATTGTATGGAGCTTGTTAAGTTAAGCAGAAATACATATTACAAGTACAAGAAAGAGCTTAAAGAAGAGATGTAAACGCTCATAAGAGCAGAAAGGAAAATACTATGAAAGCTAAAATAGATAATACAATGCGTTTAGCTGTTGCATACTGTCGTGTTAGTACAGATTTAGAAGAACAGAAAAAGAGCATACAAGAACAGCAAGCACAATGGTTAGAGAAGTTTAGCGAAACTGGTGTTAAACACGCAAATGTCGGTTTGCTGTGTCGTAGAGAAGTAACAAGAATAAGAAAAGATGGAAAAGCTGTTAAAGGTAAGCTAGTAACAACAGAACGTACAGACGGATTGTACATAGATGAAGGTATAAGCGGTAAATCTGTACATAACAGAAAAGCATTTCAACGAATGATTGAAGATGCTATGATTAGAAAATTTGATATGATTTATGTAGAAGATGTTAGCCGTTTTAGTCGTAGCGTAGAAGATGGATACACAGTTATTAAAAACTTGAGAGATATTGGAGTTGGAGTATATTTTCGTAAAGAAGGTTGGGACAGTTTAGACTTATCAAAAGACTTTGAATTGCAGTTAAGATTGAGCATAGCACAAGAAGAAAACAGAACAAAAAGTGAGCGTGTAAAATGGGCTATGGGTAGATTAAGACAGAAAGGCGGTTGGAGTAGTACACCACCATATGGATATGATAAAGTAGATGGATTTTTGCATATAAATCCTGTTGAAGCAGAATATGTAAAAATGGTGTATAACTGGTATTTAAACGAACATTGGGGACAAGGAAGAATAGCTAGAAAACTCAATGAAATTGAAGCACCGACAAAAAGAGATGGTGTTTGGAGAGAAATGCAGGTTAAAAAAATATTACAGAATGAAATATATACCGGAAAGCAAGTTACACATAGAGTTGAAAGCTACGATATTACACGAAAAACACAGAAAGAAATTGAACCTAATGAGTGGGTAGTAGTACAGAATGAAGATTTAAGAATTATATCAGATAATGATTTTTCACTCACACAGATTGAGCTTGAAAGACATAAAGAGCTATATAGTCATGGTTCAAGACAAAGTAGTGAAAAGCTCCTATCAGGTATCTTATATTGTGCAAATTGTGGTAGCTGTTTTAGTCGCAAAAAAAGAAATCGTTGGGTTAAGAAAGACGGAACAGTAACAGATATTGGTTATTGTTGGACTTGTCATATATATGATGTATTTGGTGGAGCTAATAGAAAAGGTGGCTGTTCTGGAGGAAGAAATGCAGTTATAGAAGATGATTGTATAAAAGCTATTCAGTATGAGATTAAACAGCTAAAAAAGAGCAATTCTGATGGATTCTTTGAAATGTATTTACGAGAAAAGTTTAAAAATATAGATATAAAGGATAAAGAAGCATTAGAGCAAAAAAGCATAGCTTTAAACGGAGAAATGAGACAGTTAAGACAAGATAAAAGAGATGGTTTGATTGATGAAGATATATACAAATCACAGATGAAAGAATTAAATGATGAAATAAGCGATATTAAAGCAGATATATCAAGAATGGAGCGGATTGAAGAAGAAAAAGAGCATTTAATAAAGCTTTATGAGAAGTACAAAGAAGATATACAGAAAGTTGATACAGATAACCTTACTAATTCAGTATTGAAAAGCATATTTTATAAGATATATGTATCATACAGTAAAGACAGCAAAGGCAAAAAAACACCTAGGTTACGATTTGTATATAAGTTTCTTGATAGTACAAATGATGATATTATCACAGCACAGAATGGAAAAGATGATATAAATCTTCATATTTTCCAAAGCTTATACAGATATAAAGAGGAAGAAGAAATAAACAAAACATTAGTAGAAAATGGGTTAACTCCACTTGATTAGAATTGATTACTTTTAGCAATATATAGCAGATGGGATAATACTCGGAACCGGACTTGGAAATCCTGACTGGAACTGTTCGGCGCCGCATGGAGCGGGAAGAATATATAAACGTTCTGAAGTGGCTGAACATCATACAGTGTCGGATTTCAAAAAGGAAATGAAGGGCATTTACTCTATCTGTATCAATAAGGATACACTTGATGAGAGCCCGTTTGCTTATAGAGGTATAGACGATATTGCAGGGGTTATAGGTGAAACAGTAAAGATTGATAAGATAATCAAGCCGGTTTATAACTACAAGGCTGGCGGGACGAATTAATGAATGGAGAAATGAATATATGATATTACAAATAAGTTCCGGTCAGGGGCCGATAGAATGTGAATACGCAGTGGGGCTTCTATTTGCCTCACTGCAGAAGGAATTCCCGGATATTGAACCGGTTTATGCAAATCCTTCAAAAGAAAAAGGGTGTTATAAATCTATAATATTTAGTTCAATTCATGATTTATCAAAGCTTGACGGGTCAGTACAGTGGATATGCGAGAGCCAGTTCAGACCACATCATAAAAGAAAAAACTGGTTTGTGGATGTAAGCGTTATACCTGAAGTAAAAGAAATTGCTCTTGATATAAATGATGCAGATATAAGGTTTGAAAGATTTCATTCCGGGGGTAAGGGCGGACAAAATGTAAACAAGGTAGAAACCGGGGTAAGGCTTGTTCATATTCCTATGGGAATAGTTGTAACCTCAACTGCCCAGCGTACACAGCAGCAAAACAGATCTGATGCTATGAATAAATTAAAGACTATTCTTATTCAGATGAATTGTGAAACGAAAGCTGATCAGAGAAACTCAGCGTGGAGAGAACATACAAGGCTGGAGAGGGGGAATCCTGTAAGAGTATATAAAGGAAAAGATTTTCGGTTGTTATAATAACTTGAAAAAAACGTTTTATTACTGCTTACGACATCTTTTGTTCCATTCGCAACAGATTTGATATAAGTATCCTTGGCTTGGTGTATTATCCAATCATCAAATGAAACACAAAAGTGGAGGTTAAGAAAAATGACAACAAGTACAATAATAGTTTTGGTAATATGCTGCTTTTTATGTCCGATGGGAATGTTCGTAACAATGAACTCTAAGAAAAACAAAAAAGATTGTGAAGATAAAAATAATAAGCAGAAGGAAAATTAAAGTGGAGGATACAACAATGAAGAATACAACGATGAATGTAAAAAGCAAGGAAACTGTTGTAAAGGGAGACAATAAAGTTTGTGCAATTCTATATACAATTACAACATTCATATGGACAATCTTAACCTTTATGGAAATGTATGGAGTATTTGCCGGAGATAAGAAAAACGGATGGGACATTGTCTTTGATATTTCGATGGTAATAGTATGGGGCAGTCTTGCAATAGATTATTTTCTCAAGTACAGAAAAGAGAAGAAGGAAAATACTGCCAGTGTATATGTTGTATAGAAATGCTCAGAGAAACGGGGCGGTGAATTTATAGTCCTCCAAAACAGTGAGCATGAAACAGTTGTACTAGGCTCTTCTCTACGCAATATAGACTGGAATGGGGCTGAATAAAAAAGGAGAAATAATAATTATGAAATTAGGTATAGTTATGTGAAGCCGGTTTTCATAAATCTCCATAAATCCTTATAAAAGTCTTTGAAACCCGCATAAACACTGGGTCCTCTGAAATATCAACTCCAATAAAAATTGTTATAGATTATAATTCATGAAAAAATGGTGCCTTCGTGGTGCCCGTTTTGGTGCCCGAATAATGAAGCAACAAGTTGATTATAGTTATAGTTTTAATAGTTAGAGAATCCCCTAGGTCGACAAATTTCTAAAAAATGAACATTGGATTTAGGACACTTATCCTTAAGTGGCCTTGATTAACATAAAACAAACCCGTCCGGGTATTTCAAAAACAGAGAAGATTACTCTGGTGATTGACGTGCCTGGGCGGGTTTGTTATTTTCAGAAAATGTCGGTTTGAATGTCGGTATAATGTCGGTTTGAAATTCAAAAATTGCTATTATAGCGTTTTAGTACAACTACAGGATTATTCATTGAAACTATTCGCCTAAAGGAATATACTTAAAATGTAGTGAATTGACGCCTATTTTTATGGAGGTGCTATATGAATTTTGTACCGTCAGCAGTTAAGGCAGAGGAATGGGGCATAAGTCAAAGACGAGTAGCTATTTTATGCAAAGAAGGACGGGTTCTTGGAGCGGAATTAGTTGGTAACAGGTGGTTTTTACCGACTGATGCTGTTAAGCCGGAGGATCCAAGAAAGGCAAAGAAGAATGAGCGCTAGAGTTGCGAATCCTATCATTAGAAAAATTGAAGATACTCAAGATGCTTTAGATTTTTTTGAGAGTGTTACTTTGCCAGCAGAGGATGAAAAAACACAGGACATCATTATGAACTTTCCAACAGTATACATTCATAACTGGCAAGAGTCTGGTGATTTTGAAGTATATGTTGGCGAGACAAATGACATTTTTAGAAGAACACGTGAGCATTATGGTGCTGCGTCTGATAAGAAGGCATGGCAGAGCAAACTTGCAGAAAAGGATGCGAGCCTTTTTATCATAGGGCATGAGCACTTTAATAAATCATTGACGCTTGATATAGAAAACCGATTGATGCATTACTTGATGAGTATAGATCGTGTGAAGCATGTGCATAATGGACGAGGAAATCCGCAGTCTAGTTATTATCCGATGGAAGAACTAGATGTGATATTCCGCAGCATCTGGAGAGGACTTCGTCGTGAAAATAAGGAACTCTTTCCAACGGAGAGTTCTATTAAAGACTCGGCTATTTATAAGGCATCTCCATTGCACAAATTAACAAAAGAGCAGGAAAATGCCAGAGATTTAATTATCCAGAAGGTCAAAAGAGCACTTGAGAAGAATGAAACGAAACAGTTGATTTTTATAGAAGGTGAAGCTGGAACCGGTAAGACTGTTCTTAATAGTAGTACGTTTTATGAATTGTATTGTAGGGCGGAAGAAGATAAAAAAGAGTTGGATTGTCATCTGCTTGTAAATCATGATGAGCAGATCACGGTTTATGAGCAGATTGCTGAAAAACTGGGACTCACTGAAAAATATGGTAAAGTAGTTAGCAAGCCAACTTCTTTTATCAATAATCACACGGAAGAGAATCCGGTTGATATTGCTTTTGTGGATGAGGCACATTTGCTTCTTACGCAGGGTAAGCAGTCATATAAGGGACAGAATCAGTTGCAGGATATTATTGAAAGATCACGTGTAACTGTTGTGATGTTTGATGAAAACCAGATTCTGACGACGGAACAATTCTGGGAGGCTCAGATTCTAGAACAGTATCGTGAGCAAGCAAAGGCTTCTGATAATTACATGGTGTTGGAAAAACAGCTTCGTATGCAGGCAGATTCAGAAACGATGGATTGGATTGATTCTTTTACAAAAGATGGCGAATTAAAGAAGATACCAGCTTCTTCTTCAGGATACAGCATCAGAGTTTTTGAAAGCCCGGAACAGTTGGATAAAGAGATTAAGAAGAGAGCTGGTGAGACTGACTCTGCGCTTTCTCGTGTGATTGCTACGTATGACTGGGAATACAGTTCGAATAATAAACCGGAAGCTCGATTAATGAAATACTGGGAAGTGCTTATTGGAAAGTGGCATAAACCTTGGAACAGAGAGTTAGAATCAGAACTTTCTAAGAAGGAAAAGCGAGCAATCAAGGGCTTAGCATGGGCAGAACAACCTCAGACAATAGATGAGGTTGGATCAACATTTACCATACAGGGGTTTGATTTGAATTATGCAGGTGTAATCCTTGGGCCATCTGTGAAATACAGAAATGGAAAGATCATTTTTGATCCATCTGCTAGTCACAATAGTAAAGCTGTCAGAAACAGAACATTATCGGATGGAACAAAAAAGAAGTTTGGAGAGATGCTGATTCAGCATGAGGTGCGAGTTCTTATGACTCGTGGAGTGAATGGTATGTATATCTATGCATGTGATCCAGAACTTCAGGCGGAACTAATTAAGGCTTCAAAATAGAGGAATTAAAATGAAACAAGAGACAATAGATAGAATTAGAAAATTTACGGAAGACCGTGATTGGGACCAATTTCATTCACCATCCAATTTGGCAAAGTCAATTGTCATCGAGGCGGCTGAATTACTGGAATGCTTCCAGTGGGATGATGATAGTTTTGATGAGCAGCATGTAAAAGAGGAACTGGCTGATGTAATGGTTTATTGTCAGAATCTCGTAGATAAGCTTGGGCTTGATGCAGATGAGATTATCAATATGAAGATGGCACAGAATGAAGTGAAGTACCCGGTAGATAAAGCAAAAGGAAGTAGTGCGAAATATACGGATTTGTAGATGGTAACAATGAGCAAAGATAACTTCTGGTCCAGTGGACCAGAAGTTATTTTCGTTTTGTCACGATAATTGTATAAGAATCGTGACAAAAGAGGGCGGAGTATGATATGGATTGTTCGGATACGCAAGTAGCAATTAAGGTTTTAGGCTTAGCCTAACGCGCACGGCATAGGAAGTGCGGAAGATGCATAATGTGGAGATTTTAGGTTGTACCTCTATGCGTATCCTGTTACTTACTTTTTAAGTGAAGTAACGGATTATCCGCACATTGTTGGCAATTCGCAGTTTTTTTACAGAATGCAGTATTTATAAGGGTTCTGGTGTTGCGAAGCATCGTAATAAACCAAGATTTGGACAGGGTTGTTTTTTGATTCACCATAATAAAAACTTGCAAATAAATATGGATTTACAACGCAAAATCCTTCTTGCTATGAAGTTTGTAGCAATGAAGCATCAACTAAGCAGCGTAAGCAAGAGATAGATGGAAATACCATTGTTGTATATAAACCGGTCGCAGAGGTGACGTCTAAGAATAAATCAGCATTACAGTTTTTGGATTTGATGTCTGTGATTGACAAGTATAGTGAGATTTCCGGACAGGAGCTTATTTCGAAACTAAAAGAATATGTCAGCTCAGTAGGTGTGGATTTTTCGGTTGTAAAAGAATACTTGTCATTATATCCGGATAAAGTTTATAGAAATATCTATGAAGGAGGCTTGATGGGTGAGCTGGTATAGAGATTATAAAGATTCTACTCTGCCAAACTAGAAGAACAGAAGAAACAGACTGTGTCGATTGAATCAAAGGTGGCACTTACCATAAAAGAAGCTGCGGAGTATTCTAATATTGGAATAAACAAGATTGCAGAGATGCTTCGTAACCCTATGTGTAATTTCGTTTTATACATAGGAAATAAAAAGTTAGTTAAGAGAAAAGAATTTGAACAGTATCTTTTGACGGTAAGAGAGGTATGATAAAAAACTAATTATATCAATTGTGCCGAATCCGTTGAAAAGTAAAGGGTTTTATGATAACATGAAACAGTTGTACTAGGCTCTTTTCTACGCAATATAGACTGGAATGGGGCTGAATAAAAAAGGAGAAATAATAATTATGAAACTAGGTATAGTCGGTCTTCCGAATGTCGGAAAGTCTACACTTTTTAATTCACTTACAAAAGCAGGAGCTGAGTCCGCAAATTATCCATTCTGCACTATAGATCCCAATGTGGGTATAGTTGCAGTTCCGGATGAGAGGCTTGATGTACTTACAAAAATGTATAACTCGGCAAAGACAACTCCGGCGGTTATAGAGTTTGTAGATATAGCAGGACTCGTGAAAGGAGCATCAAAAGGTGAGGGGCTTGGCAATCAGTTTCTTTCCAATATAAGAGAGACAGATGCGATAGTTCATGTTGTAAGATGCTTTGAAGATGATGACGTTATTCATGTGGAGGGAAATGTTGATCCCATTCGTGATATAGAAACCATCAATTATGAGCTTATACTTGCTGATATGGATGTCCTTGAAAGAAGGATAGCAAAGACTGTACGTGTCGCAAGAAATGACAAGTCAGCAGCTAAAGAGCTTGATATGCAAAATCGAATCAAAGAGCATCTTGGCGAAGGAAAGCTTGCAAAAACTCTTGATATAACTGATGAAGAGGAATTGGCATGGTTTAAGGAGTATAATCTTCTTACTGCAAAGCCTGTAATCTTTGCGGCAAATATAAGCGAAGATGAGATGGCGGATGAAGGTGCCGGAAATGAATATGTGCAGAAGGTTCGTGAGTATGCGAAAGAAACCGACTGTGAGGTATTCACTGTTTCAGCGAAAATGGAAGAAGAGATTTCAGAGCTGGATGATGATGAGAAGAAAGAGTTCCTTGCAGATATGGGGCTTTCTGAGTCGGGACTTGATAAACTTATCAAAGCAAGCTACAGACTTCTCGGTCTTATAAGTTACCTTACTGCCGGCGAGACAGAGTCAAGGGCGTGGACAATTACTAAGGGAATGAAGGCTCCGCAGGCTGCAGGAAAAATTCATTCTGATTTTGAAAGAGGATTTATTAAGGCTGAAGTGGTAAGCTATACAGATCTCATTCAAAGCGGTACTATGCAGGCGGCAAAGGAAAAAGGTCTTGTAAGACAGGAAGGAAAGGAATACGTTGTTCAGGACGGGGATGTAATTCTCTTCAAGTTTAACGTGTAGTTGTATTATGGATGGAATATATTTTCCGGGACTTGATATAGAACTCTTCAATGTCCCGACAGGATTTACAATATTCGGATTTGAGATAAGGCTCTACGCGATTGTTATCTTTATAGGTTTTATTCTTGCTTATAAGATAGCGGAATGGATAGGCAAGAAAGAGGGACTCAGTGATGAATTATATCTTGATTATTTCCTTGTGATGGTTATCCCTTCTATAATAGGAGCCCGAATCTATTATATTCTTTTCAGACTTGATGTTTATACAAGTGGTACATTTTTGGAAAATGTAAAGGCTATGATTAACATCAGGAACGGTGGACTTGCAATCTATGGAGGGCTCATAGCCGGATTTATAACATCGGTTATATTCTGTAAAAAGAAAAAGATACATCCTGGACTTTTTGCGGACACGGTATTCCCGGGAGTTTTGATCGGACAGATGCTCGGGCGCTGGGGAAACTTTTTCAACAGAGAAGCATTTGGGGCGTTTACGAATTCATTTGTCAGAATGGGTATTCCTGTGGATTATTTTCAAAATGAAGGGACACTCAGTTATCTGTACAGTGAAAATATAATTAATGATAAGATGTTACAGAATATGGAGATGGTTTCGGGGCAGCAGTGTATCACTGTATATCCGACGTTCCTCTTTGAAGGTGTATTGAATCTTGCAACATTTATATTTCTTATGATTTACAGAAAGCATAAGAAGTTTAATGGCGAAGTCACATTGATGTATTTTATGTTTTATGGAGTGACAAGATTTTTTGTTGAAGCGCTTAGAACGGATTCACTTATGCTTGGATCGGTGAAAGTATCACAGCTTCTGGCGGCAATCTGTGTAGTGGTTTGCCTGGGACTTATAATTTTCTTCAGAATCAGGATGAAGAAAAAACCAAGCTAATCGAAGGTGGAGATAAAGTGGAGGAACACTATATGTAGTGTCTGATAAAATGAATATACTAAATCTAGAAGAATCACCAAAAGGTGGTTCTTTTTTTGTGCAATTTATACAAAGATTTTCGGAAAAAATTATGCAAATTATTTTAAATTTGGTTCTAAAAGCTTCTTGAATAAAAAAAGAAGGTGGGGTATTATAGAACTGCGTGGAGGAAAATGGAGCAAAATAGCAAGAATGTGTCACAAAGTGGCGAATTTTTAGAAAAGGAGGATGGGTCGTGTCCAAGAGCATGCTCGGTACATACAATCATAATATTGACTCTAAAGGCAGACTTATTGTCCCTTCAAAACTTCGTGACAGTTTGGGGAGCAACTTTTTTATTACCATCAGTCCGGATGAGTGTCTGAATATGTATTCTGAAGAAGAGTGGGAGAAAATAAATGAGAATCTTCAGTCTCAGAGTGGGAGCAAGGCAAAGATAAGACAGATTAGAAGATTCTTTCTTTCAAATGCATGTGAATGTGAGATAGATTCTCAGGGCAGAGTGCTTGTTCCGGAAAAACTCAGACAAAAAGCAAATCTTAATAAGGAAGTCGTTATAGTCGGAAGTGGTAATAAGGCCGAAGTCTGGAACAGAGAAAAATGGGAAGCTATGGAAGCTCTCGAGGACAATTCACCGGAAGCTATCAAGGCTGCACTCGAAGAACTGGATATCGATTTTTAATACTCCGTTTGAAAAGGATAACACGTAATGAAGTTCGAACATGTTTCTGTATTACTTAATGAAACTATCGAAAATTTGAATATTAAACCTGATGGTATATATGTTGACGGCACATTGGGAGGTGCCGGGCATTCATATGAAATAGCGAGAAGGCTTGGAACCGGCGGACGCCTTATAGGTATCGATCAGGACAGAGATGCTATTAATGCGGCGACAGAAAGACTCGCTGAATTTGGCGACAAAGTCACCATAGTTAAGAGTAATTATTCTGAAATGGATATCATCCTTCGAGATCTGGGCATCGATAAGGTCGATGGCATACTTCTTGATATAGGAGTTTCTTCTTTTCAGTTTGATAATCCGGAAAGAGGTTTTTCGTACAGAGAGGATGCTCCACTCGATATGAGGATGGACAGAAATGCCGGGCTGAGTGCTTACGATGTCGTGAATACTTATGAGGAGAGAGATCTTATAAAGATCCTTCGGGATTACGGTGAAGAACCATATGCAGAGAGTATAGCTAAGAACATTATGAAACACAGGGCAAAAGGACCGATTGAAACGACCTTTATGCTTAATGACATAGTGAAGGAAGCACTTCCGGCAAAGGAAAAGGCTAAGCCGGGGCATCCGTCAAAAAAAGTGTTCCAGGCACTTCGGATAGAAGTAAATGGAGAGCTTTCGGTTTTAGAGGATTCAATAGATATGATGATCGATCTTTTAAAACCACATGGAAGGCTTGCAATAATAACCTTCCACAGTCTTGAAGACAGAATAGTAAAGAATCATTTCAAAGATAATATGAACCCTTGTATATGCCCTCCGGAGTTTCCGGTGTGTGTTTGTGGGAGAAAATCAAAAGGTTTCATGGTTACAAAGAAACCTATTACACCGGGTGAGGAGGAGCTTCTAAGGAACAGGAGATCTAAAAGCTCCAAGCTCAGAATATTTGAAAAGGGTATAGATATTTGAATGTATAGATTAGAGGGATAGGCTATGCAGGAGAGAAGAAGAAAAGTTAAAAGAAATATGTACTATGTTGATGGTAGTACAGTGAGAAAAACTGAATATGCATCATATCCTGCCAGAAGGTACGAAGAGGAACCAAGCAGAAGAGAAAGAAGAAGAACTCTTACACGTGAGGAAGAGAGGAAGCTTGCTAAAAAGCAGAAGAATATTGCCCTTAACAGGAAACACCATGCAAGAGTTGCAAAGAAGGCAGCTAAGTCACAGGCATTTGATTTTGCATATACAGCAGTTCTTGTAGTGGCATTTGTGCTTATGGTTGCTTCGTGTGTTTATATGCTGAAGCTTGAAGGAAAGGTTAGAGAACAGGAAAGTAATATTACAAAGCTCAGTAAAGAACTTGATACAATTAAATCGGACAATATGTCTTATTCTGATTCACTTGAGAACATGTACACACTTGATGAGATATATAAAATCGCCACCAGTGAACTTGGGATGGTTTACAGTACAAAAGGACAGATTATATATTACGACAGTGCAAATGAAGACTATGTAACTCAATTTGAAGATGTTCCGGAATAAGATGGCTATATGAAGAAGAAAAAGAAGAAAACCTTTCTACGAAGAATGAGAGGGCAGCTCTCAGCCGTTATGGTTATAATTACGCTTGCCCTTCTTTTTTTAGTTGTAAGAATAGTATATATAAATGTATCGGCAGGCGACAGATATAAGCAGAGAGTTCTGAGTCAGAAGAGATATAACAGTGTTACCGTTCCATTTAAGAGAGGTGACATTCTGGACAGAAATGGTACGGTGCTTGCAGCGAGCAAGAAGATTTTTAATCTCGTAATCGAACCGAAGAATATACTTGAAAGAGAAGAAAACAGAGATATAACAGTAGAAGCTCTTGAAAAGTATTTCGACATAACAGATGAGGAAATGACTGAGTATCTTAAGGATGCAAATTCCCAGTACAAAGTCATAAGAAAAAAACTTCCATATGCCGATGTTAAGAAGTTCAATGACTACAGAGCAAACGATGAAGATGGAAATAAGGTTGTCGGAGTCTGGTTTGAAGAGGATTATATAAGAGTTTACCCTTATAATGAAATGGCGTGTCATTTGCTTGGATTCACTGTTAGCGGCAATGAAGGACTCAGCGGAATAGAAGGGTATTACAACGATGAACTGAACGGTGAGCCGGGAAGAACATACAGCTATCTTAATAATGACCTTAATCTTGAGAATAAGACTGAACCACCTATTAACGGATACAGTCTTGTGACATCCATAGATCTTGAGATACAGAAGATAGTTCAAAAGAATGCTGAAGAATATATGAAGCTTCTTGATACGAAAAATGTATCTGTACTGGTCATGAATCCGAACAACTGTGAGGTTCTTGCGGTTTATAATTCACATCAGTATAATCCGAACGAACCTTATGCAACTGATCCGATAATGTATCAGTTTGTGAATGAAGATAACGGTAATCCGATGAGTAAGGATGAGTTTGAAGTTGCTCTTGCGTCTATGACTGATGCCGACAAGATAGAATGTCTTGAAGAGGTATGGAGAGATTTTGCGGTAAGTGATAACTTTGAACCGGGTTCAACATACAAGACATTTACTATCGCAGGTGCTGTAGAAGATAATAAGGTCAGCGTTGATGATCAGTTTTACTGTCAGGGATATATGCAGGTTGCAGATGCAACGATTAGATGTGCCCATACTTCGGGACACGGAATGGTGACTACGATTCAGGCTCTTGAAAAGTCCTGTAACCCGGCTCTTATGCAGATAGCAAAGAAAGAAGGCCGCGAGACATTTGATAAGTATCAGAAGCTTTTCGGTTTCGGACAGAGAACGGGAATAGATCTTAATGGTGAGCCGAGTGCCGCAACGCTGAAAACTCTCGTATATGATGTTGATTCACTTAATACTGTTGAACTTGCGACATCATCATTCGGACAGGGTGTTACGGTAACGATGATGCAGCTTGGAACGGCTTTTTGTTCTGTAATAAATGGCGGTAATTATTATGAACCGCACGTTGTTAGACAGATAGTTGATTCAGAAGGAAATGTTATAGAGAATCACAAAAATGTACTGGTTCGTAAGACTATTTCCGAAGAGACTTCAGAGACCATGCGCAGCATGCTTGAGGGAGTAGTTACGGAAGGTACGGGTTCAAAGGCTGCGGTTGAAGGCTATGCAATCGGTGGGAAGACCGGAACAGCTGAGAAGATTCCGAGAGGTAACAGAAAATATATCCTTTCATTTATAGGATTTGCTCCTGTAGATAATCCGGAAGTAGTTATATACTGTCTCGTTGATGAACCTGACCCTGACAGTCCTATGTTTACAGGTACAGGCTGTATCCTTTTCAATATGATTGCTGAAGACCTGCTCCCGTATATGGGTATATATAAATCTGATGATGTTGTGATTTCAGATGAATCAGAACCGGAAATGCCTGTAGATATTTTCGGTACAGCAACAGCAGGTGATGCAACGGAAGGCACAGGAGGAAATGATGCGGCAGGTGGTGCTGCAACAGGTAATACAGATCCAAATGCTGCAACAGATGGTGAAGATACGAATAACTGATAAGGAGTCATAAAGTGTTTAAGAATGCATGTGTGGCAGGTGCCGGAAAGAGCGGGAAGGCCGCTGCGGCGCTTTTGATAAGAAATGATGTAAATGTAACGATATTTGACCAGAATGAGAATCTTGACAGAGAAGCTGTGAGGAAAGATATTCCCGGTGGCGAAAAGGTGAGATTCATAACAGGGGCACTCGATGCGGAAATGCTTAAGGATATCGATCTTTTTATAATGAGTCCGGGTATACCCTGTGACGCTGATTTTGTCAGCGTTGTTAAAAATGCCAACATCCCAATATGGGGCGAGATAGAGCTTGGATATTACTATGCAAGTGGTATTATTGCAGCTATCACAGGTACGAACGGGAAGACAACGACGACAACGCTTGTGGGGGATATATTTAAAGCGTATAAGGATGACAGCATCATAGTCGGAAACATAGGGATACCGTTCACAGAATATGCTGACAAATGCCCTGAAGGAACATTGGTTGCAGCAGAGATAAGCAGTTTTCAGCTTGAAACCGTGCACACCTTCAGACCTCATGTGTCAGCAGTTCTGAACCTGACCCCTGATCACCTCAACAGACATTATACATTTGATAATTATGCAAAAATAAAGTTTGATATCGCAATGAATCAGACTGAGGATGACTACATCGTTCTTAATTATGACGATCCTGAAGTGAGGGCAAGAAGGAATCTTGTACCAAGGGCAAAAGTGATTTACTTCAGTAGAAAAGAAGAGTTATCCGAAGGCGTTTTTGTGAAAGACGGAAACGTAACAATAAAAGAAAATGAAAATGAAATAACGGTGCTTCCGCTTTCAGAAGTAAAGATACTCGGGGATCATAATGTGGAAAATGTTCTTGCGGCAACTGCTGTAAGTTACTATATGGGAATACCGAAAGAGATTATAAGAAAAGTGATCACATCATTCCTTGGTGTCGAGCACAGGATTGAATACGTAAGAACTCTTAATGGAGTGAAGTACTATAACGATTCAAAGGGAACTAATCCGGATGCTGCTATAAAAGGCATAAATGCAATGCCGGGACCGACTTATCTTATCGGCGGTGGATATGATAAGAAGTCGGAATATGATGAGTGGATAAATGCATTCGACGGTAAGGTTAAAAAGCTTGTATTACTCGGTGAAACAAAAGAGAAGATTGCGGAAACCGCGAAAAGACTTGGCTTTACCGACATAGTTATGGTAGACAGCCTTAAGGATGCAGTTGCATTTTGTTTTGAAAATGCAGTGGAAGGCGACAATGTACTTCTTTCACCGGCGTGTGCAAGCTGGGATATGTTTAAGAGCTACGAAGAGAGGGGAAAACTCTTCAAAGAGTATGTAAATGAACTTTAATATAGAAAACCGGGAGTATCAGACTTGGCAGAAGAAGTGAGGAGAAAAAAGAATAAGAAGAGTAAGATAATTCTTATCAGCGGAACGTATTTTGACTATCCGCTACTTTTTCTTGTTATATTTCTTGTCGGAGTCGGTCTTCTCATGGTTTACAGCTCGAGTTTTTACGAAGGAAGAATCAAGCATGACAACAGCTCATACTTTTTCACAAGACAGCTTATCTTTGCGATGATGGGCTTTACAGCTCTGCTTATAGTTTCGGTTGTGAGATACCAGATACTGCAAAAGCTTGTTTATGTTGGGCTTATTATGGGCGCGGCATTTATGATACTGCTCAAAGTCAAAGGTATCGATAAGAATGGATCAACCAGATGGCTCCAGGTAGGACCGATAAGATTCCAGCCGTCCGAATTTGTAAAACTTGTCCTTATAGTATATGTTGCATACATTCTTACGAGATATTCAGGAGAACTGAAAACCCTGAAGGGAACTATTAAAATACTTTTTATCCCTGCGGTGTTCGTAGTGCTTATCGCTATCGAGAACTTAAGTACGGCAATAATCTGTTTCATAATAATAGTAGCTATGTGGTTCGTTGCAACACCGAGATGGTTTTATGCACTTGTTCTTGGTGGACTGGGACTGATAGGTCTTGTGGGAAGTGTATTCCTCGTAGGCTATAGGAGCAGCCGTATCGATGCGTGGCTTCATCCCGAAACAGCAAAGAATGGTTATCAGGTAATGCAGTCATTATACGCTGTAGGAAGCGGCGGACTTTTCGGAAGAGGGCTTGGTGGGAGCATACAAAAAATGGGTGCTGTTCCCGAAGCCTATAATGACATGATATTCTCCATAATCTGTGAAGAACTGGGAATAGTCGGGGCTGTAGCTATAATAATTGTATTTATAATGTTTATCTGGAGAATCAAGTTTATTGCGGAAGGAGCACCTGACAGATTCGGCGCACTTCTCTGCGTAGGAGTTATAGCTCATATAGGATTTCAGGTGTTTGTTAATATAGGAGTTGTAACGAACACTATTCCGAATACGGGAGTTACGCTTCCGTTCATCAGCTACGGCGGAACATCGCTTATGATGCTGCTTGCGGAAATGGGAATGATATTCTCGGTTTCCAGACAGATAAAACCTTATAAACCGGGCAGAATAGAGAGATAATATGAAAAAATGGATAGTTGTCCTTATTATAGCCGGCGTTTTTCTCGGAGGTATTATATACGCCGCAACCTATTCTCTTGAAGATGTGGAGATAAGCGGCTGTGTTTATTCCTCGGAGGAAGAAGTAAGGCAGGCGGTAAAGGATTCGGCAAAACTGAATAATACGATTTATCTTTATATTGCTTTAAGGATGCATGATATAGAGAACGTTGCATTTGTATCCGGGACGGATATTGAATTTGTTTCAAAGAATAAAGTGCTTGTGACAGTGTATGAGAAACAGCTTGCCGGATGTATAACATATATGGACAGTTATATATATTTCGACAATGAAGGAAATGTACTTGAATCAAGCTACGAATTAAAAGAAGGTGTTCCGTGTATAGAAGGGCTTGATATAAGTAAGTGGGAAAATGGACAGAAGCTTCCTATAAAAAATGAAAAGAAATTCGACAGGATACTTAATATAACTCAGCTTATCGATAAGTATGATCTTGAAATAGATAAGATTCTTTTTACGAATCAGGAAGAAATCATTTTTACCCACGATAATATAAGAATCGAGATGGGTGACGGAACGTATCTTTCAGTACAGATGATGAATCTTGGAAGTATACTTGAAGGGCTCGAGGGAAGAAAAGGAACTCTCTATATGAAGGATTTCACAACAAGTACCAGCAGAGCCAGTTTTAAAGAGGAAAAATAGCGATAAATATATAAAATACAGTTGATTATTTTTGATAAAACATTTATTATTAAGGTTGGTTAATTATAGGTAATTTTAATAAGGAGGAAGGAACCTTGCTTGAAATAAAATCAAATGACGAAAAGAACCCTGCAAGAATCCTGGTTATAGGAGTTGGTGGAGCAGGAAACAATGCAGTTAACAGAATGATCGATGAGAATGTCGAAGGTGTGGAGCTTATCGCAATCAATACAGATAAGCAGGCACTTTCACTCAGCAGAGCTACTACTAAGATTCAGATCGGTGAAAAGCTTACAAAAGGACTTGGAGCCGGAGCTAAGCCTGAAATCGGAGCCAGTGCTGTTGAAGAGAACAGAGAAGAGATCAATGACATCATCAAAGATGCTGATATGGTTTTCGTAACCTGCGGTATGGGTGGTGGAACCGGTACAGGTGCTGCACCTATAGTAGCAGAGATAGCCAGGAACCTTGGAATCCTTACAGTCGGCGTAGTTACAAAGCCTTTCTCATTTGAAGGAAAGCCTCGTATGGCAAATGCTATGAATGGTATTGCTAAGCTCAGCGAGAACGTTGATACGCTTATAGTTATTCCAAATGATAGATTACTTCAGATATGTGATAAGAGAACAAGTATTCCGGATGCGCTTAAGAAGGCTGATGAAGTTCTTCAGCAGGGTGTTCAGGGTGTTACAGATCTTATCAATAAGCCGGGTCTTATCAACCTCGACTTTGCAGATATTCAGACAGTTATGCGTGATAAGGGTATCGCTCATATCGGTATCGGTACAGGAAGCGGAGATAATAAGGCTGTTGATGCAATTAAGTCAGCTATGGATTCACCACTTCTTGAGACAACAGTTGACGGAGCTTCAGATATAATTGTTAACTTCTCCGGAAATATCGGAATCGTTGAAGCATACGACGCAATTACTTACCTTACAGAAGTTGCGGGCGAAAATGCAAATATCATCTTCGGTACAGTTGACAATGATGTTGTTGGTGAGGATGTAAGCATCACGATTATTGCTACAGGACTTGAAAATGATGGTGAGTCTTCAGCAAGCGTTAAGATTCCTACCAGAAATAACGTAAGTTCAGGTGTAAGTTCAGTTGTTAAACCGGCACCTGCACCGGAAGCTTCCACAGGAGTAAAGGCTCCAAGCTTTGGAGGAAGTTCAAAGAAAGAGAGAGTAACTCCGGTTCCTCTTAATTTAGGAAGCAGTTTAGAGGTAAAACCTGCTAAACCTGCTGAGAAACCTGCACCTGCACCGGAAGAGAAGAAAGAGACAGAGCATTCGTCATCTTCTTCAGGATCTAATAACATTCAGATACCTGCATTCCTTCGTAAGGGCTAAAAAGAATATGAATTACAGGGCTTTCGCAAATGCGAAAGCCTTTTTATTTCTTTATTTATAATTTCTTGTAATACACTACTTTAGATGTTATAATCCATGATGAGTTTCTAGGGAAACAAGTTTACATAATTCGGAGCATCATAATTTTGGACACTATAAAAAAAGATAAAATCTGCGTGGTAATACCATGCTTTCATAATAATGAAACTATTCGTGAGTCGGTTCTTTCTGCTGCAAATCAGAAAGATGTTGATGTTGAGGTTGTTATCGTGGATAACGGAAGAACTCTCGACAAGAGCCTTGTATCCGATATCGATAATGTAAGAATAGTTGATGTGGTTGAAAATGTTGGACCGTCTGAAGGCAGGAACTCCGGAGTTCGGGCTTCTGACGGTGAATACATTGCGTTTCTTGATGCCGACGATTGGTGGAAAGAAGATAAGCTTAAGAAGGAACTGGCTGCCTTTAAGACCATACGTATCAAAGGGAGAAGTCCGGTCATGGTATTCTCGGGAAGAGGGCTTTATACCCATGATGGCCGTGATACGGGACGGGTTATCCACTGTGACGAGACGGTTAATTATAAGAAGCTTCTCCGGAGTAATCAGATAAGCTGTTCTTCTGTTCTTGTTAAAAGAAGAACCATTCTAAAATATCCTATGGAAAGAGCAGATCTTCATGAGGATTATATCTGCTGGCTTAAAATGCTTAAAGATGACGGGTATGCATTTGGTATAGATGAGCCGCTTCTTTGCTACAGGATCAGAAAGGGAAGCAAATCCGGAAGTAAGTTTAAGTCAATGAAAATGACTTACGGAGTATATAAGTATATGGGAGTTCCTTTCCTTGGAAGGCTTGTATATACTTGTACATATATTTTCTATGGACTAAAGAAGTACTATTTTTAAATTTGGACGGTATTATTTATGGAAAACGATTATGGCAGAGAAAGGGCTATAATTGCTAAGATGAGGAATATCATCTCAACAGCACCAAATGCGCCTTTTCAAAGTGATAAAGTTATAGTTAATAAGGAAGAACTTCTGGAACTTCTTGATTCTCTTACCGATGTGGTTGATTCAGAGCTTAAGACCTACAGAGAAGTTACTGATAAGAGGGCAAGAATCCTTAATGCGGCAAAGGCAGAAGCAGAAGAGATAAGATATGAAGCTGAAAAGAGTGCCAGCCGTATAAGAGTTACAAAAAGAAGACAGGATGAGGAGTTTCCGTTTAAGAAGAAGGATCTTTCTGAGGAAGAAGTTCAGGCACTCAGAACCGCAAATGACATTTACGGTGCATCACTTATATATACTGATGAGATGCTTACAGAGGTTGACCACCTTATTAATAATGCCTATGACAATATAGAGAGGGAATTCGACAGAGTTCAGGCTACTCTTAAGGCAAAGATTAAGAGTATATCGGAGAATAAGAATGAGATTATGAATAATCTTCTTGATCTCAGTAATAATGACAGATACAGTCAAATTCTTGAACTCAGTACACTTCTTTCAAATGAACTTTACCATGAAAGAGAAAAGGCTCGTCTCCTTGAAAGAGAAAGACAGAGTCAGATGGAATTTAAAGTTGCTGAAGGTAACGGAGAACTCAGCGTAGTTCCTGAGAAAAAAAGGCGTGCGCCGATCAATCCTGACAGAACGGCTGTAAAGCTTTCCGAGAGTGAGATAGAAAGAATAGTTCCTAAGGTAACAGGTAAAGATAAAAGGAAACTTGTGAGCCGTAAAGACGGCGGAGAGATAAAGCTTACTTTTAATACAGATGACACCATAGTTAAAAGAAGCAGAAATGAAGAGGCGGCAGAAGAAGAGGTTGTAGTGCTCTTCGACAGAGCAAAGGAAGAGGCTAAAGCTGCCGCAAAGACTGCACCGAAGCCGGATGTAAAGGAAGAGGCAAAGGCTGCACCGAAGCCGGATGTAAAGGAAGAGGCAAAAACTGCGCCAAAGCCGGATGTAAAGGATGAAGCAAAGACTTCTCTAAAGCCGGTTATGAAAGAAAAAACGAAGGCAGTAAAAGCAAAGAAAGAAAAGAAGGAAGACAGTGATGGAGAATAATGTATATGTCCGCAGGATTAATTATTATGAAACGGATCAGATGCAGGTAGTGCATCATTCCAATTATGCGAGATTCCTTGAAGAGGCAAGACTTGATCTTATGGATAAAGCAGGACTTCCATATGATCTTATGGAAGAAAAGGGTATCATTATCCCTGTTCTTACTCTTAATTCAGAATTCATAGATGCGGTGCATTTCGGTGATACTATTCAGATATATCCTCACCTTATAAAGCTTTCTCCTGTTCGTTTTTCACTTAAATACGAAATAAAAAGAGATGACAAAGTTGTGAATAAAAGTGAGACGAGTCATGCCTTTGTTGATGAAAACTTCAGACCTATGAATATGAAGAAGAAATTCCCTGATTTATATGAAAAAATGGAAGCTCTTGTAGAGAAGGAAGACCGATAGGAAGAGGTGCTATGATAAAGAAATTTTTTAAAGAGATAGAGTTCTCATGCGAGGTTTTTCCGCCAAAAAGAGATGAGGAAATGTATGACATTTTCAGGACTCTGGATGAGATTAAAGCAGTTGATCCGGATTTTGTAAGTGTAACTTACGGTGCGGGAGGAAGTAACAGTAAAAAAACTGCGACGATTGCAGCTTATATTCAGAATATAAGTGATATCCCTTCTCTTGCACATATGACAGCTGTTGGAATGACCGAGGAAAAGCTTTCGGAAATGCTGGCTGAACTTAAGAAAAAATCTGTAGACAGGATACTTGTACTGCGCGGTGACAGACCGAGAAGTATGTCAGAGGAAGAATTTAGTAACAGGCATTATAAATATGCATCAAGTATAATTCCGGCTATTAAGGAAGTGGGCGGTTTCAGACTTTACGGTGCATGTTATCCCGAGAAACATCCCGAGTCAAAAAATGTCGAGGAAGATCTTATGTATCTTAAGCAGAAAGTTGATATGGGAATTGATGAACTTATCACTCAGATGTTTTTTGATAATGAAAAGTTTTACCGTTTCATGGATGAAGCATATAAAGTTGGTATCACTGTTCCTATACATGCGGGAATCATGCCGATAACGAAGGTAAATCAGCTGGGAACCAGTGTTTCACTTTCAGGATCATCAGTTCCGACAAAGCTTTCAAATATGATAGCAAAATACAGTGAAGATCCTGTCGGAATGAAAAAGGCGGGAATTGAATACGCAGTACATCAGATAGAAGACCTTATGAAACGTGGTGTAAGCGGAATTCATCTTTACAGCATGAATAAGGCAGATGTGACAAAAGAAATATACGAAGCTGTTAAATAGTATTTATACATACGGAGGATTATTATGGATTACAAGAATGCAGGCGTTGATATCGAAGCTGGTTACAAGTCAGTTGAGCTGATGAAGGAACACATTAAGAAAACGATGAGAAGTGAGGTGCTTACCAACATAGGCGGTTTCTCAGGAGCGTTTTCAATGGCAGGTTTTAAATCTATGGAGAAACCGACTCTTGTTTCGGGTACAGACGGAGTGGGAACAAAGATCAAGCTTGCATTTATTCTTGATAAGCATGACACAGTCGGGATTGACTGTGTTGCTATGTGTGTAAATGATATAGCATGTGCCGGCGCAGAACCGCTTTTCTTCCTTGATTACATTGCATGTGGAAAGAATTATCCTGAGAAGATTGCTACTATAGTAAGCGGTGTTGCTAAGGGATGTGAACTTTCGGGCGCGACTCTTATCGGTGGCGAGACTGCAGAACATCCGGGACTTATGCCTGCTGATGAGTATGACCTTGCCGGTTTTGCTGTAGGTATCGTGGATGAAAAGGATCTCATTACCGGAAAAGATATTAAGGCAGGAGATGTGCTTGTCGGAATCGCATCCAGTGGAGTTCACAGCAACGGATTTTCACTTGTAAGAAAGATATTTGATATGAGTGAGGCTTCACTTGGAAAATATTACGATGAACTTGGAATGACACTTGGCGAAAAGCTTCTTACTCCTACAAGAATCTATGTTAAGGGATTAAAGCAGGTTAAGGATGCCGGAGTAGTTATTAAGGGAGCAAGTCATATCACAGGTGGAGGTTTCCAGGAGAACATCCCGAGAATGCTTCCTGACGGAATACTTGCAAAGGTTGAAAAATCTTCTTACGAAGTTCCTGCAATATTCAGACTTATGGCAAAAGAAGGAAATGTAGAAGAGAGCATGATGTATAATACATACAACATGGGACTTGGTATGGTGCTTGCGGTTGATCCTGCTGATGCTAATAAGACAGTTGAGGCTCTTAAGATGGCAGGAGAAGATGCATTCATAATCGGCGAAACAGCGAATGGTGAAAAAGGAGTTATATTATGCTAAGAGTTCTGGTTATGGTTTCAGGTGGAGGGACCAACCTCCAGGCCATTATAGACGGTGTCAGCAGTGGCGAGATAAGGAATACGGAAATAGTCGGAGTGATCAGCAATAATTACGGAGTATATTCACTTGAAAGGGCAAATGCTGCCGGAATAAAGAATATGGTGGTTTCGCCCAAAGACTTTGCTGACAGAGATGCATTCAATGATGCGCTTCTTCAGACAGTTGACACTTTTAACCCCGATCTTATTGTTTTGGCAGGATTTCTGGTTGTGATTCCTCCAAAGATGATAGACAAGTATGAAAACAGAATAATCAATATTCATCCGTCGCTTATTCCTTCTTTCTCGGGAACGGGTTATTATGGCCTTAAAGTACATGAGGCTGCGCTAAAAAGAGGAGTTAAGATAAGCGGGGCAACGGTTCATTTTGTTGATAAAGGAACAGATACAGGCCCTATCATCATTCAGAAGGCGGTTGAAGTTAAAAAGGACGATACCCCTGAAATCCTTCAGAGACGTATCATGGAAGAGGCTGAATGGAAGATACTTCCAAAGGCAATTGATATGATTGCAAATGGAGAATTGTAAAGAGTTTATAAGGAGAAGAATATGAAAGTATTAATAGTCGGCGGCGGCGGACGTGAGCATGCCATAACATGGGCGGTTTCTAAGAGTAAAAGAGTGGATAAGATTTATGCTGCACCCGGAAATGCAGGTATATCCGAACTGGCTGAATGTGTAGATATATCAGTTATGGATGCTGATAAACTTCTTAGCTTTGCAAAAGAAAAAGAGGTTGATTTCGTTATAGTTGCACCGGATGATCCACTTGCTGCAGGCGTTGCGGATGTATTTCTCGATGCAGGGATAAAGACATTCGGACCAAGGAAAAATGCAGCTATAATAGAAGCGTCAAAGGCATTTTCAAAGGATCTTATGGAAAGGTACAATATCCCTTCGGCAAAGTCAGTTACATTTGATGATGTAAATGCAGCGAAAGAATATCTGAATACTGTAAAGCTGCCGATAGTTCTGAAGGCTGACGGACTTGCACTTGGAAAGGGCGTTCTTATATGTAATACCTTGGACGAAGCTCTTGCCGGTCTTGATGAGATAATGGTTGATAAGAAGTTCGGTGATGCCGGGAATAAGGTTGTTATTGAAGATTTCATGACAGGACGTGAGGTATCTGTTCTCTGCTTCTCTGACGGAACTACAATTCTTCCTATGACATCTGCTCAGGATCATAAGAGAGCCGGAGATAATGACACAGGACTTAATACGGGCGGTATGGGTACATTTTCACCTAGTCCTTTCTATACAGATGAGATAGCAGAATTCTGTGAGGAGAATATCTATAAACCGACTATAGCAGCCATGAAGGCTGAAGGAAGAGAGTTTAAAGGAGTTCTTTTTGTAGGACTCATGCTGACTCCGGACGGACCAAAGGTTCTTGAGTTTAACGCTCGTTTTGGTGATCCGGAGGCGCAGGTAGTAATACCTCGTCTTAAAAACGATATCATAGATGTAATGGAAGCCTGCGTTGACGGTACTCTTGATAAGATTAATCTTGAATTTGAAGACAATGCAGCAGTTTGTGTAATGCTTGCATCAGAGGGGTATCCTGTAAGCTATGAGAAAGGCTTCGAGATAAGAGGACTTGAGAATTTTAAAGATAAGGATGGATACTTTGCATTCCACTCCGGTACAAAATGGAGTAATGGAAAGGTTGTAACAAATGGTGGTCGAGTAATCGGAATTACAGCCATCGGTGATGACCTTGTTTCTGCAAGGGCAAATGCATATAAAGCAACAGAACTTGTTGATTTTGATAACAAGTATATGAGGCACGATATTGGTAAGGCTATAGACGAACAGTAAAGGACGGATACATTTGTTAGATAAGAGATTTACAGAAAAAAGCAGGATTGCACTTGAAAAATCCAGAGAAGTCGCAACCAGTCAGATGAGTACATATATATGCAGTCAGCATCTTCTGTTCGGACTTTACCTTGCAAGAGGAACAGCAAGAGTTCTTCTTGAGAATCACGGGGTAACGCTTGATACGCTTCAGAAGATGGTTGATACCATGAACTTTGATGAAGTGGATTTTACTGCCGGATTTGATGATGATTATACGGAAAGAACGCTCCAGCTTTTTGAAGTTGCAGAAAGTGAAGCAAGAAGACTTGGTATGAAGGAGATAGGTACGGAGCATATGCTGCTTGCCATAATAAAGACTCCGGACTGCCTTGCTTTTAAGATGCTCACTCTTTCGAAGGTTAATATCAAGGGACTGTACATGGATATACTTATGTCCAACGGTATTAACGTTAATGCTGCGAAGAGAGATTATGCAGGTTTTGCATCCAGTAAGCAGGAAAAGAAAAAACAAAATAACAGTACTATTTCAAAATACAGCCGTGATCTTACACTTGATGCAAAGGAAGGAAGGCTTGATCCTGTTATTGGAAGGAGTGACGAGATAGACCGCCTCATGCAGATAATTTCACGCAGGATTAAGAACAATGCATGTCTTGTCGGTGAACCTGGCGTAGGTAAAACTGCGGTTGTTGAAGGACTTGCTGCGCGGCTTGCAAAGGGCGATGTTCCTGAAACACTGAGTAAAAAAAGAATTCTCATGCTGGATCTTACTGCCATGGTAGCAGGGTCAAAGTACAGAGGAGAATTTGAGGAAAGGATTAAGAAAACCATCGATGAGGTTAAGGAAGATGGAAATATAATTCTTTTTATAGATGAGCTTCATACTCTTATAGGTGCCGGAGGTGCAGAGGGGGCGATGGATGCTTCAAATATACTGAAGCCTGCACTTTCAAGAGGAGAGATTCAGGTTATCGGTGCCACTACAAGAAATGAATACAGAAAGCGTATCGAAAAGGATGCTGCGCTTGCAAGACGTTTCCAACCGGTGTATGTTGAAGAACCGTCGCAGGAAGAAGCAAAAGAGATTCTTAAAGGTATTGCAGAAAAGTATGAGGAGTTTCATGGTATAAAGATTACTGACGAAGCGATAGATGCGGCAGTTGGTTTTTCGGTCAGATATATAAATGACAGATATCTTCCGGATAAAGCCATAGACCTTATTGATGAGGCGTCTGCCAGAAAGAAACTTGACCTGATAAAAGAAAGAGAAGATATACTCGGCAAAAATGACGATGAGGAAAAACTTGGTAAGCTTGAGGAGAACCTTGAAGAGGCACTTCTAAAGGGCGATATAGATACGGCATCCACGATCAATCAGGAGATTGAATCAAAAATTGCCGAGAAAAAACATGAAAAAAGAATAAATGAATCAGAACCTTCTGATGAAAATGTAACCAAGGAAGCGTCGGGGAACAGAGAGATAGGTGAAGCAGATATCGCAAGAGCCATATCTGTCTGGACAAAGATTCCGGTTTCAAGAATAACCGAAAGTGAGCAGGAAAAGCTGCGTAATCTTGAGGATATACTTCATAACAGAGTTGTAGGACAGGAGGAAGCAGTTTCGTCTGTTTCAAGAGCTATAAGAAGAGGAAGAGTTGGACTAAAAGATCCGAAACGCCCTATAGGCTCATTTATGTTTCTTGGACCTACGGGTGTAGGTAAGACTGAACTTTCAAAAGCGCTTGCCGAAGCTCTCTTTCAGGATGAAAAAAAGCTCATAAGAGTAGATATGTCTGAATATATGGAAAAACACAGCGTATCCAAAATGGTCGGTTCACCTCCGGGATATGTCGGATATGACGAAGGAGGACAGCTTGCTGAAGAAGTAAGGAAGAATCCTTATTCAGTCATATTGTTTGATGAGATAGAAAAAGCTCATCCTGATGTTTTTAATATACTTCTTCAGGTTCTGGATGATGGAATCATTACAGATTCTCAGGGAAGAAAAGTAGATTTTAAAAATACCATAATCATAATGACTTCAAATGCAGGCGCAAAGAGCATTATGGAGCCTAAGTCTCTGGGATTTTCCGTAAATGGAGATGATGCAGAGATTAATTACACTAAAATGAAAGACAGTGTAATGGAAGAGGTGAACAGAATCTTTAAGCCTGAGTTTATTAACCGTATAGATGAGATTATGGTCTTTAAACCTCTTTCAAAGGATGATGTATATAATATCATGAATCTCATGCTCCGTGAATTGTCACAAAGGGCAGAGAAAAATCTTTCCCTGACTCTAAGATTCAGTGATGAATTAAAGGATTATATATTTGAAAAGGGTTATGATAAAAAATTCGGAGCAAGGCCTCTAAAGAGAACCATACAGACAGAGGTTGAAGATGGTCTTGCAAAGGCTGTTCTTGACGGGACAGTAAAAAGCGGTGATGCTGTGTTTGTTACCGTAGAAGAAGTTCCGGGGGATGACAAAATTAAGAAAACTATCTTCCAAAAAGAGTGACAAAACATGCTGATTAAGCTATAATTAAAACGTACATATCTACTATACGTACATAGATAAAATAAGGGAATACTATATATTAGGAGGAGAACCCATGGCAGTAATCGATGAACTCATTCGTGAGGAGGAGACAGGGGCACTCAGCTTCGGTAATTATAATCTTGCGGTTAAGACAAAGCAGGATGGCTTCAGTTATAACGGCGACAGTTATAAGATAAAAACCTTTAATGAGATTACAAAGTTAGAGAAAAACGGTACATTTGTATATGAATCTGTGCCGGGAACAGCAGTCCATAACTTTATGGCAAATGATAAAAAAGTGATGTTTTCTGTGGAAGGTGCCGAGGATGCATCTGTTACACTTGAACTTGAACCTGAAAAGGAATACAAGGTGCATATAGATGGTGTATATGTTGGCAAGATGTCAACTAACCTTGGAGGAAAGCTTAATCTTTCGGTTGAACTTGCACCTGATAAGGAAGTAGAGGTAGTAATTGAAAAACAGTAAGCAGTGAATGTAAAAGGGTTTCACATCCGTGAAACCCTTTGTTATAGTTTATGGAATAGTTTGGAGAGTCGGAACTTTGGCAAAGGAAAAGAAGATTTTTTTCTGTACTGAATGTGGATATGAGTCGGCAAAATGGATGGGACAGTGTCCCGGGTGTAAGGGCTGGAATACATTTTCCGAGGAAAAACTTGTAACGTCAAAAAAGGGAAGCATAAAGCTTTCTGAAAAAGTTGAAGCGAAGAAAATTACGGAAGTATCTGAGACAGAAGAGGTAAGACTATATACTCATATCGAAGAACTTGACAGAGTTCTTGGAGGAGGGATAGTTAAAGGTTCCCTCGTTCTTATCGGCGGTGATCCCGGAATCGGTAAATCAACGCTGCTTCTTCAGATGTGTGCATCACTTGTAAAAGATGATGTTAAAGTCCTTTATGTTTCCGGTGAGGAATCACTTTCACAGATTATGATGAGGGGAAAGAGGCTGAATGCCTACAGTGACAGTCTCATGCTTCTCTGTGATAACGATCTTGACAATATAGAAGCAAAGATTGAGAAGTATTCATCCGAAGTAGTTATAATCGATTCCATCCAGACTATATCAGCGCAGACTGTGGACAACGCTCCCGGTACTGTGACACAGGTAAGAGAAGTTACATCAAGCCTTCTCAGACTTGCAAAAACAAGGAATACAGCTATTTTCATTGTGGGGCATGTTACAAAGGATGGTCAGGTGGCAGGTCCTAAGACGCTTGAACACATGGTTGATTCTGTACTTTATTTTGAAGGTGATGAGAACGAAGGCGTAAGACTGCTCCGTGCGGCAAAGAACCGCTTTGGTTCCACAAATGAAATCGGTGTATTCAGCATGACCGGTGAAGGACTTGTTGAAGTAAAGAATCCTTCGCAGATGTTTCTTTCGGGACGCCCGGAGAATGTGCCGGGATCTGTTGTCATTGCGACGAATGAAGGGAGCAGATCGGTTCTTATTGAACTTCAGGCGCTTGTATGTGACAGCAGCTTTAATATGCCAAGACGTACATCGGTTGGGGTGGATTATAACAGAGTGAATCTTCTTATCGCAGTTCTTGAAAAAAGAGCCGGTATTTTCCTTGGAGGATTTGACTGCTATGTTAATATAGCAGGCGGACTTAAGATAAATGATCCTGCTTCCGATCTTGGAATTGCGCTTGCTATAGTATCGAGCTTTAAAAACAGACCTATACCGTCTGATATGGCTATAATCGGAGAAATGGGACTTGCAGGTGAGATAAGAGGCGTAAGCGGTGCTGCAAGACGTGTTTCTGAAGCGCTGAAGATGGGGTATGGAAAAGTTATAGTTCCTTTCTCAAATAAGAGTAAGGATATAGATTCACTTTCAAAAGATATAATATACGTTAAGAATATAGGAGAAGCTATAGCAGCGGTGTTTCAGTAAGCTATAGTTGAAATATTTGGTATGATACTTTCGTGTCAGAATATAGCACTTTCATTTGGTGAAAAAGAAGTGCTTAAAAAGATAAATTTTAATATTGAAGAAAAAGATAAGGTCGCTATAATCGGTATAAACGGCGCCGGAAAGACTACGCTTTTAAATGTAATACTGGGGAAACTTAACCCTGATTCGGGAAATGTAGTGATGGCTTCCGATGTCAGAGTTGGGTATCTTGCCCAGAATCAGGATGTACTTTTTGAAAGCACCGTTTATGAGGAAATGCAGAGAGCGAAGCAGTATATACTTGATATCGAAAAAAGGCTGCGTGAACTTGAAAAAGAAATGAATGACCTTTCCGGAGATGAACTGGAGAAGGCACTTTCTCTTTATAATACCCTCCAGACTAAGTATGACCGGGATAACGGATATGCATATGAGTCAGAGATACAGGGCGTTCTTTCCGGGCTTGGCTTTGGAAAGGAAGATTACGGAAGACATATAAATACTCTCTCCGGCGGACAGAAGATGAGAATTGCGCTCGGACGTCTGCTCTTAGAAAAACCGGATCTCATCATCCTTGATGAGCCGACTAATCATCTTGATATTTCATCTCTTGCATGGCTTGAAGGATTCCTCTCTTCTTATCCGGGTGCTGTAATGGTAGTGAGCCATGACAGATACTTTATAGATAAGATTTCAAACAAGATAATAGAGATAGATCAGGGCGTATCTACTGTATTTAAAGGTAGCTATGCATTTTACTCTGAAGAGAAAAAGAAGATACGTGAAGCAAAGGTCAGGGCTTATCTTAATCAGCAGGCGACGATAAAGCATGAGCAGGAAGTAATAACAAAGCTAAAGTCATTTAACCGTGAGAAGAGTATAAAGAGGGCGGAGAGCCGGGAGAAGATGCTGGACAAGATAGAGGTTCTTGAAAAGCCGACAGAGGTGAGAACCGATATGAGGCTCAGCCTCACGCCGAATGTTGAATCGGGCGAGGACGTACTTCTTGCAGAACATATTTCAAAGTCATTTGGCAGTACTGTTCTTTTTGATGATATAACTATCGATATAAAAAGATCCGAGCATGTTGCGCTTATAGGTGCGAACGGAACCGGTAAGACGACTATACTTAAGATCATAAACAGACTCATACCCAAAGATGGCGGAAGTATAAAACTTGGTTCAAGAGTAAAGATAGGTTACTTCGATCAGGAACATAAAAACCTTTCGATGGATAAGACTATATTTGAAGAATTGTCGGATGCATTTCCAGATCTTGGGAACACGAAGATTAGAAGTATTCTTGCTGCCTTTCTTTTTACAGGTGAAGATGTTTTCAAGAAGATAGGAGATCTTTCGGGTGGCGAGCAGGGACGTGTTTCTCTTGCAAAACTTATGCTTTCTCCGGCAAACCTCCTTATCCTTGATGAGCCGACAAACCATCTTGATATACAGTCCAAGGAAATCCTTGAAGAAGCTCTAAGAAATTATACCGGAACTGTTCTTTATGTAAGTCATGACAGATATTTTGTAAACAGCACTGCAACAAGGATAATAGAACTGAGAAATCAAGTTCTTACAAACTACATCGGTAATTATGACTTCTTTGAGGAACACAGGGATGAGTACTACAGGATTCAGCATGGAAGTGAAGTGGAAGAAGAAAAGACTGTGGAGGAGAATCCCAAAGAGGGCTCAAAGGAGAAATATCTTGCAGATAAAAAGCTTCAGGCTGCTATAAGAAAAAGACAGAGTGAACTAAAAAGGACCGAGGAAGAGATAGACAGTACAGAAGCTAAGATAAACGAAATAGACGAAGAGATGAGTCTTCCCGAAAATGGAACCAATACATCGCTGCTTACCGAGCTTTCCGCAAAACGGGAAGAACTTTCGGAACATCTTATGAGTTTATATCAGAAATGGGAAGAACTGGAAGAGGAGAGTTAATAAAATGTTACATGGTTATTTGAATAATATTTTTCCTGAATGGGCTATTTATCTTATCGCTGCAGGCATAACATTTCTCATAACATTTATTCTTTACAAAAAGCCGTTTTCATTTCTGCCGATCGACGGAGGAAAAAAGGTTGAGACTCCTGACGGTAAGGTGGTTGTGATAAATGATAAATCCGCGGGCAAGGTTACGGGCGCAGGATTTGTATTCATGATAATATTTGTTATATGCGGAGTTCTTTTTCTTCCCTTTCAAATAGAAACAGAGGTTTATCTGGTTCTTATGTTCGTAATGATGATGACCGGATACCTTGATGATGTTTCAAAGACCCCATGGGGAGAATATGTAAAGGGCAGTATTGATCTTGTCGTAGCTATAATAACAGTTGTGGTATATCTTTACTTCAATTCTTCTGATGTAGTAATATTCGGACACTTGTTCCATTTCCCGGTAGTTGTTTATGCGATTCTTGCAGTTATACTTATCTGGGCTTCTGTAAATGTAACGAACTGCTCCGATGGTGTTGATGGACTTTGTGCAAGTGTAACCATAGTCGAACTTCTTGCATATAATGTAATTTTCGGGATAGACATTGTTATATTCAATGGAATGGGAATAATGATGATAGGTGCGCTTATAGCATACCTGTTCTATAACTGGAATCCGAGTAAGATACTTATGGGGGATGCCGGATCAAGACCTATAGGTTATCTTCTTGCACTAATGGCAATGCAGGCAGGACATCCGTTTATATTCCTGATACTTTCATCAGTATTTATATTTGACGGTGGTATCGGAATCATCAAGGTTTCAATTATGAGATTCCTTAAGAAGCCTTTCCTCAGCAACATTACATTTCCTTTCCATGATCATCTTAGAAAGAAGAAAGGCTGGGCAGTAAAGAAGGTTGCGCTTTTCTTCGCCGGAATGGAAGTTATAGCAGCAATAGTTGCGCTTATAATTATCTTTAGCTGCAATTACATAGTTTTAAGAGGGACTGAAGAACCGACGACCAGTGAAGAGTTTGTCATAAGGCTCAATTCCACTGCAACGGATGCCGATGCGACTTCCGGTGATGCGTCGGAGGAAGAAAAAGAGGAAACTCTTGACTTTGCTGACAGACATAATCTTTTTAATACTGTAAGTGACTATATATTTGATGATTATAAGGTGGAGGCTGACTCCTGGGAAGCAAACGGACTAAAGATAAGTGAGAATATGGTAAATGCTCTCGTTCCGGGCTCCGTAATAGAAGTAAGATACAAGTCTGAATCGGGAAAGCTTTGGATTGTATTTTCTGATAAGGATGGCAGTTGGAAGAGAATAGGTCAGGGCGATATTGATGGTACAGGAAAACATCTTGCCTACACAAATGATACAAATAATATTATTCAGATTACATATGAGCAGATAGCAGATGAACTTGGAACGGATGTGTCCAAATGGGGTGACATGATACTTTGTGAATCGGATTCCAAGTGGAAGGTTGATTCTCTTAAGGTTGGCATGGCAGTTCCAACATATCAGATATATGATGCTGTAGAATTTAAGGGCTTTAATGTATCTGCCGCTAAACTTTCACAGGCAGGCAGAAAGATTACTCCTGAAATAAGAAAGGCTCTTGTTCCGGGTTCGGTTATTGAGATAAAGTATAAATCCGAGTCAGGAAAAATATGGCTGGTAATGAATGATGCAGAAGTAGGCTGGACCAGAATCGGTGACGGAAAGCAGAGCGGAGAGAATCACAGCTTTGCAGCTGCGGATGGTGAAACTGCATATATTTCATTTGAAGAGATGGCCAAGGCACTGGGAGATGATACCTCAAAATGGGGAGAATCAATGCAGTGTGAGTCAGACTCTCCGTGGGAAGTTTACAGTATAAGAGTGGGAAAGAGAAAAGAGTTTGTTCCTACTTATAAAAAGATGGACCTTAATGCAAGTGTATCCGGAACGGCAAATAAAACAAGCGGTATAGAGCTTTCGGACGAAGCGCTGGGGCTTTTGGTGCCGGGTTCATATCTTAATATCAACTACCGATCATCCGGAGGTGAGCTATGGGTAGTTTTCCCTGATGCAGGGGAAAAACCGATAGAAGTTGGTTCCGGTGGATTTAAGGGGTCGAAGAACGGTTATCCGGCGTATGACGGTTCATTTTTACAGATTCCTTATGAAATGATAGAGAAATACTGCGGTACTGATAAAACAAAATGGGGTAAGAAAATCGAGTTTTCTGCTACAGGAGATTGGGAAGTAAAAAGTGCATATATAGGATATAGAGAGCTGAACAGTCTCTCAACACCAACTGATGCAGAGTAGAAATATTATTATAGAAAGGAATGACGTATGTTTAAGGATGATATCAGAAAGGAATTTGAAAATCATGTAATCCCTTACTGGAAAAGCCTTATAGATAAAGAAAATGGCGGCTTCTACGGAAAAATGAAATTCGATCTTACTATCGAAAAAGAAGCTGATAAAGGATGTATACTTAACAGTCGTATATTGTGGTTCTTTTCAAATGCATATAAGGTTCTTAAGGATGAGGACAGTTTAAAATATGCGGAGCATGCATATCATTTTCTTAAGGACAGTTTTTTGGATAAAGAAAATGGCGGACTTTACTGGTCGGTGACATATGATGGAAAACCGAAGGAAACCTTAAAGCATACCTACAATATGGCTTTTGCTATATACGGTCTTTCTTCTTATTATGAAATATCAGGAGATGAGGAGGCTGTTGCGCTTGCAAAGCAGCTGTTTTCTGTGATAGAGGAAAAATGCCGTGACAATGATGGATACCTTGAAGCCTTTTCAGTGGATTTCGGTCAGGCTCCGAATGATAAACTTTCCGAAAATGGTGTAATGGCAGACAGAACTATGAATACTCTGCTTCATGTCATGGAAGCATACACAGAATTATACAGAGTTTCACCATTTGAAAAAGTGAGAGAAAAACTGGTTGAGATACTTGCTATATTCAGAACGAAGATGTTTAATCCGGATAAAGAAAGGCTTGAAGTTTTCTTTGATAAGAATTACGCTTCACTTATTGACCTTCATTCCTACGGACATGATATTGAAGCTGCATGGCTCATAGACAGAACACTTGAGGTGCTGGGTATACCGACATTTACAGAAGAGATGGCTCCGGTAACAAAGATACTCACTGAGAAAATCTATAACGTTGCATTTGACGGTCATTCTGTTCCTGCGGAATGTGAGGACGGCAATGTCCTTGAAACAAGAATCTGGTGGGTTCAGTGTGAGTCTGTTGTCGGTTTTGTGAACGGATATGAGAAGACAGGGGACAAAAAATACCTTGATGCCGCTGAAAAGATATGGGAATATACAAAGGAGAATCTCATAGATAAAAGAGAGGGCTCTGAATGGTATTCGGAAGTCAGTCCTTCCGGCGTTCCTGATTCATCAAAGAATATAGCTGATGAATGGACATGCCCTTATCACAGCGGAAGAATGTGCTACGAAGTTTTAACCAGACTTTCCGCATTTTAATAAAAGAATAAATGATTCTGCCACCGGGTAGGAGATGCATTATAAAGCATCCGTTTACACATCGTTAGGTCTTTGAAGATGTGTATGCGGATGCTTTTTTTCGCGAGGAGAGAAACTGTTGTGGGGGTGCTCCGTAATATGTACTGTTGCTGCATTCCTTTATTTTGACAGGGAAAGTTTTATGACGCTTGCTGCGTCGCTTATTGGAGTTACTTCGCTTATCTTTAATGCCAAGGGTAATCCGATAGGGCAGTTTCTCATGGTTATATTCAGCCTTCTTTACGGAATTATTTCATATTCATTTTCATACTACGGAGAAATGGTGACTTATCTTGGTATGACGATGCCGATGGCAATATTTGCACTTGTCTCATGGCTAAAAAATCCTTACAATGGAAGAAGGTCAGAGGTGAAGGTAAATGAGCTTTCTCGCGGTATATCTCACATTCAGAAGAAGCCCTTACTTTGCTCTGGCTTATGCATCAAATGATGTGGTCCTCATAATTTTATGGGTTCTGGCAGGTTTTATGAATACTCGTTACATTTCTGTTGTTGTCTGCTTCGTTGCATTTCTTGTAAATGACATGTATGGATTTTTTAACTGGAGAAGAATGAAGAAGAGACAACTGGCGGGGGAGTAGAATGATAGATAAAAAAGAAATAAGAAAAGAAGTTCTTGCAAAAAGGGATGAGTTAAAAGCTGATGTGGCGCTTTCTTTATCGAAAGCTATATGTGAAAAGATAATTGGAATGAGAGAGTTTTCTGATTCAGATATAGTACTTATATATAAAAGCATCAGAAATGAAATAAATACCGATATGCTGCTTACGGCTGCAAAAGATAAAGCAGTTTATATACCTAAGGTGCTTAGCAGTGATGAAATGGAATTCTACGAGGATGATGGTGAGTATCTGGACGGGGCATTTGGAATAAAAGAACCTAAAAATACTGAAAGAGGACTTATTTCTGTGATAGATGAATCCGGTACAAATGATAAAAAAATGAATTTACTTATGATAATGCCGGGAGCAGTTTATGATAATGAGAAACATCGTATAGGCTATGGCGGAGGCTTCTATGACAGATATATTGAAAAACTAAGAAAGAAAAAAGACATCAATCTCTGTCTTGTGGCACCTGCCTACAGTTTTCAGCTTATGGATGGAATCATCCCATATACAGAGCTTGACATTTCGCCGGATATAATTGTTACTGAAGAGTATATTTATAAATGATTTCAAGACATTATGAAATATTGACAGTATGTTTAATCGTGTTTTAGAAAGGGATATTTATGGGGGAAGATAAGATAAAGGATCTTGGAATAGCAAAACTGGATTATGACAGAGAAGAGAGAACAGGCTTTCCGGAAGTCGTATTCTGCGAAAGGAAGATGGACGAGCATCTGGTAAAGATATACAGGGATCTGTACGAAACAAATGGTTCGGTATTCGGCACCAGAGCCAGTAAAGAGCAGTACGAGGTGATAAAAGCAGTATTCCCGGAGGCAGATTATAATCCTGTTTCCAGAATTTTAAAGGTAAATGCAAGCGTTAAAACCGAAGGTATTGGGAATATTGCGGTATTTTCGGCGGGTACTGCAGACATTCCGGTTGCTGAGGAAGCGGCGGAAACAGCTGAATATTTCGGCGGAAATGTAGTTAGGGTTTATGATGTGGGAGTTAGCGGAATCCACAGACTTTTATCCAAGCAGGATATTATCGACACTGCAAATGTGATCATTGCAGTTGCGGGTATGGAAGGAGCTCTTGCCAGTGTTATAGGCGGACTTGCAAAAGTTCCTGTAATAGCGGTTCCGACTTCCGTAGGATATGGAGCAAGTATGAATGGTATTTCTGCATTACTTACTATGATAAATTCATGTGCCAATGGTATAACGGTTGTTAATATTGATAATGGTTACGGCGCCGGATATGTAGCTACTCAAATTAACAGACTGGCTGAACGATAGTAGAAGAGGTTATTGGTAAATGAGAATCGGAGCTCGGTTACACGTGAGATAAAGGAAAGGAATATAAGTATGGGAAATACATTATATATTGAAAGTAATATGGGTATCAGTGGGGATATGACGGTTGCAGCGCTCCTTGATGCCGGTGCAGATGAGAATGTCCTTAATAAGGCTCTTGATTCGATTAAAGCTAAGGGCTTCAGCACTAAGATAAGCCGTGTTAAAAAGGCGGGGCTTGATATTTGCGATTTTGATGTAATCCTTGATGCGGAGCATGATGGACACGATCATGACATGGAATATCTGTATGGATATGACCATGACCACAGCCACGATGACGCACACGGCCACATGCATGAGCATAACCACGACCATGACCATGATCACGAACATACACACAGTCACGATGACGCACATGACCATGATCATAATCATAACCATGAGCACACACACGACTACGACCATGAACATAGCCATGCACACAGCCACGATGACGGAAACGAACATGAGCATAACCACGCATACGATCACAGTCATCACCACGAGCATAGAGGGATAAATGATATATTCCCGATAATTGATGCATGTGATATGACTGAAAGTGCAAGAGAACTTGCAAAGAAGATTTTCAGAGTATTAGCGGAGGCAGAGAGTAAGGCTCATGGAGTCCCGATTGAAGAGGTGCATTTCCATGAGGTAGGAGCACTTGATTCAATAGTTGACATAATATCTATAGCTGTATGCTTTGATAACCTTAATATTGACAAGGTTATAGTCCCTTATCTTTCAGAAGGAACAGGCACTGTAAGATGCCAGCATGGTATACTTCCCGTACCTGTGCCGGCTGTTGTTAATATAGTAGAAAGCTACAAGCTGCCTATGAAAATCGTGCCGGTAAAGGGCGAACTTGTAACACCGACCGGAGCTGCATTTGTGGCGTCTGTAATGACTGATACCAAGCTGCCTGAAAGCTTCACCATAGAAAGCGTCGGAATGGGAAATGGTAAGAGAGAATACGAGAGACCGGGCATACTTCGTGTTATGATCATCAGCTAAAAATCATTTGCCTTTATCCTTATAATGGAGTACACTAGATATAGTGTGTTTATATTGATAAGCACACAAAATTAGAACGAAAAGTGAGGTTTTTTTATGAGATGTCCATTCTGTGGTGAGGACAGCACCAGCGTTATAGATTCAAGACCTGCTGATGATAATACATCCATCAGAAGAAGAAGGCAGTGTGATTCATGCGGCAAGAGATTTACAACCTATGAGAAGGTTGAAAATGTACCGATTATGGTTATTAAGAAGGATAAAACGCGTGAAGCATATGATAGAAGAAAGATAGTTCAGGGTCTTGTCAGAAGCTGTCATAAAAGACCGGTTTCCATGGAGCAGATTGAAAAGTGCGTAGATACCATTGAGGCTGAAATTTTCAATCTTGCAACAAGAGAAGTTGAGTCTTCGGTTATCGGAGCCATAGTTATGGATAAGATAAAGAATCTTGATGAGGTTGCTTATGTAAGATTTGCATCCGTATACAGGGAGTTTAAGGATGTAAATACATTTATGGATGAGCTTAAGAAATTACTCAGATAGGCGGTATCTTGATTTGGGTAAGGAAGAAAGTAGTCAGGCTGTACATATAAAAAGGCTTGGGAGCGGAGGAACCGGTGAGATAACAGAGAAAAAATCCCGTTTTATCGGGGCTGCAAAACCTGTTGATACCGTAGATGAAGCGCTCAGCTTTGTAAATGAAATTAAAAAGAAACATTATCAGGCAAGGCATAACTGCTATGCCTACTCTGTGGGGCTTCTGACAAAGGATGTACGATATTCGGATGACGGAGAACCGCAGGGCACTGCAGGCAAACCAATTCTAAGCGTTATTGAAGGATCGGACATCAGAAATATCGTTATAGTCGTTACCAGATATTTCGGAGGAGTGCTGCTTGGTACGGGAGGACTGGTAAGGGCGTACACAGATGCTGCAAAAGCGGCACTTGATGCATCTAAAATTGTAACGGTTCAGCCGCTTACAGTGACCCGCATTTCATTTTCATATAAGGATGTAAGCAGGATTGAGAGAAACTTAAAACTTGCCGGTATAGATGAGTTTGATTCGGAATACGGAGAAAATGTCGTATATACCGTAAAGGTGCCGGACACCATTAAAGATAAACTGATTACTGATCTCACTAATTCTTTAGGTGGGCAGATTGAGATAATGGAGTTGGAACATATACTCGGTTAGGGGGATATATGGATAGAACAGAATCCAGCAGAAATAAAGCAAAAAACACACTTGCATTTGACATACTGATAGTTATGGCGCTTGCTAAGGTTTTGCAGATTATATTTGGAAATGACAGGAATGAGCTTTTTCCACTATTTATAGGGGCAATTATTTTTTATATTGCAGTAAATGTAATGTTTTATCTGATGAAACCGGATTCGCCAATGCTTAAGTTTGTGTCTGTTGTCGGATATGCGGTTATGGCATGTTTTATCATGCTGTTTCAGGATAATCTGGTTTATGGCTACTCAGTTCTTCCAGCAGTAGTTATTTCTGTTGTTTATCTTGATGAAATGATGGTTATTCTTACAGGGTCACTTGCGGGAATAGCATTTGTCATAAAAACACTTGCAGCAATTAAAAACGGAGGATGGGAAGGTGGAAAAGGCTGGTTTTCGGTTACGGTATTCATTGTCCTTTTTGTTATTGCCATCGTACTTGTAACTAAGCTTATCAATAAATACATTGAGATAGACAGACAGGAACTTGAGTATCATACAAAGTATCAGGAGATTGTCGCAGATAATATGAAGAAGGTTGTCGATAACGGCAATGCTCACATAGAGACACTTCAGGGTATGATGGATACATTTGAAAATGCAACGGAGGAAGTTACCAAATCCGTTGATGCCATTTCAATGGGTGTAAATGATTCGGTTGAGAATATGGAAAGCTCATCAAATATGACTCAGCAGATTCAGGATGTCATCGATAATCTTATTGATGTAAAAGACAGCACGCTGGTTTCAGTTAACAGTGCTGTAAGTAAGACAGAATCAGGTAGAGATATAATCGAAGAACTAAAGAGTAAATCCCAGGACATTGAACTTGTTAACCAGGATGTTACAAAGGTTTCGGCTGAGCTTTCGGAAAGAGTTTCATCTGCAGAAGAGATTACAAGAATTATTTACCAGATTTCAAATCAGACCAATCTTCTTGCACTTAATGCATCCATTGAAGCTGCAAGGGCAGGAGAGCAGGGACGCGGGTTTGCTGTAGTTGCCGATGAGATAAGAAACCTCGCCGACGATACAAGAAATTCTATTGATAATATTACAGAGATACTTCATGGAGTAACGGTACTTGCCGAGAAAACTTCTGAACTGATAAAGACAAGTGTTGCTGCCGTTCTTGAAGAGAATAACTTTATTGAGCAGGCGGATAAATCATTCAGTGATATTTCTGAAGTGGTAGACGAGCTTCATACGGATATTAAGAAGCTTGATGAACTATCAAATGTTCTGGATGCATCCAATAATACAATCATTGACAGCCTTGCAAATCAGCAGGCTTCCAGTGAAGAGATTGCTGCAAATGCAGAGTCGTCTGCTGAACTTTCCAGAAACAATCTTGAAGAACTCAAAGAAGTAATAATTGAGCTTAATGAAATCGCAGATATCCTTGGAACACTCAGGGATGCTGATTCGGAAGACCTTTTCTCTAGAACAGATCTTCCTCAATAACGGAAAAATCAAGATAATCAAATTCAATACTTTCAATGAAGTTATCCTGGCTGAATCTTGTTCTGTTATGGCGTATGAAGTCATTTTTGTTTGACTCGAGCCATATGGGTTTTGCCAGGTTAAATTCGTAGCAGATTTCATCGAGTGCTGCGTAGACTTTTTTGGTTCTGCTCATGTCGGGATCATCCTGACACACAACAGTATCTTTTATAAGACGGTTATCTTTGATTAGTTTTCCCCAAATTCTAAACATGTTTGTAACTCTCTTTCATTTAGCTAGGTAGATTTCCTTATTTTCAGATTGATTTAAGGTTACCGGATTATCCTAACTCATGAAAAAAGAAAAGTAAAGGAGTGATATTTATGGATGAGAGATACACATATACTTATGGCACCGGAAATGGTGAAGGCACATTTAATTCTGATGCTGCATTAAATGGCGGATCACCGGACAGAATGTACACTCCGGAATATTCACAAGATTTAAGAACTGAGAATGTTCCGCAATATACACATGTTGAGAAGCCTCTCTACGGGACAAAAGAAGATATGATGTTCGGCGCAACCAAATCATACGGAACATATTATAATTCCGATCACGGTGAAGTAAGTCGAGCTGATATACCGGATAAAGAGAATACTTCTGCGAAAAACATAAGCAGGAGCGGAAATAAAAAAACTAAGAGTAAAAAGAATTCTCTTGCAAGAACCATAGCATACGGACTTACCTTCGGGCTTGTGGCAGGTGCCGCTTTCGGAGGTGTAAATTACGGAATTTCAAGATTTACGGATAGTTACGAAACCGGTTCTTCATCCGAAGGTACAGTTAAGACACAGGATACCGGAACCGGAACCGGGACAGGCACGGCTTCAGGTGTTGATGTGGCTGATATAGTTGAAAAGAGCGAACACTCCATAGTTTCCATCAATACTGTAGTAAAAGAAACTGTTCAGTATTTCTTCCAGTCCTATGAGCAGGAGTCCACAGGAGCCGGCTCGGGAATCATCATAGGACAGACGGATGACGTGCTTTATATATCAACAAACTTCCATGTTATAAACGGCGCATCTGAAATAACAGTCGGATTCGGCGAAGGGGAGACAGCAAGAGCTACAGTCCGTGGATATGACGAAGCATATGATATAGCGGTTCTCGAGGTGAAGAAGGCAGATATGTCCAAGGAGCTTCTTGACAGTGTGACTATAGCAAAGGTAGGTAATTCTGATGATATACGTGTTGGTGAGATGGCGGTTGCAATAGGTAATCCTCTTGGTATAGGGCAGTCGGTAACAGTCGGATATATCAGCGCACTTTCAAGGACTATCGAAGATTATTCGGGAAACTTCATTCAGACAGATGCTGCGATTAATCCCGGCAACAGCGGCGGAGCACTTCTTAATGCAAACGGTGAAGTTATAGGCGTAACATCATCTAAATATGTGGACAGTTCTGTTGAAGGCATGGGCTTTGCTATTCCTATCAATAAGGCGATGGAACTTATTAATGATATAATCAGCGGAACCGGAAATGTACGTCTTGGAGTAGGCGGTGTTGATATTACTTCAGACTATGCCAGCATTTACGGGTTCCCTGAAGGGGTATATGTAAAGAGTGTTGAAGCCGGTTCTGCTGCGGCATCAGCCGGAATAGAAAAAGGTGATATAATCGTCAGCATTGACGGCATTGATACACTTGACGTGGAAACCTTGTCTGCGAAGATTAAAACATACGAACAGGGTGACAAAGCTACCGTAGGTCTTTATAAGCTTTATGGAAATGAATACAAAAAGACCGAGATAGAAGTAACATTTTAAAATAAAACTCAGGAAAGTTAATATGAATAATTACGAACTGATAAAAGTAGACGGACGTGCTAAGAGTGGGAAATTTGTGACTCCGCACGGCGTCATCGAGACACCGGTATTTATGAATGTAGGAACAGCCGCGGCTATAAAAGGAGCCGTGGCTACTTCTGATTTAGAAGAAATTAAGACAAGCGTAATGCTGTGTAATACCTATCATCTTCATGTAAGACCGGGTGATGAGACAGTAAAAAAACTTGGAGGTCTGCATAAGTTTACAAGCTGGGAAAGACCTATACTGACCGACTCCGGCGGATTTCAGGTTTACTCTCTTGCTAAGCTCCGTAATATAAAAGAAGAGGGCGTTACATTTAACTGTCATATAGACGGCAGGAAGATTTTTATGGGACCTGAAGAAAGTATGCAGATTCAGTCCAATCTTGCATCCACGATAGCGATGGCTTTCGATGAGTGCCCGCCTGCAAAAGCAGAGAGAAGCTATATAGAAAAGTCTGTGGAGAGAACCTACAGATGGCTTATTCGTTGTAAGAATGAGATGGAAAGACTGAACAGCCTTGATGATACGATCAACAAAAGCCAGATGCTTTTTGGAATAAATCAGGGCGGCGTCATAGATGATATACGTATCGATCATGCAAAGAGGATCAGCGAACTTGATCTTCCGGGTTATGCAGTAGGCGGACTTGCAGTCGGTGAGACTCATGAAGAAATGTATCATATACTGGATGTAACAGTGCCGCACCTTCCACTTGATAAACCTACATATCTTATGGGAGTCGGAACTCCTGCAAATATTCTTGAAGCAATTGACAGGGGAGTTGATTTCTTTGACTGTGTATATCCTTCAAGAAACGGAAGGCATGGTCAGGTTTATACCAAACATGGGAAAATGAATATAAAGAACAAGCAATACGAGCTTGATGACAGACCTATTTCCGAGGATTGCGGATGCCCTGTATGTAAGAGATATACAAGAGCGTATATAAGGCATCTGCTCAAGGCTGATGAAATGCTTGGAATGAGATTCTGCGTACTTCATAATCTTTACTTCTACAATAATCTTCTTAAGGAAGCAAGAGAAGCCATACAGGAAGGCAGATTCAGTGAGTATAAAAGAATAACCCTTCAGGGGCTTGAAGAGTAAATCAAAACTTGCATATTTCACTGTTTTATAATAATATGTTACAGTTAAGAAATAAGAATTAAAAAAGAAGGAGTGTTTATCCATGAATTTTTTATCATTTGTTAGTTTCCTTGAAGCTGCTGCGACAACAGATCCGGCTTCTCAGGGTGCAGGTATGAGTATAGGAATGCTGGTTATTTTTTGGGTTGTAATGATTGCGGTTCTTTACTTCCTTATGATCAAGCCACAGAAAAAACAGGCTAAACAGCAGGAAGATATGCAGAATTCCCTTGAACCGGGTGACAGCATAATGACAACCAGCGGTTTCTACGGAACTGTTCTTGATGTTGAGGATGATACTGTAATAGTTGAGTTCGGTAATAACAAAAACTGCCGTATACCAATGCACAGAAAAGCTATCGCAGAAGTTGAGAAGGCAGGCTCGGCTGTAGTTAAAGATAATGATGCATCAGAGGAAACTGATAAAGCAGATAAGAAAAAGAAGGATAAAAAAGAGAAGAATGCATAAAGAACTTAGACTTAAAACTGCATATTTACTTCTTATCGTAATGATTCTTACGACTTTCACAGGGTGTATAGGCGAAACTACGGAGGAACCGTATGTATCACCTAATTTCCAGAATCCTGATGATAAAATAGAATCAACGGCTACCGATTCAAATGCAGGCGTTGAGGATATTATGGGTAAAGCCACAAACGGTGACGCTGTATTTGACAATGATAAGGTAAATCTTGCTTCTATAAGTGATGCAGAGGCGGATTTCGGTGAGAGAGTTAATATGGTAAGTGGATTCACGGAAGGCAATACTTACTATAACTTCCTTATGGATGTTAAGATTAAGACAGATGGTGATTCGTGGCGGATATATGATGCTGAAAAGGTTGCATCAGTGACAGGTCTTGAGAAAGAGGATATAGAGTCATTCTGGAATGGTTCTCTAAGCCCTTATGAACAGGAGATTTCTTACTGTGCCATAGTTCATAATTATGCTACGGCATCAAGTATTATAGTTTCTTACTTTAATCCAAGTTCATATCGTATTGTAGATATGTCTCCTGAATACTATCTTGAGATTACAAAGAAGCAGTATGAAGGGGCAGAGCTTTCAAATGTTGAATTCCTTGGACAGACTTATGCGCTTCTTGATATCCCGGCAACGGAGACAAGAGGAAGACAGCTTCAGTATGTTATTGAGAAGGATGATATATATTTCATCATTACAATAACCTTGAAAGAGGATATGACACTTGAAGAAGCAATGAGTATCATCGGAAATGCTTATTAAAGATATTTTACATGCGCAGGCATCGCCTGCGCAGTTTTTTTGAAATGTATCATGATAAGAGGCGTTAATAAATATGGAAGAAAAGGAAATTAACAGTAAGAAAAAGGGCATTATATGTATAATCGGGGCGGCACTTTCTTTTTCTCTTATGACTCTTTTTCTAAAAGAATCCGGAGAACTGCCGACTATGCAAAAGGCATTTTTCAGGAATTTTGTTGCGGCAATCGTTACATTCTGCCTGTTACTCCGAAGTGATGAAAAGCTTTATATCAAAAAGGAAAGTCTTCCGAGTCTATTTATGAGAGCAGGATTCGGTACGGCGGGGCTTATCGCCAATTTCTGGGCTATAGACCATCTGGTACTTGCGGATTCCAATGTGCTGAATAAAATGTCACCTTTCTTTGCCATGATAATGTCTATATTTGTTCTAAAGGAGAAGCCGGATAAGGTTGAGTGGCTTACTATATTCATAGCTTTTGTCGGAGCGATCCTTGTGGTAAAACCTACCAGAGGAATAGCAAGTCTTCCTGCACTGGTCGGACTTTTCAGTGGATTTGGAGCCGGAACGGCATATGCATATGTAAGAAAGCTCGGAAAAATTGGTGAGAGAAGAGAGATTATAGTTTTATTCTTTTCGGTCTTCTCATGCATTATATGTCTTCCTTTTATGATCTTTAATTATGAAAGCATGACAACTGTGCAGCTCATCCTTCTTATTTGTGCCGGCATATCGGCTATGAGCGGTCAGCTCTTTATAACCAGCGCTTATACATATGCGCCGGCAAAGGAAATTTCGGTATTCGATTATTCGCAGGTTCTTTTTGCTGCACTGTGGGGGATTTTATTCTTTGGAGAAAAACCGGATGTACTTAGTATATCGGGATATGTTATTATTATCGTAACTGCGATTTTAAAGTGGAATTATAATATAAAAAAAGGAGTCTGATATGAAACTTGTTTCTTGGAATGTAAATGGTATCAGAGCTATAGTTGGGAAAGGCTTTACTGATATTTTTAATGAGATAGACGCGGATATTTTCTCGATTCAGGAGAGTAAAATGCAGGAGGGACAGTTAAAACTGGAGCTTCCGGGTTATCATCAGTACTGGAATTATGCCGAGAGAAAAGGCTACTCCGGAACAGCTGTTTTTTCAAAAAAAGAACCTGTATCTGCTGTAAACGGAATGGGGATAGATGAGCATGATAAAGAAGGGCGTCTCATAACTCTTGATATGGGGGATTTCTACTTTATAACAGTTTACGTTCCAAACTCACAAAATGAACTAAAGAGACTTGATTACAGAATGAAGTGGGAAGATGATTTCAGAGACTATGTTTCGGAGCTTGATAAAGAAAAACCTGTAATAATATGTGGAGATATGAATGTTGCACATGAGGAGATAGATCTTAAGAATCCGGCTACAAATCATATGAGTGCCGGTTTCTCAGACGAGGAAAGAGCTAAGATGACCGAACTTCTCGGGGCAGGCTTTACAGATTCTTTCAGATTTCTCTATCCGGATACAGAAGACGCCTATTCATGGTGGTCGTACAGGATGAGGGCAAGGGAAAGAAACGTTGGATGGCGTATAGATTACTTCCTTGTATCAAACAGGATTGCCGATAAGATAAAAGATGCAAAGATACTTACTGATGTAATGGGTTCCGATCACTGTCCGGTAGAACTGGATATTGAATTATAGTGTTCTTGACAATATGCCTGTTGACAGATATACTACACATAGTTTTAAAAACTACATCATACGTTTTTGCAAACCAAGAACGTGGATTGTTATTAGCATCAGGATTTAGAGTTTACATTTTGAGGTCATATATGACCTGAGGTTAAGTATATGAGTTTTGAAGAAATAGAATGGAAAAAAGAAGAAGGAGTTGCCGGGAAGTATGTCTCTTCAAAGGTAGATGAGGCAGGGGGGCTTCGTGACATTAAATTTACAAATGCTGATGATTTCAATTTTGCATTTGATATAGTTGATGTACTTGCGGAAAAATGTCCGGATAAGACAGCCATGCTTCACATTTCCAGAGAGGGAAGAGAGAGAAGGCTTACATTTAAGGATATGATGGTTTATTCCAATAAGATAGCCAATTATCTTACTTTCCTTGGTATAAAGAAAGGGGATAAGGTAATACTTGTTCTGAAAAGGCATTATCAGTTCTGGTTTACGATATTGGCTCTTCATAAGATAGGTGCGATAGCCATTCCCGCTTCATTTCTCCTTACGAAAAAGGATTATGAGTATAGATTTAAATCAGCAAGTGTAAGTGCCGTGATTGCCAGTGCCGATGGTGATATTTCCAAAGAGATAGATAAGGCTCTTAAGAATTATGACGGAATGAAGGTAAAAATTATTGTTGGTGGAAGAAAAACAGGCTGGAATTCCCTTAATAAAGAAATCAAATATTTCTCACAGCACTTTGTAAGACCTGAGGATGCCGCAAAGGGTGATGACCCGATGCTCATGTTCTTTACTTCGGGAACAACTGATTATCCTAAGATTGCCATGCATAATTATAAGTACCCACTGGGACATTACATTACAGCAAAGTACTGGCATCAGGTTGATCCTGACGGACTTCATCTTGCTATAAGTGACACCGGCTGGGGTAAGGCTCTCTGGGGTAAACTCTACGGACAGTGGTTATGTGAGGCACCTGTCTTCACATATGATTATGATGATTTCTATGCGAAAGAAATCCTTTCAATGATAGAAAAGTATAAGATCACAACTTTCTGTGCACCTCCTACGGTCTACAGAGTCATGGTTCATCTTGACCTGAAGCGTTACGATCTTTCATCGTTGAAAAATGCAACCACAGCAGGCGAGGCACTTAATCCCGAGATTTTCCATAAGTTTAAGAAAGCAACCGGACTTGATATAATGGAAGGCTTCGGTCAGACAGAGACAACACTTACAGTTGCAAATTTAGCAGGAACTGTTCCGAAACCGGGATCAATGGGTAGACCGAGCCCCGCGTATAAGATTAGACTTATGAGACCTGACGGAACAAACTGTGATGTAAATGAAACAGGTGAAGTTACTATTGAATACGGAAAGGAAAAGCCGTGCGGGCTTTTTATGGGATATTACCTTGATGATGAGAAGACGCTTTCGGTAATGCATGACGGTTTCTATCATACAGGAGATACTGCTTATGTAGACAAAGACGGATATTTATGGTATGTTGGGAGGGTTGACGACATCATTAAGTCAGCCGGTTACAGAGTAGGACCTTTTGAGATAGAGAATGAAATCATGAAACTTCCGTATGTTCTGGAGTGCGCTGTTACGTCTGTTCCTGATAAGATAAGAGGACAGGCAATTAAAGCAACTATAGTGCTTACAGAAGGTACTAAGGGAACAGATGACCTGAAGAGGGAAGTTATGAAGTTCCTTCGTGCAAATCTTGCATCATACAAAAGACCTAAGCTGATCGACTTTGTTAATGAGTTGCCAAAGACTACAAGTGGAAAGGTCCGTCGTGCAGAGATAAAGGAAAACGACTGGAATAAGGAAAAGAATGATGCAAAGTAAAGAAAAAGTTGTTATTACCGGAATGGGAGCAGTTACACCGCTTGGTACAGGAGTAGAGAAATTCTGGGACAACCTTATTGCGGGTAAATCGGGTATTACAAATATTACTAAGTTTGACGCCTCGGATTTACCTGTACAGATAGCCGGAGAGGTTACTGATTTTAATCCTGCCGGTTACATGGATAAAAAGCAGGCAAGAGAGATGGAAACTTTCATGCTGTATGGATTCGCTGCAGCAGATGAGGCTATGAAAGATGCAGGCCTTTACGAGGATGATCTGGGTAATTATCCGATAGCAAGAGACAGAATCGGAATAGTATTCGGTTCGGTTTTTTCAGGAATAGCTAATATAGAAGAATCGTCGAATTTACTTTCGGCAGGAAAGAGAATCAATCCTCGATTCATTACCAAAATCATAGGAAATGTAGGCGCTGCCCAGATTGCAATAGCAAAGCATCTGCAGGGACCGAGCCTTACTGTTTCAACAGCATGTTCTTCAGGTATTGATGCCATAACAATGGGCAACATGCTTATAGAGAGTAACATGGCAGATATAGTTATCTGCGTTGGTGCTGAAGCAGCCAACTGTCCTATCACCATACAAGGACTTTCGGCAATACATGCACTGTCACACAGAAATGATGAGCCGGAAACAGCCAGTCGTCCATTTGATCTTGACAGAGACGGATTTGTCATGAGTGAAGGAAGCGGTGCGGTTATTATAGAAAAAGAAAGCGTAGCGAAAAAGAGAGGCGCAAAAGTAAGAGCAAAGCTTCTCGGATGTTCAAACGGAACAGACGGTTTCCATGTTACAAGTCCGCATCCGGATGGAATAGGAGCTATCGCGACCATGAAGGGAGCGCTTGATGCAGCGGGAATAGGTGTAAGTGACGTTGATTATATAAATGCTCACGGTACATCAACTCCTAAGGGTGACATCATCGAGGTTAAAGCTATTAAAACTCTTTTTGGAGAATATGCCAATAAGGTGGCTGTATCATCCACAAAGGCTTCCATGGGACACCTTATGGGTGCAGGCGGAGTTGTTGAAACCATTGCATGCGTTAAGGCTGTTGAAGAGGATATCATTCCTCCTACAATCAATCAGTTTACAAAGGATCCTGAGTGCGATCTTGATTTCGTTCCCAATGAGGCAAGACATACGACTGTTAATGTGGCTATGTGCAATGCATTTGGCTTCGGAGGACAGAACGCAAGTGTTCTTGTTGGAAAGTACACAGAATAGGTGCTAAAATTCGGCACATTTTTTTAAAAATATATTTGGTATAAAAAACACTATGATGCTATAATTTGTATTGTTGGCAGCATGGTGTTTTTTATTGTTTGGGGCTTTAAAATTTGCTGCTTCATAAATTCTTTTTTAAATGAACAGACGGCGCTTTGTTCAAAATTTATTAAGAGAAGGATGGGTGAGGAAAGTGAAAAAGAAAGGATTTAAACGTTTACTCAGTAAAATGGCAGGGATATGCCTTTCTGCAGTTCTTGCAGTAAGCATCATTAATCCGATTTCAGCAGAGGCTGCTGTGGCACCGGTCGGAGTGTTTGGATCGGGGCAGGCAGTTAACCGGAGTATTACATTTTCAGGTACTACTTACAATGCAACGCCTGATTACAACATGGCGTGGCAGGTTCTTGATCTGGTAAATTCCGAAAGGGCAAAAGCAGGACTTCCGGCACTTACGATGGATCAAAAGCTTCTTGATACAGCTATGGGACGTGCAGCTGAGATATCAGTAAAATTTGCTCATACAAGACCAAACGGCAGCGATTGTTTTTCAGCCTATCCGAGCGGACTCGGATATTGTGGTGAGAATATAGCGGCAGGTTACGCGTCTACAACGGCTGTTATGAATGGCTGGATGAATTCCTCCGGTCACAGGTCGAATATACTCAGCTCCGGTTTTAAGAGTATTGGAATAGGCTGTGTTAAAACCGGTTCGGGATATGGAATCTACTGGACACAGTGTTTTGGAGACAGGGTTCTTCAGGCGGCAGTAAGACCGGGTTCGGGTTCCGTGAGCTATGTCAGCGGTGGCGTTGATTATTCGGCAGTATTTGATGCTGACTATTACCTGAATAAATATGGAGATTTAAAAAAGGCTTTTGGAACAGATAAGGTAAAGGCATTCACTCATTTCATGAACTATGGAATGAAAGAAGGACGTCAGGGAAAGGCAACGTTTAATTTTGCTGTTTATAAAGCAAACTATGCTGACCTAAGAAATGCATTTGGAAGTAATAATGCGGCATACTACAAGCATTATGTACAGTATGGTAAGAAGGAAGGCAGAAATGCAACGACGTACATTTCCGGTGCATCCAAAGGAAGCAGTACTCCATCAGGCGGGTCAAATGCAAGTGCTGTTTACGGTGGAGTAAACTATGCGCCTGTATTTAATGCCTCATACTATTCAAATAAGTATCCTGATTTAAAGAGAGCTTTTGGCTCGGATTCCGCAAAACTTCTTAAGCATTTTGTAGACTACGGAATGAAAGAAGGACGTCAGGCAAGCGCTTCATTTGATGTTAATATTTATAAGAATAATTATGCTGACCTACAGAGAGCTTTCGGCTCAAACCTTAAACAGTATTATATGCATTATATAAACTACGGTAAGAGAGAAGGCAGAGACGCCGTAAACTTTAAGCCTATATATAATGGCGTAAATTATTCGGCAGTGTTTGATGCAAACTATTATCTCGGCAAGTATCCGGATCTTAAGAAAGCATTCGGTACAGACAAGGTTAAGGCATTTAATCATTTTACCAAGTATGGTATGAGAGAAGGACGTCAGGGTAAGGCCACATTCAATCTTTCACTCTACAAGAACAGATATGCCGATCTTAGAAAGGCATTTGGAAATGATAATGCAAGATACTATGAGCACTTTGTTAAGTACGGACAGAAGGAAGGCAGAAAGGCTAACTGATAAACCCAGCTTATATTTAATTCCTATGCATTTTACAGAAAACTTTATAAAAACCACTTGCAGAATACGGCGGTTGTGTTAAAATACTCTAGAGTTTAATACTAAATGCATTGATGGTGCATAAAGCTCGCCCGACCCTACAGAGAGACATGGTCATCGGCTGGAAGCTGTGTCAGGAAGCAGGATGAGTCATTTTCACACCGGAGCAGTTCCTTTGAAGAGAAAGATTCTTTGTAGGAGGAACCGACATTAACATCGTTAAGTTATAATTAAGAGCCGCAGAGAATTCAGTCACAGACTTTGGCTGATAGTTCTTATGTGGAATCAGGGTGGTACCGCGGAATAATTCGTCCCTTTGCTTAGTGCAAAGGGACTTTTTTAAATTAACGGAGGAAAATAAGATGGGAAAGACGCTGGAAGAGATCAGAGAGGAAGCTGTAGAACGGATCAGCAAATCCGGCAGTATCGACTCTCTTGAGGAAATCAGAGTAAACTTCCTTGGAAAGAAGGGAATGCTTACTCAGATACTTAAGAGCATGAAGGATGTTGCACCGGAGGAACGTCCTAAGGTAGGACAGAAGGTAAATGAAGTCAGGGCACTTCTTGAGGAGAGCATTGAGGCTAAGAAAAAGGAACTGAATCATATACTCCTGACTGAAAAAATGAAGAGAGAAACTATAGACGTTACACTTCCGGGACAGAGACTTATGAGAGGTCATAAGCATCCGAACCAGATCGCGCTGGAAGATCTCGAGAAGGTTTTTATCGGTATGGGATATGAAGTGGTTGAAGGACCTGAAGTGGAATACGATAAGTATAACTTCGAACTCTTAAATATTCCTGCAAACCATCCTGCAAAGGACGAACAGGATACATTTTACATTACAAAAGATATTCTTCTTCGTACTCAGACTTCATCGGTACAGGCAAGAATCATGGAGCAGGGTAAGCTTCCTATAAAGATCATATCACCGGGAAGAGTATTCCGTTCTGATGAGGTTGATGCGACACATTCACCTTCCTTCCATCAGGTTGAGGGTCTTGTTGTTGATAAGGGGATCACTATGGCAGATCTTAAGGGAACGCTCGATCAGTTTGCAAAGAACTTCTTCGGGCCTGATACAAAGACAAAGCTTCGTCCCCACCATTTCCCATTTACAGAGCCATCGGCTGAGGTTGATGTTACATGTTTCAAGTGTCACGGCAAGGGATGCTCAGTTTGTAAGGGCTCAGGCTGGATAGAGATACTTGGATGCGGTATGGTTCATCCTCATGTTCTTGAAATGTGCGGGATTGATCCTAATGTATATTCAGGCTTTGCATTTGGTATCGGTCTTGAGAGAGTGGCACTTCTTAAGTATGAGATTGATGACATGAGACTTCTTTATGAAAATGACATCAGATTTTTAAAGCAGTTCTAAGAAAGGAGAGACTTAAATGAATACACCTATATCATGGATTAAAGCATATGTTCCTGACCTTTCTTGTGAACCGCAGGAATTTGTAGATAAGATAACACTTTCAGGTTCCCATGTTGAAAATTATGTTAAATATGACAAGAACCTTGAAAAGATAGTAGTAGGAAAAATCCTTTCAATCGAGAAGCATCCGGACGCTGACAAGCTTGTGGTATGTAAGGTTGATGTAGGAAAAGAAGCACCTATTCAGATAGTGACAGGTGCACCGAATGTAAAGGAAGGTGATCTTGTTCCTACAGTACTTGATGGCGGACGTGTTGCCGGAGGTCACGACGGAGGAGAACTTCCGCCTGACGGAATAAAGATTAAGAAGGGTAAGCTCCGCGGAATCGAATCATTTGGTATGATGTGTGCCATTGAAGAGCTCGGTTCTTCAAGGGAAATGTATCCGGAAGCACCGGAGAACGGTGTATATATATTCCCGGCTGATTCAGGCGTGAAGCCGGGTGATGATGCAGTTAAGGCACTTGGGCTTGATGATGTAAATGTTGAGTATGAGATCACATCCAACAGAGTAGACTGTTTCTCAATCCTTGGTATGGCAAGGGAAGCAGCTGTTACATTTGACCTTCCTTTTTATCCTCCTGAGGTTGTTGTTAAGGAAGAGTCGGATGAGTACACAAAAGATTATATCGATGTTGAGATTAAGGATACAGATCTCTGCAAGAGATATATAGGCAGAGTAGTAAAGGATATTAAGATAGGACCTTCACCGGAGTGGATGCAGAGAAGGCTTCGTGCTCAGGGCATACGTTCTATCAATAATATAGTCGATATCACAAACTACATTATGGAAGAATACGGTCAGCCTATGCATGCGTTTGATCTTTCAACCATAGCCGGAAATAAGATCATAGTTAAGCGTGCAAATGACGGTGATAAGTTTGTAACTCTTGACGGACAGGAGAGAACACTTGACAGCAACGTACTTATGATATGCGATGCTGAAAAGCCTGTTGCTATGGCAGGTATCATGGGCGGTGAAAACTCCATGGTAACTGATGATATGACAACACTTCTTTTTGAAGCTGCTACTTTTGACGGAACCAACATAAGATTATCTTCAAAGAGAGTAGGACTTCGTACAGAAAGTTCAAGTACATTTGAAAAGGGACTTGATCCTAATCTTGCTGAGATTGCGATAAACAGGGCTTGCCAGCTTATAGAAGAGATGGGTGCCGGTACAGTTCTTAAGGGTATGGTAGATGTATATCCGGAACCTGTAAGTCCATGGACACTTCCATTTGAACCTGACAGAATGAACAGTCTTCTCGGAACAGATGTGTCTTCTGAAAAAATGCTCTACATTTTTGATAAGCTTGGACTTACGTATGATGAAAAAACAAATCTACTTACAATTCCTACATACAGACAGGATTTAAGATGTATGGCTGATCTTGCGGAAGAAGTTGCGAGATTCTACGGTTATGATAATATCCCGACTACACTTCCTGCAACAAATGCAGGTATTGGCGGAGTTTCTATGAATGAATCCATAGCAGCCATGGTAAGGGATGTTGCGCTTTCAAACGGATTTTCACAGGGCATGAGCTATTCATTTGAAAGCCCTAAAGTATTTGATAAGCTTCTTATACCGGAGGACAGTGAGCTCAGAAAAGCAGTAAAGATAAGCAATCCTCTCGGCGAGGATTTCAGTATCATGAGAACAGTTTCTCTGAATGGTATGCTTACTTCGCTTGCAACAAACTATAACAGAAGGAATAAGGATGTAAGACTTTTTGAAATGGGAAATGTATATATTCCAAAGAGCCTTCCTCTTACAGAACTTCCTGATGAGAAAAATACCCTTACACTTGCCATGTATGGCAGTGGTGATTTCTTCACGCTTAAAGGAGTGGTTGAAGAGATTACTGAGAAGCTTGGCTTCGCAAAGGATGTTGAGTATATTCCGGCTTCGGATTATCCTTTCCTTCATCCGGGTAGACAGGCTAAAATCGTCTGCGGCGATAAATACATCGGTTATATAGGACAGGTTCACCCTGAAGCAGTAATGAATTATGATATGAAGGGTGATGTATATGTTGCTGCACTTGATATGGAAACACTTACGGATATGGCAGATTTCGGAATCAAGTATGTCAGCGTAACCAAGTTCCCGGGCAGCACAAGAGACCTTTCACTTCTTTGCGACAAGAAGGTATTTGTCGGTGAGATAGAAAAGATTATCAGAAAAAATGCAGGTAAGCTTCTCGAAGAGATTAAACTCTTTGATGTATATGAAGGCGAGAGAATTGCAAGTGATAAGAAATCCGTTGCATTTTCACTTCTCTTCAGAGCACCGGACAGAACGCTTTCCGATGCAGAGGTTAATGCTTCGGTTGATAAGATACTGAAGAAGCTTTCAGCTGAAGGTATAGAACTTCGTTCATAAAATAACGGTAAAATAAAGCAGAAACAGAGAGTGCATGATCACATATGAATGTACATGATTTTTATTACGAACTTCCGGAAGAACTTATAGCCCAGGATCCTCTTGAAAAGAGAAGCGATTCGAGGCTTATGGTTCTTGACCGGGAGAAAAAAACTATAGAGCATAAGATATTCAGCGACGTTATAGATTATTTAAGACCGGGAGACTGCATTGTTATAAATGAAACAAAGGTTATTCCTGCAAGGCTTTACGGCACAAAGCAGGATACCGGAGCCATGATAGAGATACTTCTGCTTAAGAATAAGGGCGGAAATGTTTGGGAATGTCTCACGCGTCCGGGAAAGAAAATGAAAGTCGGCGCAGTGGTTAATTTCGGAGAGGCACGTCCCGACGGTTCATTCATTCTTTCCGGCGAGGTCATAGATGTAGTGGAAGAAGGCAACAGGCTTATAAGGTTCACATATGACGGCATATGGGAAGAAATACTTGATTCTCTTGGCGAGATGCCGCTTCCTCCTTATATAACACATAAGCTGAAAGATAAAGACCGCTATCAGACCGTTTACGCAAAAAATGCAGGGTCTGCAGCGGCTCCTACAGCAGGACTTCATTTTACAAATGAACTGCTCAGTGCCATAGAAGAAAAAGGTATAAAGATAGCCCGTGTCACACTTCATGTGGGACTCGGAACCTTTAGACCGGTTAAAGTTGAAAAACTTGAAGAACATCATATGCACAGTGAATTCTACATGATAGACGAAACTGCTGCAAAGATAATAAATGATACAAAAGAAAATGGCGGAAGGGTTATATCTGTCGGAACAACGAGTACAAGAGTTCTCGAATCGGTTGCGGATGAAGATGGACATATAGAGCCGGGAAGCGGATGGACGGAAATATTTATCTATCCCGGATACCGCTTTAAATGCATTGACGGTTTAATTACGAACTTCCATCTTCCGGAGTCAACGCTTATAATGCTTGTATCAGCTTTATATGACAGAGAACATATCCTTAAAGCCTACCAAACAGCAGTAGAAGAGAAGTACCGCTTCTTTTCATTCGGAGATGCGATGCTGATACTGTAAATAGCCTGTGCCAACAAAACAGAATTATAGGAAGCAGACTTTGAATGAAAAACATACGTGACAGTTTAAAACTATTCAGGTATAACAGAGGGAGTGTCCTTCTATTTGAAGGTATACTCCTTCTTGTTTCCTATACTCTTTTTATCCCGGCTCTCGGGTATTTCTTCAATCTTTCAATCAAATACTCAGGACTTCGATACATTTCCAAGGAAAACATCCCTAGATACTTTAAGTCTCCCATAACCTATGTATTCCTTATTGTTCTTATAATACTGATTTCATTTTTTCTTCTTGTAAATGTATCCGGAATAATCTATGCCTACGACGCGGCAAATGACTTAAAGAAGATAGGACCTTTCAGGATATTCTTTAAAGGACTTAGAAATGCAGTCAGAATGATAAGACCGAGGAATATGCTTATAGTTCCTTATATGATGTTCCTGTTTCCGGTATCGGGAGTAGCTGTGGTTTCTGTTTCATACGTAAACCTTGGGATTCCGCCTTATTTAAGCCAGCTTATAAATGCATCGCCGTTATCCATATCTCTGGTCGGGATGGTCTATCTTATAATGTCACTTATAGTAATGTCGTCTATATATTCCATTTATGAGTTTTCTCTCAGACGGGAATCGTTTATTACATCACTTAAGCTGGGGAGAAAAGACATAAAGAAGGAAAAACTGTTAAACTTTCTTCAGATTGTTCTTTGGAATGTTACAATAGTTTTCCTCATAATACTTCTTAACGGCGTCATACTCACACTTCTTAGAAAAACTGCCAATACATTTATCAGCTCAGGTAATGCACTTACTATAGTTTATGGCATTCTTGATATGATTAATTTTGTACTTGTAGGAATCCTAACAATAATTGCCCTTCCGCTTAATTTTTCAATAATCAGTAACTCTTACTATAATCTATATCCAAACAAGGAAGGGATTCCGAATATAGATGATCTGGATAATTATGCATCTAAAATAAGTGGAAAGAAAGGGAGAAGGATAGTGGCAGTCATACTTATTCTTGCTGTTATTCTTGATGCCGGATACATATTCCTCAGGAGGATGGATATAATAGGTACAAATGTACTTAAGGTCAATACTGCATATGTAACGGCACACAGAGGCGCCTCATATGCTGCACCCGAGAATACACTTTCAAGCTTCAGTCTTGCCATGGAAGACGGGGCTGATTTTATAGAGCTGGATGTAAGACAGACTAAAGACGGCGAGATAGTTGTCATGCATGATGAGAATGTAAAACGTACATGTGGGGTTGATAAAAAAGTCGGAAATATGACCCTGGATGAAATTAAAAGTCTCAGTGCAGGGAAGAAGTTCAGCAAAAAGTTTAAGGACGAAAAGGTTCCTACACTTAAAGAGGCGCTTCTTCTTATAGGTGACAGTGCAGTCGTTAATGTCGAGCTTAAACCTGCCAAAACAGATACCGATCTTGTGGAAAAAGTTATTGATATAATATATGAATGCGGGCAGGAGGATAATGTAGTAATAGCATCAACCTCGTCAAAGGCTCTGATGAAGACAAAAGAGCTTGATGACAGCTTTAAGACGGTTTACATAATGCAGCTTGCCTATGGTAATTTCTATGACATGGATTTTGTGGATATATACAGCGTCAAATATACATTTGTGAATTACGAGATGGTGAAAAAGGTGCACAGAATGGGCAAGGAGATATATGTCTGGACTGTTGATGACAGAGAAGTGGTTGAGCAGATGCTATATAAAAATGTGGATAATATAATCACAAATAATCCTAAGTTTGTAAGAGAAACGGAGTCTTCACTCTATGAAGAAGGCTCACTTTATGATATTATATCAACGTATATTGAGAAAAAAACGCCTGAATTCTAGCAGGATGTAATCGGAGCCATAATAAAATGACAGTAGCTGGTTTTAAAAAACTGAATAATGCATTTGTGCTGATTTTTATAATGGCGGTACTTATAACTCTCGCCGGCTGCGGAAGCACTAAAAAGGATGTGGCAACCCAGACGGATGCTAAACAGAACCAGAGAAGCCACAGAGAAGAATTCAACGTAAAGTCTGATTACGTAAAGACTGTTACGGATGATGTGAATGTATATACATTACCTGATGAGAAATCAGCTGTATATATTACACTGGTTAAAGGGGTCGATCTTTCGAGAACCGGATATACATCTGACTGGACAGAGGTTCTTATAAATGGCGGATACTATTATGTAAGAAGCAGCAGTCTCGAGAAAACAGAGATAAACTGGGCTACGGAAACTGATGCTGAAGGCAGTAACTATACCATATTCATAGATCCTGCCAAGCAGCTCATAATCGATACAGACAGAGAAGAAGTCTCCCCTGCCGGTGATATGGGAACGAAGATGAAGATGACGCAGGGCGGTGTCGGAGTCGCAACAGGTGCGTTTGAATATGAGGTTAATCTTCAGATTGCCGAAGTGCTTGAGGATGAATTATCAAAAAGAGGCTACAATGTAATTCTTTCAAGAGAGACAAATAATATTAATATAAGTAATGCCGACAGAGCCAAAATGGCAAATAAGGCAAATGCAGATATATTTATACGAATTGATGCGCCGGTGCTGTCAAATGGAAATACGACAGGTATACTTGGCTTCATAACTACGCAGTCAAATCCTTATACGGGTAAGAACTATGAGAACAGCTATATGCTTTGTTATTCGATAGTTGATTCCATATGTAACAAGACAGATCTTACGAAGATGGGAGTATATGAGACTGACTATATAACGGCTCTTAATTATTGTGATATGCCTGCAGCAGTTATAGATGTTGGATTTCTTTCGAATATAAATGATGATACCAACCTTTCCTCTGCCAATTATAAGAATATCATGGCGGTTAAGATAGCAGATGGAATAGACAGATATTTTGCGGAAAAAAGGTAACTTATTTGAGTATTATTACGGAGGTGTTTTATGTCAGATTTTATTATAGTTACTGACACATCAATTGATATTCCTGATGAGATAATAAAAAATGACAGTACTTTGGTTTTCCCGATTTCGGTAATCATGGGGGATGAGGAGTTTAAGTGCGATTTAGGCGAGAGGAAGACTTTAATGCCGGAGTTTTATTCGTCCATGAAAAAAGGCCTGATGCCGACTGTGAGCATTCCGTCATCCGATGATATTCACAGTTTCCTTGATGATAAGATGCCGGAAGGAAAAGATATCCTGTACATAGGTGCAAGTGAAAAGTATTTCGAGATTCACGACAGATTTAAAACTGCTCTTGATTTAATAAAAGAAAAAAATCCCGATAGAAAATGTAACGTATATCCTTCGGGTACATCATCAGTTGGGCTCGGTTTCCTTTTACTACCGATACTTGCCGGAACAGAAGATATAAACAGTATTTCGGAAGCGATACATTTTCTTGATGAGAGAAAAGCTTTGCTTCATCAGTATGTGATGGTCGAAGATACATTTCACCTGAAAAGAGGCGGAATCTTTACGGGTAACGACCAGATTACTTCTAATGCCATGAAGATAAGGCCGATACTTACTCTTTCAGAGGATGGCAGTGTTATAGCAAAGTCAAGGGTAAGAGGAACCAATCAGGCTATGGACTACCTTGCAGGTCTTGCAGTGGAAGAGGCGGGAAATGAAAAGCTTTTTATCATAGGCCACGCAAATGCACAGGAGAGAGCGTCGCGGCTTGCAGAAGTTATTAAAGAAAAGTTAACAGATGCAGAGTGTATCATTACAGATATAGGTCCGGTAGCAGGTACATATCTTGGAAGTGGCGCTATTACTATAGCTTTCTGATTGTTAAATAGCTGTAAAAATGCATAAAAAACATCGCTAAATTATATAAGATTAACAGATATCACCGTAAAAGTTGACAAAATTGTTACAAAGTGATAGTATACCTTCGTAACAAAAACGTAACAATTGTGTTTTGTTTTTTAACATTATTAACTTTTAGGTGATATTTTTATGAGTAACAGAACTAAGTATAAGCTTAGACGAGCAAAGCTTTCATTCAGAAAGAATGTCTTGGCTGAAGGGATAACGGTAAAAGGAATACTTGCAGTACTTACACTTGGAGCACTTCTTGTTATTTGCGGATTTTCAATAACAGTAGCAAAAGAGAATATCCAAAATGATATTGCAAAAGCTAAAAATGAAGCGAAGGTTGTAGAAGTAACTGTTTCCAGTGAAGAGGATACCGAAAAAGAAGAAGTAAGCAGTGAACTGACTGAGCAGAATGAAGAAGAGGCAACTTATTCTATAGAGCTTGCAGAAGTGTCTATGATCGACACTGAGCTGTTTAGTTCAAAACTCGAAGCATTCGAGGATGGCGGTATAGATAAAGAAGAGAGTAAGAAAGACAGTCTTACTACTTCACTTAGTGAGAATGAATTCGTGGTTACAGCAGATTCCCTTAACATAAGAGAATCAGCCGGAACAGATTCAGATATAGTTGGACATATCTATAAAGGTATGACCGGAGAGATAACTGAAGACTCTGAGGAATGGGTTAAGATCAAATCCGGTGAAGTAGAAGGGTTTGTTAAGAAAGAATACATTTCCCGTGAAGATGATACTGAAGTGATCGATCATCTTGCAGAGGTTACTGCAAATAACGTAAATATCAGAAGCATGGCAAGTCAGAACGGAGAAATCCTTCTTGTTGCTGCAGAGGGAGATGTATATCCTACACTTTCAGATTCTAAGGAAGAGTGGAGTGAGGTAGTACTTCCTGATGGTACAAACGCTTATATTTATAATTCATATGTAGATATAACAGAAGGAAAAGCAAATGCTGTATCTGTGAAGGATTATGATGCATTTAATGATAAAGTAAAATCATATAATTCCACGAAGCAGGAAGAAGAAAAGAAAGAAGAAGCTTCTTCAGAAGAAAAGAAAGAAGACAACAGTAAGACAGAAGAAACTACTGATAATTCGAATAAGAAAGAACAGACTACTACTGAGAAGACAACTGAGAAAGCAACTGAGAAGGCTACAGAGCAGCCAACTACCCAGGCTCCTACTACAGAGGCAACAACAGCTGCCAGCACAGCCAGCGGTTCAGATTATGAGCTTATATGTGCGGTTGTATATGCAGAGAGTGGCGGAGAGCCATATGAAGGACAGGTTGCAGTTGCAAATGTAATTCTTAACAGAGTACGTTCAGGCAGATGGGGCAGTTCAGTAACGGATGTCCTTTATGCAAAGAATCAGTTCACATGTGTAAACGGAGCAAGATTTAAGAGAGCTCTTGGCGGAAATGTACCTGCTACGACAGCTCAGGCTGTACAGGCTGCTATGGGCGGATACAACAACATTGGTAATGCAATGTCATTCAGACCTACATGGTATCTTAATCCAAATTCTGTGAGCAACAGTACAGTAATCGGAAATCATGTGTTCTTCTAAATGATTATCTTATAGATTATAAAAATAGTGGGGAGTTTCCCCGCTATTTTTTTATGGAGAAATTGTTTTAGCCCGTGCATATAGATGAAAAGGGAGTAAAAAAAGAGATGGTTCCGAAGAACCATCTCAATAGATATATGAATTATTTATTCTCGCGTTCCTGATCGAGCATTGCTCTAACCTTCATAGGAAGTCCGAAGAGATTGATGAATCCGCTTGCGTCCTTATGATCATAAAGATCACCGGTTGTAAAGCTTGCAAGAGACTCGGAATAAAGTGTATATGGACTTGTTGTTCCTGCTTTAATGATATTACCCTTGTAAAGCTTAAACTTAACTGTTCCTGTAACTCTTTCATCTGACTTCTCGATGAATGCCTGAAGGCTTTCACGAAGTGGGCAGAACCATTTTCCTTCATATACAAGGTCTGCAAATTTGATTCCGATGTGACGCTTGAAATCAAGAGTATCACGATCAAGTACAAGTTCCTCAAGCTGCTTATGAGCTTCCATAAGGATTGTTCCACCCGGTGTCTCATAAACACCACGGCTCTTCATGCCAACTACACGGTTTTCAACAATATCGATGATTCCGATTCCGTGCTTACCGCCGAGACGGTTTAACTCACGTATTATATCAGAAACTTTCATTTCCTTGCCGTTTATAGACTTAGGTACTCCGGCTTCGAAAGTCATTTCAACATACTCAGCTTCATCAGGTGCTTTCTCCGGTGTAACACCGAGAACAAGAAGATCATCATAGTTTGGCTCGTTGGCAGGACTTTCAAGCTCAAGTCCCTCATGGCTTATATGCCATATATTTCTGTCACGGCTGTAGCTGTGTTTTGCATCGAATGGAAGATTGATTCCCTTTGATTCAACATAAGCGATTTCTGATTCACGAGAATCAAATGTCCAGTTTGGATCTCTCCAGCATGCAATAATTTTTATATCCGGAGCAAGTGCTTTTATAGCAAGCTCAAATCTGAGCTGATCATTTCCTTTACCTGTAGCACCGTGGCAGATAGCAGTAGCACCTTCCTTACGTGCTATATCAACAAGAACCTTACCTATAAGTGGTCTTGCAAATGATGTTCCGAGAAGATATTTGTTCTCGTATACTGCATCAGCTTTAACGGTTGGCATGATGTATTCATCACAGAACTCATCAATTACATCAATAATGTAGCATTTTTCAGCACCTGAATATTTAGCTCTTTCTTCAAGACCATCGAGCTCTGATTCCTGACCTACATCGATGCAGGCACATATAACTTCGTAGTCATATGTTTCTTTGAGCCATGGAATTATGGCTGTTGTGTCAAGACCGCCTGAATAAGCAAGTACAACTTTTTCTTTAGACATGACTAGTCCTCCTGTTTATTTTTTTTACATTTTACTCTCTGTTTCGAGATTATAGCGCAGTAGAGTTTTATATGCAAGAGTAAATATTCATAAATTATTGAATAAAATGCATAAAAATTGAATATAATTCACAATAATGAATATTATATATTTTGTGCTTGCATAATATTCATTAGATAGTATAATAGTGTGGTGCGCGGGCTGATTATATTGCTCAAATGTATTTTTATACATATTATTAATATATGGATGCATTTTAATTACTCCAATCATTATAAATACAGTGGAAGGATGGGTAAAGACATGATAAGAGCAGGAATAATAGGTTCAACAGGATATGCGGGACAGGAGCTTGTAAGACTTCTTCTTATGCATAAAGATGTGGAAATCGTATGGTACGGTTCACACAGTTATGTAGATAAGAGCTACAGTGAAGTTTACGGAAATATGTTTAATATAGTAGATGCAAAATGTCTTGATGACAATCTTGACGAGCTATCAAAAAAGGCTGACGTCATTTTCACAGCAACACCTCAGGGCTATCTTGCAGGCGTATTAAATGAAGATATACTTAGTAATTCAAAGGTAATTGACCTTTCAGCTGATTTCAGACTTAAGAATATAGATACTTACGAAAAGTGGTATAAGATAGAGCATAAGGCTCCGCAGTTTATAGAAGAAGCTGTTTACGGACTCTGCGAGCTTAACCGTGAAAGCATAAAGTCTGCAAGACTTATAGCAAATCCGGGATGCTATACCACAACTTCTATTCTTTCACTTTATCCACTCGTAAGAGAGCACATGATAGATGTGGACAGCATCATTATCGATGCAAAATCAGGTACATCGGGAGCCGGAAGAAGTGCTAAGGTTGCTAATCTTTATTGCGAGGTAAATGAATCGATCAAGCCTTACGGAGTTCTTACACACCGTCACACACCTGAAATCGCTGAACAGCTCGGATACGCTTATAAGGCTGCATTTATTGACGCAAATGGAACAGCAGAGCTATTTACTATAGGTCAGAAGGAACTGAGTGAAGGAAATCCTGACAGCAGTGCTCTATCACTTGTCTTCACACCTCATCTCGTTCCTATGAACAGAGGCATACTTGCTACATGCTACGCAAGACTGAGTGACAGCTTTACTTATGATGACGTAAGAAAGGCATATGATAAGTATTATAAAGATGAATTCTTTGTAAGAGTTCTGAATAAGGGCGTTATGCCTGAAACAAGATGGGTTGAAGGCAGTAATTACTTTGATGTTAATTTCGCTGTAGATGAAGAAAACGAAAGAATCGTAATCTGCGGAGCGCTTGACAACGTGGTTAAGGGTGCGGCAGGACAGGCAGTTCAGAATATGAACATCCTCTTCGGGCTTCCTGAAAATGAAGGACTAAAGATGCCGCCGGTATTCCCGTAAGTATTTATCAGAAGACGATTTACAGAAAAAGATGGAGGATTTTTAATAATGAGTATAAAGACCATACAAGGCGGAATCACATCCCCAAAAGGATTTCAGGCTGCGGGAGTTGAAGCAGGAGTCAAATATGAAAACAGGAAGGATATGGCTATCATATATTCAGAACAGCCATGTGTCGTTGCCGGTACATTTACATCAAATGTAGTTAAGGCCGCTCCTGTAAAGTGGGATATGAGGGTAGTAAATGAATCGCCATTTGCCCAGGCAGTTATCGTGAATACAGGAATCGCAAATGCCGGAACAGGAAAGACCGGTATGGAGTACTGTGAAAAGACGGCAGAAAAAGCGGCAGAGCTTCTTAAACTGGAGAAGGAAAATGTCCTTATCGGTTCTACCGGAGTTATCGGTGCGCATCTTCCGATGGACAGGATACTTGCCGGGGTAGAAAAACTTGTAGCAGCAAAAAGTGACAGCACAGATGCCGGAACAGATGCATCAAAGGCAATCATGACAACAGATACAGTAAATAAAGAACTTGCGGTAACAGTTGATATAGCAGGAGTTACAGTGACACTCGGAGCTATGAGCAAGGGTTCAGGCATGATCCATCCCAATATGTGCACCATGCTTGGATATGTCACGACAGATGCGGTAATTGCAAAAGATACACTTCAGAAGATGCTCTCAGAAGACGTCGTTGATACTTATAACATGATTTCTGTTGATGGTGATACTTCCACAAATGACACGCTCCTTGTACTTGCAAACGGAATGGCAAAAAATCCTGAGATAAAGGAAGGTACACCGGAATACGATGCATTTAAAGAGGCACTTCATTATATAAATGAAACGCAGGCTAAACGCCTTGCAGGTGATGGTGAAGGCGCAAAAGCACTTGTTGAATGTGAGGTTATAAATGCGGTATCAAAGGCTGATGCAAGAACACTTGCAAAGTCGGTTATCACATCAAGCCTTACAAAGGCTGCCATATTCGGTCATGATGCAAACTGGGGAAGGATACTCTGTGCACTTGGTTATTCAGGCGCTAAGTTCGATCCCGAAGATATGGAGCTTTATTACGAAGCAAACGGAAAGAAGATTCTTATATATAAGAATGGACTTGATGCAGGCTACAGTGAGGAAGAGGCTACAGAAATCCTGTCACAGCCTGAAGTTCGCATCATAGCAGATATGCATATGGGAAATGCCTCAGCAACAGCATGGGGCTGTGACCTCACATATGACTACGTAAAGATAAATGCCGATTATCGTTCATAGTATTTCTAGTAGGATATGATGATATATATACATAAGAAACCCTCTGAGGACTGTCGGTACTTAACGAGTAGGAACGAAGTTTCTACGAGTTTAGTATCCGCTACATGTCCGAAGGGAGCCGGGAGACGTGTTTCGATTGTATATATATCATCAGTTTATATAATATCTATTAATAATAGACATTATATAAGTCCACCATATTACTGTGGCAAAAAAATTTTAAAAATAGTATAATAAAGTTTTGATAGAAAGGTTCAGACATGAAAGTTGAGGAATATGTTATGACTAATAATGACCAGATGGAAGCGGTGCTTGCAAAGGCTCAAACACTTAGTGAAGCGCTTCCGTATATCCAGAAGTTTAACGGAGCTAAGATAGTAGTTAAGTATGGCGGAAGTGCAATGCTTGATGATAATCTTAAGTTCAATGTTATAAGAGATGTTGCACTTCTTAAGCTTATAGGAATGAAACCTATCGTTGTTCACGGCGGAGGAAAGGAGATAAGTACCATCCTTAAGAAATTCGGTAAGGAATCAGAATTTATCAACGGACTCAGAGTTACGGATGAGGAGACTCTTGATGTGGCTGAGATGGTTTTATCAAAGGTTAATAAGAGCCTGGTTGCTATGATGACAAGTCTTGGACTTAAGGCAGTAGGTATCAGTGGAAAGGATGCCGGACTTCTTAAAGTTAAACAGAAACTGGCAGACGGAAAAGATATAGGTTATGTAGGCGAAGTAACTGAATCAAACAGTGAGCTTCTTGATACACTTATCGAACATGATTTTATTCCGGTTATCGCACCTATAGGAATAGGAGAAGAGGATAACCATGGTTACAATATAAATGCAGATGACTGTGCATGTGCAATTGCAACAGCCGTAAGTGCGGAAAAACTTGTATTCCTTACAGATATCGAAGGAGTATTCGTAGATCCGTCAGACAAGAGAACTCTTATTTCGGAGATGGATATTCATGAAGCCCAGGAATTCATAGATAAGGGCGTTGTCGGAGGCGGAATGATGCCTAAGCTTCAGAACTGTATAGAGGCTATGAAGAACGGAGTTTCCCGTGTCCATATACTTGACGGAAGAGTTGAACACTGTCTTCTTCTTGAGTTCTTCACTGAAAAGGGTATCGGTACAGCCATTCTCAAAGAGGCACTTTTCTAAAATGAATCGCATACAGCGTTTTTAGATAAAAATCAGGCAAAATCATATTGAATTAATCTCTTTGATTATATAAAATAAAACATGGTATCATATGCTTATATATAGACTTCGCATAGGAGGTTTATATATGAGAAAATTTTTTGTTTTTTTTATGATTTTATTTACCCTTTCTGCCTGCGGGAGAGAAAGCGGGATAGTTACATATAAAGATGATACAGGTGATTCAAATTTAAACGAGAATGCCCTCGTCAGTATTTATATATGCGGAGCGGTGAATAAGCCCGGTGTATATAAGGTAAGCAAGGGGAGCATAGTTGATGACGTACTTAAAGCGGCAGGAGGTCTAACGGACGATGCCGCAAAGGATATGGTCAATCTTGCAAAGAGTGTTTCTGATGGTGATATGATCTACTTTCCGTATGAGTCTGAGAAAGATGATTATAAGAATAATCCGGATTTTGCAAGAGGAAGAGACAGCTCTAAAAGTGATGATGAAAAAGAATCCGGCGGGCTTGTCAATATTAATACTGCCACTAAGGATGAACTCACAACACTTCCCGGTATAGGGGATGCAAAAGCAGAAAGTATCATCAGTTACAGAGAAGCTAACGGTGCATTTTCCAGCTGCGAAGATATAAAAAATGTCAGTGGGATCGGAGATAAGTTATACGACAGGATTAAAGACTATATCTCGGTTGGCTGAGTTTTATATAATTAAACAAATGAATGGTTTAAGTATAAGGTAAATAGAGGTTTTATCTATGAAAAAGGTTTTAGTAGTAGATGATGAAAAAAGCATAGTAAAGGGTATCAAATTCAGTCTTGAACAGGATGACATGAGTGTTGATACGGCACATGACGGAGAGGTGGCTATAGAGAAGATCAGAGAAAATTCATATGATGTGGTTCTTCTTGATGTAATGCTTCCTAAATATACGGGTCTTGAAGTGTGCCAGATGGTAAGAGAGTTTTCTGACGTTCCGATCATTATGCTCACTGCTAAAGGTGAGGATATGGATAAGATACTGGGACTCGAGTACGGAGCTGATGATTATATAACAAAGCCATTTAATATCCTTGAAGTGAAAGCCAGAATCAAGGCAATCATGAGAAGAAGCAGTAAACAGGATCAGGACAGAGGCAGAGATGACAGTGTTATAGAGATAAACGGTCTTCGCTGCGAATGTGACAGTAGAAGGGTCTTTATAGATGGGGTTGAAGCAAGCCTTACTGCTAAGGAATTTGATCTTTTACTTCTTCTTATATCTAATCCGAATAAAGTTTATTCAAGGGACGAACTTCTGGAAACAATTTGGGGTACATCTTACCCGGGTGATGCAAGAACGGTTGATGTACATGTAAGAAGACTTAGAGAGAAGATAGAAAGTCAGCCTGCCAATCCAAAGTATATTCATACTAAATGGGGTATAGGTTATTATTTCAGGGGCTGATTCCTTTTTAATCGGGGTTCATTATGGGGAGTTTTAGATTAACAAAGGATACTAAGAAGAACGTAGCGGATATGCCTAAATGGGTATCTGCTATGTTTTTCGTTGATGAAACCAGGATAGATGGTAATAAATGTTACTATATAAGACCGAAGGAAGGTTTTAAAGAGGAGTATTTCTTTTACGTTTATGACGGGGATGAAGGATGTATAAGTAATTCGGAATTAAGATATATCCTTAATCTGGCATCATATACCGGGTGGGGTATATACCTTCCGTTATATTCTTATGAGAATAAAAATGAAAAGGCTGTGATAAGCTTTCTTCGCACGGCGTATAAAGATTTTACAAAGTCATTTGCGGATAACGGACTTATTGCCGTGTCCACAGGTTTCGGCTCGGTGCTTTTACTTAAAATTCTTATAAATTCATGGAAGAGCGGAGTGAGGGAGCCTGATAAGCTTATAATGGTTGCTCCCGAGATGAGTGAAAGTGATAGCATACTTTCGGATGATGACAGGGTTTATACCGAATTCTGTAAGGATATAACTATATGTCAGGGCGTAAAAAGTGAGTACAGAAATGCAGTAAGAAACATTTGTGGCACACTTCATGATTTTGGGCTTGATGTTAAGCTCTTTGAATATGATGAGGCAAAAACTGATTTTTATCTGCATCCGGCTAAACATTCGACCATACATATGAAAAGGATACTTTCCGATATGATATTGGGCGAGTACAGTGCTGCCATAAGCGGACATATGTATGAGATAAAAAGAAGGGCTGACATAACTAAAAAATATAAAAGCATATTCAGAGATGAAAAGGCAGTTCGTTTCATTTCCAAGAATAAGATACTTTTTAAGAAGAGAAAACGTATAGGTAAGTATGAAGACATACTTCTTGCATCCAGCTACAGAGTATTTGATGACAGTGTAAAGCTGTTTTTAAAGGAATACCCTAACGGGACTGTAGTTTATCTCGGCTGCAGTCTTGACACCATGTATGACAGGGTGGATAATGGACGGGTTACGTGGTATAATCTGGACAGATCCGGCAGGATGGCAATAAGAAAAATGTTCACTGAAGCGGGTGAAAGGGAGCATAATATCGAGAAAACAGTCGATGACCTTTCATGGATGGACGATATTAAAAGTGATACAGGCTTTGGCCTGCTTATTCTTTGCCGAAACATTTTCGTGTATTACAGTGCTAAAGAAGTAAAGGAGTACATCAATAAAATATACGAGAAGTTTCCGGGAGCCCAGGTGATATTTGATATCAGTAATCAGGCGACCCTCTTCAGAAGGGATTTTTATGAGCCTGATAATGATGTGAAGATAAGAAGCAGAAAGTATTTCGTGAGTCATCCTGACAGAGCTGTGACGGTATGGAATCCGGCGTTCAGGCTTGTGTGGGAAAAGTCGATGCTTGAGGGTATAAAGCTGCCGCAAGGAGTCAGTCGAAGAAACCGTATTAAGTTCTGGCTTGATAATGCGGACAGAAAATATAAAATCGTTAAGATAGTACTCGGTACTGAAAGATATAAACAATACCATAACATATATAAGGAGAAATAAAAATGCCTGTAACAAAATTACTTGAAAGAAATGCAGAAGAGTTTGGAAATGATACGGCACTTGTCGAGATCAATCCTGCGATAACCGAAAAAAGAAGAATTACATGGAAGGAATATGACCTTATTCAGTCAACAGAAGAAGAACCGTACAGAAGAGAAATCACATGGAAGGTTTTTGATGAGAAGGCTAACAGATTTGCCAATCTTCTTTTGGAGAGAGGAATAAAGAAGAATGATAAGGTAGGCATACTTCTTATGAACTGCCTTGAGTGGCTGCCTATTTACTTTGGAATTCTCAAAACAGGTGCACTTGCCGTTCCTCTTAATTTCAGATATGACACAGAAGAGATAGAGTACTGTGTTAAGCTTGCAGACTGCGATGTTCTTGTGTTCGGTCCTGAATTCATAGGACGTATCGAGCCTATAGCAGACAGACTCGGAAAGAACAGACTTCTCTATTATGTCGGCAATACATGTCCTTCATTTGCGGATGACTATATAGAAGATACTTCCAACTGCAGCAGCATAGCGCCTGATATAGAGATTACTGATGATGACTACGGTGCTATCTATTTCTCATCGGGAACAACAGGATTCCCTAAGGCTATACTGCATAAACACAGATCGCTTATGCATGCGGCTCTTACCGAACAGAATCATCACGGACAGACAAAGGATGATGTGTTCCTTTGTATTCCGCCGCTCTATCATACGGGAGCAAAGATGCATTGGATGGGAAGCCTTCTCGTAGGCGGTAAGGCAGTTATTTTAAAGGGAACAAAGCCGGAATACATTCTTGATGCAGTAAGCCGTGAACACTGCACTATAGTATGGCTGCTTGTTCCGTGGGCACAGGATATTCTTATTGCACTGGAAAGCGGAAAGCTTAAGCTTTCAGATTATGATCTTGATCAGTGGCGTCTCATGCATATAGGAGCCCAGCCGGTTCCGGGAAGTCTTATACAGAGATGGAAGAAGATATTCCCTAATCATTTATATGATACAAACTATGGTCTTTCAGAGTCTATAGGTCCCGGTTGTGTTCACCTTGGAGTTGAAAATATTAACAAAGTCGGTGCCATCGGAGTTGCCGGATACGGATGGGAAGTAAAGGTTGCCGATGAAGAAGGAAACGAGGTTCCGCAGGGAGAAGTAGGAGAACTTCTCATAAAGGGACCGGGCGTTATGGAGTGTTACTACCATAACAGAAAGGCAACAGAGGAGTGCCTTAAGGACGGATGGCTTTATTCGGGAGATATGGCAAAGGTTGATGAGGATGGATTCATCTGGCTTGTTGACAGAAAGAAGGATGTCATCATAAGTGGTGGTGAGAATATCTATCCTGTTCAGATTGAGTCATTCCTTATGAAAAATTCAAAGATTCAGGATGTAGCGGTTATAGGTATAGGCGATGCGAGACTCGGTGAGATATCTGCTGCTATAATCCAGCTTAAGGAAGGTCAGATTGCAACTGAAGACGAGATAAATGAATACTGTCTTGAGCTTCCGAGATATAAGAGACCGAGAAAAATTATCTTTGCAGATGTACCAAGAAATGCCACCGGAAAGATAGAAAAACCTAAGCTTCGTGAGATGTATGGGGCTGCAAATCTGGTAGCAAAAGAGAATAATTCATAATTTTTGTGCAAATTGATTAAAAATGCTTGCCATTTTTATTATTTATGATATAATTTGATTATTCGTAGGGATACATTTTGTTATAGTGGGGTTAGTTACATATATAAAGTAACGGGAGAAGGCAATCATTCTTGTTCAAATTTTGAATCGGAGTGATTGCCTTCTTCATATATTACGGAGAATTAATATGATTGAAGTAAGGAATATAAGAAAGTCTTTTATAAGAACAGATAAAGATCATAAAAAGCAGAGTTTTTTTGCTGTGGACAATGTTTCGTTTGATGTAAATGATGGTGAGATTGTCGGTATACTGGGACCTAATGGTGCAGGTAAGACTACGCTTCTTCGTATGGTCGCAAGTCTTATGGAGCCGACAGAGGGGAGTATTACTTATAAGATAGGTGGGGAAAGCTACATGGATCCTCTTGATATAAAAAGGCATATAGGCTATCTTTCGGGAAATACAAAGCTCTACAGGAGAAATTCCCCGAGAGAACTGATGCAGCTATTTGGTGAAATCTACGGAATACCGGAAGATGTACTTTCTGAAAGGATAGATGACATTTCAAAAACTCTGAATATGGATGAATTCATCGATAACAGGCTTGAAAAACTGTCAACCGGACAGAACCAGAGGGCGTCGATTGCAAGATGTCTTATTCACAGTCCTGAAGTATATATATTTGATGAGCCGACTCTTGGACTTGATATTATAAGCAGCTCATCCATCATAGAATTTATGAAAGGGGAGAAAGAAAAGGGAAAGACTATTATATATTCAACCCACTATATGGAAGAGGCAGAATATCTATGCGACAGGATACTCCTTATGAATCATGCAAAAATAGTTCTGAATATGACGCCGGATGAATTAAAGGAAAAGACAGGAAAAAACAGCATCCGCGATGCATTTTACGAAGTCATAAGAAAGGAGGATATCGATGAGAAGTAGAGTCATGAAAGCGCTCCTTAAAAAAGAACTGAGAGATGTGATGAGAGACCACAAGACTGTTGTTATGATGTTTGCGGTACCGCTTCTCCTTTATCCCATCATTTTCCTTGTAGCAATGCTTGTAATGTCGATGATACTTACAAGCGGAAGAGGGCAGGATTACAGGGCTTATCTTAAAGTGGAAAGTGATGATCCCATCTATGCGAAGATTGAAGAGTATAACAAAAAGCACGCCGATGATGAGGATGGCGCAACTCATATAAAGATTATTGACGCTGGTGAGATAAGCAACTTTAAAAAGAGTCTTTCCGATGAATCAATCGACATAGCGGTGATATACGGCAGCAAAGACGGTAAGGATGTCTATACACTTTACTATGTCAGCTCGGTGGTCAATTCCACGGGATGTTATGACGTCTTTGACTCTTTAATAAGAGAGATAAAAGACGAGAAGATAGAGGGGCTTATCACTTCACACGGTCTGGATGCCGAAAAGGTTCTCTCACCTGTTAGTATAGTGCCGGAAAATATCGCCACCAAGGAAGAATCTGCCGGAAGCCTGCTTGGTCAGCTCATACCGTTCTTTCTTATTACGAGCCTTATTTCGGGAATTGTGTATCCGGCTATAGATACGACTGTAGGTGAAAAGGAAAGAGGAACTCTTGAAACGACATTTTCACTTCCTGTACCGGGCAGAGATATAATATTCAGCAAGTTTATAACCATAACCATAATCGGTGTTATATCAGCATTTCTGAATGTTCTCTCCATGGGAGGGATGGGAGCGTTCATGATAAATTACCTGTCGGGCATTATGGATGAAAATGAAATGAATAATTTCTTTGCCGGGTTTAAGTGGCAGAATTTCATACCGTCTCTTTTGCTTATCATGCTTGTAACGCTCAGCTTTTCGCTGTTTTTATCTGCGGTGTCCATGTGTATCACATCGCTTGCCAAGTCCCAGAAGGAAGCAAACAACTATATAACTCCGCTCACCCTCATTGTTATAATGACTGGGTATCTTGGTTTTATACCTAATCTTAAACTCACAAAAGGACTTGCCATGGTACCCGTTGCAAATGTTGTACTCGTCATAAAAGAGCTTCTTCTTTTTAAGATTAATTATGAAATGATAGGCATTATCATAGTTACCAACATAGCATATTCTGTATTCGGAATACTGATTCTGGGCAGGCTGTACAGAAGTGAAAAGGTTCTTTTTGATGAAGGAAGGATTTCTGTTAATCTTTTCGAGAAAAGAAAAAATATGGAGAAGGGCGGAGTGCCATTAGTGGGCGATGCATGGTTCATACTCATGCTCGTAATGGTTGTATTTATATATGTCGGCGGACTTCTTCAGCTGAGGCTCGGAATGATAGGTCTTACATTGTCACAGGTTCTGATTATAGCCGGTATTCCTGTACTTTATGCGCTTTATACCAAAAGAAGTATACGCGATACATTTCTGATAAGAAGAACCGGACTAAAGAACTATATTGGCGGCTTTTTCCTTATTTTAGGTGCTCTGTTTATCGGAATGATCGTTACAAGTCTTCTGGGATATCTCTTTCCGTCGGAGATGGAAAATGTAAATGTTGGAATGGAAGATTATCTTAATAAGGGCTTTTGGGTGACGCTTCTGGTCGTTGCATTTGTTCCGGCGGTATGCGAGGAAATGATGTTCAGAGGATTTGTTTTCTCTGCCATGAAAAGAAGGTATAAACCACTTATTGCTATACTTATAGTTGCCATTACATTTGGTGTATATCATATGAGTATTGTAAGATTCTTTACAACCGCGCTTCTTGGTGCCGCTATATGTTATACCGCATATAAATCGGGAAGTATCTTCCCGGGGATCATCATGCATTTTACAAATAATGCATTATCGGTTATCATATACTACCATGGGGAAAAGATTGGAAAATATATTCCATTTTTACTAAAAGAGTTTTATAATGCTAAGGAGGTTTTTGTGATACTGCTTCTCGGAGCAGTGTTTACAGTGACCGGAAGTCTTATTTTGGGAGTAAAGGATGGCAGGGAAAAGAAACAGTAAAGATTACGGTGATTACAGCTACATCAAGTCACATGATAAATACAGATATGATGATGACTACGATGAATATGATGAATATGATGACGAGTACTACGATGAGTATGACGATGAGCCGGATGAGTATGATGAAGGATATGATGACTACGAGGACGAGGAAGGTGAGACATACTCCAGACAGGTGAAAATGTCCGGAAAGAGCGTGAAAAAGCAGAAGCGTAAAAAGCTGATTGAACTCTGGTTTTTCTTTATAGTATTTGCAGTAGTCATTTGTGTTGCATATGTCGAGATAAGTAAAAGACTTTACAGAGGCGAGCCTATTTCTGCTGATCTTGTTGGTGATATCATTCATTTAGATGCTGATTATTCGATAGCAGATGTTATAAATGATAACCATGAAAGATACATGAAGAAGGCGTACGTCTATGTAGAAGGTCAGTATCAGAAGATAAGTGCGAATGTTGAGAGAAATGCATTCGAAGATATAGCAACTGAATTCAGTGTTCCTGATGGAAAGAAATACGTTCATTATACAGGAGAAAAAGAGATAAGTGACGGAACTGTAATAGACGTTTCAAGTTATAACAAAGACGTTAACTGGGCAGCTGTTAAGGAGTCCGGAGTAGAGGGCGTTATGATAAGAACCGGTTATCGTGGTTATGGTGAAGATGCGAATATCGTTGCCGATCAATACTTTACATCCAATTTTGCCGGCGCGAGAGATGCGGGGCTTAATGTCGGGGTTTATTTCTTTACTCAGGCTGTTACATATGAAGAGGGCGTTGAAGAAGCAAAATACGTGCTCAGTCAGATCGGCGGAGCCGAGCTTTCAATGCCTATAGCTATAGATACAGAGTATGTTGATGCTGACGAATCGGCAAGAGCCAACAACATCGATAATACCGCAAGGACTGATGCTATAGTAGGTTTCTGCGAAACGATCAAGGAAGCAGGTTATACACCAATGATCTATGCCAACAGAAACTGGTTCCTGACAAGGTTTGAAATTGACAGAATAGGTAAATATCAGTTCTGGCTTGCTAATTATTCACTGCTGGATTTTCCGTATCATATAGAAGGAATGCAGTATACGCCTGAAGGAAATGTGAGCGGTGTTTCGGGAAACTGTGATGTAAATGTATGGTTTCATGAGTAGATAACAGCCTCTGGTTGATTACTTTGTTAACTCTATGTTGATTAAATATTGAAAGAATGGAAGAGTGCTACAAAACGTAGCATTCTTCTTTTTTTTATCACACTTTATTCGTTGAATACTTAAGAATGGTTCTGATAGAATTTTTATCAGATGAGAATGCTTAATCTTATCATCCCTGATACTGTATATCCCAAACTATACAGTAGGTATCTTGTATTTCTCCGGGAGTCTTTGTGAAAGACTCATTTAATCATGGCGGTAATTAAAACCGTTTAATAGGGATAGGAAACGGAGGAGAAATATGAAAAGGATCTTGAAGAGAAGAGAGTTACTTGCAGTGATAATGCTATTTTCCATGGTACTGTCATTTTTATCTGTCGATACTTATGCAGGGACAGTTATGGGAAGGGGAGAGAAAGCCGGTAAAGGTGCTGCCGGAAATGTTGTGAGTGGGGAACAGACCACATCCGGGGAACAGACTAAAACCCGTGAACAAAATGCGCTGGGCGGACAGACTGCATCCGGGGAACAGACAATGCCAAGCGGAGAGACTGAATCCGGGGGACGTGTTACACCCTGTGATGCAGCTTCAGAAGACGTATCGGGAGCAGAGGATGGAATTGATGGTTCGGATGGTGGTGAAGATAGTACGAAAAAAGACTACATATACAGACTGCTTGTTGGTACGGATAATGAGAGCATTTTAACGAGCGGGCATGTTATATCAAATTACGAAAATGTATATCTTATAGGCTATGAAACGGAAGACGACAGGGACAAAGGCTATAACTACTATATGGAAGCGGCGGATATAGTTGAAAAAGATGAGGAGATATTCAATGTAGCTGATGATAAGCCTGCAGATAAATCTGATGAGGAACAGACGCCGGGTTCTGCAGATTTGAATGATGCGATTACTATTCTTGGTGATATTGTTGATGATATAGATCGAGATGTTGATAAGCATGCCATGAAAAGTAAAAAGGTGATTGCCCTTATCGATACGGGGGTAAATGAAAAGGGGCTTATCGGAAGTGTTTCTGTTATAGGTGATAGTCCTGCCGATGATAATGGGCATGGAACCGATATGTACAGGTTTATAAAAGAAGAAGAAAAGGATGCGTCGGTTTTATCCATAAAGGCTCTTGATAAAAACGGAAAAGGAAAACCCTCGGATATATATGCCGCAATCCGTTATGCGATAGAGTCAAAGGCTGATATTATACTGCTTGCTTTTTCGGCACTTGGAAGCAGTAAAAACAGCCAGGTTGCGGATGTTATCAGGGAAGCCCATCTAAAAGGGATCAAAGTAGTAGGAGCTGCCGGGAATAATGGCTCAAATGCCGGATACTTTGTACCGGGTGGAGTTGATGAGGCAGTTATTATCGGAGCCTGCAACGGAAAAGAAATTATAAAGAGCTCTAACTTCGGTCGAACAGTGGATTACTATGTTGTTGCATCTTCCACATCCGAAGCTTCGGCAAGATTTGCAGGTAAACTATTGAAGGATGAGTCGAAGAACGAGGATATATTTGTATATGACTATGATGAGGACATACTAACTATTATTACCGGTGATGAGATGTTTGATATAGCAAGGTCGTCGCTCGGCATGATGGAAGATGTTACAGACAAAATGTCATTTACAGATTTTCTTGGATTAAATGTAACGAGAGAATCTCTTATAAACTGGATAGTATCTAATAAGACTGCAGGACTTAATTATGATGCGGCTTATTATAAAGGAGTATCTATATCGTATTCGGGATGGGAAACGGATGATTCGGCGGCATACAAAAGTTTTAACTGCAGTAAAAGCGGAAATCAGCTTTCCGGGGCTAATTCCGGAGTCGGATATAACTGTACGGGATTTGTGCTTTCGGCGCTTTATTATACAGATCAAAAAAATAACGGAACGGGATCGGATAATACGATAGGGGGGATTAAATCAAAATTCCCGTATGACGGAACATACATGAATACAAGGTATAAAAACCTTGCCAATCTTGCGTGGTTCGCTAGATATCTTCAGCAGAACCAGGCATATATAAATCATTATTATCTTGGAAATTTAAGCAGTCCCGCAGCTATTCAGGGAAAGCTTAGGGAATATGAAAATCAGAATAAGATAAAGGCAGGAGATATGATCATTTACTGGCCGGATAACACAGGAAATGACATTCATATTTCCATATATGCAGGAAACGGATATCAGTACGATAAACACAGCAGTACACCTGTTTACAGACCTGCGGACGGAAAGGGAGTCTTTACTCAGAATGTATATGTATTTCCAATAGATTTCGAAGAGCCTGCCGGAATGATAGAAATATATAAGCATTCCTCTAAAAGCAAGGCTGAACCGGTTAATGGCGCAGTTTTTACAGTCTATGATTCTCGGGGTGAAAGCGTCGGTACTATAAAGCCGGGCGTAAACGGATTCGGAAGACTTACCGGACTTAAAGACGGAAGATATTTAGTTAAAGAGACAACGGTTCCCAAAAACTATCTATTAACAGAGCAGGGGAAAGCAGGCTTTAATGTGATTATAAAAAATGCAAAGCCAAGCGACATTAACTATGCCGGTAAGGTTTATCAATATGCATTCGATCCGAAGCAGTATAAGGAGATATACGGTAAAGAAGCTATCGGTAAAATGTCGGATTACAATGCATTTATGCACTTTGTTAAGTATGGTTCGGGAAATACAGAGCATAGACTCGGTTCGTATGCCTTTGATACGGCATATTATTACGGTAGCAATAAGGATATAAAAACAGTAGTCTGGGATAAAATGTCCGAGACCGATAAAAATACATTTTACTATAATCACGAATATCTGGCGGGAGCACAGCATTTTGCGGCTTATGGCGCAAAGGAAGGAAGACTCGGAAGAGCTATTTCTTATTATCAAAGTCTTTCAGAAGGAGTAAATCATAATGAAACGTCAGTAGTTCAGATTTCTGTCTCAAATATTCCTGTAAAGGTTGAAAGACCGACTTTAGGCACAAAAGCATTTATAGAAACTGCAAATAGTAGAACGAAGGTACTTCCTGCATCGGACAATCAGGTTCTTACTGATCTCTGCACTATGAAGAAGCTTAAATATGGTGAGACCTATACACTTATAGGAAAGCTTATGATGATTAATGAGGATGGAGAACTCAGTGAATTTGCAAGCGCAAGGAAGAGCTTCAAAGTAGACGGTAGTGGCGACACATCCCCGTACAGTGCAAGTAAAGAGGTTGAGGTGAAATTTGAAGGACTTAATCTTAAAGGGATACAGGGCAGAACATTTGTGGTATTTGAAAGCCTATATCTTGGAAATGTTTCCGAATCGGACATAAGCAGCGGAAAATTTGAAAAGTATTATCCCGGTACCGATGATAAGAGCGTAGAGTTCCCGATAGTTCACGCGGATAAGAATGACGCTGACCAGACGGTAAGAACCCCTGATGGCGGTACATTTGCAAAATCTTCTGATGGCAGTAAAAGCATAAACTCACTTGGGATAGTTACAATAGTTGACTCGGTTAATTATACGGGGCTTGAGGTCGGTAAAACTTATGAAGTTACGGGAACGCTTTATGTAAGACCGGATGACGAAAGGGATGACTACACTGATTCAGAAATCGAGGAAATGAAGCTTATAGGCTCAGACGGACTTCCTGTAACAGGAACTGAGGAATTTGTTCCTGAAAGTGAAGATGGAACTGTTGATGTAAAACTCACTTTTGACGCATCGGGTATACCACTTGAGTCCAGAAAGATTGTTATATTTGAGGACGTAAAAGAAAAATCGGATGATGTTACGCTTTTCGTTCATGAAGATATCAATTTCGGAGGTCAGACAACGTATATGCCTGTAATAAAGACAAGGGCAAAAGGCACGGAAGACAGAAATGAACTGCTTAGTTCGGAGGGCAGGTTTACAGACACTGTCTATTATGAGAATCTTGTTCCTGATACATATACTTTAAAAGGCACGGTTATGGACAAGGAAACTAAAGAAGCGCTTATTATAAACGGAAAAGGTCTTACCGGTGAGACTGTATTTACGGTTGAAGGAGAAGAGGAGTCGTACGATGGAAATGAAAATGTTTCATTTGAAATACCGGAAGATATGCAGGATGGATTAAAAGGAAAAAGTATAGTTATATTTGAAGAACTGTATAATTCCGCCGGGACGCTGATTGCATCTCACAGCGATTTGGAAGATAAAGATCAGGAACTTACTGTGCCTGAAATAAGAACAACTCTTCTTGGTAAAGAAAATGTATCACATACGGTAGTTCCTGACGAAGAAGTTACACTGGTTGACAGTGTGGCATATAAAAATCTTATTCCGGGGAAAAAGTATACTTTGCAAGGAAAGCTTATGAATAAAAACACCGGAGAAAGCCTTAAGGATGAGAATGGAAATGAAATAGCGGGGGTATCAGAATTCGAGGCTTCAAGTACGGGAGCAGGTATGGTTGATGTTAATTTTAAGTTTAATGCTGTTTTACTTAAACTTCAGAATGTAAGCATTGTTGCATTTGAAGAGTTGATACCGGATGAAGGGGTATTACCGGTTGCAGTTCATGCTGATATAAATGATGAGGATCAGACGGTAACAATAACTGAAACACCGGAAGTGCCAAAGACGCCGAATACACCGGACACACCAAAGACACCTGATACACCAAAGACGCCGAATACACCAAAAACTCCGGGAACGCCAAAAACACCCGGGACAGGTGATAAAACTCCGCTTCATATCATGTTTATTATTTCATGCACAGCACTTGTCGGAAGTGTTGTTATTCTAAGAGGAAAACGCTGGAGAAAAAGAATGTGAGATAGTGGCGGTAGCTACTTATGTGTGGTACAATGTGCGTATATGTAACGCACATTGTATCCTCCTCACGTCGGACAGGTTTCTGCGAAACCTGCCTGTAACGTCCCGGATTCGCTGATGCGAATCTCGGTACTGTGGTACAATAGGCATGATTCACGGAGTGAATCATGTAACGCACATAAGTAAAACTATAAGGATAGCATGAAATGAGTTTAAAGAATAAAAGTATCGTAATACAGGAGAGAAAGGAACCACTTCATCAGAAGTTTCTGAAGAATTTCTTTTATTTTAAAAGAGATATTAAAAAAATCTGTTTTTTTAAGATACTTATACCGTTCAAATATCATACTGCCGGTATGAAACCGGTAAAGGAGAACAAGGTTGTATTCCTTGAATTGACCAGTCCGGAGCTGTCGAGTAATTACAGACTCCTGTTTGACAAGCTGATAAGGGAGTACAACCTTGATATTCATGTGCATTTTTTAATGCAGGGAAGTGTTAATAAGGCTGAGCTTTACAGAAGACAGGTGAGTTTTGTAAAAGATGCTGCAACTGCCGCTTATATAATCATGAATGACAGTTATAACATCTGCGGGGCATTAAAAAGAAGAAAAGGCATGCATATAATGAATATGTGGCATGCTGCGGGTGCATTTAAGCGCTTCGGATTCAGTATAGCTGATAAGAAGTTTGGCATGGACTACCATGAGATGAAGAAATTTCCGCTTCATCCGAAGTATGACCTTGTTACAGTCAGCAGCCCTGAGGTTGAATGGGCTTATGTTGAAGCCATGGGTAAGGAAAAAGAACGTGAGGCAGTTAAGGGCACCGGAATAAGCAGGTCGGATATCTTTTACGACAATGCATTTCTTGGGAACGCGAAAGAGCATATGACGCTGCTTTTCCCTGAGTCGGAAGGTAAGAAGATAATCCTTTATGCGCCGACCTTCAGAGGGCATGTAAGAAAAGCGGAATCGCCGGATATGCTCGATATAAAGATGCTTAAAGATAAACTTGGTGATGACTATGTGCTCGTCACCAAGCATCATCCTTTTGTAAAGAAAAGACCTCTTATTGATGAGGAGGATAAAGACTTTGCCAGAGATATGAGTGACCTTATGAGTATAGAAGAACTGCTTGCGGTTTCCGATGTATGTATATCGGATTACTCATCTCTTATATTTGAATTTTCGCTCTTTGAAAAACCTATGCTTTTTTATGTTTATGATCTGGCAAACTATTTTGACTGGCGTGGATTTTATTATGACTTTGAGGAACTTGCGCCGGGACCTGTATGTTACACGAACAGGGAACTTATAGATAACATTAAGAACTTTGAAAAAGAATTTGATAAAACAAAAGTCAGGGAATTCAGAAAGAAATTCATGTCCGGCTGTGACGGTCATGCAACAGAAAGAATTTTCAATGAATTCTTTGGCGAGAGACTTCTTCCGTGGAAGAGGGAGGAAGCACTCGGTGAAGATATGATACTTAATCCTGTAACGCGACCTTTTTATGAATATACCGAGAGGCTTGGCAGGTTACGGAAAATAAGAAGGATTTTCAAAAAGAAGTATGACAGTCTTATAGAAAAACCGGTTATAAAAGGCAGCACCGCACTTATAGTGGATGAATATACTGATTCGGATTTATATATACACCTTGAAAAAGTTGCAACTGAAAGAGGGATTACTTTTATTGGTGATACTACGGTAGATGCATCAAATGCCGCAGAGTATGCTGAAATTCTTTCCGGTACGGAGAATCTCGTAATTGCCGGAGAACCGTATCTTCTCAGGATGATTGATGTAAAACCGGAGACTAAAACAGTGCAGCTTGTTCCCGAGGTGTTCTCTTATAGGAAAAGGTGGAATTCGACTGCAGCAGTTATTGCGGGACTCGATAAGGAAGACAGGGACGAGTTTCCTATTCACAGCAGTTATGACATGGTCATAGATGGCGGCAGTGATTATAATCTTAAGGAAGGTGGAAAGATTCTGAAGACAGGTAATCCTGCTACAGACATTTTCTTTGATAAAGATTATATAAATGAATCGCGGGCTTATCTTGAAAGAATAGTACCTGAAATAAAAGGTAAAAAAGTACTGCTTATACTTCCTGAGGAGAGGGTCGGTCTTGATGTGCTTTTATCAGGCTTTCTAAGACGATCCTATGAAAGTCTTGCTGAGGATTATATCGTTATAGTTGATACGAAGGATAAAAAACTTATACCTGAATATCTGCAGGGATTTGCAATCAGCCCGCATCTAAGGCTTTTAGATGGGATTGAGTCAGGAGAAATCTTTTTAAATGATCAGATTATGAATCCGGGCGATGCAAAATCACGTGATCAGGATAAAGATATAAATGCTGATGAAAATCTTTTACATGAATTCAGTACGGCTTCGCTTATAGCTTCTGCTGATACAGTCATTTCCGATTACAGGGAGGAAGCGCTTTTTGCGCTTGTAAGAGACATACCGCTTATAATTTATGCGCCTGACATTTCAACTTATATTCATAAAAAAGAATTCACTGTTAATCCGGGTGAACTTCTCAGTAAAGTCATGGCAGCTGACGAGGATGAACTGGTGCGTATGATAAAAGGTGAGAGGGAAGATTCTTACTACGCGGCAGTAGATATGCTTAAAGAAAAATGTCTTAAAAATCCTGACGGAAATGCATCCGACAGACTTTTTGATGAAATCATTTCGGGAAATTAAGATAAAAAATAGAGATGGTTAGATAAAAGGAGGAAATATAAATGTGGTACGATGAGAGTGTGTTTTATCAGATTTATCCGCTTGGTTTCTGCGGAGCACCTTATGAAAATGATGGTGTATTGGAGCACAGAATCCTTAAGGTTATTGACTGGATACCTCATATGGAGAAACTGGGAGTAAATGCAGTGTATTTTTCACCTGTATTTGAGTCGGATACTCATGGTTATAATACAAGGGACTATGGTCTTATAGATAAAAGACTAGGGACAAATGATGATTTTAAGGAAGTTGTAAGTAAACTTCATGACGCCGGAATAAGGGTTGTTCTGGATGGTGTTTTCAATCATGTAGGCCGCGGATTCTTTGGATTTAAGGATGTGCAGGAAAAGAAGTGGGATTCACCTTATAAAGACTGGTTCAACATTTCATTTGAAGGCAATTCAAATTATAATGACGGTTTCTGGTACGAAGGCTGGGAGGGACACTATGACCTTGTAAAGCTTAATCTCAGAAATCCTGCCGTAAAGGATCATATATTTGACAAGATAAGATACTGGGTCGATGAGTTTGGAATAGACGGACTTAGACTTGATGTTGCATACTGCCTTGACAGAGATTTTCTTCGTGATTTAAGGCGTTTTGCAAATGACATTAAGCCGGAGTTTCTTCTTCTGGGAGAACTTCTTCACGGTGACTATAATCAGTTTGTTAATGATGAAATGCTGCACAGTGCAACTAACTATGCGTGCTACAAGGGGCTTTACTCCAGCTTTAACTCAATGAATCTTTTTGAGATAATCAACACACTTATTCAGCAGTTCGGACCGGAAAACTGGAGCTGGTACAGAGGAAAGCATTTTCTTTCATTTGTCGATAACCATGATGTTACAAGAGTTGCAAGTATACTTGAGAACCCTAAACATCTTCCGCTTATATATACGCTTATGTTCTGTATGCCGGGTATTCCATGTGTTTACTACGGAAGCGAGTGGGGAACAAAGGCAAGAAAGGAAGAAGGCGATCCGGCTCTCAGAGCATCTTTTGAAAAACCTGAGTGGAATGATCTTACATCACTCATTTCAAAACTTGCGGAAATTGAGAAAAGCAGTAAGGCGCTCTGCTATGGTTCATTCCGTTCTGTTGTACTTACCAATCATCAATGCATTTTCGAAAGGCAGTTTGAGGACGAAAGAATTCTTGTCGCTATAAATGCAGGTGATTATGAATATACAGCTCATTTTGATGCTGGATGCGGAATGGCAGATGAACTTATTACAGGAACAAAGCACGACTTTGGCGGCGGTTCGGTTCTTCCTCCGTACTCTGCACAGATTTGGAAGATGGAGAGATAAATTACAGGCGGTATTTTTATGAATAAAGAGTATGTAAATGAAGTGCTAAAACTTATCGATATATCACCAACCGCATTTCATGTTATTGAAAATTCAAAGAGGATTCTTGAAGAAAACGGATTTATGGAGCTTAAGGCGAAAGTTGCGTGGAAGCTTACAGAAGGCGGAAAGTATTATGTGACAAGAAATGATTCGTCACTCATTGCATTTACTATTCCTGCTAAAAACTATACCGGCTTTAGAATTATGGCGAGTCATTCGGATTCTCCGTGCCCGAAGCTAAAGGAAAATCCTGAAATGCATGGAAAGGATTACGTGCGTCTTAATGTGGAAAAATACGGCGGAATGCTTCTTGCACCGTGGTTTGACAGACCTCTTTCGGTTGCAGGAAGGCTCATGGTCAGAGAAGACGGCGGCATAAAAACCTATCTTGTTAATGTTGATAAGGATATTGCTGTTATTCCAAGTCTTGCAATACATATGAACAAAGATGCAAATACAGGGTATAAGTACAGTTTTCAAAAGGATATGCTTCCGATCGTCAGTGCATCAAACGAAATGTCAGTGGCAGATTCAGAAGGTTACAATAACGAAACTACAAATGGAATTATGTCCATGGTTGCTGATGCAGCAGGAGTAGAGCCTGATAAGGTTTTAGGAAGTGACCTTTATATGTATATACGTGAAAAAGGGAGAATCTGGGGGATTAATGATGAGTTTATCGGTTCTTCCAGACTTGATGATCAGGAATGTGTATGGTGCTCACTTCATGGATTCCTTGATGCTGTAAAGATTAAAGGGAATGATAAACCGGGAATCAATAATAATGGAACTGATAAAGAAACTTTAGACTCTAAATACATTAAAATGCTCTGCATATTTGACAATGAAGAAGTTGGCTCGAGAACCAAGCAGGGTGCAGATTCAGATTTCCTCCATAATCTGATAGAAAGAATAAATGATAATCTCGGAAGAAGCAGGGAGGAATACTATACTGCACTTGCAAACAGCTTTATGATTTCCGCGGATAATGCTCATGCGATGCATCCGGCACATACCGATAAGTATGACCCGGTACAGGCACCAAAAATGAATGGTGGAATAGTTATAAAGTACAGTGCAAGACAGAGCTATACCACAGATGCCGTTTCGGGAGCATTCGTAAAAGAAATATGCGAAGACGCAGATATTCCATACCAGACATTTGTAAATCATTCCGATGAACCGGGTGGAAGTACACTCGGAAATATCTCTAACATGCATGTTTCAATTGATACGGCAGATATAGGACTTGCCCAGCTGGCAATGCATTCTGCATATGAAGTGGCAGGAGCAAGGGATGTTGAAACAATGAGAAAATTCTCAAATGCATTTTTTATTAAAGGATAGGAAAAGTAAAGCCGGATGTATGAAGGTATAAACTTAAAGACTCCCTTTAGGGATTATCAGAAAGATGTGCTGGATCGGGCTGCCTGCTATATGAATGACAGAAAGCTTCATATATCGGCTGCTCCCGGCTCAGGGAAAACCATACTTGGACTCGAGTTTTTGAGGAGACTGGACAAGAAAGCTCTGATTCTTGTTCCTACGATCAACCTCAGGAATCAATGGAAGGAAAGGTTTTTGTTTAACTTTGTTAAGGACACAGCGGATGAGCAGAGTAAATGGAATGACAGCTTTTCACTCGATATAAATAATCCGGGAGTTATTACCTGTACGACATATCAGGCGCTTTTCAGCATATATAGCAGGGAAGACAGCGAACGCAGCTCTTTTAAAGAACTCATTGAATTATGTAAACTGGAAGGCATAGAAACAGTTTGCCTTGATGAAGCGCATCATTTAAAACGTGAGTGGTGGAAGGCTCTTACGGAATTTCTCAGTGAAATGAATGTAAATCTCATATCGCTCACAGCAACTCCGCCTATGGATACCACCGATATTGAGTGGAAAAGATATATCGATCTTTGCGGTGAGATTGATATAGAGATTTCTATTCCCGAAATGGTTGTAAAAAACTGTTTATGTCCTCATCAGGATTATTTATATATTTGCCGTCCAACAGATATTGAGCATGAAAAGATACTAAAAGAAGTTAACAGAAATAGAGACTGCATGAAGCAGGTGCTGAGAGATAAGAAGCTTTATTTTGAAGTGATGAAGCTCCCTTTTTTTAAGGAGCCGCTTGATTACGCTGATAAGCTGATCAGGAATCCGGATTATCTCGGGCATCTGCTTAGTTATATTAGTTTTATCAGAGAAAACTGGCAGGTAGAGTTTGAAGAAAGCAGAGAAAAGGCTGATAAGGCATTTGATCTTTGGGATAAGAGAATAAGAGAGAGTCTGGATGAAACAGGGGCGGATTCCATAGAAAATATAAAATGGTTTATGCCGCTTATGAAAGATATTCTGGAAAATGATCCTGAAGATTTTACAGAGGAACTTAGAGAAGAATTAACCGGGATTCTTACAAATAATCACCTCATGATAAGAGGAAGACTGAAAGACAGCCTTATTTCGGAAGAGGCAGATAAAACTCTCAGAAATTCTGCATCTAAACTTAGTGCAATTCTTGATATAGTTAAAACTGAAACAGTGTCCATGGGTGAAAAACTCAGATGTCTCATTCTTATGGATTATATAAGAAAGGAAGACATGGGAAAAATTGAGACGCTTGAGACTTTGACAGATCTTGGCGTTGTTCCGGTATTTGAAAGACTTAGAAGACTTGAGCATCTGGGTAATCTTGAAACATATATGGAACCTATCACAGATGATAATCCGATGGAAAAAAGAGCCTATCGACAAAGGATCGGAGTTCTTACAGGCAGTATGGTAATCCTCCCGAAAAAAGTTATGCAGGAAATGCTGGATGATCATGGGATTTCAGGGGAGGCGAAAAAACTCGGAAGTACGGATTACTTGCTCTATGAAGGAAATGACTCAAAAAGTGATGAGATAACGGGAATAGTTACTTCGCTTTTTGAAAAAGGAAAGATAGAAATACTTATAGGTACGGCGGCTCTTTTAGGTGAAGGGTGGGATGCACCGTCTGTTAACACCGTTATAATCGGAAGTACTTCTTCGATGTATGTAAAGACGAATCAGATGAGGGGACGAGCTCTTAGAATAGACGTGAATACGCCTGATAAAGTGGCAAATATATGGCACCTAATGACAGATGCAAGAGACATCGACGGGTCATCTGAAAATGCATCAATGAGGCAGAGATTTGACTCAATTGTCGGACTGAGTATGGATGGCATGAGAGTGGAAAGCGGTCTTGGAAGGATGACTGCGGAAGGCATTTCCATGAGTGATGTTTCCTCATGGAATCAGTATATGAAGGAGAAGTCAAAAGAAAGAGATTTCGTCAGAAAATGCTGGGAAAACGTTGCAATTCGGAAAGGAAATATTCTTGTAAGAGATGTGGTCGATATCCCTGCAAAGAGATATAAAGTCGGATTAAAGGACAGATTCTTGAGAAATTCACTTTCAAAGGGACGTTTTGATGTTGTGGCAGGGGCGCTTCACAAGGCACTCGTCAAGGCGGAACTGATTGAAAGGAAAAGCAGCATCAGTAAGAAACTATCTTCATACGGAGTGAGTTATTATCTTGAATCTGCATCCGAAAGAGATTCGAGGCTTTATGCAAGGTGTCTTAAGCAGATAGTAAGCCCGATTGAGTCACCCAAATATATGGTCGGGTTCGGCTTTTTTGTTAAGAACTATATTGCTGTTCCTGATGTGTTGGCATTAAAAAAAGAGACAGCTGAATTGTTCAGAAAATCAGTCTCAAAAAATGCTGTTATGATTTACACATTAAAAGATGAGGGGCGAAAGCTGCTTCTCAGGGAAAGACTCCGACAGAAAACTGCCGGGACAGAAAGCGTAAAGCTTATAAAAAAGATTATCGGAACATAAAACCTGTTAGGATACCTAAGCGGGAATCTTCGGTAATTCAATTACCGAGATGAAAGCACCATTTTATCCCTAATTGAACTATCATCCATAAAAATATTCCTTGACAGTTCATGTTTAACTGTGGTAATGTATCTCACGATGAACTGCCGTAGACAGCAGGTGCTTATTTTAAGCCTAACTGACGCGAGTCAGCCCGCCGAGGAAAAGATTCAGGGATTTTAACTTTTGATCTTATATCCTTTGTTTACGACTTTCGTAGACAAAGGATTTTTTTAGTCCTTTAATTATGCGCAGTCATTAATAAAATAAGGAGGTGCATGGTTTTGGCAAAGGTAGATATCAAGCAGCCTATAGTTGACGAAATTAAGGCTAATATCGAAGGCGCTAAATCAGTTGTTCTTGTAGATTATCGTGGTCTTACAGTTGCACAGGATACTGAGCTTCGTAAGTCTGCAAGAGAAGCAGGTGTTACTTATAAGGTATATAAGAACACTATGGTTAAGCGTGCTATCGAAGGAACAGAATTCGAATCACTTAGTGATAGTCTTGAAGGACCTACTGCTGTAGTAATCTCTAAAGAAGATGCAACAGCTCCTGCAAGAATTATTGCAAATTTTGCTAAGAAGGCTAGTAAGCTTGAGTTCAAGACCGGTGTTGTAGAAGGTGAATTCTATGATGCTAAAGGACTTGAGGCAGTATCCAAGATTCCTTCAAGAGAAGAGCTTCTTTCAAAGCTCCTTGGAAGCTTACAGTCACCTATTACAAACTTTGCTCGTGTTATCAATCAGGTTGCAGAGCAGAAAAGCGCAGAGGCTTAGGCATCGCAATGAAGAAAAAATTGTAAATTTCAAAAATGGAGGAAATTAAAATGACTATTGAAGAATTAGTAGCAGAGATTGATAAACTCTCAGTACTTGAGTTAAATGATCTTGTAAAAGCAGTTGAAGAGAAGTATGGTGTTTCAGCAGCAGCTGGTGTTGTTGTTGCAACAGGTCCTGCTGATGGAGCAGGTGCAGCAGAGGAGAAGGATAGCTTCGATGTAGAGCTCACAGAGATCGGTGCTAAGAAGCTTGACGTTATCAAGGTTGTTCGTAGCCTTACAGGCCTTGGCCTTAAGGAAGCTAAGGAAGCAGTTGAGTCTGCTCCAAAGGTACTTAAGGAAGGATGTACAAAGGAAGAGGCTGAGGACTTCAAGGCTAAACTTGAGGAAGCTGGCGCTAAGATTACTCTTAAGTAATCATATTTTAAACGTTCAAATCCCGCAAACGCTTATAAACAGGGCGTTTGCGGGATTTTTTTGATACTGCGAGAACTTATTCTGATAGTGAAGAAAAAATGGGTGGGGCATCCAGCGGGTTTCCGAACTTAATGAGTGGCTCAGATTTTTTGAATCTGAGAGTTTCCTTCTGGTAAATTTTATTTGACATGTAAATGTATTTGGAGTATAACATAATCAAAAGATTAGCACTCACCTGATGAGAGTGCTAACAAAAGTGATGAATGAAAGGAGTGAGTATCATGAATGCAGAAAAATTTACAAAGAAGTCACTTGAAGCAATTGAAAACTGTCAGAAGATAGCGATGGATTATGGTGCTCAGCAGATAGGTGCAGAACACCTTCTCTACAGCCTTCTTACAATTGATGGAAGCCTTATAGCAAAGCTTATTCCGAGAATGAATGTCGATCTTTCTGATTTTACTGAAGAAGTTAAAGGGATTATCGCTTCAAAACCGAAAGTAAGTGGAAGCAGCCAGGATATATATATGGGACAGGATGTCGGAAGAGTCTTCATTAAGGCAGAAAAATCAGCTGATACAATGGGAGATTCTTACATTTCTGTTGAACATCTCTTCATAGGAATTATTGATACTGCCGGAGCTGAACTGAAAAAGCTTTTTAAGAAATACGGAATTGATATTAATAAGTTTCTTAAGGCTCTTTCGGATGTAAGAGGTAATCAGAAGGTTGAGTCAGACAGCCCGGAGGATACATATGAAGCTCTTGATAAATTCGGCTATAACCTGGTTGAAAGAGCTGCCAAGCAGAAACTTGATCCTGTAATCGGAAGAGATTCAGAGATAAGACACATAATAAGAATTCTTTCGAGAAAGACCAAAAATAATCCTGTTCTTATAGGTGAGCCGGGCGTTGGTAAAACTGCCGCCATAGAAGGGCTTGCAGAAAGAATAGTTAAAGGCGATGTTCCTGATGGACTTAAGGATAAAGAGATATTTGCACTCGATATGGGGGCACTTGTTGCCGGAGCTAAATACCGAGGCGAATTTGAAGAAAGACTTAAAGCTGTTCTTGATGAAGTTAAAAAATCTGAGGGAAGGATTATTCTGTTTATCGATGAACTTCATACCATAGTCGGCGCCGGTAAGACAGAAGGTTCAATGGATGCCGGCAATATGCTTAAGCCTATGCTTGCAAGAGGAGAGCTCCATTGTATTGGTGCAACTACTATTGATGAGTACAGGAAGTACATAGAGAAAGATGCCGCACTCGAAAGACGTTTCCAGCCTGTGATGGTTGATGAACCGACAGTCGAGGATACCATCTCCATCCTTCGTGGGATTAAGAACAGATACGAGGTATATCACGGGGTAAAGATTTCCGACAATGCACTTGTTGCTGCAGCTACACTTTCCAACAGGTATATTTCCGACAGATTCCTTCCGGATAAAGCTATCGATCTTGTAGATGAGGCTTGTGCCATGATCAAGACAGAGCTTAATTCTATGCCTGCGCCTCTTGATGAAATAAAGAGGAAGATAATGCAGCTCGAGATAGAGAGGGAGGCTCTTAAAAATGAAGATGATAACCTGAGCCGCGAAAGGCTGGTTACTCTTGAAAAGGAGCTTTCAGAACTGCATGAAGAGTCAGCTTCCATGATGGCTGTCTGGGAGGCTGAAAAGGCAGAGGTTGAACGGCTTCACAATATAAGAGAAGAGATAGAGGATGTAAAGAATCAGATAGAGGTTTCCAAACGTAATTATGACCTTAACAGAGCGGCTGAACTTCAGTATGGTAAACTTCCTGAACTTGAAAATGAATTGAAACTTCTTGAAGAAAAGAGTATGAATTCCGAAAGGACAATGATACATGAGACCGTTACCGATGAAGAGATAGCGAGAATCATCTCAAAATGGACAGGTATCCCGGTATCAAAGTTAAATGAATCTGAAAGGAATAAAACTCTTCATCTTGCAGATGAACTTCATAAGAGGGTTATAGGTCAGGATGAGGCAGTAAATCTTGTGAGTGATTCAATTATAAGGTCAAAGGCAGGAATCAAGGATCCGACTAAACCTATCGGTTCATTTCTGTTCCTTGGTCCTACGGGTGTTGGTAAGACCGAACTTGCAAAGACTCTTGCTGAGGCACTTTTTGACAATGAGGCAAGCATAGTCAGAATCGATATGTCTGAATATATGGAGAAGCACAGCGTATCAAGACTTATTGGAGCGCCTCCGGGATACGTAGGTTATGATGAGGGTGGTCAGCTTACCGAAGCAGTAAGACGCAAACCTTATTCCGTAGTTCTGTTTGATGAGATTGAGAAGGCTCACCCTGATGTTTTCAATGTAATGCTCCAGATACTTGATGATGGGCGAGTTACTGATTCAAAGGGCAAGACTGTTGATTTTAAGAATACCATACTTATCATGACTTCAAATCTTGGATCTGAGTTCCTGCTTTCGGGAATGAATGAGGATGGAGTTATAAGTAAGGAGGCAGAGGACGAAGTAATGAGTCTTCTGAGAAGCAGTTTCAGACCTGAATTTCTTAACAGACTCGATGAAATCATAATGTTTAAACCGCTTACAAAGGAGAATATAACAGGCATTGTTGACCTTCTTCTTGCTGAGCTAAACAGAAGACTCGCAGACAGACGTCTTTCCGTAGAACTTACGGAAAAAGCAAAAGACTATGTTATAGAATGCGGTTATGATCCTGTATATGGCGCAAGACCTCTTAGAAGATTTCTTCAAAAGAATGTTGAGACGCTTGCGGCAAGAGAAATACTTAGCGGCAAACTTTCAGAAGGTGATGTGATAAGGATAGATGCAAATGAAAGCGGACTTTTCATACTGAGTCAGTAAGACGTAAATAAATACATGGCCATTCGGATTTACCGGATGGCCATTTCCTATTGTAAATAAAAGATATTTTTAGTAAAATCTATCTGGTTTTGTGAATGCAAAAATTCCGCATTTTCAGATGGGAGAAATGAAATGTTGTATTATCCGACAGGCGCAGAAGCAGGCGCCATTGATTCATATACTATAAACAGCATCGGGATTCCCGGGATGGTTCTTATGGAGAGAGCGTCGCTTGCAATGACGGATGTTTTGGAAGATATAATCACGGGAAATGAAAACTATGGCAGGGATCTTAGTGAGAAAGACATTCATAGGAAGGGCAGGGCGACAAAGATTCTTGTTATAGCAGAAAGCGGTAATAACGGCGGCGACGGTGTTGCGCTTGCAAGGATGCTTCATGAAAGAGGATATATGGCTCATGTTCTTTCGCTGAACGGTCTTAAAAAAAGAAGCGATTCATTTATGCAGCAGCTTAGGATTGCAGAGGCTGTAGGTGTGAAGATTTTCGGTGGGAATCTTGATATAGAAGATTACGATGTTATAGTCGATGCAATATTTGGAGTGGGACTGGGAAGAGAAGTTGAAGGCGTACACAAGGATGCCATAGATATAATGAATATTGCAGATGCAATTAAGATTGCTGTGGATATACCGTCAGGGATTAACAGCGTTAACGGAAGTGTGATGGGAAATGCATTCATTGCTGATTATACGGTTACTTTCGGTTTCACAAAGCTTGGAATGCTTTTTGGAAAGGGCAGAGAGTATTCGGGAACGATAATTACGAAAGACATAGGGTTTCCGAAGGCTGCAATTAAGGCGTGTGAGCCGGTGGCATTTACCTATGAGGATGCTGATATAAAAAACCTTATGCCGGTAAGAAAACCTTCCTCCAATAAGGGGACTTACGGGAAATGTCTTATAATCGCCGGTTCATCAGATATAAGCGGAGCGGCTTATCTTTCGGCAGCTGCAGCATATAAGATGGGCGCAGGGCTTGTCAGAATCATTACCCATAAGAATAACAGAAGGATTCTTTCGGAAATGCTCCCCGAGGCACTGATAACAACATATGATGACGTGCCTTACGTAACGGAAGATGCTGAAGAATCAGGAAAACCAAAATCTGATCTGATAGCGGATTTTGAAAAAATGGCGAAGGACGCGATAAACTGGGCTACAGGAATAGTAATAGGTCCCGGACTCGGTACGGGAGAAATCGCACAGGAACTTTTGAAGATGGTTATCACTAATGCCAAGTGTCCCGTCATTATGGATGCAGACGCGATTAATATAGTTTCAAGGGATAAGAGTATTATTGAAAAAAGTAAAACAAGACCTGAAATCATAATAACGCCACATGTGATGGAAATGTCACGTTTCACAGGAGTTGGTGTAGAGAGCATCAAGACAGATCCTATTACAGTTGCAAAAAACACAGCAGATAAATATAATATAGCAGTTGTACTAAAGGATGCCAGAACAGTTGTAGCAACCGGCAGTGACAGAATATACGTGAATACTACCGGCAATTCAGCTATGTCAAAGGGAGGCTCGGGTGACGTCCTTTCCGGAGTTATCGGTGCCCTGGTTGCAGAAGGGCTTTCACCAAAACGTGCGGCAAGAGTCGGTACATTTATCCACGGAAGAGCCGGGGATAAGGCGAGGGACAATCTTGGCGAGTACAGCGTTATGGCAAGAGACCTTATCGACCATCTTATATAGACGTTTTTTCAGCGGAATTATATATGAAATGAATTAATAATATATTTGGGAGTTGTTATCATGAGTTACAGAAGAGTTGAGGCTTTGGTTGATCTTACGGCAGTCAGAAATAATATTAAAACAGTGCAGAGTCTTAATGACAGCAGTATGAGAACACTGCTTGTTATAAAGGCAGATGCGTATGGGCACGGGGCTGTTACATTTGCAAAGGAATTTGATGATCTTGCCGACTACTACGGCGTTGCCTGCATAGATGAAGCGACTGAGCTCAGAAGAAATGGGATAAAAAAGCCGGTACTTATACTTGGGTATACCGATGAGGAGTACTTTGAAGAGGCTGTAAATGAGGATATAACACTTGCTGTGTATGATGCGGAAAAAGCTAGGCTTCTTTCGGATACAGCAGAAAAACTGGGTAAAAAAGCAAGGGTACATATAAAGGCGGATTCCGGAATGTCAAGGATAGGATTTCAGTGTGATGATGAGGGAATCAGTGATGCTAAAAAGCTTCTTTCGATGAAAGGGCTAAATGTTGAAGGCGTATTTACCCACTATGCAAAGGCTGATGAAGAGGACAAAACCGCTGCCAAAAGTCAGTATGACAAATTCTGTTATTTTGTGAAGGGGCTTGAAGAAGCAGGGGCAGATTTTAAATTTAAACATATAGATAACAGTGCGGGCGCTATGGAGATACATTCAAAAGGGTTTGACATGATGAGGCTCGGAATAGTAATATATGGGCTGTATCCGTCTGAAGAAGTGTCGAAAGATGTGGTTATAACACCTGCAATGACATTTAAATCAAGAGTAGTGCATGTTAAGACACTTCCTGCCGGAAGAGGTATAAGTTACGGCTGGACGTATGTGACCGAAAGACCAACTCTTGTTGCCACGGTTTCCGCAGGCTATGCGGATGGTTATCCGAGAGCGCAGTCAGGAATCGGAAGAGTAATAATAAACGGTACATATGCACCTATACTCGGAAGAGTCTGCATGGATCAGTTTATGATTGACGTAACGAATGTTCCTGATGTTAAAGTCGGGGATGAGGTTACTTTGTTCGGAAGAGAAGGGAATCTTGAAATTCCGGTTGAAGAAGTTGCAGAGCCTGCCATGAGCTTTAATTATGAGGCAGTATGTAATATAGCAAGGCGTGTTCCGAGAGTTTACTTAAGGGATAATGAATATGTATCTACTGTCAATTATCTTAGACAGTTTTAACGTTTAGATGCCGGTTCTTTTTATGGATCGGTAAATCGGTGAAAAAAAGGAAATGAAACGCAGAAAAGAAGAAGAAAAGGTTGAAGAGGAGATTCTGTCCATAGTTGAGGAAGGGCAGGAACAGGGCTTCCTTCTTGATGAAGAGGCGCGCATGATCGAGAGCATACTTGAGTTTGATGAGAAGTATGCCAGAGATATCATGACCAGCAGAAATAAGATATACGCTTTGTCAAAAGACTGTATCATAAAAGATGTGCTGAATGATGTTATAGACAGCAGTTATTCAAGATTCCCTGTATACGATGAAGATATCGACAACATAGTCGGCGTGATACATTTTAAAGATCTTGTTAAAGCTTTTTTTGAGAAGCCTGATGCTAAGATAGAGACGATTATTGATAAACCTATATTCGTTCACCCGACATTTGTAATATCTAAATTGCTCAGTATGATGCAGAGTGAAAAGCTTCACATGGCAATCGTTATAGATGAGTACGGTCAGACAGACGGAATAGTTACTCTCGAAGATATTATTGAAGAGATAGTCGGTAATATTCAGGACGAGCATGATGAAGAGGTTTCGCAGGTAAAAAAGAAGTCTGAAAATGAAATTATAGTTGACGGTATGATGTCTTTAAATGACCTCTCCGAGCTCCTTCCGGATATCGAATTCCCGGAAAATGATATAGAAACTCTGAGCGGATTTATTCTGTATAAGCTTGGGCATCTTCCGCTTAAGAATGAGAGAATTATTGTAGAATTTGGCGGATATTCATTCAGACCGCTTCACATCCAGGGCAATGTAATTAAGCTTGTCAGGATTACACGTGTAAATGAATCGTAGCTTTAGCTGCTATGTTTTATAAAAGAATTTAGAAAGTTGAGGAAAAGATATGTCAGGACATTCAAAATTTGCCAACATTAAGCATAAGAAAGAGAAGAATGATGCTGCAAAAGGCAAAATATTCACTATCATTGGAAGAGAAATTGCGGTTGCCGTTAAAGAGGGCGGCCCTGATCCGGCAAATAACAGCAAACTTCGTGATGTTATTGCAAAGGCAAAGTCCAACAATATGCCTAATGATACAATTGAAAGAGGTATCAAAAAAGCTGCCGGAGATGCAGCAGCTGTTGATTACGTATATAATACATACGAGGGCTATGGACCGGGCGGAACAGCTATTATCGTTAAGACACTTACAGACAATAAAAACAGAACTGCCGCAAATGTAAGAAGTGCATTTACAAAGGGCGGTGGAAATGTAGGTACAACAGGCTGTGTATCATATATGTTTGATGAGAAAGGGCAGATCATAGTTTCCAAAGAAGATACTGATATGTCAGCTGATGATCTTATGATGCTCAGTCTTGATCTTGGCGCTGAAGATTTCAGTGAGGAAGAGGATTCATATGAGATCATCACTGATCCTGAAAGCTTTTCAGCTGTAAGAGAGGGGCTTGAAAAAGAGGGAGTACCTATGGCTGATGCAGAGGTTACGATGATTCCTCAGAACTATGTTTCACTTTCATCTGACGATGACAAGAAAAAGATTCAGAGAATACTTGATCTCCTTGATGAAGATGATGATGTTCAGGATGTTTACACTAATTATGATGAGGATTAATCTTTAAATTGAAGCTCGCCACTCCGGCGGGCTTTATTTTTATTATCCCGATGTTTTTAATATAATATTCATTGTGAAAAATACCAATATGTTGTAAAATGTCTAGTGTGACGCTTTGATGAACCGGTGCTGTTTTTACATGGTGGATTCATGTACTTGGAGCAGTGATTTTGATGAGAGGAGAACTTGCTGTATGAATGAAAAACTTGTTATAACAATCAACAGACAGTATGGCAGCGGAGGGCTTAAGATAGGTAAGAGACTTGCGGAAGAGCTGGGCATTCCATGCTATGACAGTGAAATGTTCAGAATCGTTTCCAATAATGACTATATGCATTATGGGATTCCTGCGAGAGAATCACTTCTTGACGGTACGATTATATTTGATATTGCCAAGAATATTTATGATGAGCATCCTGATGAAGATCTTCCTGAGCCTAATGACAGCTTCATTAATACAGAGAATCTTTTTCAGTATCAGGCGGATATCATACGCGAGATCGCAAAGAAGGAGTCCTGCGTTATCGTAGGAAGATGCTCCAATTATATTCTTTCGGACAGACCGAATACGGTAAGTGTCTTTATTCATGCATCGCTTGAGTACAGGATTAAGCGTGCTTCATCTGTGCATAATATGGGTAAGGAAGAACTTACAAGGCTGCTCTTCAGTAAAGATAATCACAAAGAAGAGTATTATAAGCATTATACCGGAGTAGAGTGGAAGGATGCGTCCTATTACAACCTTTCGATCGACAGCGGTAAGCTTGGAATATCCGGAAGTGTAAGAGAGATTAAAGATTATATACATATGAAATATGGGGATATAGTATAAGGAGGGTTATATGAAGAAGATTGCTTATGTAGCATCGGAATGTGTTCCATTTATCAAAACAGGAGGACTTGCGGATGTAGTTGGTACACTTCCCAAGAAGTTCAATAAGAATGAATATGATGTTCGAATCATCATTCCGAACTATATGTGTCTTCCGGCTAAATACAAGAATAAGATGAGATATCTTACTCATTTCTATATGGATATAGGCTGGAAACAGCAGTATGTCGGTGTTATGTATCTTGAATATGAAGGTGTTCCGGTATACTTTATCGACAATGAATATTATTTCAACGGTTTCAATATTTACGGTGATCCAAAGTGGGATCTTGAGAAATTCTGTTACTTCAGTAAAGCAGCTCTTTCTATACTTCCTTCGATAGGATTTCAGCCTGATATCATTCACTGTCATGACTGGCAGGCAGGACTTGTTCCGGTATATCTTAAAACACTCTTTGCAGGGGATCCTTTCTACAGCGGAATGAAGAGCATTATGACTATTCATAATCTTCAGTTCCAGGGTAAGTGGGATGTTGAAACAGTTAAAGAGTATTCGGGACTTCCTGACTATCTCTTTACTCCGGACAAACTTGAGCTGAATAAAGATGCAAGTATGCTCAAGGGCGGACTTGTATATGCAGATAAGATAACAACAGTTTCAAATACTTACGCACATGAAATTCAGACACCTTACTATGGCGAAGGTCTTGACGGACTTCTTTCGGCAAGGTGGCAGTCACTTTGGGGCATTGTAAACGGTATCGATTATGATGTTTATAATCCTAATACCGACAAGGTGATAGCTCAGAATTATAATAAAAAGAACGTCAACAAAAAGAAGGTAATTAACAAACTTGTTCTTCAGAGAGAACTTGGACTTCCTGAGGATCCAAATGCATATATGCTCGGTATAGTTTCAAGACTTACCGATCAGAAAGGCCTTGATCTTATAGATAGAATCTTAAATGATGTAATGACAGACGGTACTCAGCTTGTTGTTCTCGGTACCGGTGACAGAAGATACGAAGATATGTTTAAGTATTATCAGGGGATTCATCCTGCTAAGCTTTCTGCCAATATTTATTTCAGTGATGATCTGTCACACAGAATCTATGCAGGTTGTGATTCGATTCTCGTTCCTTCAAGGTTTGAACCTTGCGGACTTACACAGCTTATGGCACTTCGTTATGGAGCATTGCCTATAGTAAGAGAGACCGGAGGACTTAAGGATACGGTTGAACCGTACAATGAATTCGAAGGAACAGGAACAGGTTTCTCATTCGCAAACTACGATTCACAGGAACTTCTCAATACCATAAACTATTCAAAGAAAGTATTCTTTGATTATCCTGAGAACTGGGAGAAGATGAGAGTCAGAGCGATGGAGCAGGATTACAGCTGGGATACATCAGCTAAGATATACGAGGATCTTTATAATCAGATATAAGAGTTTTCGTAACGGGGACGCATCATACGTCCCCGTTGTTTATGAATACAAACTCAAGAAAAACGGGAATAATGAAATGGCATACGACGGCTTTACAATTGGATGTATAAAAAAAGAGATAGAAGATAAGGCTTTAGGCGGCAGGATTTATAAGATCCAGCAGCCGGAGAAGGATGCAATCGTTCTTGTTATAAAGAATAACAGCGAAACCATGAAACTGTCCATATCGGTTGATGCAAGCCTTCCTCTCATACGTTTCACTAAAGAAAAAGAAGTGTCCCCTCTTTCGGCACCTTCCTTTCTGATGCTTCTCAGAAAGCATCTTGGTAATGGCAGGCTTATAGATATAGCTCAGCCTGATAATGAAAGAATACTGATATTTACTGTGGAGCATCTGGATGAGATGGGTGATATCTGCCGTAAAAAGCTCATAGTTGAAATGATGGGAAGATACAGCAATATTATTTTTGTCGATCAGGATGATATGATACTGGACAGTATCAAGCATGTATCACATGATATAAGCTCTGTAAGAGAGGTTCTTCCGGGCAGGATGTATGTTATGCCTCCTAAGGGTGATAAAGTAAGTCCGTTTGGCGTTACATTTGAATTGTTTTCTGAACTTGTTTTATCAAAACCTCTTGGAGTTGCAAAATCACTCAGCGGTTCATTTTCCGGTATGTCTTATGTTACTGCGGCGGAAATCTGCTTCAGGGCAGGACTGGATGCTGATTTTAGTACGGCTTCGCTTGGTGAAAAAGAAAATGCCGGTGATGGTATTTCAGAGAATGGTATCAGGAAATTATATAAAGAGTTTTCGGAATTTACCAAAGAGGCAGAGTCGGGTGACTATAAACCCTTTATCTATTTTGAGGGAGGGGAGCCCAAAGAGTTTTCTGTATTTCCGATGAGTATTTACGATGCTCTAAATAAAGAAAGCTATATGTCAGTATCAGAGCTTCTTACTGATTACTACAGTAAAAAGCAGGCTATGTCGAGAATACGTCAGAAATCATCCGATCTCAGGCAGATAATCAATACTTCAATCGAGAGAACCGCCAGAAAACTGAATCTTCAGACTATCCAGATGAAGGATACTCTTGATATGGAAAAAAATAAGGTTTACGGTGAGCTTATCAATACATACGGGTATTCTCTTCTTCCGGGCGCAAAGAGCCTTACATGCGTTAATTATTACGATAATAAAGAGGTCACAATTCCTCTTGATGAAACAAAGAGTATTTCGGAAAACTCTCAAAAGTATTTTGAAAGATATGCAAAGAAAAAGAGAACCAAGGAGGCGCTTTCCACTCTTATAGAAACTACAAAAAATGATCTTGATTATCTGCTTTCTGTAAAGCATGCACTTAGCATTGCGGAAAAAGAAGAGGATATAAATGCCATTAAGGATGAGCTTATTGAAAGCAGGATAATAGAAAGAAAGGGCAGGACAAAGGGAAAGAAGAATACGGATAAAAGCATACCGCTTCACTTTGTAACAGAAGATGGATATGATATTTATGTCGGCAGAAACAATATTCAAAATGACATGCTGACATTTAAAATGGCTAACGGTTCCGATATGTGGTTTCACGCAAAGAAAATGCCGGGAAGCCATGTTATAGTTAAAAGAAAGGACACTTCGGAGCTGCCGGATCATATATATGAGATTGCTGCCGCCGTTGCAGCGTACTATTCAGACGGTAAAGACAGTCCAAGAGTTGAGATAGATTATACGGAAAGAAAGAACCTGAGAAAACCGCCTGCCGCAAATCCGGGATATGTTATATATCATACCAATTACTCGCTTACCATAGCGCCTTCACTTGAAAAAGTTAAAAGAGTTTTGGATGATAAAACAAGGAAATAGCTCGGGCTCTTCACAAAATAAAGGATTTATGCTATAATCATTTAGCTATGCACATAGTGGGAACGACTATAATCATATAGGGGTTTAACATGATAAGAAGTATGACCGGCTTCGGAAGAAGCGAATATACCGACGATGAAAAGAAGATTATTATAGAAATGAAGTCTGTGAACCACAGATATTCGGATTTTACGATCAAAATGCCAAGAAGGTTTAACCGTTATGAGGCTGAACTGAGATCCTGTTTAAAAGAACATATAGAACGCGGCAAAGTAGACGTATTCATTACATTTGAAAGTCTTAAGAATTCAAATTATTCTGTTAGATATAACAAAGATATTGCAAGTGAATACATGGCTTATCTCGGAGAGATGAGACAGGACTTTAAACTGACTGAGGATTTTAAGCCTACTGTACTTGCAAGATTTCCGGAAGTTTTGACACTTGAAGAAGATTTCAGTGATGATGACGAACTCTATCCTGATCTTGAGAAGACGCTTCTTTCGGCACTTGAAAACTTTACTAAAGCTCGTGAGACGGAAGGCGAAAACCTGAAGAAGGATATGCAGGAAAAGCTTAGTCGTATGACGGAACTTGTCAGTGTTATCGAAGATATGTGTCCGAAGATCATCGAGGAATATAAGAGTAAGCTTACTGAACGTATAGCTGAACTTTTGGGAGATGCTAATGTTGATGCTGCCAGGGTTATGACGGAAGTTACAATCTATGCAGATAAGATTGCAGTTGATGAGGAAATAACAAGGCTCAGAAGCCATGTTTCCTCCTGTATGAAGATCCTTGATGAGGGTGGCGCAGTCGGAAGGAAGATGGATTTCATCATACAGGAAATGAATCGCGAAGCGAATACCATTCTTTCCAAGTCGGATTCACTCAAGGTCACAGATATAGGAATTGAACTGAAGACTATTATTGAGAAGATAAGAGAGCAGGTGCAGAATATTGAATAAAGGTAAGCTGATAGTAATTTCAGGTTTTTCGGGGGCAGGTAAAGGAACTGTCGTAAAGGGTCTGGTAGATAAGTATGGTTACAGCCTTTCTGTATCTGCCACTACAAGGGCGCCCAGAGAAGGCGAAGTAGACGGAAGAGAGTACTACTTCAAGAGCGTTAGTGAATTCAAGAACCTCATTGATTATAACGGCTTTATAGAGTGGGCTCAGTATGTAGACAATTTCTACGGTACTCCGAGAAAATTTGTGGAAGATGAGATAAATGCCGGCAGGGATGTAATCCTTGAAATCGAAGTACAGGGCGCCATGAACATAAAGAAACAGTACCCTGATGCAGTGCTTATATTTATATGCACGAAGGATGTCGATACTCTTCTTGAAAGACTTCATAAAAGAGGAACGGAGTCTGAGGATGTAATCCATAAGAGGGTTATAAGAGCGGCTGAAGAATCTGAAGTAATTTCCGAATATGAGTATATAGTTATAAATGATGATATAGATACATGTATAGATACGGTTAATTCAATCATCATTTCAAAACACTGCAGAAAAGAAGAACGTGAAGAATTTGCTAAGAACCTTGTTGCCGAGCTAAGAGCATACGGCAAATAAGATAACATAGAAAGATGAGGATGAAAGGAGAAAAGAAATGTTACATCCATCATATACAGACCTTATGGAGGTCGTAAACAGTGAAGTAGAACCGGGCGAACAGCCGGTAGTTCAGAGCAGATATTCCATAGTACTTGCTACAGCAAAAAGAGCAAGACAGATTGTTGACGGTTCTGAACCGCTCGTAAGCAACTCAAAGAATATGAAGCCGCTTTCAATAGCAGTTGAAGAGCTTTATCAGGGCAAGGTTAAGATTGTCGGAGACGAGTAAAGAGATTAAGTTGGGGAGTCAGAGCGAAAAGGTTTCTGGCTCCTTATTTATAAATTTTTGGAGGTTTTTACAGCGTGGCAGATCGTTATGCAGACATAATAATAGATATTTCGCATAAGGATATCGACAGGACATTTCAGTATATTATTCCTGATGATATGGATATAATGGTCGGTGACGTTGTAAAGATACCTTTTGGGAAGGGCAACAAAGAGCGAAAAGGTTATGTCACAAATATAAGTGATACACCATCCTATGACGTGAATAAGCTTAAGAAAATATCAGGAAAGAGCGAAGGAAGTCTTACGCTTGAAAGCAAGTTTATAAAGCTTGCATCATTTATGCATGATACTTACGGCGGAACCATGATAAACTCGCTCATGACTATAATGCCGGTAAAAAGGATTGTCGCAAAAAGATCCGCAAAAAAAGCGGTGTCTTTTACACTTGGCGGACAGGATGCAGTAAACGACCTTTCCGAGTCTCAAAGAAATATAGTAAATGAATTTATCTCTGATTTTGATAATGGTATAAGAAAGACCTATCTTCTTCATGGTATTACCGGAAGCGGAAAGACAGAGGTTTACATAAGACTGGCGAAGCATATTACCGAAATGAACAGACAGGTCGTTATACTTGTTCCTGAAATCGCGCTTACCTATCAGATGGTTTCAAGGTTCAGGAATGTCTACGGTGACAGGGTTTCTGTTATGAATTCAAGTATGGCTGCCGGCGAAAAGTACAGAGAATTTGAAAAGGCAAAGTCAGGTGAAACGGATATAGTCATAGGACCAAGATCGGCGCTTTTTACACCTTTTCCTGACGTCGGACTTATCATAATCGATGAGGAACATGACTCAGCATATAAGAGTGAAATAGTTCCCTGTTATCATGCAAGAGAGATAGCTATAGAGCTAGCACGACTAAGCAGTGCTTCAGTTGTCTTAGGTTCCGCGACCCCATCCGTTGAAAGCTACAGCAAAGCTGTGAGTGGTGAATACAAGTTGTGGGAACTTCCGGACAGAGCGGCAGGAAGGCTTCCTGATGTGAATATCATAGATCTTAGGGAGGAACTGAAGGAAGGTAATAAGAGTATCATTTCAGGACTTCTCTATGACAAGATGAAAGCTGCTTATGAAAGGGATGAGAAGATCATGCTCTTTCTTAATAAGAGAGGATATAACAGTTTTATATCCTGCAGAAGCTGCGGTGAGACTGTCAAATGTCCGAACTGTTCAGTGTCACTTTCTCTTCACAGAGGAAATGTGATGATGTGCCATTACTGCGGACATACGGAGGCTGCACCTAAGGCATGCCCTGCTTGTGGATCAAAGTTTATTGCCGGCTTTGGGATAGGAACTGAAAAGGTTGCGGCAGAGGTAAGAAGACTTTTCCCTGATCTTCCTTTATTCAGAATGGATAAGGATACTACAGGGAAAAAGGGTTCTCACGGGGAAATCCTTGAAGCATTTAGAAAGAAAGGTGCCGGATGCCTTATAGGAACGCAGATGATAGTTAAAGGGCATGACTTCCCGGATGTAACAGTTGTAGGTGTTCTGCTTGCCGATATGGGACTTTTTAATGATGATTATCTTGCTCCGGAAAGGACATTTGATATACTTACCCAGGCTGCCGGAAGAGCCGGAAGGAAGGATAAAAAGGGCGATGTAATAATACAGACCTACATGCCGGATAATTATGCGATTCAGGCTGCTGCAAAACAGGATTACAAAGGATTTTATGAGCTTGAAATGGCATACAGGAAGGCACTGCATTTCCCTCCCGTTTATAAGATGATGGGCATACTTATTACGTCATCGGACGAAGAACTTTTAGATGGGGCTGCTGAAAGAATGGCATTTAAAATCAGGGAAAAGTTAAATGGAAAAGCTGTAAGCGTTATAGGCCCCGGAGTTGCCAAGGTTTCAAGGTTAAACAATATTTTCAGACGTGTGATTTATATAAAAACCGAGGATGAAAGCCTTCTCAAAAAGAGTGAAGTTATTGTGGAAGATATGCTCACTTCGGATTATAATGGAAAAGATGTTGCGGCTCTTTTTGATTACGAGCCGATTGCTATGCTTTGATTAGTGAGGTGGATAATAATGGCACTTAGAAATATCAGACTTGACGGTGATGACATACTTCGTAAGAAGGCTAAACCGGTTAAAGAAATGACCCCGAGAATAAGGGAACTTATAGAGGATATGTTCGATACTATGTATGAATCAAACGGAGTCGGACTTGCTGCGCCTCAGGTAGGTATACTTAAGAGGATAGTGGTTATAGATGTAATGGATGATGATCCGTTATGCCTTATCAATCCTGAAATAATCGAGTCTGACGGGGAACAGACAGGAGAAGAAGGCTGTCTTTCTCTTCCGGGACTTGTCGGTGAAGTTACAAGACCTTCACATGTAATATGTAAGGCACTTGATATGGATATGAATGAGATTACGGTTGAAGGTGAAGGGCTTAAGGCAAGATGTATATGCCATGAGCTGGATCATCTTGATGGGGTTCTTTATAAGGATCTTGCTATAGGAGGAGTTCATCCTGCTACTCCACCGGAGCCGGAAGAACAGGATGACTTTGATGACGAAGAGGATTATGAGTAAACTTTTTGACGAATCAGATGGTTCATATGTGGGTTATAAGTATTTGGGGAGAATCATAAGATGGAATATAAGAAGATTTGGCAGCTTCTTGGAATAGAACCGACAGAAGATGAAAATGAGATAAGAAATGCATACAGGACTAAACTTCCGGAGTATAATCCCGAGGATGATCCTGAAGGGTTTAAGGCTCTTCGCGAGGCATTTGAAGAAGCTGTAAGGCTTATGAGAGAAAAACCGAAGGAGACAGAGCTTTCACCTGTAGAACTGCTTATAAATGAGGCAAAGGAAATCTATAATGACATTCCGAGAAGAAGGAATGTAGGCGAGTGGGAAAAGTGGGCAGATAACCCACTTGTTCTTGGACTTGACACTGTCGATACAGTAAGGGAACAGCTGCTTGTTCTTATGATGGAATGTTTCCAGCTTCCACGTGAGGTGTGGATGTTCCTTGACAGGATATTTAGTATTAAGGATGAAGCAGAGACACTTATTGAAAAGTTTCCTGAGAATTACATCAGATTTGTAATAAGTCATATTGATGAGGATAATTATTTTACATTTGATGCCATCATAAAGAGAGAGGATTTTGATTATAAAGAGCTTTTTGATATAAGTATTGAGTCGGATTATAATTACGAGGATGAGTCGGAAATCTCTGATGACGATAAATACATTTCAAATGTAAGTTCTTTATATAACTGCTATAATGCCGTATCAAACAGATACACGCCGGAGGAAGATATACCGAAGATTATAGATGAGCTTGGTGGAAGAATACTTTCTCTTCGTAAGTCAGATATCTATCATCCGTTTGAAATGATTGGGGTTATAAAGTTTCTTGAATATAAGGGCAGATATGAGGAAATGCTCACTATATGTGAGAGATTTCTTACAGATGAGAATGTACAGATTTATGACAATTTTACACTTGCCAATCTTGCCTATGGCTATGTTATATGTGTGAGGGAACTGGGACTTTCTCCGGACAGTATTCCGGATGCGGTGAAAGCGGCTCTTGATAAGGTTCTTGATAAGGAACACCACTATGTGATAGCAAATTATGCGAGATCCATATACTACTTCCTTAAAGGTGACTATGTTAAGTCTGACGAGGATCTTCTTCTTGCTGCGGAATTTGCCGATCAGAATACTGACATAGAAAAGTTTATAGAGGTTGTTGACGGAAGGCTCATCCAGTATTATGAGAAATTAATAGAAGAAGAACCTGAGATAATTAAGAATTATATAGAGCTTGGCTGGTGTTATCTGAGACAGGAAAATGCTGAAAAGGCTCGGGAACTCCTTAGGAAGGTAGAACCTGATGAGGAAAACAGATACAGCTACTATAACCTTATGGGAAGATGTTATATAAGGGATGAGAATTATAAGGAAGCTTATCCTTATATTTTAGAGTGGCAGAAGTATCTTGTTGAGCTTTATGAAAGGTATGAAAAAGATCCTCAGCAGGAACTCTCCGAGCAGGACAGTAAGAGACTCGAAAGAGTAGGTTACAGCTATTATCTTCTTTCACTTTGCTATAAGGATATGGGTGATCAGGAAGCTGCACTTAAAAACATGGATTATGCCATGACAAGAGCTGTCCGTGATGATGAAAAGTTCAGATACAGATTCGTTAAGGGGCAGCTTCTTCATGAGTTTAACAGATATGAAGAGGCGATGGATCTCTGGAATGGTTTCATAGAAGATAATCATGAATATATACCTGCGTATATACTTCGTCAGGAAGCTGCATATAATCTTAGAAATGCACAGCAGGTGCTAAATGATTTCTGGACAATTGTGAGCGCCATGCCTGATTATACCAGGAGCTACATTTATGCAGCCAAGGTATATAATGCATACGAAAGATATGACCTCTTTGACGAGATGCTTGGAGAAGCTGAGAAAAATGAAATAAAGAGTATGGGACTTGATGCCGAGATTGCCAAAAGGTACAGGCAGGAAGGTAAATATAAAGAATCATGTGATATATACGATAGGCTTTATGAAGGGATAGACGAAGAAAACTGTGACATTGAAGATAAGCTTGAGTTTACTATCGAATACGGCGTCAGCGTATATAACCTTGCGAGAACCGCGGAAGAAGGGAATGTAAAGCAGAAACTCCTTGATAAGTGTCTCATGCTTGCTGAAAAAGCTATAGAAATGGACAATAAATCAAGAAGGGCTCACTGGCTTAAGACCGATGTGCTTGAAATCGGTAATATACCGGCTGATGAAGAGTATAAAAAGATGCTCGAAATATTCCCGGAGGATCCGGATGTATTCTATGAATACGGGCTTTATCTTGAAAGAATGGACAGGGATGATGAGGCAATAGCTTATCATAAAAAAACAGTTGAAATATTCCCGGGACACAGAGCGGCTCATGGCAAGCTGGCGGACTATTATCTGGATGTATATCGTGATTCGGAAGATAAAGCAGATTATGAGAAAGCAGTACAGCACTCAATCAGGCAGAATGAGAATTATGAAAGTGCTTATAACTATGTGGCACAGGCACTCATTTATATTGAGGGAAATGAATTTGAAAAGGCTGTAATTGCCGCTGATAATGCAAGTAAGGAATCACCGGGTGATGTTTATGCATGTAACGCTAAGGCATATGCATTAATGATGTTAAAGCGTATGGATGAGGCTGAAGAGGCATTTAAAACCGGCCTTGAAATACTGAAAGAAGAACCTTACAGAACTGCACTTCAGAGAAATTACATTAAGTTTCTTGAAATGAACAGAAGATATGAAGAGGCTATAAAGTTCTCAATAGAGTTTTACGGTATGTTTGAAATCGATGACTCCGATTCACATATCAGACTCGGTTCTTTATACAGAAAAGCCGGAAAATATCTTATGGCGCTGAAGGAATACTGTGTGGTGCGTGACAAATATATTGAACGCGCTACAGGTGTTAAACCTGATCGGGAATACATCGGAGTTTTTGATGTAAGATCACATTTTAAAAAGAGTAATATTGAAGGACTTTCATACATCGTTTCCAACCAGATAAGGATAATGGAACTCCTGTTTACGATGGGAAGAAAAGATGACTATAAAAAGGTGTATAACGATCTGGCAAAATTCATTAAAAAAGAGAATTTCCCTGCCAAATACAGATTCGTTAATACTGCTGATGAAGAAACAAAAATACATGCAGGATATGCTGCATCAATAATCAGGGACATGGGCAGACATGAGATCTTTGTGCGAAGAGACTATAGTGAAGCCATTAAATGCTTTGAAATATCCGTAAAGCTTAAAGCTATCGAGGATGCGAAGTCTCTCTACAAGATTCATATGTACGGAAAGAATATGCTTGAACTTGCAGAGGCATATATGAGAGCCGGACGAACTGCGGAAGCCCGTGATATGGCTGAGAAGGCACTTATACCTCTTATTAATCCAAATGAAACAATAGAGGGTTATTTAGAGTATCCTAATGAAAGACCTTACAGACTCGGAGAGATAGCAAAGTACTATTTCTATACCGGGAACAAAGAAAAGGCATATGAATACTTGGAGATGATGCCTGAGTTTCCTTTCTGCAGTTTCTGCAGAAATCCGGAATGTTACGACAGGCTTCTTACCAAGGGTAACTTCCTTGAAATAGAGGGCGATAAGGATGCGGCACTTAAGTGCTATATTTTAGCTATGGAAATGTGCGATGATGATACAGAACTTGATGCAGCAGTAAGGGAACTGCAAAGAGACGAGGATAAAAGATGATCATTGGAATTGATTTAGGAACTACAAACAGCCTTGCGGCAGTATTTCGGGATGATGGACCTGTTATAATCCCGAACAGACTAGGGGACAATCTCACTCCATCTGTCGTAAGCATAGATGAAGAAGGAACAGTTTATGTAGGTAAGACTGCAAAGGAAAGAAAACAGCTTTACCCTGATACATGTGCATCGGTATTTAAAAGAGATATGGGAAGTGATAAGAAGTACAGGCTTTCCGGTAAAGAACTGACAGCTGAAGAATTATCAAGCTTTGTTCTCCGTTCTCTTAGAGAGGATGCCGAAGAATTTCTCGGGGAAAAGGTAGAAGAGGCGGTCATCAGCGTTCCGGCTTACTTTAATGATATGAGACGTAAGGCTACCAAGAGAGCCGGTGAACTTGCGGGACTAAAGGTTGAAAGAATCATAAGTGAACCTACCGCCGCAGCTATAGCATACGGACTTTATAATGATGATAAGCCGGCAAAGAATCTTGTGTTCGACTTAGGTGGTGGTACGCTTGATGTGTCCATACTTGACTATTTTCCGCCTATACTTGAAGTAAGGGCTGTTGCAGGTGACAACTTCCTCGGAGGAGAGGACTTCACTAAGATTATAGAAGAGTTATTCTTTAAGAAGAATAAAGAGATAGACAAAGAAAAGCTTTCTGTAAAGGAACTGGCTCTCATAAATAAAGAGGCTGAAAGGGCAAAAATCGCTTTCACGGATCAGGGAACTGTTACCATGGCACCAAAGATAGGTGAAGAACTCATCAAAACAGATATCACTATTGATGAGTACGAAAAAGCCTGCAGCGATCTGTTTGAAAGAATAAGGATTCCTGTTAAGAGGGCGCTTTCGGATGCCATGCTTAAAATATCCGATATAGATAAGATAGTTCTTGTAGGTGGCTCCACAAAGTCACCAAGTGTAAGAACCTTTGTAAGTAAGCTTTTTAAGACATTTCCGGATACGTCCATAAATCCTGATGAGGCTGTAGCACTTGGTGCGGCTATTCAGGGTGCGATAAAAGAGAGGAAAGAGTCGATAAGAGAAGTGATCCTTACGGATGTATGTTCATTTACTCTTGGAACAGAAGTTTCGGTAGATCTGGGTGACAGGCATATGGAAGGGGGACATTTCTGTCCTATTCTTGAAAGAAATACGATTATTCCGGCAAGCCGTACCGAAAGATTCTATACGGTTCGTGACAATCAGACCAAGATAACCGTCGAAGTTCTTCAGGGTGAGAGCAGGATAGCAAAGAATAATCTTCTCCTTGGAACACTTGAAATAGAGGTTCCAAAAGCTAAAGCGGGAGTTGAAGCGGTTGACATAACATACACTTACGATATTAATTCAATCCTTGAGGTTGAGGTTAAATCAGTATCTACAGGCAAAAAGGAAAGATGCATTATTAAAGGTCAGTATGTTGAAATGACCGATGAAGAGATAGAGAAGAGGCTGGAGGAGCTTTCATATCTGAAGATTCACCCAAGGGATCAGGAAGAAAACCAGCTTGTGATGCTCAGGTGTGAGAGGCTTTATGAGGAAAGCCTCGGACAGGACAGAGAGGTGCTTGAGGCTGAAATCAGAAAGTTTGAGCTTGCCCTTTCCACACAGGATAAGAGAATTATTGAGAAGGAACGCGGAAGACTTACTGAGTTCCTTGATCAATGGGAAGATGAGATATAGATGAGAATAGTTTACATGGGAACTCCTGAATTTGCAGTTCCTCCACTTAAAAGATTAATAGAAGAAGGTTTTATTATCGAGGCTGTTTTTACCCAGCCCGATAAGCCAAAGGGGAGAAGCGGGAAACTTGTCCCGCCTCCTGTAAAAGTTTTGGCAGAAGAGTCCGGGATAAAAGTCTATCAGCCGGAAAAGCTTCGTGATCCTGAAAATGTATCGCTTCTAAGCAGCATTAATCCTGATATGATAATCGTTGCTGCTTACGGTCAGATTCTTCCGGAAAGCATCTTAAATATTCCGAAGTACGGCTGCATTAATATACATGCATCCCTGCTCCCTAAGTATAGAGGCGCTGCGCCGATCGAGAGATGCATACTGGATGGTGAAAAGGTAACAGGCGTCACGACCATGTATATGGCAAAAGGTCTTGATACGGGAGATATCATTTCATCCATGGAAACAGAGATAAGAGATGACGATACAGGGGAAACTCTTCGTGAGAGGCTTTCTTTTATGGGTGCGGATCTTATCATTTCCACAGTTAAGAGTCTGGAAGACGGAACTGCTGTAAGAACTCCGCAGGATGACTCAGAGTCAAATTACGCTAAAATGCTGGATAAAGAGATGGGCAACGTGGATTTTACAAAGTCAGCAGAAGAAATCGAGAGGATGATAAGAGGGTTAAATCCATGGCCGACAGCATATACATTTATAAAAGGCAAAAATATAAAGCTATATAAGGCAGATGTTATAAGTCCGGAGGATACCGGCAAATTAATGGATGGTATTTTTTCGAATCTGTCCGAAGAGAATAATACTGTTGGGGATTCCGGAACAGCGCATGTTATGGAGGACATACTTCCGGGAACGGTTATTGAAGTTACGAGAAAGTTTTTTACAGTACTTTGCGGCAGTGGTGCGTTACGCATAAGACGCCTTCAGCCTGAAGGAAAAAAGGAGATGGATACTGCTTCATACTTAAACGGAAATAAGCTTGAAGTTTTCACGAGATGTCAGTCGGAAAGATAAATCTGTCAGAACTTTTACTTAGAAATCAGTAGAGATCGGAAAGAACGTCATATATGAACGAAAGAGAAGTGGTTCTCGAGATTCTTCTTGATATAGAGAAGAACGGGACATTTTCAAATATCGCGATAGGAAAAGCTTTAAGAAAAAGCCAGTTCGAAGAAAAAAGAAAAAGATCATTTATAATGAGGCTTGCTGAAGGCGTTACCGAGAAAAGGTACACGCTTGACCGTGTCATAGATATGTATTCTAAGACTAAGGTAAATAAGCTTAAGCCTCTTATTCGTGTGTGCCTTAGAATGGGGATTTACCAGATGCTTTATATGGATTCAGTCCCTGAAAGAGCGGCAATCTATGAAACTGTCGGACTCGTAAAAAGTCATGGGATGAAGGGACTTTCCGGTTTTGTAAATGCAGTGCTTCGCAGTGTTGGCAGAAACAGGGATGAAGTTATGGGAAAGATAGAAAAAGATCCTTTGCTTAAGTATTCTGTTCCCAAGTGGCTGTATGAATATATAAATGACTTATACGGAGAAGAAAATACGGCAAAAGTATTTGAATCGGGTGAAAAAGAACGGCCTACAAGCCTTCGGGTAAACTGCCTTAAGACCGGAAGAGATGAACTTATGGCTAAATTATCAGAGGCGGGTATAACAGCGGAGAAAGGTAAATATTCAGATTCGGCGATACTTATATCGGATTATGATTTTATAAGAAAAGTTCCGGGTTTTAGAAATGGCGAATTTACAGTGCAGGATGAAAGCTCACAGGTAGCAGTCAGGACTGCGTTCGATTGTTTTATTGCAGCTCGTGATGAAAGAAAACATAACAATACTGTAATGCCTGAGGTGCTTAATAATAATGATGATCCGTTTGAAAATGAAAATATATCAGTCATCGATATGTGCGCGGCGCCGGGCGGAAAGACGACATATATCTCGGAGCTGATTGAAAAATCTTCACCCGGCAAGGGGAAAGTTCTTTCCTTTGATATATCGGAAGATAAGACTGATCTTATACTGGAGAATGTTGAAAGACTTGGGCTGACAAATGTGGATGTATCGGTTTCCGACGCAACCGGGGAGCGCGAAGACCTTTATTCCAAGGCGGATATAGTTATCGCTGATGTACCGTGTTCCGGACTAGGAATCATGGGCAGGAAAAATGATATTAAGTACAGAGTTAAAGATACGGATATAGAGGAACTTCGGGCTATGGCAGATACCATACTGGACAATGCGGTAAAGTATCTTAAGCCCGGCGGAATACTTCTTTTCTCAACCTGTACTATTACAAAAACAGAAAATGAAGAGGCAAGTGAGGCACTTATGAGACGTCACCATATGCTCACAAAACTAAGTGAGCATAAATACATTCAGGGAGTCGATATGTGTGACGGCTTCTATTTTTCAGTCTTCCGGAATGATCAGGAATAGAATTAATACTCTAAACTTTAAGGAGAAAACTCTTCATGCATGACATCCGTTCCATGTATTTGGATGAATTAACTGAATATATCACATCCCTTGGGGAACCCAGGTTCCGTGCAAAGCAAGTTTATGAATGGCTTCACAAAAAGCATGTAAAAGATGTTTCTGAGATGACTAATATCAGTAAGGAACTTAGAGAAAAACTGAGTCATGATCTGGTAAGTATAGAAGAAGAAACAAGACTTACATCCGCTGAAGACGGCACAATTAAATTTCTTTACAGACTTGGTGACGGACAGATGATAGAAACGGTTTTCATGAGATATTCATATGGCAATTCGCTGTGCATTTCCTCACAGGCGGGATGCCGTATGGGATGCGACTTCTGTGCATCGGGAATAGGAGGACTTGTAAGAAATCTTACTGCATCCGAAATGCTTGAACAGGTTTATGCATCTATGCGTCTTACAGGTGAAAGAATATCGAATATAGTCGTTATGGGTACAGGTGAAGCTCTTGATAATTACGACAACTTTATGAGATTCTTAAATCTTATAACATCAAAAGATGGATACAATCTCTCGGAAAGAAGCATTACAGTAAGCAGCTGCGGACTGGTTCCTATGATAAGACGGTTTGCTGATGAGAAAAGAAGCGTAACTCTGGCACTTTCACTTCATGCTGCGGATGACAGTGTAAGAAAGAGGATAATGCCTATTGCAAAGAGTTATTCCATCGCTGAAACACTTGATGCGTGCAGATATTATTTCGAGAAGACAGGCCGCCGCGTTACATTTGAATACTGTCTTATAGAAGGTGTTAATGTAAGCGAAGAAGAGGGCAAGAAGCTTGCGAAGCTCCTTGCCGGAATGAATTGTCATGTAAATCTTATTCCGGTCAATCCTGTTAAGGAAAAGGGCTACAGCAGAGGAAACAGATCGGAAATTGATGCATTTAAAAATTTACTTGAAAAAAATCAGATAAATGTTACTATTAGAAAGGGTATGGGCAGAGATATTGATGCTGCCTGTGGACAGTTACGAAGAAGGTATAGTATTTAGGTATAGCTTATGATTTCATCAGGCAAAACAGACGTAGGAAAAAAGAGGGAGAGCAACCAGGACAGCATATTCGTCAGTGATACTCCTGTAGGACCTCTTCCGAATCTATATATTGTTGCTGACGGTATGGGCGGTCATGCAGCCGGTGATTTTGCGTCCAGATATGCGATTGAGGTCGCAGTGGACTATATCAAGAAATCAACGGTGAAGAATCCTGTCTCACTTCTAAGACGTGCTATGATCTACGCTAATAATGAAGTGTTTAAGGAGGCTGACAAGGACAAGGATAAGGCAGGTATGGGTACTACCATGGTTGCCTGTGTTGTGCTTGGAAGCGAGCTCTATGTTGCCAATATTGGTGACAGCAGACTTTATATCATCAATGACGAGATTGAGCAGCTTACTATGGATCACAGTCTTGTTGAGGAACTTATAAGAACCGGACAGCTTGTAAGAAGTAAGGGAAGGAATCATCCCGAGAAGAACATCATAACGAGAGCTATGGGTTCAAGGGAGGAAGCACTTCCTGATTTCTTTGAAAAGACACTTGCTTCGGGAGACAGAGTTCTCCTTTGTTCAGACGGTCTCTCAAACATGGTTGAAAATGATGAGATTAGGGACATAGTAGTTGAAAATGAAGATGTTGAAATTGCAGTTAATTCTCTTATAGACAGAGCAAATTATTACGGCGGAATGGATAATGTGTCTGCTGTACTTATTGCTGTGTAGTTGTGAGGTGTATATATGTTAGAACCGGGATTTGTTCTTGAGAATAGATATGAGATTGTAGAGGTAGTCGGTACAGGCGGAATGTCTACAGTCTATAAAGCAAAGGATAAAAGGCTTAAAAGATTTGTGGCTCTTAAAGTGCTTAAGAGCGAATACAGTGATGATATGAACTTTGTATCAAAGTTCAGAGTTGAGGCGCAGGCTTCAGCAGGAATCACCCATCCTAATATCGTAAGTGTTTACGATGTAGGTGAGGACAATGGAAAGTACTATATCGTTATGGAACTCGTTGAGGGTATTACTCTTAAGGAGTATATAGGAATCAACGGTCGTCTTTCCATGGATCAGGCTATAGATTTCTCAATTCAGATAGCATCAGGACTTGAGGTTGCTCATGAGAATCATATCATCCACAGAGACATTAAGCCTCAGAATATCATAGTATCAAAGAGCGGCAGCCTTAAGGTTACTGATTTCGGTATAGCCAAGGCGGCTACATCCAATACTATGTCTACGCTTGGAATGGGATCTGTGCATTACATTTCCCCTGAGCAGGCAAGAGGCGGATACAGTGATGAAAGAAGTGATATCTATTCACTCGGTATAACGATGTATGAGATGGTAACAGGTAAGGTTCCTTTCGAGGGCGAGACAAATGTTGCCATAGCACTTAAACATATAAATAATGATATCGTACCTCCGAGAGAGGTTTATCCTGATATATATTCGAGCCTTGAGAAGGTCATAATCAAAGCTACACAGAAGAAGCCGGAGAGAAGATATCTTACTGCTGCGGCACTTATCGCTGACCTTAAAAGGGTAAAGGCAAATCCAAATATCGATATAGTTGTTGCAGGTGCTGCTGTTTCAAATGCTCCTACACAGAAGTTCTCTACAGAAGACCTGGAGGAGATAAAGACAGCTTCCAAAAATGCACCGCTTGACGGGACAAGAACTGAAGCGGTTCAGAAAGAAAAACCATCAAAACTCTCAAAGCTTCTTGATGAAGAAGATGATTATGATTTTGATGAAGAGTATGAGAGAGAAGAGGCTCTCAGAAGAGAGAGAAGTAAACGTGATTATTCCGAAGAAAGGAAGAAGAGCGTAAAGAGAGTAGTTGATGATGACGATGATGACTACTATGATGATGACAGAGTAAGAGGCAGAAGAAGCTCCAGATACGACGACAGATATGATGACAGATACGATGATTATGATGACGAAGATGATGAGGAAGTAGATCCAAAGCTTGAAAAACTTGTCATGGTTGCCGGAGTTGCGGCAGCGGTTATCATAATAGTTCTTATATTTGTAGTGGTTGGTAATATACTCGGATGGTTCCATTTTGGAAAGTCGGACAAGGATACAACTGAAATCACAGCCGAAGTAACCGAAGATACAGAGGTTACAGATGAAGAAGTTAAAGAAGCAAAGATGATCACAGTAGTAGGACTTACAAAAGAAGCTGCTACAAAGAAGCTTAAAGAAGCCGGATTTACAAATGTAATCTTTACAAACCAGGCAAGCAAGGATGTTGTTCAGGGCTATGTAATCAGCCAGAGTGTTGAAGAAGGAACAAGTATCCCTGTTGATCAGAAGGTAGAAGTTTTCGTCAGTGTGGGACCTGAAAGCAAGGTCATTCCTGACGTAAGAAATAAGGATGAGGAAGAGGCAGCCAAGATACTTGAAGATGCAGGTTTCAAGGTTACAAGAGCATATCCTTATGATGATGAGATAGAAAAGGGTAAAGCCGTTTCAACAACACCTACTGCAGGAACACAGGCTCCTGACGGAAGTGAGGTTAAGCTTAATATCAGTAACGGTAAAGAAGTAAAGACAGTTCAGGTGCCAAACCTTGTTAATCAGACAGAGGCAAATGCAAAGGCAGCACTTTCAAATGCAAAGCTTACTGCCGGAAGCGTTACTCAGGAATACAGTGATTCCGTAGAAGCAGGGCTTATCATAAGCCAGAGCGTTGCTGCAGGAACAGAGGTTAAAGAGGGTACAGCTATTAATATAGTTGTCAGCCTTGGAAGAAAGACAGTTACTTATTCTGCAAATGTTTCAGGAAACATCACTGTTCAGTCTTCATATGCCGAGACGGTAGCAGAAAAAGGCTCTGTTAAGATAGATGTTTATATCGTCGATAACGGCAGCAGCAAGAACATTTATTCAAAAGAGATATCAGGTACAATGGCAGGATCGATAAATATTTCCGGAACAAGCGGCGGACTTACCAGCAATAACGGTTATGTAACATATTCGATAATTGCCGATGATGGTACAGACCTGACAAGTTACTATTCTAACTCACTTTCCATCAAGTACAGTGAGGAATAGAGTATTGGAAGGAAGGATTATAAAAGGCATAGGCGGTTTTTACTATGTGGATGCTGCCGATGGAAATGAATATGAATGTAAGGCAAGAGGCGTTTTCCGTTACAATATGGAAAAGCCTCTTCCTGGAGATTACTGTGATATAGAGATTATTGATGCCGAGGAGAAGAAGGGTAATATAATCAATATATTGCCTCGTAAGTGTGTACTTTTTCGCCCGGCGGTAGCAAACATTGACCGGGCGATTATCTGTTTTAGTGTAAAAGATCCGATGCCGCATCTTAATTTACTTGACAGATTCCTTATAAATACGAGTGAACAGGATATAGAGACTGTTATCGTTTTTAATAAGTGTGATCTCGAATCTGAAAATGAAGTAAATCATCTCATTAAGATATATCAGGATGCAGGATATAAGACTATAGCAGCATCGACCAAAACAGGCGAAGGCATGGAACTTATACGTGAGGCGGTAAAGGATAAGACCAGTATAGTTTCCGGCCCTTCCGGAGTCGGAAAGAGCTCCATACTTAATTATCTTTTCGGAAGCAATATATCAGAGTCGGGTGATATAAGCAGAAAGATAAAAAGAGGTAAGAATACTACAAGAAGCAGTTTTCTTACACGTTTCCTGAACATTTCAAAAGATACATACATAATGGATACTCCGGGTTTTTCTTCACTCAGGAGTGATATAGAGCCGGAAAAACTGGCACTTTATTATAATGAGATGGAGAAGCTTTTTGGAAAATGCCGTTTTACCGGCTGTATGCATATAGATGAGCCGGGCTGTGCGATTAAAAACGCAGTATCGGAAGGAAAACTTCATGAGGAAAGGTATAACAGCTACAAGCTTATTTATCAGGAATTAAAAGAAAGGAAGAGATGGTAATATGCAGAACATTCTTGCACCGTCAATACTCTCAATTGATTTTAATAATGTTGGAAGAGATATAGGGATACTTCTTGAAAATGGCGTTAATTTAATACATGTGGATGTCATGGACGGAATGTTTGTTCCTAATATTTCCTTTGGACCTCCTGTAATTAAGCATGTAAAAAAAACAGCAGGAAATGCAAAGCTCGATGTTCATCTTATGATAGAAGATCCAATGCGTTACATCGATGTGTTTAAAGAATGTGGGGCTGATATTCTCACTGTTCATGTTGAAGCGGTAAAGCATCTCGACAGAGTTATAAATGCCATACATGAAGCAGGAATGAAGGCTTCCGTTGCACTTAATCCGGCAACGGGTATAAGTACACTGGAAGATGTTCTCCCAATGCTTGATATGGTGCTCATAATGAGTGTAAATCCCGGTTACGGCGGACAGAAGCTTATTCCTTACACACTGGATAAGATAAAGAGACTCAAGGAAATGATAGCAGAAAAGGGCCTTGCTACCGACATTGAAATTGACGGTGGTGTGACACTTTCAAATGTAAAAGAAGTACTAAATGCAGGCGCAAATGTAATTGTATCCGGTTCATCAGTATTTAACGGGAATATTGCTGAAAATGTAAAAGCATTTCAGAAAATTCTTAAGGGATAGATTATGAAAGTATTTTTGGTCGGTGCAGGGGATACCGATATAGGGCAGCTTAAGATTTTGTATAACAGCTTTACTGTAAAGCCTGTCCTCATTGCTGTTGACGGCGGATTGAAAGCGGTCGAAGCCGCAGGGCTGAAGGCGGATTTTGCTGTTGGAGATTTTGATTCATTTACGAGTGAAGAAAGCCCGAATGCTCTTAAGGGGGTACCTTTCGAGAGGCTTTCTACTGAAAAGGATGATACAGACAGTGAACATGCTATGAGAAAGGCAATTTCGCTTTCTCCCGATACGGTATATATGTTTGGCATGACCGGCACAAGGCTTGATCATACCATATCAAATGTGTATCTCCTTTCCTGTTTTGAAAATGCAGGTATAGATGCATTTATCATTAATAAAACAAATAGGATAAGAGTTGTAACGTCGGATCCTTCCGGCAGGACGACAGTTACTCTTTCCGAAAGGGAGCGTTTTGGAAAGTATATTTCGATACTTCCCCTTACTGATGTAGTGAGTGGTCTTACTATTAGAAATGCAAAGTATGAGCTTTCTGATTATACACTTACCAGAAATGTTTCAAGATGCATCAGTAATGAATCGCTCGGTAAAGATATAGAAGTGGAATTTAATTCCGGTAGTATTATTATCATCGAAAGTATGGATTAAAGAACTATGAATGATGGATATCATGACGGCAGTAAAGAAATAAGTGGATATGCGCTCGGCTTTTTCACATGGGTAATCTCTGCCGGTGTGATGTCCGTTTACTTTATTCCGGGAATTATCTACAGAGAAGGTCTCGGAGGAGCATGGTTTGCCATAGCGATAGGCTTTGGACTTTTTCTCTCGTGGACTCTTGCGTCCTATAGACTCATGCTTTATGCAACAAAAGAAAGAAACATCCATGTCCTTACAGAGTATATGGATGAAAGATTCAGAAAAAGGAGTATAAGCGGAATACTTATCAGGATAGCGGTAGGGGTATATCTTCTTACTATCATGGCTTATACATCCAGTATTCTATATACATTCATTAACACGATATATCCCGGAAGAGGACTTGTAATAGTTCTTCTTCTGTTTCTAATAGTAAATGTATTCACCATAGCATTTGGTCTTTCGGGAACTGCATATATAAGTACTGTGAAGGGTGTATTTATTCTGGCAGCCATGATGCTTCTTATCTTTACTATCTGGCTTAAGCTTGGCAGAGACGGCCTGCTTCACGGGCTTTTTCTGAGTCGCCCTGAAGGCGGAATGACAAAATTCCTTGATGCGAGATATGTTTCTGGAAAGGCTGTTACCGTGAACTATATAATTTCCGAATTATCATGGCTATTTATAGTTATCGGAACTCCGAATATACTAAATCTCTATATGGCTTATGGGAATACAAAAGATCTTGCAAAGGGCAGAAATGTAACGATAGTTTTCTCAGTATTTGCGCTCTTTGAATCGGGAGTTTTGGGAGTCTTTCTACGTGCATTTCTAGGAGACGGAAGGATAGAGATGAGAAACCTCTCGACTGTAATGCTGTTCAAGGAAACTTTCGCTAAGCTTGGGAGCGATAATACTTTAGGCGGATGGGTAAGAATGATTTATATCATAGCAGTGGTTTTTGCAGCCTCGGCAGTTATGGACTCCTGCCTTCATTTCATTACTTCATCGATACTTTCTCCAAGAGGATGGATAATGCATGTCATAGGGAGAAGGAAAAATGAAAGAGGGATTATCGCAGTCGCATCAACAGGCATACTAACCTTGGTTCTTATTCTGGGAGTTCTGATGGAACGGGCTGTGACAAGCCTTCCGCAGATGGTAATAATGATCACGGGCTGCATAATCTATCCGGCAGTATTCGGTGCCATATTTGACAGAAGGATCAATGATATAGGTACTGCATTCGGAGTTATCGCAGGTGGCTTTACTCCTTTTGTCTGGAAATATGCTTATCTCATAAACTATCATGGGGAGTGGCAGACTCTTCAGGAATTTACTGAAATATCCGGAATTATTCCGGCAGTGGTACTTTCGATTCTCTCGATGATAATCGTAAGCAGACTTTCAAAGGATGTAGACGAAAGTGTAAAGGCTGAGTTTGATGAAGTGAAGAAACATATTGATAATTAATTTGTCCATATAAAAATAAATGACCACTCATACGAGTGGTCAAGGACGTTTATACATTATCCAGTAAGGTGAGAGAGATTTAAATTAACTACTTTCGAATATAGAGTACAAATATGAACAAAATATGTCATAAAGTAAAACTATTCGTAAATGTTAACATAAAATCATGAAGCTACAAAAATATGGAAGATTAAAGCCTTATGTGTTAAAATCATATCATGTTTTGTTTGGAGGTAAAGACAGTGGGAATTAGTGGATTCGGTAAAGACTTTGCTGCTGCGGTGAATGACCTTATTTCTGAGGAAAAACCGGCAGTGAAAGAAGAAGCAAGTGAAGAACTCAGCAATGAGGATATAGAAGAACAGCTTTCACTTGAAATATATGACAAAGAAGAGGAGAAAGAGGATATCAGTAAGAGCGATAAAAGTGAGAAACCGGCTTTAAAAAGAGTTCTCCTTAAACTTAGCGGAGAGGCTCTTGCCGGAGATAAGAAAACAGGCTTTTCAGAGGATACCGTTAAAGGCGTGGCAAAGCAGGTCAAGAAGATATCAGATATGGGTATCGAACTTGGAGTTGTTATTGGCGGCGGTAATTTCTGGAGAGGAAGAACATCAAATGATATGGACAGGGTTAAAGCAGACCAGATAGGTATGCTTGCAACTGTTATGAACTGCATTTACACAGCAGATATTTTCAGAATGTACGGATTAAAATGTCACGTAATGACGCCTTTCTTATGTGGAAGCATGACAGAGCTTTTCGACAGAGACAGGGCTGTAAATTATCTTGAAAACGGCGAAGTTGTATTTTTCGCAGGCGGTACGGGACATCCTTATTTCTCTACAGATATGGCTACAATGCTTATGGCAATCGAGATAAAAGCCGACAGCGTTCTTGCAGCTAAAGCAATCGACGGAGTTTATTCAGCGGATCCTAAGGTAAATCCTGATGCTGTTAAGTACGACAGCATTACAATGCAGGAGGTAGTTGATAAGAAACTTGGAGTTATCGATCTTGCAGCATCGGTTCTTGCTATGGAGAACAAGATGCCTATGATGCTGTTTGGACTTTCAGGTGACGATTCCATCGTAAATGCACTTACAGGTAAATTCACAGGAACATACGTAACAGTTTAGCTATTATATATTCAGGAGGATAAAAAAATGACAGATTATGAAGAGAAGATGCAAAAAGCCATTGATGCGCTTGTGGCAGAATTTGGAACAATAAGAGCAGGAAGAGCCAATCCACATATGCTTGACAAGATAAGGGTTGATTATTACGGAACACCTTCAAATCTTCAGGGCGTTGCAAATATAGCTATTCCTGATGCAAGAACTATTACTATAACACCATGGGAAGCTAAAATGGTAAAGGACATTGAGAAAGCTATCATTGCTTCAGATCTCGGTGTTACACCTAATAATGACGGTAAGAGTGTTATAATCAATCTGCCTGAGCTTACAGAAGAGAGAAGAAAAGAGCTTTCAAAGGACGTTAAGAAAAAGGGTGAAGAGGCTAAGGTCAAGGTCAGAAATATCCGCCGTGACGCTAATGATGCTGTAAAGAAGCAGGCAAAAGCCGGTGAAGTATCTGAGGATGTGCAGAAGGATACGGAAGATAAGATCCAGAAAGCAACAGATAAATTTATAGCTGAGATAGATACTAAGGTAGAAGCAAAGATAAAAGACCTTATGACTGTTTAAAGAATCCATAGGTATTTTATTGGAGACAGAGTATGAAGAAAGAAATAGATGGCGAAATATTCGAGGTGCCAAGACACGTTGCTGTTATACTGGACGGTAACGGCAGATGGGCAAAGAAGCGTCTTATGCCGAGAAACTTTGGACATAAGGCAGGCGCAAAGACACTTGAGGATGCCTGTGAGATCGTTTACGACCTTGGTATCGAATATTTTACTGTATATGCTTTTTCGACCGAAAACTGGAAGAGGTCTGTGGAGGAGGTTTCAGGTATAATGAACCTTCTTCGTGATTATCTTGTAAACTCAATAGAAAGAGCTGATAAGAATAACATGAAGATAAGTGTCATCGGAGACAGAACGAGACTTGCCGATGACATTAAGGATGCTATATTACGCCTTGAAGAGGCTACTAAGAATAATACCGGGCTTAAGTTCACCATTGCGCTTAATTATGGCGGAAGGGATGAACTTACGCGAGCAACAAAGGATATAGCAAAAGAAGTGGCAGAAGGAAAACTTAGTATAGATGATATTACTGAAGATGTAATAAGCAGTCATCTTGATACAAGGGAATTGCCGGACCCTGATCTGCTCATTAGAACAAGCGGTGAGATCAGGACTTCTAACTTCCTGCCCTGGCAGATAGCTTATTCGGAGTTCTATTTTACTGATGTTTTATGGCCGGATATGAATCGTGATAATTTTATTGACGCTATAAGGTATTACAACGGTCGTGAGAGAAGATTTGGCGGAGTTAAGTAATGTTTAAAACCAGATTAATCAGCGGTATATTTATTGCAGTGATTACCGCTCTTGTATTATATATCGGAGGCTATGTGACGGGAGGCGTGCTCCTTATTCTGTCACTCATAGGCATGTTTGAATTCCTCCGTGTTTTTAAGCTTGAAAAAAGTATACTCGGAATTGTAGCTTATATCGGTACATTGATCTATTATGTGCTTCTTATGCTTTCGGAAAATGAATGGCTCACTCCATTTATGATAGTTTATCTTTTGGTTGTGCTGGGCGCTTACGTTATCACATTTCCCAAGTTTAACGACAAGGAAATGATGGTCAGTTTCCTTTCATTTTTCTATATAAGCGTCATGCTTTCATACGTATATCAGATCAGGGTTTTGGAGAACGGACTAATACTTTCGCTTCTCATAGTGCTCTGTTCATGGGGAAGCGATACATGTGCCTATGTGGTCGGAGTTACGATGGGTAAGCATAAGATGACACCGATACTAAGTCCTAAGAAGAGTGTTGAAGGCCTCTTCGGGGGTATTATAGGTGCCGGACTTCTGGGTGCACTTTTCGGATTCCTCTTCGGTAATAAACTTGGGATTTCGGGAGCAGTACTCTGGTTTGCACTTATTGGTGCGGTCGGATCAATTCCTGCGGTTATCGGAGACCTTGCGGCATCAGCCATTAAAAGAAATAATGACATAAAGGATTACGGCAATCTGATTCCGGGACACGGCGGTGTTATGGACAGATTTGACAGCGTGATCTTTGTTGCACCTATACTTTACTATCTGGTTATTATGTGATGCATCTGAATGAAAAGAAAACGGTAAAGGAAATGAAAAAAATCTCAATAATAGGCTCTACGGGTTCCATAGGTACACAGACACTGGAAGTCGCAAGAGTAAATAAAGATATAGAAGTTGTGGCTCTTGCAGCCGGAAAGAATATAAAGCTTCTTTATGACGAAGCCCTGGAGTTTAGACCAAGGCTTCTTTCTGTCGGTGACGAAAGTCTGGCGCAGGAAATAAAAGAAATGTTAAAGAGCGTACCGGACTACAGTCCCGAAGTAATGTACGGAATGGACGGACTTAAGGCTGTGGCAACGGCTGATGAAGCAAAAACAGTTGTTACTGCGATAGTCGGGATGATAGGACTTGAACCGACTGTTGCCGCTATAAATGCCGGTAAAGATATAGCACTTGCAAATAAGGAGACTCTTGTTACAGCAGGAAGTATAGTAATGTCCCTTGCAAAGGAAAAAGGGGTAAGGATACTCCCGGTTGACAGTGAGCATTCTGCTATATTCCAGTCACTTCAGGGGAATAAGGATAATCCTGTTTCAAGGATACTGCTTACTGCATCAGGCGGCCCGTTTAGAGGGAAAAAGAGAGAAGAACTGGTAAGCGTTACAGTAGAAGAAGCACTTAAACATCCAAACTGGTCGATGGGACCGAAGATCACGATAGACAGTGCAAGCCTTGTAAATAAAGGACTTGAAGTTATAGAGGCAAAGTGGCTGTTTGATGTAAAACCCGAGCAGATAGAGGTTCTTATTCAGCCGCAGAGCATAATCCATTCTGCTGTTGAATATGAGGACGGGGCAATCATAGCACAGCTCGGAACCCCGGATATGAAGCTTCCGATCCAGTATGCTCTTTACTATCCGGAAAGAAGATTCCTTCCTGGAGAAAGGCTTGACTTTACAAAGATAAAAAGTATAGAGATAGATAAACCGGACAGGGATACATTTAAAGGACTTGATTTTGCATTTAATGCACTTCGCACAGGCGGAACCATGCCGGCGGTGTTCAATGCTGCCAATGAATATGCGGTTGCAAGATTCCTTGAAGGGAAGATTAAATTCCTTGAGATATACGATCTTATAGATTATGCAATGAATACGGCAGAAATAATCAGCAATCCTACAGTAGAGGATATAGTAAATGTAATGCCAATGACCATAGAAATGCTGAGGAAGAAAGGGTAAGTTTTGGTTAAGATAATAGCGATAATACTTGTGTTCGGAATAATAGTTTTCGTTCATGAGTTCGGACATTTTATAGTTGCAAGACTTTGCAAAGTAAAAGTAAATGAATTTTCAATCGGAATGGGACCTGCGATTGCTTCTTTCGGAAGAGGTGAAACCAAGTATTCCCTCAGAGCTCTTCCCATCGGTGGTTACTGCATGATGGAAGGACAGATGGATGATTCTGACGACCCAAATGCATTTAACAAGAAAAAACCGTGGCAGAGACTCTGTATTCTTTTTGCAGGTGCATTTTTTAATTTTATTCTTGCCTTTGTTCTTGCCGTTGTTGTCTGTCATTATTCTTATGTCGATCCGCCGACTATTTCTGAGGTGGTTTCGGGCAGCGCAGCTGAAGAGGCAGGACTGTCTGCAGGAGATACGATAACGGCGATAAACGGGAACAGGATTTATAATTTCAGAGAGATATCTCTTTTCAGAATGACGACAGATCCAAAGAAACCGGTAGACGTTACATTTCTGCATGATGGCGTCTCTAAGAATACTGTGGTCAATATGAAATATGATGCCGAGTCCGACAGCTATATGTTCGGTATCAGAAGTGATATGAGAAAATCAAATGGCTTTGGGGACGAAGTTTACTACGGACTACTTGAAGTCAGGCTTCAGATTAAATCAGTGTTTATGTCGCTTAAAACTATATTTACGGGGAATTTCAATAAAGACGATCTGTCGGGACCTGTAGGTATAGCCAATATGATGAGTGATGTGATAGACGAAGCAGAAGATGCGGCGGAAGAGACCGGAAGCGGTTTTGGGCTTGTGCTTCTTAATATCGTTAACTTCGTTGTTCTGCTTTCGGCTAATCTTGGCGTTATGAATTTACTGCCTATACCGGCGCTTGACGGAGGGCGGATCATACTTGTTCTTTTTGAGGCTGTAACCAGAAAGAAAGTTCCTGCCGATAAGGAACTGATTATTACGGGAATTGGAGCCGCAATACTTATCATTATTATGATTTTTGTTCTGTTTAATGATATCGGAAAAGTGATAGGCGGCTAAGGGAGATTCTTATGTATAAAAGAGAAGATACCAGAAAAGTAAAAATAGGAAATGTAACTATAGGCGGAGGAAGCCCTATTGCCATACAGTCCATGACAAATACTGATACGGCTGATGTTGATGCTACAGTGGCGCAGATTCTTAGTCTTGAAAAGGCGGGCTGCGATATCATAAGATGCACAGCAAATACTGAGGAGGCTGCAAAAGCAATCGGTGCCATTAAAGAGAGAATCCATATTCCGCTTGTGGCCGATATACATTTTGACTACCGAATGGCACTTCTCGCTATTGAAAACGGCGCAGATAAGATAAGAATCAATCCCGGAAATATAGGCGGCGAAGATAAACTTCGTATGGTTGTTGATGCTGCAAAGAAAAGAAATGTGCCGATAAGAGTCGGTGTTAACAGTGGCTCTCTTGAGAAGCAGTTTCTTGAAAAATACGGGCATGTCACTGCAGAAGGCATAGTCGAAAGTGCTATGGACAAGGTTCGTATGATCGAAAAAGAGGATTATAACAATATAGTTATAAGTATAAAATCATCGGATGTAATGATGTGCCTTAAAACTCATCAGCTTATCTCTGAAGTGACCGATTATCCGCTTCATGTTGGAATTACAGAAGCGGGGACAGTCTATAGCGGTAATATAAAATCGTCAGTGGGACTTGGACTTATACTGAATGAAGGCATCGGTGATACTATAAGAGTGTCTCTTACCGGAGATCCGGTGCAGGAGATAAGAACAGCAAAACTTATCCTTAAGACTCTGGGACTCAGACGTGGTGGGGTGAATCTTGTTTCATGCCCTACCTGTGGAAGAACCAAGATAGATATGATAAGTCTTGCAAACAGTGTCGAGAAGCTTATAGATGATTATGAGGATCTTGATATAACTGTTGCTGTTATGGGCTGTGTTGTTAACGGCCCCGGCGAAGCAAGAGAAGCGGATATAGGAGTAGCGGGCGGAGTCGGTGAAGGACTCATTTTTAAGAAGGGTGAAATAGTAAAGAAGGTAAAGGAAGAAGAGATACTTCCGGAACTTAAGAAAGAACTTGATAATTGGAGGAAATGATGGAAAGAAAAACTTTTAAACAGGTTTTTCCGGGGATCAGACTCGATGACAGATATAAGGATTATTTTGAAGATGTATATGTAACTAGGGTGCTCATGTGTAAGGATGAAAGGAAACTTACCATACATATCGAGTCATCGCACCTTATATCAAAAGAGATTATCTGCCATGCGGAAGATGCTGTAAGAGAGTTTGTTTACGGTCCGAAGGGACAGAGTAAAGTAATAATTATAGAAAGATATCTGCTGTCAGATCAGTATAATCTCGAGAATCTTATGAGAATATATATGGACAGTTTTATGTTTGAGCTTAAAAGTCACAGCAAGGTGACTTATAAGCTTTTTTATGCTGCGGAAAAGAAGGTGGAAGGAAATCGCCTTATACTTACTTTCGACGATACAATGCTATGTCATAAGACGGCAAAGGAACTTGAGGATTATTTTATAACCACTCTTGCAGAAAGGTTTGGAATAAATGCCGAGGTTGAGACAGTATTCGAAGAAGTAAAGAAGGCAGAACCGGTTATTGCAGCTGGTTATGGGAACGGTGCTGGAAGTGGCATGATGGCAGGCGGTATGGGCTCTGGTGGAAATAGCGCGGCTGGTGGCGCTGATGGCAGCGGAACTTCGACTGGCTATGGGAACGGTGCTGGAAGTGGCATGATGGCAGGCGGTATGGGCTCTGGTGGAAATGCAGCAACAGGTGGCGCTGATGGCAGCGGAACTGTGGCTGGTTATGGGAACGGCGCTGGAAATGGCACAACGGCAGGCGGTATAGGCTCTGGAGAAAATGGCGCAGCAGGCAGCGCTGATGGCAGCGGAACTTCGACTGGCTATGGGAACGGTGCTGGAAATGGCATGGCGGCTGGCAACGCAGATGGCAGCGGAACTTCGACTGGTTATGGAAACGGTGCTGGAAGTGGCATGATGGCAGACAATATGGGCACCAGCGGAGGCACGGCAGGTGCTACCGGAAACGGTGGCGGAGTCGGAGATAAGAAAAACACCGCAAACAAATCCGTGGATAAGAGTAACAGCAGCAAGGGCAAGTTCGGAAATAAGGCGGGACAAAACAGTAAGTGGAGTAATTCCGGCTACAGTAAAAAGAGAAGGTCTGACGACCCGGACTGTGTTTACGGAAGAAATGTAGAAGGGGACATTACACCTATTTCAGAAGTTGAAGAGAGTATGTCCGAAGTATGTATCAGGGGACAGATCATTGAATACGAGGAAAGGGAGCTTAAGAGCGGCAAATTCCTTATCTCTTATGCAATAACTGATTATACGGATACTATAGCATTTAAGCTGTTTATAGTGCCTGACGATCTTGATACGATGAGAGAGGCTATAGTTAAAGGGGGATTCTATAAGGTAAAGGGTGCACCCCAGTACGACAACTATGCAAAGGAACTGACTATAGGTTCTATATATGGTGTTAAGCCTATACCTGATTTTAGAATTCCGAGAGTCGATGAGGCGGATGAAAAGAGAGTTGAACTTCATCTTCATACTATGTTCTCGGAAATGGACAGTGTTGCCGATGTAAAGGGCGTTATAAAACGTGCCAAGTCATTTGGGCATAAGGCAGTTGCTATAACAGATCACGCTGTTGTACAGGCATTTCCGGTTGCATATCATGAAGTAGAAAAGGATACCGACTTTAAAGTTATCTACGGTCTTGAGGCATATCTTGTAAATGACCTTAAACCGCTTGTTATAGACGGAAGTAAAGGTGGAAGCTTAAACAAGGAATATGTGGTTTTCGATATAGAGACGACCGGTCTATCTACCAGAAACTGTAAGATCATAGAAATAGGTGCGGTAAGGGTAGATACGGAAGGAAAAGAAGTGGGACGTTTCTCTGAATTCGTTAATCCGGAGGAACCTATTCCTTATGAGATTGAAAAACTCACTTCAATTTCGGATGCAATGGTTAAGGATGCACCGACTATAGATGTAATCCTGCCAAAATTCCTTGAATTCTGCAAGGATGCTATTCTTGTTGCGCATAATGCTAATTTTGATACGGGATTCATAAAAGAGTTTTCGAAGAGACTTGGACTTACATATGATTTCGCGGCTCTCGATACAATGACTCTGTCACATGTATATCTCCCTGAACTCGGAAGATATAATCTCGACAGACTTTGTAAATATTTCGGAGTAGTTAATAAACATCACCACAGAGCCTGCGACGATGCGGATGTTACCGCGAAGATTTTTATAGAGCTGTACAAAATGATTACTGATGATGGAATAGACACAATAGAAGCTCTTAACGAAAAGGGACGTACATCACCTGATATGGTTAAGAAGGGAAGGGTTCATCATGGAACAATTCTCGTTATGAATAATACGGGAAGAGTGAATCTTTATAAGCTGGTTTCAGAGGCTCACGTTCACTACTTTAACAGATATCCTAGGATTCCGATGAGCCTTGTCAATAAATACAGAGAAGGACTTCTTCTCGGATCGGGATGCTCAGCGGGAGAACTCTACGAAGCTATAGAAGAGGGTAAGAGCGATGAAGATATAGCGGCTCTTGTTCAGTGGTTCGACTACCTTGAGGTACAGCCTCCTCTTAATAACAGAAACAAGATAAATGATGAGAAGAGCAGTATAAAAAGTATTGCGGATCTTGAAGAGATAGATAAAAAGATAATAGAGCTTGGAAAAACATTCGGTAAGACTGTTGTTGCAACGGGTGACGTGCATTTTATTGATCCCGATGATGCAATCTACAGAACAATCGTCATGGAAGGCAAGGATATAAAGGGTGCAGATATGCAGCCGCCTCTTTACTATAAAACCACTGAGGAAATGCTGGATGACTTTAAGTTTCTTGGCTCTGAAAAGGCAAAAGAAATAGTTGTTAAGAATTCAAATCTTATAGCGGATATGATTGAAAATATCTCGCCTGTAAGACCTGATAAGGCGCCTCCTATAGTCGAGAATTCCGATGAGGATTTAACGAGACTTTGCTATGACAAGGCTCACAGTATATATGGTCCGGAGCTCCCTGAAATAGTTGAAAGCAGACTAAAGAAAGAGCTTGATTCCATCATATCGAATGGATATTCGGGTCTATACATGATATCACAGAAGCTTGTTGCAAAGTCGAATTCCGACGGTTATCTCGTTGGTTCAAGAGGTTCTGTCGGTTCATCATTTGTTGCGACAATGTCAGGTATAACAGAGGTTAATCCGCTTTCACCGCATTACATTTGCCCAGAGTGCCATTTTGTTGATTTTGATTCGGATGAGGTAAAAAGCTACTCGGGTATGTCGGGCTGCGATATGCCGGACAGAAAGTGCCCTAAGTGCGGACACGACCTTATCAAAGAGGGGCATGATATTCCATTTGAAACCTTCCTTGGTTTTAAGGGCGATAAGGAACCTGATATAGACCTTAATTTCTCGGGTGAGTATCAGCCTAAGGCTCACGCATATATAGAGGAAATGTTTGGCGAAGGACATGCATTCCGTGCAGGAACCATAGGAACTCTTGCCGAAAAGACTGCATTCGGTTACGTTCTTAAATACTGTGAGAAACGTGGCATTACAAAGAGACGTGCCGAGATGGCGAGACTTGCAGCGGGATGTACGGGTGTTAAGAGGACGACGGGACAGCATCCGGGCGGAATGATAGTTACTCCTTACAATGAGGAGATTTACAGCTTCACGCCTATTCAGAAGCCTGCAAATGACATGAAGACGGACATAATCACAACGCATTTCGAGTATCACAGCATTCAGCATAACCTGCTTAAGTTTGATATACTCGGACACGATGATCCGACGATGATAAGAAGACTTGAGGATCTTACCGGGCATGATGCCACGACTATACCTCTCGATGATAAAAAGGTCATGAGCCTATTCCATGGAACAGAAGCGCTTGGAATAAAGCCAGAGGATATAGGCGGAACACCGCTCGGATGCCTCGGAATACCTGAGTTCGGAACTGACTTTGCTATGCAGATGGTTATCGATGCAGATCCGGTCAACTTCTCTGACCTTGTCAGAATTGCCGGACTTGCTCATGGTACAGATGTTTGGCTCGGAAATGCACAGACACTTATTCAGGAAGGTAAATGTAAGCTTTCAAGTGCTATATGCTGCCGTGATGATATCATGGTTTATCTTATTCATATGGGACTTGAGCCGGGCGAAGCATTTAACATCATGGAAAAAGTTCGTAAAGGAATGGTTGCCGGTGGAAAGGTGCCTCCGGAGCAGTGGGAAAAGTGGACAAATGACATGAAGGAACACGGCGTACCGGACTGGTACATATGGTCCTGCAGTAAGATCAAATACATGTTCCCTAAGGCACATGCCGTTGCTTACGTTATGATGGCGTGGCGCGTTGCATATTATAAGATTTACTATCCGCTTGCGTACTATGCTGCATTTTTCAGTATAAGAGCATCAGACTTTTCGTACGAAATGATGTGTCAGGGCAAGGAAAGGGTTGATATGCATATCAAGGAGCTGCTTGCCAAAGATAAGAACGAAAGATCTGCCAAGGAGGAAGGTTCACTGCGTGACCTTAGGCTCGTACAGGAAATGTATGCAAGGGGATTTGATTTTATGCCAATCGACATTTATAAGGCGGATGACACAAGATTCCAGATAATTGACGGGAAGATTATGCCATCATTTGCGTCAATTGACGGAATGGGCGAAAAGGCGGCAACTCAGCTTAAAGAGGCAGCGGCAGCAGGAGAATTTCTGTCACGTGAAGAGATAAAGAATAGAGCTAAAATCAGTAAGACTGTTATAGATAAGATGGCTGAGCTTGGTATACTCGGGGATCTGCCTGAGGCTGCACAGCTGACATTTGAGTTTTAGACAGGATTTTCTGTGGGAGACAGGGGACGGTTCTCCGTCTCCTCCCTGTCTCCTCTTATCAATCAGCGCGAATGGAGACAGGGGACGGTTCTCCGTCTCCTCTCAGATTCTTTGAATCAGAGGAGCCTAAGTTATATACATTTGAAGAACAGGTAACCGTAGGAATATGGGATGACAAATGTATCATTGATTTTAGGGATGTTTGCGAAGATTTGATGTAACTGAAAAATAAGTATTAAGCAGCGCGGAGTTCAAAGCTCCGCGCTGTTATTCTTCTTCAGCTTTTAAAACGTCAAATATCTTCTTCATTTTCTGATCAGTCTCCGGTGGCGGATTGCAGTCTTCGGCTATGATTCGGAAGAAATCTTTCAGGCTGTATTTAGTTTCTGAACAATGTTCATTTCCCATTTGAATTCCTCCTTCTGTTATATAGACAGTAAATTCTCGGTTGTGGTTTTATATTCTTTCAAATTTTTTAAAAAAATTATAAAAATAATAAAACCGATTGAACCTAAGCATTGTCTATCTATCAGATTAAAAGGAAAAACCTAAAGGAGGACGAAAAAATGTCAGCAAAATTATCACCAGTAGAAAAGAGTAACATATGTAAGGCAATGATAGATGGAAGATGCAGGGATGTAGTTTTATATCAGAGTCCGAGGTTCAATGGCAGTAACAAAATAAAGGATACTAGAACGAATGCGGTAAACACAATGAATGCAGTAGGAGATATAGCACATTTTCTGGCTTATGGTTTTACAATGGGTGGACTTATGCATATGGCAGGAAGAAGCGTGAGCCAGGATGCAAATTGGTCAAATGTAGTAGCCAATGCTAAAACAAGAGCAAATTCAAATAGATTATATACAGTTGAAAATGCTCCGTGTACACAGTTTGCAGTAGTTGGTGGAAGATATATTTCTCTCTACGAAAAAGGGGAGTATAAAAGCAGAATTATAAACTATAAAGATGTTGTTCAGATAAGTGTAGGACCGAAAGGCCTTACATTTTTAACAGATAATAATGAAAAAGGAAATGTATATAATGCATATATAATCCATACAGATGTAATCGGTCTTGAGAAGATGGCTATGTACAGTGTAGAAAATTGCCTTAGATGATGAGTGTTAATGCCATATCACCTTGTTATAGAAAATGCTAGTGTTTGTTGCGCCAATAAGTTCACATTTATAAGGAATAAAGATGGATTGCTTGTATCGTATGAGAGAATAATGTATAATTCTGTCTGAATAAAAACTCACTACGGGGGCTGAAATGGCAGACATAATCAGTAAATTCAGGGATAAAGATGCGGTGCTCTTTGCTGAAGTTGATAAGCTTAAGAGCGGTAAGACAGATAGCTTTAATACTATCTATGACCTTTCCAAGAATTACGTTTACAAAATCATATGGGATATCGTGAAGAATCAGGATGCTGCTGATGATATCATGCAGGATACATATCTTCAGGTATATAACAAGATAGGAAGCCTTGCGGACACCAAGGCTTTTTATTCGTGGGCTGGAAGGATTGCCACGAATAACTGTCTGAACTATTTAAAGAAGGAAAGTAAATATGTGCTTGCCGGAACAGATGAGGATGGTGAAGCAGAGGAATTTGTATTTGAAAGAGCTTCGGATGATCAGGAGGGGATAATCCCGGAATCTGTAATTATCAACAGGGAGCAGCAGAAGATAATAGGTGATATTCTTGATAATCTCAGTACAGAACAGAAGCTCTGTGTTCAGTATTACTATTATGAGGATATGTCAGTTAAAGAGATAGCTGCGCAGATGGAGACCAGCGAAGGAACCATCAAGAGCCGTCTTAACTATGCACGAAAAGCCATAAAGAGTGCAGTCGAAACATTCGAGAAGAAACAGGGTACAAGGCTTTACAGTCTTGGTGGTATTCCACTTCTTTATCTTATTATCAGAGAAAATGTGGATATATTCTATGGTGGAGCTGCGACCGCAGCCGGAGTCGGAGTTGGAACTGCGGTTGGAGTTTCTGCGGCTAGTACATCAGCGGCTGCAGGCGGTGCGACTGCCACGGCCGGAGGTGCTTCTGCAGCAGCAACATCAGCTGCAACAGCATCTGCAAGCAGTGGCGGTGCAGTTGCCGGAGCGGCAGCAGCAGGTACAGCTGCAACAGGAAGTACATCAACATCTACTGCAGGTGGAATGTCACTTGGTGCAAAGATTGCACTTGCAGTTGCGGTGCCAGCGACAGCAGTTGCCGGAGTTATAATTGGCTTATCTTTAAAGAATAATAAGAATGGGACGGTTGAGTTCTCACAACATGATTATGACAATGAGAATTTATTAGTCCTAGCTGCTCAAGAAACAATGATTGATAACGAGGAATTCTGTTATCGACTTTCCAATTATTCAGATCAGACTGATGAACTAACGGCAGGAACAATTCTTATGATTAATCCATCGGATCCGGCAGAACCTAATATAGGAACAGACCCGAAAGATACATTAGAAGGATATACTTCAACTGATGGTGTAATAAAATGTGTTTATGCCTATGATGATGGAGATACCGGTTTATCTTCTACGCCTACTGAATGCTTGGACTATCTTGAAAGCATTCTATTGTCAGGAAAGATGAATGATACGTATGGAGACAAATATAGAGAGAGTATTTCAGATATGCAGCTTGATTGCTCGGATAATGGGGAGTATTGTTACTATTTAGTTATTAATTCGCATGATTTTGAAAAGGATGATATAAGTTATTTTCATCATGTTTATTCTTATATCGGAAAGAATGATGAGATTCCGTATCTTGAAAAAACAGCAGATGGATCTGACATAAACCTGAATGGTGAAATGGGAGAGGACTGCACAAATATTCATTTCCAGAAAATCGGATACGAGCACGAATAAAAAAGTAAAAAAAATTTTCAAAAAAATAAAACCAAATTGAACTATCACTTGTCTATATATCAGATGAAGGGGAAAACCCAAGCATTTGATAACTTAGACAAGTGATTTTTATTTAGGGAGGAAAAGAAAATGATCAGAAATTTTAACGCAGAGAAAAGAGAAAACAAAATGTTATGGGCACTGTCATCGATAGCATTTTTTGCAGTGTTATACTTATTTTTAATAAGACCTTTTCTTGCTTTGACAATTATGCCGTATGCATTCCTACCGAATGGAAACGCATTTTTAGCATGGTGGCTTTTGCCGGTGTTTGCAGCAGAAGTAGCAATGTTTGTATTTTCACATGCGCATACAAAGAGCTTACTGAACACTTTTTCATTTGAAATAGATGGTGAGCAAATTGTTTGTTCTATTGAAGGCTTTCTCAGTATGAATCCTACATCTGAGAAAATAAACAAGATGATACATGTTACACACGATGGTATAAATGTATTCCCGGAAATGAATAACTCATTTTCTCGAACCAATGCTATTAATTATACGTTTAAAACAGAATCAGGAAGAAATGTATATATTCATATGGAGAAAGTAATGAGTAATAGTCCAACCATCGACGTATACGTAGATGATGAATTTGTAATATCAAAGAATATGCTGATCAAGAACCGTCTTGCAGCTGTTGCATAATAAGGAGGAGAATGAAAATGAGAAAGAAGATTTTATCTGTATCAATTGCTATGATTATGGCTGTAACAATGCTTGCCGGATGTGGACCGGTAAATGTTCCTGGTGAAACTGATACTGTTGATGAAGGAAATGTCACAGTGACAGAAGCTACAGAAGAGGATACTGAAGCAACTGAAGCAGAGATGAATATGCTGAATATAAACATTTCAGACTGGTCATATCCTGAGAAGGTTGATTATATAAGTGATGATTATATGGTCACAAAGCAGGGTGAACAATATTATATCATTGATAAAGAAGGGAATGTACTTTCTGATGACAGGTTTCCGGAAGGCCTGAGCAACGGTTTTGATAGCGTCACGTTAAATCAGCAGGGCGGTACATTTATAGTAAAAAAGGCTACGGACGATGGTTTCTTTGTTTCAGCTGTCATGAACGGAGATATGAATTCGCTTTACAGGATGGGCGTGAAGAGTCCGGCGATATTCTATATTACGGATTACAGAGATGATCTTGTATTTGGAGAGCAGTACAAAATTTCCGAGGATGGAAGTATAGATAAAGATACCCTGATAAGAGCCTGCGGAGCTCCGACAAACGATGAATGCGCATTTTCAAAGACGCAGTTCATTAAAAATGATGGGATGACATTCAATACATCATATGGAACAATTATCGCCAAGTTCGCAAAGTATGATGATAGCCGTGAGTGCTTCTGTTTTACTAAGCCTGCTGACCTGGAAAAATCACAGCTCATTTCAGGAGAAAATGTAACATATACCGGCGATGAGATCAGTATTCCTTACGTGGATAGCTGCCCGATTTCTTTTAATGACAATCTCCCTAATAAAGAAGGTTGGATTTCTGCATCCATGCTCTCCGGAGAAAGAGAAGAAAATGGTGATGGAACATGGAATATGTCTGCCATAAAGCAAGGTTTCTACAATGTCAAGACCGGCGAATATGTTGAGGAACCACAGGATGTGCTCTGGACAAAGTATTTCACTGAAGATAATGGATGCAGCAAATGTACCGCGCTGGAAAGTAGGGCGCTCGGTGCTGTTGAGAAGGTTTCAGATGACTTAAGCTATTATAAGATCATTGATCTTAAGACCGGTGAATTCGCTTCTGATAAGAAATATATCTCTGCAGCTATTGCATACCATGACCTGCTGCTTGTTGAGAATACTGATGAGAAATGGGGTTATATCAGAAATGACGACCTGACAGAGACAGGTGAATGGTACGACGATGCGACTGATTTCTGTAACGGCTATGCAGTAGTTATCAGAGATGGTAAGGGATGGATCATAGATGAGGAGCAGAACAAGGTCAGCGAAGAATTCGACGCAGAATCAGCATATTCCGTTCCTGATTACATAACCGATTCCAACCTTAACGGAAGCTCTGTATTCTTTATTCAGCAGGCCGGTGAGTATCATATGTTGACTGTTGAAAAATGATAATATTCACATACTAAATATGACTTTAGTCATATACCGAAAAAGGAGACAGGGGACGGTTCTCTGTCTCCTCGAAAAATGATTCGGCACTCTTGCCTTAATCTGTAAAATGGTGTATTATATTACAGATTATGAGCACGTTTTGACAGATGCGGAAGGGTGTTGGTTATGAGTACTCAGGATATGGATTTAATTAGAGACAATATCATAGAGGTTCCGGAGGTGCTTGAGAAGGTTTATCAGGCGCTGTCCGAGAAGGGTTATAATCCTGTAAGTCAGGTGGTCGGTTATATCATGAGCGGTGATCCGACTTATATTACCAGCCATAAAAATGCAAGAAGTCTTATCATGAAGGTTGAAAGAGATGAGATCATAGAAGTACTTCTTGAAAACTATATTGAGACTAAGCTTAAGGATTAGGGTATCCAAATGAGATACATGGGACTTGATTTTGGTGATAAAACTGTAGGAGTCGCTATATCGGACGAGAGTCTTCTTATAGCACAGCCTTACGAAACCATTACCAGAGAGCGCACAAATAAGCTGCGCCATACATTTCAAAGAATTGAAGAGATAATTATAGCGGAGGGTATCACGGACATAGTTCTGGGATACCCTAAGAATATGAATAATACAGAAGGTGAAAGAGTCCGTCTTACAGAAGAGTTTAAAGAAAACCTTGAGAGAAGGACGGGAATCAGCGTTACATTTATCGATGAAAGACTCAGTACCGTATCAGCGGACAGGGTTCTGTCAGATATGGATGTGGCAAAAAAAGACAGGAAGACTTATGTAGATAAGGTTGCAGCGGCGATCATTCTTCAGACTTATCTTGATATGCAGGGGAATAAAGGCTGATTCAAGATACATTTTCTGTGCAGAATAATTGGAGGAAAAAATTAAATGAACAGCAGCGACGCGGTGAAACTCATCCCGCTTGGCGGACTTGAGCAGATAGGGATGAACATCACTGCAATAGAATATGAGGACAGTATAATCGTTATTGATTGCGGACTGTCGTTTCCGACGGATGACATGCTCGGTATAGACCTTGTCATTCCGGATGTGTCCTACTTAATAGAGAATCAGGACAGAATTAAGGGACTCGTTATTACTCATGGACATGAGGATCATATCGGAGCCATCCCTTATATTGAAAAGCAGATTAATATGCCTATATATGCTACAAAGCTTACCATGGGCATTATAGAGTATAAACTGAAAGAGCATAACCTTATAAGTAATGTAAAGCGTAAGGTTGTTACATACGGTCAGATCATAAATCTCGGATGCTTCAGGATTGAGTTTATCAGAACAAATCACAGCATTGCGGATTCTGCGGCTCTTGCCATATATACACCTAAGGGAACTATAGTTCATACGGGTGATTTTAAGGTTGATTATACACCTGTAAATGGCGGAGTTATCGATCTTCCGAGGTTTGGTGAGCTTGGCAAGAAGGGAGTTCTTGCATTGCTCGCAGATTCTACAAATGTAGAAAGACCGGGATTTACTCCGTCCGAAAAAACGATAGGCAAGACATTTGATCATCTGTTTGATGATAACAGAGACAGAAGAATAATTATTGCAACATTTGCATCGAATGTTGACCGTGTACAGCAGATAATCAATTCTGCATATAAATATGGCAGAAAGGTTGCTGTTGACGGAAGAAGTATGGTCAATATTCTTGGAATAGCTTCTGAACTTGGCTATATCAGGATTCCGGAAAATACTCTTATCGACATGGAAAATGTTAACGAGTATCCGGGTGAAAAGGAAGTAATTATAACTACAGGAAGCCAGGGCGAAAATATGGCGGTTCTTTCCAGAATCGCTGCGAATATACACAGCAAGATTTCCATAGTTCCGGGCGACCTTGTAATCTTTTCATCAAGTCCTATTCCGGGAAATGAAAAGGCAGTGAATAAGGTGATTAACGAGCTGGAAATGAAAGGCGCTAAGGTCATTTACCATGATACTCATGTATCGGGACATGCGTGTCAGGAAGAACTTAAGCTTATGTATGCGCTTACGAAGCCGAAGTACGCTATTCCGGTTCACGGTGAATATAAGCACCTTAAGAGACATTCCGAGCTGGCTCGCGAAATGGGTATTCCGAAAGAGAATATCAAGATTCTTTCTTCGGGAGATGTGCTTAGCATTGCTGATGATATATTCGAGGTAACCGCGAAGGTGCCTGCCGGTGAAGTTCTGGTTGACGGACTCGGTGTAGGTGATGTCGGGAATATAGTTCTTAGGGACAGACAGCAGCTTTCCCAGAACGGACTTATTATAGTTGCGGTAACGCTTGACCGTGCATCGGGAGAAATTCTTGCCGGACCTGATATAGTTTCACGTGGTTTTGTTTATGTAAGAGAATCTGAAATGCTTATTCTTGACTGCAGGGTAGTTGCAGAAGAGGCGCTTTCAGATGCGATAAGAAGATATTCCTGTGATTGGGGCAAGATTAAGGCAAGTCTCAAGGATTCGCTTGGCGAGTTCCTTTGGAAGAGAACCAAGAGAAGTCCTATGATACTTCCGATTATTTCTGAGGTATAAGTATGAGAATGCATTAGGCGTTCTTATGCTGCACAAACCCTGTTCCAAAGGAGCAGTTCGACGAAGGAGGATTTCGGAGCAGCAAACCGCTGATACTCCGAAAGGTACAAGCATGAGTGATATTATTGCAAAATGCAGGGAACTGAATCAGATGCTTAAGGACTCCGAAGAGTACAGAAAGTATGTGATAGCCAGAAAGAATCTTCGTTCCAACAAGGATCTCTATAATCGCCTTAAGGAGCTTAAGAAGATTAACTCTGACATTCATAATTACAGTGGAGACAACAGATTTGATGACTTAATCAGGATGATCCATGATTATGATGACTTTCTTCATAATTCCGTGGTCAGTGATTTTCTTCGTGCGGAAAGCAGACTTTCGGAACTGGTTCAGGAAATGTACAGTGAAATTGCAAAGGATATATATTTTGATTTAGTTGTAGAAGATGAGTAGACATATGGCAAGAGGAAAGAAAAAAAACAAAATAGACGGATACAAGATTGCTGAAAGAGGACTTGGCGGTTTTATTTACTACGCCATAGAGGCTCTGATCATAGTCGGAATCATTTTCCTTTTTATCAAAGGCTTTTCTGTTTCATTTAAATTCGCTTATGATGTATTCAGTGATAAGGCAAAGAATCCTGCTTCAAAGGATACGGTTGTTGTAGAGATTCCGATGGATTCATCGGCGACCGAGATTTCGGAAATTATCTTTGATTCCGGTGTCATTGATAACAAGTACGTTATGATGGCAAAGATTAAGATCGGCGGATACGGAAAGGATGTCAAGGCAGGTTCCTACGGCATGTCTCCTTCCATGAAGTATGGCGATATCATCGACATGATATGCGGCTATAATGAAAATAAAGAGGAAGAAGACGAGGACGATGCTAATGACAAGATAAAGGTAGATACCGGTGTTGATGTTTATGATTCCGGTGAGACCGGAGACGAGTCCGGTGGTGAAGACATGCCTACTGACGGTGAGACTGTAGACGGCGGAGACGCTGATGGTGGTGACGCTGAAGGTGGAGATGCTGATGGTGGAGATGCCGATGAATGATAGCATCTGAAAATGCCGGCGAGTGATAGCATCTGGAAATGCCGGCGAGTGATAGCATCTGAAAATACCGGCGAGTGATAGCATCTGAAAATGTCGGCGAGAGATAGCATCTGAAAATGCCGGTGAGAGATAGCATCTGGAAATTCCAGCGAGTGATAGCATCTGAAAATTCCAAATAATATGATGGATAAATCATATAGCTATAAAAAAGAGGCAAGTAATAGAATTTATAGCCGTTAATGCGGTTTAAGCATGCTGAAGTGACAGAAACGGCTATAAGTACGCATAGATTAAGGGAAATTTATAGCCGTTTATGAGGTTTAAGTATGCTGAAGTGATAGAAACGGCTATAAGTACGCATAGATTAAGGGGAATTTATAGCCGTTTATGAGGTTTAAGCATGCTGAAGTGACAGAAACGGCTATAAGTATGCATAGATTAAGGGGAATTTATAGCTGTTTATGAGGCTTAAGTATGCTGAAGTGATAGAAACGGCTATAAGTACGCATAGATTAAGGGAAATTTATAGCCGTTTATGAGATTTAAGTATGCTGAAGTGACAGAAACAGCTATAAGTACGCATAGATTAAGGGGAATTTATAGCCGTTTATGAGGCTTAAGTATGCTGAAGTGATAGAAACGGCTATAAGAACCAAATAGGTTAAAAAATTATAGCTGGTATATATGTGTATGTAAAATATTGTAGTTGGGGGTTGGACATATGGATTACGAAAGGATTCGTACGTTCATAAATTCATTTAGTAAGGATGATACAGGGCTTCTGGGAGAGATTCACTCGGAAGCCCTTAGTTCATGTGTACCGATAATTAGAGATGAGACGAGGGATTTCCTCCGTACACTTATCGCAATACATAAACCGGGAAGGATACTTGAAGTCGGGACGGCTGTCGGATATTCAGCGATTGTTATGGCTGAAGCAATGGAAGAGTACGGCGACGGGGGAGAACATGAAAATGCAGCAAGTGATGAGGGTGAGCTCGGTGATGCAGCAAGTGATAAAGAAAAGTTCGGTCATGCAGCAAGTGATGAAGAAAAGCTCGGTGATGCAGCAAGTGATGAAGAAAAGTTCGGTGATGAGGCAAGTGATGAGGGTGAGCTCGATGATGCGGCAAGTGATGTGAAAATGAGTGCTAATCCGGGATGTGAGGACGCCGGGGATAGAGATGCGCGGATTGTAAGTATAGAAATAGATGAGAAGACAGCGGAAATAGCACGGACAAATATCGATAAAATGGGACTGTCTGACAAGATCACAGTCCTTTGCGGTGATGCCGCTGAAATACTTGATGATCTATCCGGGTATTTATGCAGAAAAGCAGGAAATGATTCTGAATATGTAGATGATTATACTGATAAATCTGTAGATAAAGTCGATATTCAGTTTGATATGGTTTTCATCGATGCCGCTAAAGCGCAGTATCAGACATATCTTGATATGGTACTTAAATATGTCAGAAAAGGAAGTGTTATCGTGTGTGATAACATTCTAATGAGTGGTGAAATCCTTGAGTCACATTTCCATGTTGAAAAGAGGGACAGAACCATACATGACAGGATGCGAGAGTTTCTCAGAAATCTTAAAAATGATGACAGATTCATAACATCCATCGTTGCAGTTGGAGATGGAATGACAATATCTTATGTGGTATAATTGCCGCAGAGGATGGCGGCAATTATATCCTCCTGACGTCGGACAGTTTTCTGTCGAAAACTGCCTGTAGCGTACTGGATTCGCTGATGCAAATCTCAGTACTGTGGTATAATAGGCATTATTCACCAAGTGAATCATGTACGAGCAAAGCGAGTATGCATTACGCGAAGCGTAATATAGACCTGCGAAGCAGGGATATCATATGTGCTATGCACATATGGCACCATTGCTGCAGAGGGGAAAGAAATGAAGGATAAAAAAGTAGAACTTCTTATGCCGGCGGGATCACTTGAAACCATGAAGACGGCTATTCTATATGGTGCCGATGCGGTGTATCTCGGCGGAAGCAGCTTCAGTCTCAGAGCAAAGGCAGATAACTTTACACCTTATGAAATGAAAGAGGGCATTTCATATGCTCATTCAAAAGGAGTAAAGGTTTATCTGACTGTAAATATATATGCGCATAATTACGATCTTGAGGGCGTAAGAAAGTATCTCGCCGAAATAAAAGATTACGGATTTGATGCAGTGCTGGTTTCAGATCCGGGGATATTTACGCTGGTAAAAGAGATTATTCCTGATATTGAGATTCATATAAGCACACAGGCAAATAATACAAATTATATGACATTTAACTTCTGGCACAGTCTCGGTGCGAGCAGGATCGTATGTGCAAGGGAAATGTCTCTTGCTGAGATAAAAGAGACACGAGCAAATATTCCGGACGACCTCGAGATAGAGGCATTTATGCACGGGGCAATGTGCATTTCTTATTCGGGAAGATGTCTTCTTTCATCCTACTTTACGGGACGTGACGCCAACAAGGGCGCATGCACTCATCCATGCAGATGGAAGTATGCTGTTGTGGAAGAAAAGAGACCGGGAGAATATCTCCCTGTTGAAGAGGATGAGCGAGGAACATACATTTTCAATTCAAAAGATCTTTGCATGGTCAACTATATACCTGAAATGGTTGATGCCGGAATCTATTCATTTAAGGTTGAGGGCAGGATGAAGACTGCACTTTATGTTGCGAGTGTTGCGAAGATTTACAGAGAAGCGATTGATGATTATTTAAATGATATCGATTTATACAGATCCAAGGCGGATTACTACATGAGGGAAATATCTGCCTGCACATATAGGCAGTTTACGACAGGATTCTATTTCAGTAAGCCGGACAGCGAGTCGCAGATATATGACAGCAATACTTACGTCCAAAATTTCATTTATCTGGGAAGTATCGAAGATGTGAAATATATAGAACAGGATGAAAAGAACCATAGTGATAACCGGATTTCTGATGCAGATATGAATGATGGGAATATCAGTGATACTTCTTTTGGTCCTCGCGAATCCATGGTAGAAGTCCTGATTCATCAGAAGAATAAATTTTCTATAGGTGATGATATCGAAATCGTTACATTTAAAGGTGATAATGTACCTGCTAAAGTTGCTGGAATTATGGATGAATTCGGAAACTCCATGGATTCAGCTCCGCATCCAAAGCAGGAACTGCATGTAGTGCTTGAGATTGATTCGCAATTTTCTGATAGTGTAAGAACCGGAATGGTTATAAGGAGTAAGAACGGGGGTGTTTAAGTATGCCTTTTGAAGATATAAAAAGAATCGTTTCGGAAATTGCAGAAGGTTATGGAGTAGAACGGGTTTATTTGTTCGGTTCCAGAGCACGCATGGATTATCGAGATGACAGTGATTACGATTTTCTTATTTCTAAGGGAAAAGTAGATACTCTTCTTAAATATGTGAGTTTAATAAATGAATTGGAAAAAAGACTGAATTCTCATGTTGATGTTGTAACAGATACATCAGATGATAGCGATTTTCTTGAAGCAATAAGAAAGGATTTGAGACTGGTATATGAACAGCAGAGATGAAATGATTCTAAGAAAGATAATTTCATATTGTGAAGAGATAAGGAAGACTCATGTCTATTTTGATTACAACGAAAAGTTTTTTAAGGATAAGGAAAACGGATATATATATCGTAATTCTATTACTATGCCGATTCTTCAGATTGGTGAGTTGGCTAAAAACTTATCAGACGATATGAGAAATGAATCCAGTTCCATTTCATGGAGAGAAATTATGGGAATGAGAGATGTTTTTGCCCATCATTATGGATCGTTGGATTTTGATATAGTATGGTTAACGTCTACTACTGAGATAGTTGATTTAGAAGAAAAGGTATCAGGTATTATTAAGGAGTAAGAACAGTGATAAGCTTCAATAGAACTCCATATATAGGGACAGAGCTTCTATATATAAGACAGGCAATCGAAGAAAAACATAAGATATGCGGTGACGGTGATTTTACAAAAAAATGCAGTAAATGGATTGAGGAAAAGACCGGAACCAAAAGAGTGCTTCTCACAACATCATGCACACAGGCACTTGAAATGGCGGCGATGCTGATCGATATAAGGCCGGGTGACGAAGTGATTATGCCTTCGTATACATTTGTATCAACAGCAAATGCATTTGTGCTGAGAGGTGCGAAGATAGTTTTTGTAGATATAAGACCTGACACTCTTAATATAAATGAAAAGCTGATCGAAGCTGCTGTGACGGATAAGACAAAAGCGATAGTTCCTGTTCATTATGCGGGCGTTGCATGTGAGATGGATACTATTATGGATATAGCAAGGCACCACAAGTTATATGTTGTCGAGGATGCGGCGCAGGGCATGATGTGTGAGTATAAGGGCAAGGCGCTTGGAACTATCGGTGACTTTGGCTGCTATAGTTTTCATGAGACAAAGAATTACAGCATGGGGGAAGGCGGAGCACTTCTTATCAATCATGAAAATGACATTGAAAGGGCTGAGATAATCCGCGAGAAAGGAACCAACAGAAGCAAGTTCTTCCGTGGTCTTGTGGATAAGTACACATGGGTCGATGAAGGCAGTTCATTTCTTCCCAGCGATATGAATGCAGCATACCTTTGGGCGCAGCTTGAGGTTGCGGATGAAATACTTGCGAACAGAATGAATACATGGAATACATATAACGAAGGACTTAAAGATCTGGAGGAAAAGGGCTTTATCGAGCGTCCTTTCATTCCTGAGGGATATACGCACAACGCTCATATGTATTATATAAAGGTTAAGGATTTGGAAGAGCGCACAAGGCTTCTGGCATTTCTTAAAGAAAATGGCATACTTGCGGTATTTCATTATGTGCCGCTTCACACTGCACCGGCAGCTGCAGAGTTTGCAAGATTTCATGGCGAGGATATTTATACAACAAAGGAAAGCGACAGGCTTATAAGACTGCCGATGTATTATAATCTAAAGCCGGACGATGCTGAATATATAATAGATAAGGTGCATGAGTATTTTGCATAACTAAGGATGCTGATAGATTAGTTTTATCTGGTAATGGGTAATGGAAAAGAAAGATTTAAAGACTTTCATAATTCTTCATATAATGCTGCTTATTTACTCCTTTACCGGGGTCTGCAGTAAAAAAGCGGCAGGAGAAGAGTTCCTTAGTTTCAGATTTTGTCTGTTTTATGGTATAATGATACTGATTATGGTCATATATGCCATAGCATGGCAGCAGATCATAAAAAGAATGCCTCTTATAACAGCTTATGCCAATAAAGCTGTTATGGTCATATGGGGACTTGTTTGGGGCATGATTATATTTGGAGAAGAGATTAGTTTAGGTAAAGTTATAGGGGTGCTTCTTGTTCTCATAGGCATGGTACTTTTCTCTCTTTCTGACGAGAAGGAGGACAGCCGTGAAGTATGATATAGGATATGTCTTAATAATCCTCGTTGCATTTTTTCTTAGTGCTGTATCACAGGCAATGCTTAAAAAGGCAGCTGAGAAAGAGTATTCTTCAGTTCTGAAAGAGTACTTAAATCCCCTCGTAATTACAGCTTATTTGATCTTTGTAGCAACAACCCTTATGGCTATAATAGCATATAAAGGCATACCACTTTCAATGGGTGCAGTACTTGAAAGTACAAGCTATATATATGTTACTATATTTGGCGTCAGATTCTTCAAAGAGAAAGTAAGCAAAAGAAAGATACTTGCACTTGTTATTATTATTACAGGAATCTGTGTGTATTCGCTTCTGGGATGAGATGATAACGCAGTATGGTATAAAATTACAAGACCATATGATTTTATTGAAAGTAGGAAATACTATACGTGGGATAGATTCTTTACTGATATCGTAAGAAGAGAAACTAAATTAATTGTTTAAAGCTGGAGTCTTGATGGAATATTTGAATAAAACCTTTTGGGTGAAAAATAGTGACGGAATTAATTATGCAGATGGAAATGTAACGGCTACTGCGTTTTCCGATGAAACAGAAGAAAAACTTCTAAGGCTGGAAGATGATTCTTGGTGGTTTAATTACAGAGCAGATGTAATAACCGGACTCATGCTTCGCTTTATGCAGAGAGAAAGGCTTACTGTTGATATAGGTGGTGGAAATGCATTTACTTCGGGTAAGGCCGGAAAGATGGGATTTAAAACGGCGATCATCGAACCGTCTCCTGCAGCGTGCAGAAATGCATTATCACGTGGGATAGGTGAAGTAAACTGTGGCGCTGTAACTGACGTCAGTGTTTTGGATGAATCAATCGAGCAGGCGCTTCTTCTTGATGTTCTAGAGCACATTGAAGATGACGATGCATTTATAAAACTGCTATATAAAAAAATGAAAAGTAAAGGCAGGCTGCTTATCACTGTTCCGGCGTTTATGTCACTGTGGAGCAGTGAAGATGAGGTGGCGGGTCATTTCAGAAGATATAGAATTAGAGAGCTTTGTGCTTTGCTCAGAAAAAATGGATTCAAAGTTGCGTATGCAAGTTATTTTATGGGCTTTCTATATCTGCCGATTCTTATTATAAGAGTCTGGATGGAAAAAGTGGGACTTATTAAGAAACAGCAGGATAGGACGGAAAAAGAAAGAGAAAAGATTGCCGACTCGCAGTTTAAGAGTAAGTCAACTCTTGTGACTAAGGTGCTAAGCGTTCTTTTTAAACTTGAAAAAAGGTTACTGAAACGTCCGGGGAGAGTACCATTCGGAAGCAGTATCATAGTTGTTGCAAGGCGGAGATAGGTATTTGAAATAATATTTAAAAGTGAAGGATGGATTGATATGGATATTTCTATTGTTATTCCATGTTACAGGTCGGAAAATACAATAGCTAAAGTGATAGATGAGATTCAAAGTACAATGCGATTAAGACCATATTTATCTTACGAAGTTATTTTGGTTAATGACTGTTCGCCAGATGGTGTATGGAATGTAATCTGTGATTTAACAAAAAATAATAAGAATATCATTGGAGTAAATCTTTCTAAGAACTTCGGGCAACATAGCGCCCTAATGGCGGGTTTCAAAAATAGCACTGGTGATACTGTTGTAACTTTGGATGACGATGGACAAACTCCGGCATCGAAAATATACGACCTATATGATGAATTAAATAAAGGATATGATGTGGTATATGCTACATATAGGGACTATAATCCGAATTTTTTTCGTAAACTTGGATCTAGATTTGCTAACAAAATGACATATTATATGTTGGATGTTAAGGAAAAATTACCGGATGGAAGTAGTTTTAGAATTATGCGCCGATATATAGTTGATGAGATTATAAAATATAATAATCCATATCCATATATACTTGGACTGATTTTAAGATCTACTAGAAATGTATCCATGGTTGAAGTGGAACAGAGAGATAGGCTAAGTGGAAAATCAGGCTATACGTTGAAATCGTTGTTTTCTTTGTGGCTTAACGGATTCACTGCATTCTCTGTAAAACCTTTAGAGTTTGGGGCTGTTATAGGCTTTTTTCTGGCTCTATTAGGTATTATTTTTGCAGTAATAATAGTTGTTAGAAAGATAATTAATCCTGATGTTCAAATGGGATGGAGTTCTCTTATTTCTGCAGTCACATTTATTGGTGGGGTGATTATGATTATGCTTGGACTGATAGGTGAGTATGTAGGACGTATATATATTTGTATTAATGATTCGCCACAATATGTTATAAAGGAAGTTATTGGAAAGGATTCAATATGAAAAAATTAGTTGTTTGCTACGCGGGTATTTGGGCTGAAAGACTATTAACTATAGAAAGACTTAAAGAAGTGGCTTATTTTATTGATGACATAGATAAAAAAAGGTGTATTTATGGTAATACTTGTTTTGAGAAAAAAATATACCCGATGAATAAAGTGTTAGACGAGAAAAAAGATGATATTATTATCATTATTTCAGATAATAAGAGGTATGGTGCTGCCAAGGCAGTATTTGAAGAATTTGGTCTGATAGAAAATGAACACTTCTTTAATGGTTGGACGTTAGATTTTTCATTTTATAAAACATACTATGATAATAATTCATGGATAAATTATGAAAAACAAGTTGAAAATGCAATTAATCAAGAAAACTTTAATCATAGAGCGGAAATGATGGCTAAACTCATTCCTAATGATGTTCAATCAGTTTTGGACATAGGATGCGGAGTTAGTGATATTAAGCAATATATTTCTAAGGGTATAAAGTATTATGGACTGGATTTTTGCAAAAGAGATTCTGATACCATCATATGCGATTTCAATAAAGAGAAGTTACCTAAAATAGAAGTTGATATGTATTATATGGCTGGCCTGGTTTACTATATAGATGATGTTGAAGATTTCTTTTCTCAACTTAAAAAGGCAAAATACATTCTTTTTGATTACGGCGGGATTGAGAGGTATTTGAGGCTTGATGGTGTTCCAGGTGATCCGCTTGTGAATGCTAGAAATAATTTTATATCAATAGATGAATTATTTGTTATTTTAAGAAAAAATGGATTTGTGTTTGAAAATGGCAAGTGGGATTATAAAAATGGGAAGATAGGCTGGCATATGTATCTTTTCAAAAATATTAATCTATTTTAAATGGGGAATTTTTTGTTATGGAAGAAAGATTATTGGTGTTAGGAGCGTCAATTGATTTCGTCGAGTTGGTAAAAAAATCAAAGGACAGGGGATACTATACTGTTGTGTGTGATGGGATAGTTGGAGCACCTGCAAAGAAATTTGCAGACAAGTATTATGATGTGGATGTTAGAAAAACGGACTCTATAATAAATATATGTAAAAAAGAAGGAATAACAGGTATTATAGGATCGTATTCTGAAGTTTTAATTGAAAATATTACTATAATAGCTAGTTGTTTAAAATTAAAATGGTATTTGAACAAGGACAATATTGAAATATACAGAGAAAAGAATGTGCAAAAAAAAATACTTGCTGAGTTGGGCATTGATGTTCCAAGAGGCAAAAAACTGCAAGAAGGTTTTGGCGATGAGGAACTAGATGGGTTTATATTTCCGGTTGTGATAAAACCTCTAAACGGATATGGTTCAAGAGGCATATTTGTTGTTGATTCAATTGAAGAAATCAGAATGTATTTTGAAAAAGTTACATTTAGGTCACCAACAAAGGAAATATATGTAGAAGAGTTTTGCGAAGGACATGAACATAATGTTCATGCGTGGGTTTGTGAAGGTGAGGTATTCATTCTTGGAATAGCGGATAGAGAGAGGAATCCGAGAAAAGATAAAAGTATACAGGAATTAACAAGGATTGTGTATCCTGCACATGATTTGAATTGTATTTATTCAAAAGTAAATGATGTTCTTTCCAGGTTTGTAAAGTATACAGGGCAGACAAGTGGTCCGATATCAATGCAGTTTTTTGTGAAAAAAAATGAGGTAATTGTTAATGAAATAGCTGGTAGATTCTTAGGGTATGAATATGGCATTGTAAATAATTATTCCGGAATTGATTTGAATGACTTGCTTTTAGATTACATTTATGATGATTCAAGGATTAGAGAAAAAATTATGGCTATTAAACCAAGTGGCAGAATCTATGAGGCGATCTATTTTCTTGGAAAAAATGGACTGACTGTTAAAAATCAATCTCAGATAGAATTACTAAAAACAAATACGTTCGTTGATGAAGTGACTATGTTTTATAAAAATGGTGAAGTGATTGATGTTAATAATAATATAAAGGCGTACTTTGCCATAATATATGCAAGCTCAGATGATAGGCGTTCTCTTGATGAATTCACAGAAAGGGTATTCAATGATTTATATGTTGAGTCAGTTGAAGGAGTAAATGTTTTAAAAAAGTTCTATATTGAAAAATACTGATAGAAAGGAAATGATGACTATGAAAAATATGGAGTATTTAAAAGGTTTGCCAATAGCGGTATTAGGTAGTGGGGCGGTTGGAAAAACTTTAGCTGCTGATTGTAAATTAGGTGGTTGTAAAGATGTCAGACTTTATGGAAGTGCAGAGTTTTTTGATTCTTCACTTAATGGAATAGATAAAACCGGAATACTGTTAGATGGAATTCAAAGAAACAGAGATTGTTTTGAAAGAAGTGGAAGAGCCTTTGTGGATAAAATTACAACAGATATGTCTGTTGCAGTAAAAGGGGCTGGCATCATATGTATTTCAACGGTTGCATGGAGACATGATCTGTTCTTTGATAAGCTTATTCCTTGTTTAGAGGATGGGCAAGTGATTATGTTTTTTCCGGACAATTGGGGATCTTTATTGCTAAGAAAAATGATGAATGACAGAGGCTGTAATAAAGATGTTATAATAGGCGGCTGGAGCTCTGCACCATATGGTACCAGAATAGAGAGCATAAATGGATATAGGTTTCCGCATGTAGGAGTTAAATATCGAGCTATTACATTAAGAGGAGCAGCATTTCCAGCAAGTGATTCTGATGAATTTATAGAAGCCTCTCGATACCTGCCTGCGATGGATGCTATCACAAATGGTGATGGTCCCCAAAAAGGTGATACAATTCTGGATATTGAATTTGCTAATGTTAATCCTGTTATTCATGTTCCGGCATCCATATTAGGGGTTTCAACTATGGAAAACTGGGGTGTGATATTTGGAGGGCATGATAAGAATACTTATTCAATGTATTCACATGGTCTGTGTAAATCAATATGTGAAGTGCAGTATAAATTCTATAATGAAGAAATATCTCTTGCGAAGAAGTTAAGGGTGGGGTGTCCGGAGTATAAATATGAGATGTTTTTTTCGAGAAGAAGTGTTCTAACTCAGGAGTATATGGGTATTAATAAAGATGGAAATGATAATGTGATATTTCCACTGGATCAACCATCTAATGAAGGAAATACTGGACCTAATAGTGTAAATCATAGATATATAACAGAGGATATTCCTGTTAATTGTAAACTATATCATGATTTGGGATGTGCTTATGGAGTTAAGACTCCAATTATAGATTCAATGATTGTTTTGGGTGGCGCTTTTCATGGTGTTGATTATCTTAGGGAAAGTCGGTATTCGTTAGATTATATCGGTATTTCAAATATGAGTATTGAAGAATTAAACCATTATTTAAGAGAAAAGTAATAAAATGATACTACTACATAACGTGATATGGAGCTTTGAAATACTATATACTGTATTTATACTGTAGATATTTGTATATTATTAACAAAAATTATACTTTGACTTCCCATATTTTTCTATCTATGGTATAATTACGTCAACTGATTTTATGGGTTGGGGTAACTATGCCCATAATTTGTTATGTATTTTGGAGGTTATGCGCATGCGTGTACAGGCAGGTAGAAAGAAGATACGTATAGGTGATCTTCTTGTAGAGGCAGGAGCTATTACTGAAGAACAGCTTCAGGAAGCACTTGCAAGACAGAAAGAAACAGGCGGTCGAATCGGTACCGTCATTCAGGAGATGGGTTTCATCAGTAGAGACCTTCTTATCACTGTTCTTACGACTCAGATGGAAGTTGACTTCTGTGAAGTAAGAGCTGCCCAGATAGAGGATTCAATCCTCAGACTTATTAATGATCCTGAGACTCTTAATAAGTATAAAGCAATTCCTATTGAATTTGATCCGAATAATCCAAATGTACTTAAGGTGGCAATGGCGGATCCTCTTGATCTTGATGCTGTTGATGACCTTGGTCTTATGACAAATCTTCAGATTGAGCCTATGCTCTCATTTGAAGAAGACATTCAGGCGGCTATAGATAAGTACTACGGAAGCAGTCAGGCTATGAAAGCTGCTGAAGCTTATAGAACAGAGCAGGAAGCAACGCTTAATCTTGATGCTGAAGAAGCTGCCATGGACAGCGAGGTTGAAAATTCACCTATCGTTCTTCTTGTTAATCAGATTATAGAAGGCGGGGTTCGTCAGAGAGCTTCCGATATTCATATAGAAGCCCTTGAGACAAAGGTAAGAGTCAGATACCGTATAGACGGTGCCTTAAAACAGGTCATGACTTATGATATATCTCTTCTTCCGGCTATCAGCGCCCGTATCAAGATTATAGGTGGTATGGATATAGCTGAAAAGAGAAAACCTCAGGACGGTCGTATCACCATCATGGTAGATAGACGTGAGTTTGATGTCCGTGTTTCCATACTTCCTACTGTATATGGTGAGAAGACGGTTATGCGACTTACTTCTAAAGATGGACTTACCAAACCAAAATCAGGACTTGGTTTTTCACCTGACGAAATTAGAGTATTTGATGGAATACTCAGTAATCCACATGGAATCATCCTTGTAACAGGACCCACGGGTTCAGGTAAATCAACTACACTTTATACATCTCTTTCCGAACTTAATAAAGAAGATGTTAATATCATAACTGTTGAAGATCCTGTCGAGGCAAATATCGACGGTATCAATCAGGTTCAGGTTAATGTAAAGGCTGAAATGACTTTTGCGGCGGCGCTTAGATCAATACTTCGTCAGGATCCTGACATCATAATGATAGGAGAGATTCGAGACGGTGAAACTGCACAGATAGCTGTTCAGGCGGCTATAACAGGACACCTTGTAGTATCTACACTCCATACTAACTCTGCTGCATCAACAGTTACCCGTATCATAGATATGGGAATTGAAGATTATATCATAGGTGACGCTTTAGTTGGAGTTATCGCTCAGAGACTTGTGAGAAGACTTTGTTCGTCCTGTAAAGTTCCAAGACTGGCTGACGATGTTGAAAAAGAAGCTCTCGGAATTGAAGACCCTGACGAAGATGTTGTTATCTATGAGCCGGGAGAAGGCGGATGCGCACTCTGTAACAATACCGGGTTTGCCGGACGTATCGGTGTGTATGAGATGATGCCTGTATCTAAGAGCCTTGCAGCTGTTATCGCAAAAGGCGGAACTGCTGATGTTATAGAGAAGCAGGCACTCGAAGAAGGCATGTCAACTCTTAAGATGAGTGCCGCAAAGCATGTACTTAATGGTATCACTTCTATAGCAGAGATGAAGAAGATCACCTACACCACTGAAGATGAGTATTAAAAGCTTAAATATTGCATATAATAATAAGAAGATTGGGGGATTTTTGGCACTATGATAGATATGAACGAACTTCTTGCTATGGCTATTGAGCAGAACGCATCCGACGTTCACCTGGCTGTAGGAATACCTCCTAAGTTCCGTATTAACGGCGCACTTAAGGAGGTTGATGTTCCGCCGCTCAACGCAGAGAGTTGTGCGGAGAGTATTGGAATGACCATGAATGAAAGGCAGAAGGCTATACTTAAAGATAGAGGTGAGTGCGACTTTGCTTACTCTGTCGGAGAACTTGGACGTTTCCGTGTTAACGTATTCATGGACAGAGGCCGTATGGCTGCTGCTTATAGAAAGATTGATACAATCATTCCTAAGCCTGAAGCGCTTGGACTTCCGCCATCGGTTGTTGAACTTTATAAGAAGAAGAGAGGACTTGTTCTGGTAACAGGACCTACAGGTTCTGGTAAATCAACTACGCTTGCGTCTGTAATTAATAAAGCAAATGAGAATCTCTCAACGCATATAATTACTCTTGAGGACCCCATAGAGTATATACATAAGCATAAGAAGTCAATCGTTAACCAGAGAGAGCTTGGTATGGATACACTTTCTTTTGATAATGCTCTTCGTGCTGCTCTCCGTGAGGATCCTGATATAATCCTTGTAGGTGAGATGCGTGATCCTGAAACAATTCAGATTGCGATTACTGCCGCTGAGACAGGACACCTTGTATTTTCGACACTTCATACTATTGGTGCGGCTGCGACCATTGACCGTATCATCGACGTATTCCCGCCTCATCAACAGCAGCAGATTCGTATTCAGCTTGCTATGGTTATTGAAGGAGTTATTTCCCAGCAGCTTATACCTACTGCGGATGGAAGGGGACGAGTTGCCGCATTTGAAGTTATGCTTGCAACTCCTGCTATACGTTCTCAAGTTCGTGAAGCCAAGACTCATCAGATAGAGTCAACCATTCAGACGTCAAAGGGGATGGGAATGATCACTATGGATGATGCACTTCTTGATCTATACAGGAATGGAGTTATCACAAGGGAGAATGCTCTTATGTATGCTCAGGACCAGGTATCAATGAAGAAAAATCTTTACTAGTTAACATAATGTTATGAAAAATATGTGATTGTTGCATAAAAAGTAACAAAAAAATTGCAAATATATATACATTGTTGTATTATTATGTAAATATACATAACTGGGGAAAGTGGGCAGTTATGTGAATTTACGGGTATGAAAAAAGTTGGAGGAAGAAGAATGGCAAAGTATAATTACAAAGTCATTGACAGAGATGGTAAGCAGAAGAGCGGAACCGTCGAAGGTCAGAACGAGGATGCTGTAAAGCAGAAACTTAAACAGGAAGGATTTAACGTCCTTGAAGTTTCAGAGTCAAAGGATATTGAGATTTCCTTCCAGAAGAAGATTAAGAACAGAGACTTATCAGTATTCTGTAAGCAGTTTGGCTCAGTACTTCGTGCCGGCGTTCCTGTTATTCAGGCTCTTGAGATGATGGCAGAGACAACTGATAATAAAACTCTACAAGATGCTATAAAAGCAGCTCAGGTACATGTACAAAAGGGTGGCACGCTTTCGGATGGCTTTAAGCTGAATTCAAAAGTTTTTCCTCCTATTATGTACAACATGGTAAATGCAGGTGAGGCTTCCGGTAAACTTGAGATATGTTTCGAAAGACTTGCAACCCAGTTTGAAAAGGATGGACATGTAGAAGCTAAGATAAAAGGCGCCATGACCTATCCTATAGTAGTACTTGTAGTAGTATTCGCTGTAGTTGTAATGATGCTTGTAATGGTTATTCCTATTTTCTCTGATATGTTCAAGGAAATGGGGGCTGACCTTCCGGTTGCAACACAGATGCTTGTTAATTTCTCAGACTCGGTTAAATCGCACTGGTACATATATCTGATAGTTATCGTAGGAATTGTAATTGGAATTAAAGTATTTAAAAGTACTCCTGCCGGAGAAACATTCTTCAGTAGTGCTGCGATAAAGATTCCGATTCTTTCAAATCTTACCATAAAGAGTGCAGCTGCTACATTCTCAAGAACATTTGCAACACTGCTTGCTTCAGGACTTTCACTTATTGATGCAGTAGAGCAGACTGCTAAGGTAATTAAGAATAAGATTATAAGAGAAAAGCTTCTTGAATGTAAGGTTCAGGTTGCAAAAGGTGTTCCACTTTCGAAACCTATAAGGGATATGGAAATCTTTCCTCTTATGCTTCCTCAAATGATGCATATAGGTGAAGAAACCGGTAATGTAGAAGAGATGATGGAAAAGGTTGCTGACTTCTACGAGGAAGAAGTAGATATAGCTGTTGATTCACTTACAGCTGCTCTTGAACCTCTTCTTATTGTACTTCTTGCAGTAGTAGTTGGTTCTATGGTTATAGCAATCTATTCACCTATACTTTCTATGTATGATGCGGTTGATAGTTACTAAAAAGGTTGATACGCTTCGGCGATCACATAAATCTTGCTTAGATATAAACTGTTGGACGAGGGACAGTATATATATTATCTAATGAGAGAATTAAATTAAGAAAAGGAGAATGAGATTATGAAGAATAACAAAGGTTTCTCACTCGTTGAGCTTATTATCGTTATAGCTATCATGGCTATCCTTGCTGCAGCCATCGCTCCAGCGCTTATCCGTTACATCAACAAGGCACGTATGGCTGATGACCTTACAGCGGCTGGTGAAATCGTTTCAGCTGCTAATACAGCTATGACAAACGAAAAATGTAATGATGCTGTTATGAAGTCTGGTGCTTCAATAACTGTTAGTGAAAACGGCGTTACTGGATCGCCAAGTGAACTTGTTGCAGAAATGAGCGCAACACTACCTAATGGTGCAAAGAAGAAGTATGTTAAAGGTCTTACTAACACAACAGATTATAAAATGACTTTTGATGCTACTAAGAATATCTTTGTTGTAACAGATGGTGATGGACATCAGATGAATCCATCAGCTGCAAGTCCATATGACAAATAAGATAGATAATCTTAACTGATTATTTATTATTAAATAAGGTGTAGAGCTTTAAGGCAGGAAGGTTATCCTTCCTCGTCTGGGAATGTGACTTAGTCACAGGCCTGCCTGCCTTAAAAGTTCATTCATCTCTATAAAAATCAAAAAACTATTTATTAACCTGATATACTTGTTCAAGTGGAAAAAATGTGGGACAATTATCAGTATTTTTTGCGGTCAGCGGTTTTTTATGCTTCATACGTAATGAATGCTATAGGAAACGGTGACGTTAAACTTATTCTATATAGACCAGTTAACTTTAGGTTTAAGGTCACTGGTTCTTATAATACAGTATAAAAAACTACTGATTAGCGAGGGAGGCTATAGAATGGCAAATAATCAAAGAGTCTTATCAATAGACATCACAAATGAAAGTATTACTGTCGTTGAAATTACCGCTTCTCAGAAGAAGCAGACCAACGTACACAAGGTTCTCATATTCGAGACACCTGAAGATTCGTTCGAAGATGGCATGATCAGAAATCATGATGCCATCGCTGCAGAGATTCGTGCTCAGCTTTCAGCTGCAGGAATTTCAAATAAGAATGTTATATTTGTTCTTAACTCAACCAAGATAGTAAACCGTGAGGTTACAATTCCTCAGGTTCCTGATAAGAAGATTCCGGGTATCATCAATGCTAATGCATCTGATTACTTCCCGGTAAACGTTGAGGATTATATAGTATCACACTCTGTTCTTGAACCGATTACAGCTGAAGATGGTACAAAGCAACTCAGAGTAATGGCAGTTGCAGCTCCTATGACTATGGTAGCAAGCTACTATGATCTTGCTGCAGCATGTGGGCTTAAGGTTGTTGCTCTTGATTACATCGGTAACTCAATGCTTCAGTTAATTAAGACACAGACTACAGCTGCATCAACCACTATGGTAATCCAACTTGGCTCAGAATCTACTGTACTTAATATAGTGCAGGGAGATAAGCTTCTCCTTCAGAGAACTGTTCCATACGGTACAAATCCTGTAGTAGATGTCGTTGCTCAGGAAAGAGGAGTTGACGGTACAACAGCTATGACCATGCTTCAGAATGATCGTATAATCACTGTTGATTTTGATGACAATGAAGCAACAGGAGCATTCAGATACCTTATCAATAACATAGGTCGTGTTATGGATTACTATGCAAGTAAGAATCCTGACAATCCTATAGATGATGTATTCCTTACCGGTGACGGAGCTCTTATAAGAGGTATAGACGGACTCTTCAAGATTCAGCTTAATGTTTCTACAAGAGTTATGGACAGTCTTTATAATGTAAAGTTTGATCCGGGCATAGATCTTAAGATTTACAGCCCTGTATATCTTATATCTCCTATAGGCGCTGCTATGAATCCTATGGGATTCGAACTTAAGTCAGCAGGTGGGCAGTCTGCATCAAGCGGTGGTTATGCACCTTTTATCGCAATAGTTGTTGCTGCTGCACTTGTAGCTGCTGGTATATCATTCTTCTTTATTAATAAGAAGAATAATCTTAAAGTTGAACAGGCTGACCTTAATCGTCAGATAGCTGATAAAGAGTATATCGAGCAGATTATAGCTCAGCATGATGCTGCGGTTGCTCAGGCCGATGATATAGAGAATATGACTATATCTACTTATGAGCTAAACGAGAATGCGCTTACATTTGTTAAGTCACTTGAAGAAAAAATGCCAAAAGAAACATATCTTGAATCTTTTGACGCAAGTGCTGAAAAGATTGAGCTTAAGTGTATTTCATATAATTATGATGAGATAGCTGACTTCATCGTAAACCTTAAAACTATTGATGTTATCCAGGATGCATATGTTCCTACAATCGACTATGTGGTTGATGAGGAAACGGGAGAACTTCACTATGAATTCCCTGTTGAATGTGTATATGTAGATCCATATGCAGGAATGGAAGAAGATACATCTGATGATGTGCTTGGCGAATAGGATTAAGGAGGTATGACAGATGAAAGATTCAGATAAGAAGATACTTATAGTCCTTGGGGCTATTATAATACTTGTTGCTGCATGGTTCCTTGTTGTAAGTCCTACAAGAGAAGATATAAAAACCCTGCAGAGCGAAAATGCTACACTTCGTGCAAGACTTGATGATCTCATCGCTAAAGAGCAGATGAAAGATCAGCTTGAAAAAGAAACTGCTGAAGCAAATGAAAGATTTAAGGCAGAACTTACAAAGTACCCTGCAGATCTTAATCAGGAATCTACAGTAATGTTTATGAAGGCTGTTGAGCAGGACAATGAATTTATCTATGATTCTATAGTTCTTCCTGAAGAGACTCAGTTCTATGTAATCGGTTCTTCTGATGGTTCAGAAACAGAGATTGAGACTGAGGCTGAAGCTGAAGAGGCAACTGATGATTCTTATGTTGCATCTGAATGTGCTTATGATGTTGAATACATAGGTACTTATGAAGGTGTTAAAGACTTCATGGATTATGTAGCTAATTATAAGTACAGAATGAATATTGCCAAGATCAGTATTGATCTTGATGAGGAAACAGGACTTTACGTTGGATCTCTTACAACAAACGCATACGCAGTTGCCGGACCTGATAGGAAGCCTGATACAGTTGATGTAACAGTACCGGAAGGAAAGCAGAATATCTTTATAGGTGCTGGTGTAAATGCCGGTGGAGCAACAGGTGCATTTGATTCAGATAATGGTCAGAGCATCGTAGCAAATCATGAACTTATGATCCTTCTTGACAATGCTAACAATGATACAACAGATGGTATCATCGTTTCATCTGATTCAAGAGATGATAAGACATTTGTATCATCTTCAGATAATGAAGTTGTAGAGCTTAAGCTTACAGTAACTGAAGAAGATGGTAAGAAGTATGTTGAATATGCTATAGGAAGCAAGTCATATAAGTCTGAGATCGCTGGCGATTCTCTTACTGTATATGTAAATTCATCAGCAAGAGTTGATGCTGATGACAAGAACGGAGTAGATGTAGTTATATCTAATGCAACAACAATACCTGTTGTATTCAAGGTTGTTGATGATGACACTGCTTCACCGAGATTTAATGTTAAGACTAGAGAAGGTTCGGTGAAGGTATACTAAGATTGGAGTGGTATGATGGCACGTAGAGATAACAAAGGTTTCAGCTTGACAGAAGTTGTCGTATCAGTAGCTGTACTTCTGCTATTATTGTCACCAATACTTTCGCAAATGATGAGTTCTATAAGGACACAGTCTCTCGCTAAAGAGAGGCTGTATGCCCTTGAGAATGCCAATTCTGTGCTTGAGGTTGTAAAGTCTGCCGAAAAAGATGATATTGAGAGCAGAAAGGGAGACCTTTTTGATCTTCAGTCAATCGGTGGTACGGAAAAGTTGAAATCAGGCGAAGAGACATGCGTTCTTTTTATAAAGGGCTCAGGCGGAGGTATTACAAGACTTGCTGCAGGTGCGGCAGGTGAAGTTAAATATAATTATACTGATTACGTCTTAACTGATGCCTCTTTTGGAAAAGGTATGTATAAATATTCAAGAGTGGTAACTATAGACGATCTTGCTAATAAGATTAAATCTATAGAAGTTGGAGGCAAGCACTATAATATAGCTTACGGTCTTACTGATAGTGAAGTAACACACGGAACTTACGGTGGTTTTTATTTTGACAGAACAAATGAAGGAAGTTTCGTTGCTTACAAAGCTAATGATTATAGTTTGGGCTCAAAAGATGATGTTGAGCATGTCAGCGCTATACTTGTAAAGGAGGCGCCTGCTACAACTCATGTATATAGTGATCCTAATGCTATAGATCTTGGACATATTCAGGATCTCGATGAGACAAGAGTGGCTATAGTAGATGGCTCGTCTTCTAATTTTGATGTTCAGGCTGAGGAAGATTTCTACAGCTTAAAACTCCAGCATCTTAAAGAGATAAATCCTAATCAGTGGCAGAGACTTATGGTCAGTGAAGTTAATGAGTCGGTATTTAATACTGATACATATAATGAAACTGTAAATAAGCTTACGACCATTGTGTTTGAAGCTGAGAAGGATGCTTCAAAAGGTCTTATGAAATATACTATCACAGTAAATGTTTCATATGAAGATTTTTATAAGCTTCCTCTTGTAAGTACTACAGGTGCTACTTCAGGCTTTAAAGACTTTAATGATACAGTTACATACAGAGTATATTCTCAGGAATTCTATACAAATAGATGCCCGGATGTATATCTAATGTATGAACCGTATGTATACAATAGTACAGGTACTAAAGTACAGTATAGATCAAATGATTATATCTCGGTTGATAATCAGATTAAATTCTGGAACAACACCGGTGATGAGGCTGTTATGCCTAATATTTATGTGATCAGACCTGACAATACAAAATTTGATGTTATAAAGGCAGGTTATGAATCTGAAACCAGCTTTGCATCCCAGATTGTTACTCCTGTAACAACTCTTGCTGATCCTGATCTTGGAACTGATTATTACAAGCATGTTTATTATACAGATATAGATACTACACATAAATGGAAGCCGGTAACAATTTCTTTCTTCCAGACCGGTAGTAATTGTGTATCTGATGCAGCTAAGATGATTCCGATTTATACAGACATTCCATTTACATTTGACTCTACAGAGTCTAATAATAAAAAACTTCAGTTGTTTAAGGCAACTTATACTTCAGGTACATTCCCTAAAGTGCTTGGTGGTTCAATCGGAATTGGTCATTACGAGCAAAGTAAGATTATGAATATCAGTGATTCTACCCGTGAGGGTGATGGAAGATTATTCACTGCAACAGTAACTTATCGTAGACTTGACAAGAGCGGCAACGTTTCAGATGGCTATGATATAAGATTCCAGAGCGGTAAGGGGGCTGATTAATTTGAAAAAAATAATTAAAAAGCTTAGAAAAAAACTGAACAACTCAGGATCTTCCATAGTTCTTGTTGTTGTAGGCCTTGGTTTTATAGGAGTTCTTGTAGGTGCGCTTCTTACAGCTGCCGGTTATGCTCTCAGACAAAAAGTCTATAATTATAACTCAAAAGATAATTTTTTCTATCTTGAGAAGGCTATGGATGAGGTTTATGCCGGAATTGGTGATCAGACTATGGACGCCCTCAAGGCTGCTTATGATGAGACTGTTAATGAAGTTGTATATTTCAATCCTAAGACCAAGTCATATGAGACCATGGATAGGGATGAAGCAAATAAACATTTCAAAGAGTCATTTATGAATAAGGTATATAATAACCCTATTTTCCTTAGTGACGCTGATACAAAAGAGTACATCGAATCAGTTATTTCAAATGATTCTGTTAAAGTAGATGGTATTCCAAGGGTTGTCATATATGATGGCGCAGGAAATCCTTACGCAAGTAAGATTGGAATCACCACGGTTTCTAAAGTCGTTATAACAGACCTTGTTCTTTCAAGAACAGCTGATTATAACAGATCAAATGTCAGAAATTCATTCACACAGACAATCTCTACGGATATAGAGATTTCACAGCCTGATTTTGATGTACAGTTTGGAACAAGTAATATAGACCTTTCAAATGTATTTGATTATGCAATGATAGCTGGTGACGGCGTTGAGATTCATCAGAAGACTACCGGAACCAATACGATTACTGTAAAAGGTAATGTATATGCTGCTGCCGATTATTACAATAAGGGCTATGCTACAAATACAAATGTTACAGGTAAGGAATTTGAATACTCATACCTTAATATCAAAGATGACAAAGATAAGAAGACTAAGTCTAAAGTAAATGCAACGGTAAATACGGATCTTCTCAGTGCTTACAGAGGCGAAACACCGGAAAGCAAGTATTCAGGTGTTTATATTGATGGTTCAAGTGTTGCATTTCTTTCAGATTATCTTGTAGTTCCTGGAACATTTGCTGTTATGAACAGAGGAGCGCTTTCTGTTTATAATAAGAACGGAAATACGATTGGTAAGTCCAGAGTTTGGTGTGATGACTTTGTACTTGGTGGTACATCACTTGCCAACACAGATGGTTCATATTCTGGATCCAGCGCACTGATCCGTGGTGATCTTTTTATTCAGGATGACCTTCAGCTTGATGCAAATGGATCTAACTTCGGAATGAGTGGTTCTTATATCGGTTACAATAACAGTTCTACTTCAGATAAGAGAGAGTATCTTCCTGATGTAGATGAAAAGCTCTATAAGGATTCTGAAGGTAAAAGAAAGGGACACTTTAACAGTAGTGCAATTTCTATTAATGGTCTTGCTTCATCACTTGACTTTGAGTCAGTTGATAACCTTTATCTTGGTGGTAAGTCATATATAGAGCATTCCAAGAGAAGAACTGTAAATACAACTACTAATACAATTGCATACTTATACAATAGTACAATTGATGATTATAAGACCGGTGAGTCTATAGCGGTTAAATCCAACCAGTTAGCGTATATTCCAGTTAATTATAACAGTCAGGTATATCTTTGGGATAGTAATAAAAACGGAGTATATGATGAAGGGGAAGATCAATTCCTGGTTTCTATTGGAAAACCTTATTCATCTTCAATGCTATTCACGGATCATTTTCCTACTATTACACTTAGTGGTCCTACTCAATCTCCGGGATTTAATACTGGAAATGTTTACAAATTTGATATTTCCAAAACTCCTAAGGATGGAACTGCTGATGGCTTTGACTCTATGATAACCAGTGGTGTGACACTTAGAAACTGTATTTTCGTTAATGTAAAAGCAATTCCGGTTTCATCTAATGCTGCTAATTCTAATACTAAAAATTTCGTTTATTATAACTTTGATAGAAATTACCAGCTTGTTAGGAATTATATTTCTGATGGTGCTTCTAATGCAGCAACGTGTCAAGCAGCTGCGAATTACTATAATGATCATGAGATTACAAGTGCTGATGAACTTAGAAAGGATTTTATAGCATCTTATACAGCTGCTATACTTGATGGTAATTCAGCAACTGCAACACCTACGGAAAAAGAACTTGCTGCGGCTCTTACAGATATTACAAATTTTGAAGGTTATGCTGATGAGGCTGGTGAAGCAAGAATTGATCCTGCTTACATTAAGTATGTAGATGGTAAAGAAGATTTTAATCATGAATCATATTTTGCCGGCGGAGCTATCACAGCTTCTGAAAAAGCTAGTTTCAAGATGCTTGTTGCAAATGAACAGTTTTCGCTTGATTCAGTTATAGCAGGCGTTGATGAAAAGGCAGGAGATAAGACAAAAGCCTCTGACCTCGCTAATAATCTTAACAAGAGATATAATTACCTTAAGTTTTCACTTCAGGAATTAAATCCAAAAGCTGACACTGATAAGGCAAAGACTGAAGCAATTGATACTTACCTTGCAATGGATGGTGGAAAAGCTGAAACAGCGATAAGTCCTATTAATACTTATTTCAACTTTGATCAGCTTACTGAGAATGTTATAAAACTTGATGGATATGCGGTTGTTTCTTCTAAACAGGACAATATTCTTCTTAGAGATAATGTTGATGGAGTAGCAGACGGTGTATTCAAAGGTATTATCTTTACATCCGGCAGAGTTACATTTGATCCTTCTGTTCAGAAATTTGAAGGTATGATAGTAGCAGGTGATAAGATAATGATTCCTGAAGATGGAACTGTTACAAATATCACTGCAAATGCTGAGATGTGTAAAGAAATAATCAGAGAACTTCAGTTTAGTTCCAATGATGCTGCAGGAAGTATTCTTAAGATTTTCAAGGGCTACGAATCTGTAGTTCCTAAGAAACCTGCTGATGTAACTGAAGCTGGTAAAATTGAATATCTTGATTACTCTAGTGTTGTTAAGTATTCAAATTGGATGAAGAACGTAACAGAAGAGTATGGAAAGTAAAAGGAGGAACTTTATGATGAAAGATAATTCAAATAATAAAGGTTACTCCCTGGTAGAACTTATAATTGTTATTGCTATTATTGCAATCGTTTCTACAATGTCAATACTTTCAGTAACCGTACTTTTCTCAGCAAAGGTAAAAGCTGATTCTCAGTCATTTAATTCTGAACTGGGACTTTTAAAAGAAAATAGATTCGCTGTTCCGGTAGATACTTCCGGAACAAAATATGAAGGAAAGTATAATGCACTTAAATTATATAAGTCAGCCTCTGATGGAAGACTGTACGTTCAAAAGTGTATATATGATCCTGTAACCGGTAATGTTACATCTGCAGTCGCAGATACTCGTAACGGTGGAAATGGTCTTAGACTTACATCTTATACGAGCGTTTCATTTGCAGAACAGAATTCCGGAAGTGTTGTAAATGTTGACGGCTCTAACAGCGTAATAATTGTATATGACAGAGATGGAACGGTTCATCTGAATCCAACGTCTTCTACATATGTGGGCGCCGGAAAGTTTATATTCAAAAAACGTAATGGTGACACAGTTGCTAATGTATTTCTCAGAGGCAACGGCAGCCATAATGTTAAATAACGGGGGTGACAGATTTGAGATTAGATAGAAATAATAACAAAGGCTTCACTCTTGTTGAATTAATAGTATCACTTGCAATTATGTCTCTTATTATGATTGCTGTTGTTGGGCTTATGATCATGAATACAGCAACAAATAGAAGACTTAAAGCTGATTCTGCTGTGCAGAGTGAAGCGGGGGAACTTTACGAGCACATAAATGATTCAGTTATGCAGGCAACTTACATTGAAATCACTGCTGACGGTAAAACGTACAAGAATCTTCCTAAGACAGATTCGGCTTCATTTGCCAATATGACAAATGCAACCGGATATAAGTTCGAGAAGATGGTAGTGAAATACAGTGTAAATTATAATTCTCAATACGGTGGTGGAGCTACTGTAGACAAGGATACCTGTACAGTAACCTTTGAGCTTTCAGGTGACACAATGTATGTTTACAGAACATACGATCTTATGACTAAGCTGAATGATACACCGGGCACAATTGATAATAATATCTATGCTCAGGATATTGAATCAGCAGTGGTTAAGGTATTTGAAGACTCTAATGCTATGGAATTACTTATAAATTATAATAAATATGACAGGACTTACACTCAGGATGATTATATCAAGGTAAGGAATTCATATGTAATCAAGCATCTAAATTAAGAAAGGAAATGTGATGATTATGAAAAAACTTAATTTAAGAGTAGGCATAGCAGCATTTTCTGTGTTACTTATAGGGCTTGTTACAGCGGCGCTGATGACCTTCAATTATGCTGATAATGAGAATATTGACATTGCTACCGGGTCAGATGCAGTTTTTGCTGATGCGTCAACATCGACTGTAACAACAATGATTGATAGAATTATAGATAATTCAAATTCACCATATGCTGAAGATAAGGATTATCATATAGTTGAGATAACATCAGGTGCGACTAGTACACTTAGTCAGTTTATAAGTGACGGTAAATTTGAAGACTTAATCTTCAATCAGCACGCTACGGATAATACTAAGAAGTTTAATCCTGATGCGGATATCACTTTTGCATCATATAATGTAAATTCTATAGACAGTGAAGCTACAAATGCTATAAAGTCAGCTGATTTTATTTACATTACTGAAGATAAATCTAATAAGTTTTCAAAAACAAATGATATACCGACTGATCTGGTATCTATACTTTCTAATTTTGCTATCGGTGATTATAAGCCTCTTGTAATTGATTATACAGGCGGTAGTGGTAATAACGGTGGTGAGATTGCAGGTCTTACTTATGTGGATTTATATAAGAATGTACTTAAGAATCAGAGGAGATATTCATTCTCAGTTAAGAATGGTGCCGATGTAAATGAATATATCGCAAACCAGACTGAAGATTTGTGGCTTCCTATTCATGGTCGGGATACTAGTTCCAATTGGGTTAAAACTGATGATGGTAAGACTATAGCTAAAATTCTTACTTTTACTGATGATGATACATCTTTTGCTGATTCTCTAAGAGGTGTTGCAACGAAAGTAACAGATGCTAAGGTTGGTGGCGTTGAAGTTGCATCAGTATATAAGTTCATTGAGTTTTCTCAGAGTGGACTTATTTATAATTCTGGTGAAGTAAGACCAGAGTATATTCAGTTTGAGACGGCATCCTCAGGTGCTACTTTAACTGAGCTTTCGTCTTCAGATTTGTCAAAGTATGATCTTATTATTTTTGATGATTCTTGTGAGAAAAAATCTATTGATAAAGATACATATCTTGCAATCAGAAGCTTTGAAAATGCAAGAGGTCATATAGTATATGATAGTAAACTTATAGCAACTGGTTCAGAATCGGGTTCTCAATCAGGAGATATTAATACTGATGCTCAGAACTTTAAGACTATTCTTTCTAAGGCTTCACAGTCGGGAAAGCCTGCATATAGTAATATTTATGTGACTAACAGAGCAGATTTTCAGACACTTCTTACTAATGTGATTCCTGATGTATATGATAATAATATTGTTTATATCATCAATAATGGTTCATTTAGAGGACTTGGCGGTTCCGGTGATACATCAAGTAAGTTTACACTTCTTGAGATAGAGCCTGCTTATCCTATTGATACTCTTTTGGCAAAGTATATTAAGACTAATGGAAATGTTAAAAGTGCTGTTTATAACAATGTTATGGGTAATTCAAGTAAGTATAAGACTGACGGCTTTTACTATCTTAATACAATGAATATTATCAATGGACTTACAGCTGATGAGATTTCATTTGATGGTGGGAAGTCTCCACTTTCATTGTATGATGAAAATTCAACTGCTACAATTCAGGTTCCTGTTGAGGTTGAACTTCCAACTACACACAAAGAATGGGTTCTTCAGCCTAGCGTATTTCGTAATTCTGGAGAAGTTATTATTGTTGATGAAGCAACTGCAAATGATTATAGATGGTGGGCAGGTACTATTGAAGGTGATGCCGGTGACGGCTATAAGTATTTTAAATTAACTACTTCAAATTATTTTCCAACATATGCACAGGTTGATGTACATGATACTGAAATTCAGGTGCAGGATCGAACTGTTACAGGACTTACTGCAGCTGGAAGCAATATTCAGGATTACTATGCTTGGAAATGGTCAAAAGCCAAACTTGCATATGTAACAGGCAAAGAATATGACGAAGTAGAAGTTGTTCATATGTCTTCAGCCGAGTTTAACGCCAGTCTTGATTCACTTAATGATACTTATGATATGATTTATATTGGCGGTGATAATTCAGCTATTAAACCGGTTGCAACATGGTATTTAACTTCTGGTAATGGTAACCTTCCTCATGAAGTATATAGTAATGCTGGAAGTTACAAGACGTATGCTCAATTCTTTAAAGATTGGCCATCTTATAATATGTATTTCACTGTTGGAGATACTTATAAAACTCCTGAACTTTATACGGACAATAATGGTAATGTAATTAATAAATCATCTATTGCAGCTAACTCGGGTAATGATTTGACGAACAAGCGTTTTAATGAATTAAAAGCCTTCGCTGATACAGGCAGACCTGTGATAATCGGCAAAGATCTTTATGGTGCAGTAACGTTTGACTTGAATCAGAGTATCAGTCTTGATGGTAATAATCCGGCATCATTTGCTGTTCTTGATAATAAGATTGATCCAAACTCAAATATGTTTAAGCTTGTATCATCGCTTATAAGTTCTGGGAAGTCGAATATCGTTTCTAATTTTGATTTTGATGCAATATATAAGGCTGATAACACCGGCAAAGATTATGGTAATACTATAGGGGATTTTGTTACTGTATTTAGAAGAACCCTTGTTGGTGATGGAAGCATAGACGCGAATGCTGATGATGTTGACAATAAAGCTGAAGGACTTATAAGGGACTATGAGGGCAATAGAGTGCCAAATTCGACTGTTAAGACTAGTGTTAATGGCGTTGATTGTACAAATGGTAATGATGTGTATAAAGCTTTTATGACATCTAGTCAAAGACCGAAGTACATAGTTGAAAGTGCACCGGTTCTTTACAGTACAGGTGAGTTTTTATCATCACATACACTTAAGTTCAGGGTGAAACTTCTTGAATCGAGTCCTGACAGTAAGGCGAGAATCTATATAGATGATAACGGAGATGGTAAATTCACTTCTGATGAAAAAATTTCAAAGGATTATGATCTTACTAAAGGCAGTAGTGTAACAGTATCTGCAAACCTTAAAGAAGACTTTACAGGTCCTATTTTCTGGAAACTTGAAGTGTATAATACGAAGAATGAAAAAGATTCTTCATCTGTTACCGGTGTTAGTGCTGTTAAAACAAATAAGAAGCAGCCGGTAAATATTCTTCAGATTTTACCAACTGAGTCCAGAGGCGGTGTTGGATCTCCTGATGCTCATATTTTCCTTTGTAAGGATTGTCAGGAATCACTTCAGGTACTTACCGGAAATAGATTGATGGGGACTAATGCATATAATCATGCTATGTTCCATAGTGAAGGCGCAAGACAGTTTATATTTGTTCAGAAGCAAAGTACAGATGATGCCAACATAGGCAATCCGGGATTTGGTACAGATGATCAGACTCCTGATATAGAAGAGCCTACTGTTGAAGAAGATTTTGGATTTGTAGATGCGTTTAACTTCAGAAAATATACTACAGCTGCCGGCACGACTAATTTGCAGCATGGTACAAATAACTATAAGCAGGTAGGTATTCATGAGCATCAGTTTGGTTTTGCTGATATTCAGAATCAAGCTATTACCGGGCAAACCGGTTATATGGAAGATTTTAATCTTAATCTTTTTGATAATGCTAGCGATATGTATGATATCAGGCTTACGATTCTTACAATTGATGAGCTAAATCATCTTGCTGATACGATTCCTGATTATCTTAATAAAGCTACGCTGGATGATTATCAAAATCTTTCTGATAAGTACTATAGGTACTTTACTGCTATGTCAGATCTTCTAGATGGCAAGGCACCTGGAAGCTATACAGCTGATGTAAGTGAGATTCTTAATACTTATGATACATTTAAGACTTCTCTCGTAGATGCTACTAAAATTAGTACAGCAAGGAATGACCTTAAGAAAGCAACTGAAGCTCTGGCAAATGATTATAATGGTGGTGTAAAATACTTTACTAATGATAAGGGTTCACCTACACAGGCTGAGTATAAAGAGATTATAGAAAATATTGCTAAGCATGAAACATATGCAGATCTTTATTTCTATAATAGTGGTTATGCAAGTAATAAGATTGGAACTTATAGCAATATAAATAAAAATTTCATTGTTTGGAGAAATGCTAAAGTTCTTGAGACGTATTTCTATAATAAATATGTATATTATCAGATTCTTGCATCCGGTGGACAGCTTAGAAAAACTATTACTACGGCTAATGCAGACTCAGAAAATAAGGGTGCTTTTGGTTTAGTTGTACTCGGTGCAGCAGAGCATTTTGCTAAATCCGGTGATTCTATTAATCAAAAAGCTACAGATATGCTTGTTCAGTATGCTAAGGCTGAGGATAATTCTAAAACTGATGTGGCTGGAGATATTCTTCTGTTCCATAATACACTTACTCACAGTAATGCAAATACTTATTTCAGTAAGAAGTTTAGACCATTAGTAGGTATGGATACAAGTAATGAAAGACTTGCTAATTCTGCCAGAATTTCGAATACTACAAGTAAGTTTAATATTGCGAATATAGAACTTACTGATACTTATGGTAATTATGCCGAGTCACATGGTAACAGAGGAACGTATCAGCAGAATTATTCGATGATTCTATGGTGTGATAATAATGGATTTGATGGTGTAGATGTAAGCGATCCACAGTTTGATGCATTTAAATTTTATGCTCGTGGTTCAAAGGGCGATCTTATGACAGATTATGCTCAGTGTTCATCTACTACGAAGGGTATTATGACATCATTCCCTAACTCTATCAGTAATAAGATTAAGATTTCAGGTACACATCAGCAAACATATACACTTGATATACCTGATGAAAATCTTACTGTTTGGTATAGTTTGGCAGGTGGATCAGAAGGAACAGATGGTTCTATTCTTGTAGCTGATCTGAACGATCATGCAAATAACTATTATCTGTACACATATAAGAATGTTACATTCTTTGGTGCAGGTCATATGTATCATACGGGTCTTAATAAACTTAACAGTGAGGAATCAAAGCTTATAATCAATGCTGTACTTAATTCCTCAAGACCATCAGCAATGTCTGATGATACATCTGTTAAACTTGTTACTCATTCAAATAAGAATTATCCACTTAAGGAAATTGATGAGGAAAGTAACGAGTATAAGGATTACCAGTATGAAACTACATGGTCACCGGATAAGCTCATCGACTTCGAGTTTGGTATTCAGATGAAGACTGATCTTGCTAAGGGTATTTATATCAAGTATGTAGATATATTCTTTGACTTTGATTATGAGCCTACTAGTGAAGACGGTCATGTATATAAGGCTGGTACTGATAAAGCTGTATATGGATGTGAGTTTGATGCTAAAACAGGTAAGAGACTTGCATGGCAGGAAGTTATAAAAGGAATTACTTATGACAGAGAATCCGGTGACGGTATCTTTGGATATGATTCCGAAGGAAAGCCTGTATCGTTTATATCTAGTGACGGTTCAACGGTTTATGTTGACAGTGAGGTATATAATAAGCTATTTAAGAATCTTGCAATAGATGACAGCTACTTCCCAGACAAGTATAATAATGATTATACTTACCTCTGTGTAAGAGTAACAGACAGTAAGGGTAATGTGGTTGTTAGAACTATCAAGATTAAGAAAGCTCCATTCCTCTTCGATATAACCTAATACCTAAAACTAAAGATTTTCTTAGAACACCTCTTCGGAGGTGTTCTTTTTATGATTCAAGTTCTCTTGTGTAATTCTTAAATATGTAGTAAAATCATGATAGTGTCATTCTGTAATAATAAAGTTAAAGTGATTCATTTTTACGTATAAGTAAGATGATTACTCGTTTTTAAATGACATTCAGGGGGACAAGCTATGGGTATATATGATAAATACTATGAGATAATGTCTGCCAATTATAATGCCAAGATTGCAGAGTCGAAGAATCTTGAGAAAGATCTTGACCTCATGCTTAAAGACTTGAAGAAGAATTATGATTCTGCCAGGAAAGAAAAAGCAACACTTCTTGCTGCAAATGTAAGGCAAATGAGGCAGCTTACAGATGTTAAACTTGAGATGGATAAGCTCTCTGATTATATTAAAAAGGCTGAAAGTGAAGGTAAACCGGATATTATAGAGTATTTCACCAAAAGAAAAGATGAACTGAGTCTTAAGCTTGCTCCTTTGGAGACAAATTACGAGAGAACCAAAGCAGATGATGAGAAACTTAATGCAATGCTGGATAAGCTTATGAATGATATCAGTAAGCTTGAAGCAAAAGCATATGAAATTAAAGATAAACTATATCAGGCGAGAGCCAAGGAGGGTGCAAATTTATGGGATTCATAAAAGATCAATTTCTCAGTGTAGTTGAGTGGGAAGAGTGGAGAGAGGATATGATCTTCTGGAAATGGAGCCAGAGAGAGATTAAGAAGGGCTCAAGACTCATCCTTAAACCTGGTCAGGATGCTATTTTCCTTAATCAGGGGAAGATAGAAGGTATCTTCGAGCAGGAAGGTGATTATGACATCGAGTCACAGATTATCCCGCTTCTTTCAACACTTAAAGGTTTTAAGTTTGGCTTTAACAGCGGAATGAGAGCTGAGGTTCTTTTTGTAAATACAAAAGAATTTCTTATAAAATGGGGAACCAAAAATCAGATTCTTCTTCCGTCAGATAAACTTCCGGGAGGAATACCTGTAAGAGCTAACGGAACTGCTACTATTAAAGTTGGTGACTATACACAGCTCATTGATACTCTCGCCGGAGTAAAGACAGAGTATTATGTAGATAATGTTCGAGAGCTTATCATTGGACAGCTTGATCAGCTTCTTATGAAGTGGATTTCAACTGAAGGTAAAGATATGTTTAACCTTCAGGCAAATGCAACGCAGATTTCTGATGGCATAAGACAGGATCTTGATATGCAGCTTTCACAGAAGGGCATAAATGTACCTACATTTGCTGTATCCTCGTTTACATATCCACCGGAGATTCAGGCTAAGATCAATCAGGTTGCTGCACAGAGCTTCGTTACTGATGTTAATCATTATCAGCAGGTTAGCATGACAGATGCGATGGCAGAAGGTAAGTTAAATGGCGGCAATTCAACCATGGGAAGTATGGCTGAGATGATGATGGGTATGACCATGGCTAATCAGATGATGAATAATATGAACATGGGAATGAACCAGCAGGCACCTCAGCAGCAGATGGCGCCTCAGCAGCAGGCAGGCGGCGGAACAATTCCTAAGTTCTGTCCAAACTGTGGTACTCCTACAAATGGGGCTAATTTCTGTGGTAATTGCGGAACTAAGCTTGGTTAGGGATTATCTTTAGACATCTATTAGTAATATAAGTAATATTAGTATATATTGATTATATATATGCAAGTTTACATAATTCAGTACATCCGGTTAATCGGGTGTACTGACTTTATGTTTTCTTATTATTTAATGACTATATTTGCATGTAAATATACGTGTGAATTTGTATGTGTGTATTAGTATGTAAATCTGCATGTGAATTTGTATGTGCAAGTATTGTACATTTATTTCAGGTTACAATTATTTTATGAAAAAATATGGCAAAAATCGGAATTATATTTGATTTTAACGGTACATTACTTTTCGATGGTAAGTATCATGACGCGGCATGGAGGATTTTTTTGCAGGATCTTACCATGCAGGATATCTCCCATAAGGAGATGAATTTATATGTTAAAAACAAAAGTGCCAAGGAAATACTTGAGCATTTTACAGGCTATGAACTCTCATCCGATATGATTAATCAGTTTGCTGAAGAAAAGGAAAGAGTTTACAGGAGCCTTCTTAGTAAAGACAGACCGGGACTTGCACCCGGTGCGGAGGAGTTTTTGAATTTTCTGATTCTTTCCAGAACTCCGGTCAATATTGCGAGTACAGCAAATATTGAAAATATGAATTACTATTTTGAAGAATATAATCTCGGAAGATGGTTTACATGGGAAAAAGTTGTGATAGCTTCGGGTGATATACCGCCCAAACCTCATCCGGATATGTACCATGCAGCTATGCAAAAGATAGGACTGGAAAAGTCCGAAACAGCATGCTTTGAGGATTCAGAGATTGGAATTAAATCTGCATTTAATGCAGGTATTAATCATATAATCGCCGTTACAGGTGACAGTAAAAATGAATCGCTTAACAAAAGACCCGGTGTAATAGCCTGCATTAAGGATTATACGGAGCTTAATCAGGGGCTGGATATACTTGGTGACTGAAGGGATTCATATTGGCTTATAATAATGAACATTAATAAAAAAGAGGAAATTTATGTCCAAGCACAGTTTTTCAAAAGATGAATTAAAAAGAATAGCGATTGCTTCTGTATCACTTTGTATAATGGTTCTGTTCTGGTTTATACTCAGTAAGATCGGAGTTATCGTACATTACATTGGTCTGTTTATAGATGCAGTATCGCCTATAATTCTCGGACTTGTTATGGCCTTTTTACTTGCGCCTGTTATGAATATGTGGACCCGGGCATTTAAGTGGTGCTACAGCAATGCATTTAAAAATGCCGGGAAAGATAAGATTAAAAAGGCATCTTCAACAACGGCAGTAATTTTTACACTTATTACATTTCTGGCTATATTTGCAGTATTTCTTTCGATAGTTATTCCTGCACTTAAGGACAGTATACTGAAGCTTTACGACAGCATCCCTGATTATGTTGATGTTGTATCAAAATGGGCAGAGAATATACTTAAAAACAATTCTGAAATAGAAGACTATGTTCTTGCTTACCTCGACGAATTCCAGACTTCATTTATGGATATCATTAAAGATAAGCTTCTTCCGAATATAGATACGATAATTTCCGCGGTATCAACCGGAATTATCGGAGGTATCAATTTTGTTGTAGAGTTCTTTGTAGGACTTGTTGCGGCGATATATGTTCTCAGTACAAAAGAGAAGATGCTTGCACAGTGTAAGAAAGCAATATACTGTTTGTTCGATAAGAAAAACGGCAATAAAGTGGTTGATGCATTTTCATATATGAACTCAGTATTTGGCGGGTTTATCAATGGTAAGATCATCGATTCATTTATCATAGGTATAATATGTGCTATATTCTGTAATCTCGTTGAAATGCCTTACGCAGCTCTCGTAAGTGTTATCGTCGGTGTTACAAATGTCGTTCCGTATTTCGGACCATTTATCGGTGCTATTCCGAGTGCTATACTTATTCTCGTGGATGATCCGAAGATGGCTGTAGTTTTTGTTATCTTCGTTATAATACTCCAGCAGATTGATGGAAATATCATTGGACCTATGATACTTGGCGATTCAACCGGACTCACAGGCTTCTGGGTACTTTTTGCCATCATAGTTGGCGGTAATCTGTTTGGTTTTATGGGCATGCTTCTGGGAGTTCCTGTATTTGCATGTATTTACACGGCCATCACAATTTTACTTCGTGATAAGCTTCATGAAAAAGGGCTTACCAGTCAGACGGAGTTTTATCAGGAGCTTTACAGGTTTAATGAAGATGGAGAACCGATATTCGGACCGCCTCCAAAGAAGGAATCACCAAAGAAACGTCGTCAGAGGATGGACGAGTTTGCAAAGAAGCAGCTTGATAATCTTCATCACCTGATAGAACATGAATCGCCGAAGAAGCTTTCTAAGAATGATGATGTTTCGGAGAGTGCAAAGTCAGATAATGCTAAATCCGATAATGGTAAATCAGGCAATGCAAAGTCAGATAATGCTAAATCAGGCAATTCAAACTCAAATAATGCAAAGTCAAATAATGATAAAGCATAATATACGTTTGGTTATTATAAAAGGCATAAAAAAAGGGAATAATATAAATATATAGACAACCTGGTCGATTAACGGCCTTCGTAATAAAAAAAATGGGGAATAAACGAGGAGGGGTTACAATGCCAGAAAAGAGAACAGCTTACAGCAATAAGGAAATGCTTCAGTGGACGGCACATTTCTCGGATCTTATGAATACAAGTCCGGAGAAGATAAAGCTCATTAATATCTGTGGAAAGCAGAAGAATGTTGTTCCAACGATTGAAACTCATAAAAGGGTAATGATTTTTGCGGATTCCACACATGAGAATCTTTTCTATGAACTTTGGGAGAAAGGATTTGGCGACTACGATGTGTGGTTTGCGGAAGGCCTTATTCCTAATGAGAACATAAAGCAGGCTAAGCTTATTGATTTTGTCACAAAGAAGCTTTCCGTTCCATCCGTAATATTTATAAAAAATGAAAATACTCGTGAGTCATACAGAATCGGTATGAAGAATGATTTCTTCAGTAAAGGTACTGTTAAATACGTCGGAAATGAAATCCGTGCCGTTATCATGAGTATGCTGAATGTTGATTCACATGATGTTATCGCCATTGTCAGCGGTGAGAGTATAGTTATTGAATCTGCATTTATTGCAAGTGAAGGAACAATTGTTGCGGTCGAGCCTGACGAGCAGGATAAGAAGTCGATGGAAGAAAATGTATCGAAATTCGGCCTTTACAATGTAGATATAATTCCGGATCTTTCTCCGGAATCACTGGATAGTATTCCTGTCCCAAGACTTGCATTTATAGTTGCTACCAAATACCTTGAAAAGGATATTGAAAGACTTCTTACAAAGAATCCTAAGATGCAGTTTGTCATTTATACCCTTGAACTTGATATTCTGTCAGGTATAAAGGATATCTTCGAAAGGCATAATATTAAAAATATGGAAGTTACACAGATTACAGTAAGTAAGACTGATAAGAACAGCGTATTTGTATCACAGCCTTCACCATGGCTTATTACCGGCGAAATCTAAAAGCCGTAAATTACCGGTATCGATAATTCGATATTGGTATTAAATATAATAGAAACACTTGGAGGAATCATTAAAATGGCTAATTATAACCATAAACTAATCGAGGCTAAATGGACAAAAAAATGGGAGGAATCTCCGGTTAATGTGAATGACGGTAAGAAACCTAAGTATTACTGTCTTGATATGTTCCCGTATCCATCAGGAAATGGACTTCATGTCGGACACTGGAGAGGATATGTTATATCCGATGTTTGGAGCCGCTATCAGCTCATGCAGGATAAATATGTGATTCATCCTATGGGATGGGATGCATTTGGACTTCCGGCAGAGAATTACGCGATTAAATATGGTATTCATCCTGCTGTTTCTACTGCTTCAAATGTAGCGAATATCAAAAGGCAGATAAAGCAGATCGCAGCCATATATGACTGGGATATGGAAGTAAATACTACCGATCCGGAGTTCTATAAATGGACTCAATGGATTTTCGTGCAGATGTTTAAGAAGGGACTTGCTTATGAAAAGGAAATGCCTATCAACTGGTGTCCTTCATGTAAGACAGGTCTTGCAAATGAAGAAGTAAAAGAAGGTAAGTGTGAGAGATGCGGGGCTGACGTAACCAAGAAGAATCTTCGTCAGTGGATGCTCAAGATAACTGCTTATGCAGAGAGACTTCTTAATGATTTAGACAAGCTTGACTGGCCTGAAAAGGTTAAGAAGATGCAGACTGAATGGATAGGAAAGAGCAAAGGCGCTGAAGTTAATTTCAAGATTGACGGAAGAGATGACTATATTACTGTTTATACAACCAGACCTGATACTCTTTACGGAGCTACATTTATGGTTCTCGCACCTGAAAGTGATAAGGCTCCTACACTTGCTACACCTGACAGGAAGAAAGATGTTGAAGATTACATTTACCAGACATCATTAAAATCTTCAATCGACCGTATGGCAGATAAAGAAAAGACAGGTGTATTTACAGGAAGTTATGCTATAAATCCTCTTAATGGGGCAAAGATTCCGATTTGGCTTTCAGACTATGTACTTGCTGATTATGGTACAGGAGCTATCATGTGTGTTCCTGCTCATGACCAGAGAGACTTTGAATTTGCCAAGAAGTTTGACATACCTATTATACAGGTTATCGCTAAGGATGGAGTAGAGATAGAAAACATGACTGAAGCATATACAGAAGCTTCAGGTGTTATGATCAATTCCGGTGAGTGGAATGGTATGGAGAGTTCTGTTCTTAAGGAAAAAGCTCCTGATATGATCGAAAAGATGGGCTACGGTAAGGCTACAACCAATTACAAGCTTCGTGACTGGGTATTCAGCCGTCAGAGATACTGGGGAGAGCCTATTCCTATCATTCATTGTCCTGATTGCGGGGCTGTTCCTGTGCCGGAAGAAGAACTTCCGCTTCTCCTTCCTGATGTTGAGAAATATGAGCCTACAGGAACAGGTGAGTCACCGCTTGCAGGTATAGATTCATGGGTAAATACTACATGCCCTTGCTGTGGAAAGCCTGCTAAGAGAGAGACAAATACCATGCCTCAGTGGGCAGGATCATCATGGTATTTCTTAAGATACATTGATAATAAAAACAGTGATGAACTTGTAAGCCGTGAAAAAGCTGACAAGTATCTTCCGGTAGATATGTATATAGGCGGCGTTGAACATGCTGTTCTTCACCTCCTTTACTCAAGATTCTACACAAAGTTCCTTTATGATATAGGAGTAGTAGGATTTGACGAGCCATTTAAGAAACTGTTTAATCAGGGTATGATCTGCGGACGTGACCGTGAGACAGGAAAGCCAACCAAGATGAGTAAGTCTCTTGGAAACATCGTATCTCCTGATGATATAGTTGAAAATTATGGATGTGATACACTTCGTCTTTACGAGCTCTTTGTCGGACCGCCTGAACTTGATTCAATTTGGGATGACGCAGGAATCGATGGCATATCAAGATTCCTTAAGAGATTCTACACGATGGTAATGGATAATGTAGAGAAGAACAAGGCTTCTCTTGTTGAGGAAACACCTGAACTCCTTAGAATCAGAAACGGTCTTGCAAAGGATGTTACGGAAAGACTTGAGAACTTCAGTCTTAATACAGTTATTTCTGCATTTATGGAGTACAATAATAAGCTTGTTGACCTTACAAAGAGTACTGGAGTTGATCTTGAAACGCTTAAGGTATATGTAAAGCTTATCGCTCCATTTGCACCTCATATCGGTGAAGAGCTTTGGGAGGTTCTTGGCGGTACTGACTCGGTATTCCATGAAGAATGGCCAAAGTACGATGCATCAAAGCTTGCTCAGGATACTATTACACTTCCGGTACAGGAAAGCGGAAAGACAAGACTTACCATCGAAGTTCCGAGTGATTCCACGAAGGAAGAAATCTTTGCTGCTGCAAAAGAGGCGCTTGGTTCAAGGCTTGATGGAAAGACTATAGTTAAAGAGATATATGTTCCTGGTAAGATTGTTAATATAGTTGCGAGATAGTATGAAAGCAGTATATTTGGAAAAAGGAGCGGTGACAAAAGGTGACGTGTCACTTGATCCCATAACGAGTATTATAGATACAAAAGTATATGAGAATACGACTGAAGAAGATAAGTATGAGCATATCGGTGATGCGGAGGTTGTATTTGCCAATAAGATTATATTTGATGAAGAGGTGTTCAGCAGATGCCCTGATATTAAGTATATTGGAGTGTGTGCTACGGGATACAATGTTATAGACATTGAGGCGGCTAAGAGACACGGAGTAACTGTAACAAATGTTCCGGCTTACAGCACAGAATCAGTTGCGCAGCTTGCGTGGGGCTTCATACTTGAGCTTGCGAGCCATATTTCACTTCATAATGAAAGTGTAAAAAGGGGTGAATGGGTCAATTCAGGAACATTCTGTTACTGGCTCAGCCCGGTTACAGAACTTGCGGGAAAGACCCTCGGAGTTATCGGCTATGGTAATATCGGAAGAAGAGTGGCGGAGATTGCAGAAGCATTTAAAATGAATGTTGTTGTTAATACAGCCCATCCTGAAAAGCATCCCGGTATAAAAACTGTTTCCCTGGATGAGCTCTTTAAAGAATCAGATATTATAACTCTTCATGCTCCGCTTACAGCTGAAACTGTAAAGATGATTTCGGCTGAGAATATCGCCAAGATGAAGGACGGTGTATTTATTATAAATGTATCGCGAGGCGGTCTTGTAGATGAAATGGCTCTGGCGGATGCCTTAAAATCCGGCAAGGTGGCTGCTGCTGCATGTGATACTGTTTCTGTTGAACCGATGAAATCAGATAATCCACTTCTTAAAGCGCCTAATATAGTTATAACGCCGCATATGGCATGGGCAAGCATAGAAGCAAGGAAGAGACTGATAGATACAGTCGCGGAAAATCTTAGATCATATCTTGAGGGTAGGCCGCTGAACGTAGTAGTGTAGTGATGATATTAAAGTTTGGCAGCTATTCTTGAAACATCGTCAGTAATTGTGGATATAATAGGGTTTTAATATGATTTTCGGGCAAAAGAGAAAACATAAAAAATATGACAGACTCTTGGAAGAGCCTGTCATAAAATGTAGCATCTGTAATGGTGAGCAGGTTGCGGGATTTCGCAATCTGTCCACTAAAGCTTTTCGTGATGTAATGCTGATCAGAGGTGTTTCTGATCTCGATGCATTTAAACAAATGTACGGAATAGAAGACGAGATTAAGAAGATTTACTAGTCGTTGATGTAATCAAGTTTAATATCTCCGTCTATAAACCTTAGTGTGCACTCGGCATTTTTAGTGGAGTAGTAGTCACCATATTTGTAGTTGATGAGAAGGTACTGACCGTCAGTATCTTCTTTTTTATATATTGAGTTAATGCCATAAGCCATGTCTATAAATGCCTCATATGCATCTTCATCTTTATATAAGTCTATTTCGACTACGCTTGGTGCCTCATCACCCTGATCCACAAATTTAAAGCTGATTTCTTCTTCTGTACCATCTGCGTCAGCATCCCATCTGATCATAGCCCATCTGGAATCAGTGATGTCAAAATCACCGGTGTCTGTAGGAGTTGCATCGTCAATAGATGCTGTATTTACAGCTTCTGTACTCTGAGTAATTTCTTCAGTTACGTACAGATGTATGACATTTTCTTCTTTTCCGCACGATGAAAGCAGCAGTGTAGAAAAGAGAGAAGTGATAATTAAAAAACGTTTCATATAACTCCTTATCCGGCTTTTTAAAACCAATTACTGGATTTCTGAAGCAAGTGCTTTGATATCTGCGGAACCAAGTCCGAATGTTTCAGATTCATCTCCCTGACCGAGAACGCTTATGCTGTAGCTGAAGTTATCTGAAACCCAGATTGTCTTTTTAGCTTTTCCTTCTTCGTTACCATAGCATTTAAGTGTGAAATCACCGATTTTTTCTTCCCAGTTATATTTATACTCGTTGTAGTCACCTGATACATCTTCTGTATCCTGCTTAAGACCTTTACGAACTGTAAGTTCAGCAGCACCTATAAAACCGTCTGCTTCAGCGATTCCTTCTGAATATTTAAATGTATCCCATCCTAAAAGGCCGTTTTCATATTCTTTTCCTGCTTCAGGTACCATGAAGTATCCAACACCGGCACCTTCAGCTGCATCACCTGATGATGCCGTTTCGGTCCATGGGTTAGCCATTTCTGTTTTTTCGGTTGTTGTTTCAGTAGTGGATGAATCAGTTTTAGAAGCACCACATGCAGTAATTGAAAATGCTAAAGCTGTTGTCATTGCGAAGATAAGTAATTTCTTCATTTCTTTGATTCTCCTTTTTATATGTTTGTATTTGGGCTTATGCCCTTATGTTGAAGTATAGGTATTCGAACACATCAAGTGTTCGGATACCGTACTGGCCTAGTTCCGAAGGAACTACCCGCAGGGTTATCGAACGGCCATCATTTGCCGTTCGATAAGGTATATTATCACATATAAATGAAAATGTATAGATTTTAGATGTTTTTGCCCGAACTGATACATGTATAAACTTGAAAAAAGACATTTGATAAGCTATAATAATCCCGATTTTTATTGTGAGGTGAAATCTAATGAAAAAGAAAGCGATTATTGCATTAACACTATGCCTAGTGTCTATCGGCAGTATGACCGCCTGTGGAAATGAGGGGGGGGTAGAGGATACCACCGCTATAGTTACTGAGGAAACGACGGAAACTACTGAGGAAGTAACAGAGGCAACCACAGAAAAGAAAAAAGAAAAAACAACTGAAAAGAAGACGGAGAAGAAGACGACTGAGGCAACTACCGAGGCAACGACTGAGTCCGGTAAGAAGAATGAGGAACCTAAAAAGAGTGGTTCTAAGAATTCAGGTACGCCTAAGTCAACAGAGGCTCCTAAAACAACAGAGGCACCGAAAACAGAAGCACCTGTTACTGAAGCACCAGCAACAGAAGCACCTGCCAATAATCCACCTGCCACTGAAGCACCTGCACCAAGTGACGACAGTGGAGATGATTCGTGTATTGGCGATGATGCATTAGTAAACTAATTCCGGTGTTTTTTGTATGGAGAAAAAAAGCTATATATCATATATAAGGGCAGTTGCCTGCATATCCATAGTAATACTTCATGCGTATTCCATGTATGGAATAGTATATAAAGATGAATTAAATGGTAGCATAAGAAAAATGATCAACCTGATTCCGTATCTTATGATGTGGGCTGTTCCCTGTTTTGTTATGGTGACAGGGGCGCTTCTTCTCTCGGATAAAAAGGAGTTCGGCTATAAGAAAGTTTTTTTTGGCTATATTCCAAGGATACTCATTGCTCTTTTTGTTTGTTCCTATCTATTTAGATTTCTGGATGTACTTATGAATAAAGAAGCTTTCAGTCTTAAACTTCTTTGGGAGCCTCTTTATAAGTTATATACAGGAACAGGCTGGGCGCATCTCTGGTATCTTTATCTTATAATAGGAATATATCTTCTTATTCCTGCATTTAAAAAGATAACCCCAAATAGCGATACAAAAGAACTATCGATACTCATTTTGGTATATGTAATCTTTGTCAGTATAGTTCCTATTGTTAATAAGTTGTCCGGTATAACAACGGCATTTTATATTACTACATCATCAGTCTTCCCGGCATACCTTTTTACAGGATATATGATTGACTCGGGAAGATGGAGTATTCCGGGATCAATTTATATAATTATGACTCTATCAGGTCTGGCTTTAATAATTCTGATCAGTTTGTTCGCTATCGGGAATACACCGGCGGATGAAAATGGAGTGCTTACATCGTTCCTTGGTTCATACGCTTTCCTGCCGGTTTATATTTTTTCGGTCGGGATATTTGGGACTTTTAAGACTTATGCAGATGCAAAGAAAAACATTTTAGGAGAAATCCTTTTTAAAATAGACAGCTGTTCATTTGGAATATATCTGATTCATCTTGCCTTTCTAAGATATGCATATAAATGTACGAAAGTAATGAATCCTTCTGGGATCACAATGCTTAAACCGCTTATGCTGGCATTTGCAGCTATTTTGCTTTCGTATATTGTTGTCAGGCTGCTTAAATGTATAAAGCCTGTTAGAAGTATAATTTGATGTTTTCGACTGAAGATAATGAAACGAGGAGAAGAAAAATGAAAACGAAAAAAGTGTTATATCGTATAGCATTATTTGCGGCTCTTTTGGCAGGTATGTGTGGAATCAAATCAGAGGCTCATGCTGCAAGTGATGCCACTCCGTCTGACGCTGTTGCGGAAGAGAAAAATTATACTAATCTGAAGGGATCTGTTGAGGAAGGTAAAGATAAGGAGAATCCTTCAGAAACTGAAGCAGATATTGAAGAGGTTTCAGACGACTCTGCAGAAGAAAAAGCAGAAGAGGACTCTCTTCCTAAAATACCGCGACTTACAGTTTATAATGGCATAGACTATAGTGCTGTTTATGATTATGACTATTATATATCACGTTATGCTGATATTAAGAAGGCTTTTAATGGCGATGAGGAAAAGACTCTTAAGCATTTCGTTACATATGGTATGAATGAAAAAAGACAGGCTTCGGCTGATTTTGATATTAGATCTTATGCCAATAAATACCAGGATTTAAGAAATGCTTTCGGAGAGGACGCATTAAAGTATTACGTACATTTTATTAATTACGGAAAGAAAGAAGGGCGTACTGCAACAGGAACAGCGAGCCTTAAGAATCCTGTTACTGTATATTCGGGCGTTGACTATAAGGATGTATATGATTACGACTATTATACTTCCGTATATAAGGACATAAAAAATGCATTTTCGGGAAAGACAGCTCCGGATATTGCCACACTGAATCATTTTATAACTTATGGTGCCAAGGAAAAAAGACAGGCTTCTTCTAAGTTTGACATTAAGTCATATGTAAATGAATATCAGGACTTAAGAAGAGCGTTTGGTACAGATTGGAACAAATATCTTACCCACTATGAAAAATATGGTAAGAAAGAAGGCAGAAAAACAGTCGGAACAACTGTAATGAAAAATTGTCTGACCGTATTTACCGGAAAGGATTCATCCGGTAAGGTTACAACTACTGACTATTCCGATGTATATGATTATAATTATTATCTTGGTAAGTATGGCGATTTAAATAGAGCTTTCAAATATGATGACGCCGGAGCTTTGAAGCATTTCGTAAACTATGGAATGAATGAAGGAAGACAGGGTAAAGAGACATTTGATCTTAATTCTTACAAAAGGTCATATCAGGATCTTCGTGTTGCTTTCTACAAAGATAATAAGAAATACTACGAGCATTATATTAATTATGGTAAGAATGAAGGAAGAAAGGCGGTTGGGGAAACTGTCCTCTGTAATCCTGTCACAATAAAATCAAATGTTGATTTTGCACCTGTATATGATTATTACTACTACATTGAAAAATATCAGGATCTGAAAAAGGCATTTGGTGAGGATGATATCGCAACACTCAACCATTTTATAAAATATGGTATGAATGAAGGAAGAACTGCCAAGGCTAAGTATAGTTCTGATGATTACACAGCTCTTAAAGAAAAAGCAGATGAAATAGCAGCAAAGGAAGATATTGAAAGGCTGAAGGCAAGAGGAAGAGCAATGAATCCAACGGCTGCTGCGATTCTTGACAGTATCGGCTGGGATCTTGAAAAGGCACACTTTTACACAGCAAGGAATATCAAGTATTACGGAAAGTATATTTTCGATGAAAGCTGGGGAAGTTCCAGACTTGCTCAGTATGGTTTAGAAAATAAAAAAGGTAATTGTTATGTTTTTGCAGGTGTCTTCTATGAATTTGCGAGAGTTTTGGGATATGATGCACATCAGATTGCAGGACATATTCCAAATTGGCACGGTGGTGAGCAGCCTCATTCGTGGGTAGAGATTGTTAAGGATGGCAAAGTTTATTATTGTGATCCTGAGCAGGAATACGAGCACAGTGATCGCGACTCATTTATGAGACCATATGGTGCAAAAGGACTTTGGAAAACTATGAATTATCATAGGATGAACTAATAACATATAAAATGTCTGATCCGGAAGATAAACTCTTCCGGATTTTTTTGATTCTTATTTATAGCATGCTACGAAACTTAGCAAATTACATAAAAGGTTCACTGGATATACATTGCTTATTCCTTTATAATAATTGCATGCACCATCAACCCGTATCATATGCATACGTATTGACAAAATACGTGCTATAATGTATTGTAAAGGAAGAAGTAATGCCAAAGAAACCCAGAGAGATGGAAAAAGAAATACTCGCAGATGGATGGATTTTTAAAAGTCAAGAAGGTTCGCATAGACATTATGTTCATCCGACTAAAAAAGGAAATGTGACCATACCATTTCATAGTAAAGAATTGAGTAGGATTGTTGAAAAATCAATCAGGAAACAGGCAGGGATGGAATAGTATAAAGTTGTGATGGAGGTTAAAATGATATCAGTATATCCAGCATGTTTTTTTAAGGATAAAACAGGATATTCAGTAGTGTTTCCGGATTTAAACTGGTTATCTACTTGTGGTAAGAATAAAGCGGATGCGTTTCGTATGGCTATTGACTGTCTGGCAGGTTATCTTTATTTTCTTAAAAGAGAAGGGGAGCAAGCTCCGAAACCCTCAGAAATCTCAGATATTTTCCCTGAAAAGATTTTAAAGGAACTTGATGTAGATGTTGATGGTGCTTTTGTAAATATGGTAGCAGTCGATGTTGAAGAGTACGCAAAAATGCATTTTGAAAAATCAGTGAAAAAGACGCTTACCATTCCTGTATGGCTAAACAATTTTGCCATTGAGAAGAATATTAATTTTTCTCAGACACTTCAGGAAGCACTGATTGCAAAAGTAAAGGCAAGATAAAGAAGAATAACGTTATTAAAAGGCATTTGACCCTTGAGTTTTTTTCTCTTGGGGCAATGCCTTTTTTTGTTTTAAAGAATTAGTAAGTTGCTTCGGGATTAATGCATTTAGTTTCGGTTTATACTCTTATTTGTTTCTAACAATTGAAAACTTATTTTTAAAAGGCTATAATGTGAGGGCATTACAGCATCATTTTTTGAATCTGAAAAATAAAAAAAGGGAAGCAAGGAGAGCTAAGGGCATTTCCCAGGACGAACTTGCGCGTATGGCCGGCGTTTCGCGTCAGACTATTAGCTCTATCGAAAATGGGCAGTTCAGTCCCACGGCGAAGCTTGCCCTGATACTGTGTACCATACTTGACAGAAGCTTCGAGGAATTGTTTTATTTCTGATTTTATAGTGTAAAAATCTCTGATAGTAATTATGTAGTATGACTTTTATATAAGTTTTGTTTTTTGGGCAGCTTCATCAGGAGGGAGAATGCAGGAATATAAAGTTACAGGCATGAGTTGTGCAGCATGTCAGGCAAGAGTTGAAAAAGCGGTTTCTAAAGTTTCGGGGGTTGATAGCGTGGCTGTCAGCCTTCTTACTAATTCTATGCAGGTTGAGGGTGAAGTTGATCCGAAGATTATCTGCAAAGCTGTGAAGGACGCCGGTTATAAGGCGTCAGTTAAAAAAAGCAGAAGTGGAGCTGATAAAACTTCGCCAAAGGATGCAGAATCTGACGAAGATGATTTAAAGGACGTAGAGACACCCGGACTCCTGAAACGTTTTCTTGTATCGCTTGGTTTCCTCCTTATACTTATGTACTTTTCAATGGGACATATGATGTGGGGATTTCCGCTTCCGGAATTTTTTGATGGAAACCATGTTGCCATGGGCCTTTTTCAGCTTCTTTTATCAAGCATTATAATCTATATAAACAGGATATTTTTTACAAACGGAATAAGGAGTGTCCTTCATGGTTCACCGAATATGGATACACTTATTGCCATGGGTTCGGGAGTATCATACATTTACAGTATAGTCATGCTGTTTCTTATGACTGATTCAGTTCTGCATGGAAATGAAACGCTCACAATGCATTATATGGATGAGCTTTATTTTGAATCGGCAGCTATGATACTTGTGCTGATAAGCTTAGGAAAAACACTTGAGTCTTATTCCAAGGGCAAGACCAAAGATGCCTTAAGGGGGCTTATGCGGCTTGCGCCCGAAAAGGCGATTGTAGAAAGAGACGGAGAGGAAATATCCGTTGATATAAGTGATGTAAGAGTCGGTGATACAGTAATAGTAAGACCGGGGGATAAGATTCCGGTAGACGGAAAGATAATATCAGGGATAACATCTGTCGATGAATCCATGCTTACAGGTGAAAGTATTCCCGTAGATAAAGCTGAAGGGGATTCTGTGTCGGCAGCTACTATAAATGTATCGGGATTTGTAAAAATAAAGACCGAGAAGGTTGGTGAAGATACAGCACTTTCTCATATCATTAAAATGGTAAGTGAAGCATCCGGCACAAAAGCTCCGATCGCACGTGTGGCTGATAAAGTATCGGGTATATTTGTTCCGGTTGTCATAGGGATTGCCGTGGTTACATTTGCTGTATGGATGATATGCGGCGCAGAGTTTGGTTTCTCTCTTACAAGAGCAATCTCGGTTCTTGTAATAAGCTGTCCGTGCTCACTTGGACTTGCAACTCCTGTAGCTATTATGGTAGGTAACGGAGTAGCGGCAAGAAGAGGAGTTTTATTTAAAAATGCTGTGTCACTTGAAAATGCAGGAAGAGTTAAGGTCGTGGCACTTGATAAGACGGGGACTGTAACGAAAGGTATTCCGTCCGTTACTGATGTAATGCCTGTCGATGGAGTGACGGAAACTGAACTTCTTAAACTTGCATTTTTATTAGAAAAAAGGAGCAGTCATCCTTTGGCGGATGCTGTAGTAAGGTATGCCGAAAGTGCAGAAATTACAGAAAAGGGCGGCGTGAAGGAAATGGATTTAACTTCATTTTCTGAAATTCCCGGCAACGGCGTTTCGGGTGATATAGACGGGAAGAGTTTATTTGGTGGTAAGAAAGAGTTTGTTGAGAAATCTTCCGGAGTGAATCTCCCTGATTCTGAAATGTATGATAAGCTTTTTATGGAAGGAAAGACGGTTTTATACTTTGCCGAAAAAGACAGGTTCCTTGGGCTTATCGCTGTAGCCGATACGATAAAAGAAGACAGTGCGAAAGCAGTAGGGATTTTCCATGATATGGGGATTAAGGTTGTTATGCTTACCGGTGATAATGAAAAGACAGCGGCTTATATTGCAAAGAAAGCCGGAGTGGATGAAGTTATAGCGGGAGTTCTTCCTTCGGAAAAGGCAGAAGCCGTAAATAATCTCAGGATGAAATACGGAAAGGTTGCCATGGTTGGGGATGGGATAAATGATGCTCCATCACTTATGTCTGCTGATGTGGGAATAGCGATAGGCGCCGGAACCGATATTGCGATTGATGCAGCGGATACCGTTCTGATGAAGAGCAGTCTTATGGATGCTGCCGAAGCCATACACATAAGCAAAAAAACACTCAGGAATATACATGAGAATCTTTTCTGGGCATTTATATATAACGTGATAGGTATTCCTATAGCTGCCGGTGTTTGGTACAAGGCATTTGGACTTCTTCTCAGCCCTATGCTTGGAGCAGCGGCTATGAGCCTTTCAAGTTTTTCGGTAGTCATGAATGCACTCCGTCTTAATCTAATAAGGAAATGCGATACAAAAAAATAGCATTTCCGTGAAAGGAAAAAGTGTAATGGGTAAGTTCAGACGACTCATCACAAGAAATTTAATACTGGTAATGCTTCCTGTTATAGTGGCTGTTTCGGCAGTATTTCTTCTCTTTTATCAGTTGAAACAGCAGAGTGAATATCTTGTTTATGATTTCAGGGATACGGCAAGTGCTGATATTTATTACAGGAGCGGTTACAGAAATGTAACGATTGATATAAAAGACATAAGACCTGCGGGTTTTGAAATTAAAGATAAGGACAAAGTACTTGGTAAGTATTATTACAGATATGAAGAGGGAAATCTGGAATTCTTTCTTATCAGTAACGGAACCGCAAAGGAACTGGAAAATGGAACTTATAAGGGCGAAAAGAAAAAGGTAGTGATTTTAAAGGACGAAGCAACTGTGGAGTATATAACTTCACGTTACATTGATAGTCTTGATATCCCACAAAAGACTTTTTCTGAAATCGGAAGCCCTTACATATACAGTGAGATTGATTTCCCTTATACCGGAATACTTGTAGTAAATCTTGTATTCAGAGGTTCATTTATAATACTTATAGCGCTTATTATATATCTTATTCTGGGAATACTTATTCCTGCACTTAATTTTGAAACAAAAGGTCTCGGAAGACTTGGTAAGGTAAATGAAGTGGTTCGGTTACTGGATACTGAACTTGATGAAAAGATACTTTATAAATGGGATAATATTTATGTGACAGATAATTATTATCTGGCTGTATATATCTCAAAGATAGACGTTATAAGACTTGATGAGATAAGATATCTCACAAAACACCGAGAGATGAGAAGAAGATTTCCTTTTGGGACAGAAGAGGTCTTTACACTTACTGCATCGAATGTAAATAAAATGTATTATGAAATCGATTTTCCGAATGAAGATGTGATTGACAGAGTGGTAAGTCATATCCGCGGGGAAGAAGATGAGTAATGCTTTGATCTGTAAAATGAGTATTCTTCCAAATAAAAAACTCAGCCGTATTTGAACAGCTGAGTTTTTTGCTTGATTTAAATTTGATGATTACTCAATTTCTATATTTGTTGCATCTGCAGCAGCGTCTTTAACTTCCTCTGCAGTTTCGGAAACAGCTTCTTTAACATCTTCAACTTTGTCAGAAACAGCATCCTTAACTTCCTCTGCTTTGTCAGCAACAGTTTCCTTAACTTCCTCTGCCTTATCTGTTATAGCATCGGTATCGATAGAAACGTATTCTCTGTCAGCTGAAGCTTCTTCATCTTCGAAGAAAATCTCGTCTTCATCAATGATATCTTCTTCCTTTGCTTTAAGCTCGTTCCATTTATCTACTGCCTTATCTTTAAGGTCGATAGAAGTTGCTTTAACTTTGTCCTTTAAATCATAAGTTGTCTCTTTAACCTTTGTAGATGCATTTTTGAGCTTTGTATCAACATCATACTTCTCGTTTAATTCTTTATACTTATTTGTACTTCTGATCTCATCCTTGAAAAGATATGCGATACCTGCAGCGGCTCCGACTGCAACACCAAGTGTCATAAGACTGCCAAAAAATCCATGTCTTGCCATTTTGTTCTCCTCTCATTAATACATTATATTTGTCACATGACCTTCTAATAATGCATTTTAATACTGAAAGTAGAAAAAGGCAAGGATTTGTGATAAACTACGAATGGTTTTGATGTATAAAAATATATGAAAGTGAAAAGATAAAAGTTTTAAAACTCAGTGGAGAAATAGGTGAAAAAATGACAGTAGAAGAACTCCTTTCCAAAAAGAAAGATATATTAAATGATGAGACAAAACTTGAAAAGAAGTTTGATATCATTTCTTATGTAAGACTTATCCTGTTTATCGGAGCGGTGATACTTCTTTATGTAGGAATCAGCGGCAGGAATCTTACTTTTATTTTGCTTGCTGTACTTCTTATTATAGGATTTATAGTCTGTATAGTGCTTCATTCAAAGATTGACGAAAAGATGGATGATTTAAAAGCTAAAGACGAAGTTATAACCAGATTCATAAGCAGGATCACAGGTAAATGGACAGGTTTTCAGGATACCGGAAGTGAATTCATAAATGAAACCGATACGGTGGTAAAGGATCTTGATCTCGTTGGACCGGGATCGCTTTACCAGATGATAAATATAGCGCATACATTTGATGGCAGAAAACGTCTTGCCGAGAGTTTTGCAAAAAGAGATGTTGATACAGGAAATATAGCTCCGAGAAATGAATCGATAAGCGAACTGTCAGAGAATAAGGACTTTCTCATTAACCTTGAAACAGTTCTGATAAGGATGGCAGGAAGAAAGATAAGAACCAGTAAATGGGCTGAAAATTCACTCCCCGAAGAGATGGGGACAGCGTATGATGACGGGGCAGAAAAGAAGACTAAATCTAAAGGTGCCGTGCTAATCGTTGTTTCGGTTATTATTCTTCTTATTAACATTGCAGCTGTCATATTGGAAATGTCAGGCGGCATAAATGTAAGATATGGGGCTATAATCATAGCTCTTGTCATCGGAAATATCCTTTCTTTCATATTTAGTACAAAAGGAGATTCTACTACTGTTAATCTTTATAATTTTGGAATGAGGGCTGATGACTACACAGCGATTCTAAGTGCGATTGCAAAAGAGAAATTTGAGTCTAAGCTTCTTTCTCAAATGAATGTGGATATTACAAAGGAAGATGGAATCATTTCCGGAATGAAGAGCCTGAAAACAATAGCCGGTATGCAGAGTATTACTTTTAATCCGCTTCTCAGCTTTTTCCTTGATGGCTTCTTTGGGTGGAGCAATATTACAACTTTCTTTGCAAATAAATGGTATGTACGCCATAGTGATATGCTAAGCAGGACGAGAGAGATAATTGCAGGCTATGAAGAGCTTTCCAGCCTTGCGGTTCTATCTGTTGTCAGAGAGACTTCAAGACCGAATATCACTGACGGAAGTGTAGTAAGTATTACGGCCGAGAATGCATTTCATCCGCTTATCAGTCCTGATACAGTTATAGCAAATGATGCCGACATAAAGGACAAGGTGACTATAATAACCGGATCAAATATGTCCGGTAAGACAACTTTTCTCAGGACTATTGCAGTTAATATGGTGCTTGCTTACATGGGTGCCAATGTTTGTGCAAAGAGCTTCAGCCTTCCTTATATGAGAATATTTACATCCATGAGGGTAAGTGACGATGCCTTAAGCGGCATTTCAACATTCTTTGCGGAGATACTCAGGATAAAAGAAATGGCTGAGTATATCAGAAGTAATGAAAATGGTGCTCCGGCTGCCTGCTTTATAGATGAGATATTTAAGGGGACGAATTCGGCAGACAGGATAGTAGGTGCCGAGAAGGCGCTTTCCAGACTCTCGGAAGGTAATGCACTTACAGTTGTTTCAACGCATGACTTTGAACTCTGTGATATTAAGGATGCAGGTGGAAATAGTGCAGCTAACTATCATTTTGAAGAATACTACGAAGGCGATGAGATTAAGTTTGATTACACCATAAAGGATGGAAGATGTACAACGAGGAATGCTATGGCACTCCTTCGTATGGCAGGTCTATCATAGACTGTGGGGTGGCTTAAATCCCGTATCAGTCAAAAATATGAGTGAATTTGCAATAGTTGTGCATTTTTCACAAAACAATTTATGAACATTGTACAAAATGATGTTGACTAAAAAGGCGATTTTCGTTAAAATAGTTTACATATTATGGTTATTTATTCTATAGAAGGGGGAATTTAGGATGGCTTTACCGGCAAATATTACATCAGCAAATGATAATGTTCTGTCAATTGCTGCATCAAACAATAAGAGCGTTCTTATCAGATTCCTTAATGAGCAGGTAGAAGATGGGTTCTATGCGCTTGTTATCGATTATCTTAAAGATAAGAATTTTGATCTTAACTCAATGACGGTTGAAGATGATGTTAAAGGTCAGTGTACAAAGCTCTATGAACTCAATGATTTTGTTGAAGAGAACATCAAAGCTAAAGAAAGATATGAGATAGATGAGTGGATTGAACCGCTGTTTAACTTCGTTTACGGCAATATCGATCCGTCAGATATTGATGCACCTATCAATACAACCGGTATCTACAGATACAGTATATGGCTTATTTATCTTTATCAGAGAGAGAAGTTTGGCGATGCTATGAGACTTATTGGTGAATGCATTGCACCGCTTCTTATCAATGTAAGCTATCAGATACTTGAAGATGATGAGAGACCTAAGAATTATGATAAGGCTCTTCTTGGATATCTTGATCTTATCAATGTTGTTATGGAAATGGGACTTCCTACATCCATGGCAAATTCTGAAGCATATCTCAGTAATCTTGAGGTTCTTTACGATTATGTTGTTGAGGATCCACATGTTGGTAATGACTATAAGACTCAGCTTTCTATAGGACTTTTCAATACATTCATTGCGAATAAGGATTACAATAAGGCATTTGAATTCTACGGACTTAATGCAGAGTATATTCCGATTGACAATATGGCAGTTTATGAGAGCTTCAAAGAGCTTATCAGAAATGTCAATACAACTCAGGATACAAGCGTACTCAGCAGAAATGTACTTACTGCAATTTCTAAGCAGGAAATCTATAACAAGCGTATAGATACTCTTATCAGTGAAGTTGCAGCTTTCGTTAAGAAAGTATATCTCTATATCGAGAATGAACCTGATATGAAGAGAAATCTTCAGACTCTCGGAGCAGGCGCTCAGCTTACCGGAAAGACAAATATCTTCGAAGGACTTTATGAGTACAATCTTGTATTCTATGAGTGCGGAATTAAGGAGATAGTTAATTCTGAGATAAGCACAAGAGACTGGGAAGAGAAGTATGAGATCCTTGAGAAACTTTATACAACTCTTAATGTAGTATTTGACGGCTACAATGTATATGAGCTTTCAAACAAGATTGAGCATCAGTATGTTGAGCTTACATGGATCAATGATTATCTTAATGCCAATCCTTCACTTCTTAAGATGTTCTTCAGTATCAAAGAGAAGATCAAGGCATTCAAGGTTCGTAAGAATGCTATAGTAGAAAAGTCAAAAACTAACTATGAGATTAAGCAGATGATCGATGATCGTCAGAAGACACTTGTGTTCATGGCAGCTGAAGATATGATAGTTAACGGCTTAAATGGCGGCAGAGTTGCTATTATCAACAGTAACTATGATCCTAGAAAGGCAGAGTCTTATCTTGTTAAGACATATGATGAGACAGTTATTCCTGCTAAGTATAAGAAGAATGAAGGAAACCAGGGCGGCGGCGGACTCTTTGGACGTAAGGCTGCACCAACTATGGATCCTGATCTCAGAAAGCTTCTTGATGATTCAAAGATCGAAGAGATGCTTCTTAAGTCAGAATGGCTGTGGCATCAGTATGAAGATAAGGGAGCAGAGACTCAGACAGAGCAGGAAGCTACATACAGTGTTATCTGTCTTATCAAGGCTGTTGAGAAGCTTCTTGATAAGAAGGGTGGTACAGCTGTTAAGGCTGATGCAGCTCCTAATAAGAAGGTTATTATCACAAAGACCGGTAAGGTTATCGAGCTTAGTGATGAGGGTAGCCAGACACCTTCAGCTAATAGACAGGCTACTCCTACAGTGATTGAGAATATCAACAATATTCAGAATTCACTTAAAGACAAGTCAGAAGATAATGTTAAGTACGTTACAGCTTATGTTAATGATTGGATTGACAATGTAATGAGAGCTAAATTTGATTCTGATACAATGATTCCGCTTTTCGAGGCTGAAGAGCTTAGAACAAAGAGCTTCCAGGTACTTAAGAAGCTCAGAGCAGACATCATTTAAGTATATCGCTTAAAGAAAAGAGGGCGGTATACGACCCTCCTGTAAAAAGAACGGAGTCGGGATTATCCTGACTCCGTTTTCTCATTATCTGTCAATGTACATTGTGTGGGTGTGTGAGTTTAAATACTGCAATGATAGGCCACTCAATGATACGCTTTAAGTATATCTGAATCTCTTCTTTAAAACCTATCTGTTTTACAAGTATGCTGTGCAGACCTGCGTTATTGGCGCCCCATATATCTGTAAATATCTGATCACCGACGAAGAGAGTTCTTTTTCTTCCCACGTGTACCTTTTTCATTCCGTCGATATAACCGTTAGCCTTTGGCTTCCCTGCCTTATATACGTAGGTTGCATTCATGTATCTGTTAAATGAGGCGACTCTGGGTTCTTTATTATTGGATATGAAACAGACCTTATAGCCCATTGATTTTAGAGATTTTATAAGGCTTATCGATCTTTCGTCAGCAGGTGCATTATGGGGTACAAGGGTGTTGTCAATATCAAAGAATACTGCCCTGTATCCCTTTTTGTAGTATCTTTTAAAATCAATATTATAAGTGGAAGAGTAAAACTCATCCGGAAATAGAAATGTTCCCATGTTATTTTCCTTTATACTATTCATGAAAGAAGGTATAGATTTCATTTGCTACATTTTCATTTATACCTTCAGCTTCCATCAGTTCACTAACTGTAGCAGCCTTTACAGAATCTACATCCTTAAAGTGGAGCAGAAGAGCCTTTCTTCTCTTCGGACCTACTCCGGGGATATCATCAAGTATTGAACGAACCTGTTCTTTACTTCTTAATTCTCTGTGATATGTAATTGCAAAACGGTGCGTTTCATCCTGCAATGAAGTAATCATGTGCATAGCTTCACTGCCGGGCTTGAAGATAAGCTCCTCGTTGTTGTAGTAGAGACCTCTGGTTCGGTGATTGTCATCTTTGACCATTCCGCACACAGGAATCTCTATTCCAAGGCTGTCCAGAACCATCTTTGCTACATTTACCTGACCTTTTCCGCCATCCATCATAAGAACGTCAGGGAGCACTGAAAGCTTTTCATCAGTAAAGCGTCTGGTCAGAACTTCTTTCATGGAAGCGTAGTCATCAGGACCTTCAACTGTCCTTAGACGGAATTTCCTGTAAGAGTTCTTCTTTGGCTTTCCGTTTTCAAATACAACCATAGAAGCAACGCTATGATAACCCGATATATTGGAAATGTCAAAGGCTTCCATGCGGTATGCTTTATCTACACCGATGAGCTCGGCTATTTCCTCACAGGCACCGATAGTTTTCTTTTCATATTTTTTGATTCTTTCAAGATCTTGAGAAAGAACAAGAGAAGCGTTATCTTCAGCCAGCTTAAGAAGATGCATCTTATCGCCGATTTTTGGAACAGTAATGTGAACAGAACTTTCGGCTCTTTCAGAAAGATACATTTCAAGAAGCTCTTTATCTTTTACATCGGTTTTTGTGATAATCTCTTTTGGGATTCTTGGAGTTCCTATGTAGTACTGCTTAATAAAATCGTTAATTATTTCACTGTCAGTATCTTCCTCGTCACTCTGCATATGGTAGTTTTCGCGTCCTACGAGATTTCCCTCTCTTACGAAGAATATTGAAACGACAATATCTTTATTTCTTCTTGCGATTGCAATGATGTCACGGTCTTCATCTCTTGTTTTGGAAACTCTCTGTTTCTCCATGATATGTTCAATTCCGGTTATCAGGTCACGAAGAGATGCGGCTTTTTCAAATTCCAGTTCTTCAGACGCACGATTCATTTGCTCTTTTAAATCTTTAACTACGCCGGAGTAGTTGCCGCTTAGGAATGAGATGGCGCCTTCCACATTTTTATGGTATTCCTCTTTGCTTATACTATTGTCGCATGGAGCGCTGCACTGACCGATCTGGTAATAAAGGCAGGGTCTTGTAATTCCGATATTCTTAGGAAGCGGAATACTGCATGTTCTCAGCATGAAAAGCTTTCTTACAAGAAGTATGATGTCTTTTACAGCCTTTCGGTCAGTGAAAGGACCGAAGTAAAGTGATTTGTCACGCTTCATCTGGTGACTCATCATTATTCTCGGGAAGTCTTCATAAACCGTTACTTTTATATATGGGTAGCCCTTGTCGTCGGTCATAAGAGTATTGTATTTGGGGCGGTATTCCTTGATCAGGTTACATTCAAGAACCAGGGCTTCCATCTCTGACTTGGTTATAATGTATTCAAAGTAAGCTATCTGGGAAACCATTTTTATGATCTTGGGTGAATTGTTATGACCATGTCCTGATCTGAAATACTGTCTGACGCGGTTATGCAGATTAGTTGCTTTTCCGACATAGAGAACTGCCCCGGTATCATTATGCATAATATATACACCGGGGTTCTTAGGCAGTTTATCAAGTTCTTCTTCAATGTTAAAAATGTCCATAAGCTGATTATATCAATAAATGCAAAGTTTTCCATTGTTTTTTAAGAAATGCCCCGGTTTAAATATAATTTGGTGCACGTTATCAGGCATGTGAACACTTGATGTGTAAACACAGCTATGATAAAATGGACACATATTTTTGAGTAAATTATTAATGGGGGAGGTGGTAATAAGTGACTGAAGAGTACAGTGTAGTTCTGACTGATCTTATAAAGAAACTTGACCTTCGGAATTATACTCCGGAGATTGATACTGATAAGGTATTTATAACAGATCCGGACATCAACAGACCGGCACTGCAGCTTGCAGGTTTCTTTGAGCATTTCGATACAGCCAGAGTCCAGATATGCGGTAATGTTGAAAATGCATATCTGGCTGATATGCATACCAGAGAGGAGAATATAGAGATATTCGATAAGCTCTTTAGTTTTCCTATTCCGTGTCTTGTGTTCTGCAGAGATATAGAGCCGTATGATTTCATTATAGAAGCAGGCTTAAAACATGGGATTCCTATACTGTCGAGCAAATCAACAACGAGTTCATTTGTTCATGAAACTGTTAGGTGGCTTCATGAGGAACTTGCTCCGAGAATTTCGGTTCACGCTGTTCTTCTGGATGTTTTTGGCGAAGGCGTACTTATAATGGGAGACAGCGGTATTGGTAAGAGTGAGGCGGCTCTTGAGCTTATAAAGAGAGGCCACAGACTTGTAGCCGATGATGTTGTTGAGATAAAGAAGATTTCTGACGAACAGCTTATAGGTACATCACCTGCCATAACAAGACATTTTATCGAGCTTAGAGGTATCGGTATCATAGATGTTAAGACTATGTATGGTGTAGAATGTGTTAAGACAAGTCAGCAGATAGACCTTGTCCTTAAACTTGAAGAGTGGGATAAGGATGCTAATTATGACAGACTCGGACTTGAGGACAGTTATGTTGAATTCCTTGGCAATAAGGTTACAAGTCATAACATTCCTATAAGACCTGGTCGTAATATGGCTATTATTGTTGAGTCAGCTGCCGTAAACCACAGACAGAAGAAGATGGGATACAACGCAGCCCAGGAACTCTACAACAGAGTCACACAAAACATGATCAACAAAAAGTAACTGCGCAGCAGAACATGATGTACACATGACTGCTTGCAGTCAAATGTGTATAACATGTTCTGCTGGAGTAGGATACGCCCATGAACATCGATGAACAGAAGCAGCTTTAGCTGCGACATACGGCGAAGCCGGATGGTTCATCGATTGAATGAAGTATCCGGCGCAGTTACGTAGGATAAATGCACACACATGCCTGCTTGCAGGCAATTGTGTGGGGAGAATCCGGCGCAGTAGCGCAGGATTAATATATTTTAAGAGGAGAACAAACATGAGCGAATATTTATTTGGTGTTGACATAGGTGGAACTACAGTTAAGATAGGCTTCTTCAATGTAGAAGGCGAGCTTCTTGAAAAGTGGGAGATCACAACAAGAACAGATGAAGGCGGAAGACATATCCTTAGTGATATAGCTGATTCGATTAATGTTAAAATGAATGAAAAAGGACTTACGATTCATGATGTTAAAGGCATCGGAATGGGAGTTCCGGGGCCGGTAAGAGATGATGGAACAGTCATAAGATGCGTTAACCTTGGCTGGGGTATCTTCAATGCGGCAGATGAACTTTCAGGGCTTACCGGAGTTCCTGTAAAGGTTGGAAATGATGCAAATATGGCTGCTCTCGGTGAGATGTGGATGGGTGGCGGTAAAGGCTACCAGAATCAGGTTATGGTTACTCTTGGTACCGGCGTAGGCGGAGGAATCATAATAGGTGGAAAGATGCTTGCAGGTGTAAACGGAGCAGGCGGTGAGATAGGACATATGACTATTGACCCGGAAGAGCATGAGAGCTGTAACTGTGGTAAGAAAGGATGTCTTGAGCAGTATGCATCAGCTACGGGAATAGTGAGAATGGCAAATAAATACATTGGCACTTCTGACAGACCGTCCAAGCTTCGTGAGGTACAGTATATTTCTGCAAAGGAAGTATTTGATGCTGCCAAGGAAGGTGACGATCTTGCCATGGACATTGTTGAGGAACATGGAAGAAGACTTGGTTATGCACTTGCGCAGGTTGCATGTGTTGTTGATCCGGAAGTTTTCGTTATCGGAGGCGGAGTATCAAAAGCCGGTGAAATCCTTGTTGAGAAGACACAGAAATACTTCCAGGAATATGCATTCCATGCTTGTAAAAAGACTCTCTTTAAACTGGCAACACTTGGAAATGATGCCGGAATGTACGGCGGAGCGTGCAGTGTTTTAAATATGTAATGTATATTAAAAGTACACAAAAAAGTGACGGAATTCATGAATTGTTCGTCATGTTTTAAGAATTGATTAAAAAGAATCTATCGTGTAGTATTATATGCGTTGGATTCTTTTTTTGTTTAAAGAGACGGAGAAACAGCATGATACATTTATCAGATGAACCGATGAAAAATCATACAACATTCCGCGTTGGAGGAAATGCAAAAGACCTTTATCTTGTTGATTCGGCGGATGAAATTATAAGAATACTTGGGGCCTGCGATGAAAATGGCACTGATTACTATATTATAGGTAACGGCAGCAATCTTCTTGTCTCTGACAAAGGATTTGACGGCACTATCATTGAGATATCAAAGGCAATGAGCGGTATTAAGCAGTATCCGGACGGGCTTTACGCTGAGGCAGGAGCGCTTCTTTCAAATATCGCATCGGTTGCGAGAGATAATTCCATGACAGGATTTGAATTTGCATCAGGAATTCCCGGAACGCTTGGAGGCGCGGTTACTATGAATGCCGGTGCTTACGGCGGGGAAATGAAAGATGTTGTTGAATATGTTGATGTAATAGAAAATGGCAGAGTAAAACGTATAGACGGAGCTGATATGGATTTTTCCTACAGGCACAGTATTGTGTCCGAAAGGAACCTTATCGTTGTCGGAGCCAAGCTGATACTTGGTCATGGCAATAAGGAAGCGATATCCGGACTCATGAAGGAACTTAAGGATAAAAGAAATGAAAAGCAGCCGGTTGAATTTCCTTCCGCCGGTTCGACTTTTAAGAGACCTCCGGGATATTTTGCCGGAAAACTTATAATGGATGCCGGGCTTAAAGGCTTCTCTATAGGCGGAGCTGAAGTGTCTTCAAAGCATGCAGGTTTTATAATAAATAAAGGCGATGCAACTGCTGCCGACATTTACAGTCTTATCAAAGCTGTTCAGGATAAGGTGGATGAAATGTTTGGCGTAAGACTTGAGCCTGAAGTAAAGATGCTCGGAGAATTTGAATAGATCATTTGATTTCGTCTTTTGGGGTATTTGGAGGGACGTTATGAGGATTGTAATAGTTACAGGTATGAGTGGAGCCGGTAAATCAACAGCACTCAGAAACATGGAGGATCTGGGGTATTTCTGTGTTGATAATCTTCCTGTGCTGCTTTTGGAAAAACTTGCGGATATGATACAGGACAGCAGCTTCACAAATGATAAAGTGGCTATCGGAATAGATATCAGAAGCGGTAAGGAACTTGATAACTTAAGTAACGTTCTGGCTGTGTTAAAAAGAGGTGGGATTGAATATGAAATCCTTTTCCTTGATGCCAGTTCCGAGAACCTGATAAGACGTTTTAAAGAAACCAGAAGAGAGCATCCTCTGGCAAAGGATTCAAGTATCGAGGATGCGATAAGAAAAGAGCGAGACCGCGTTGCATTTCTTAAGAGTTCTGCTGACTATATAATTGATACGACCGGGCTTCTTACCAGGGAACTGAGAAAAGAGATAAAGAAGATTTTTGAGGAAAACAGTTCCTATTCTAATATAATCGTTTCTCTCGTTTCATTTGGATATAAATTCGGGATTCCGGTTGATGCCGATATAGTTTTCGATGTGAGGTTTATGCCGAATCCTTATTATGATGAGAATCTGCGTCCGCTTACGGGAAATGACGATAAGATAAAAGACTATGTTATGAGTACCGAAGAATCATGGACTTTTACAGATAAGCTTTATGATATGCTGGAGTTTCTGATCCCTGAATATATAGAAAAAGAAGGAAAACACCACCTTACAGTTGCCATAGGTTGTACGGGAGGAAGACACCGCTCGGTTGCAGTCACTAATATTATGTATGATAAGCTTGCAAAGCTTCCTTATTCTGTAAAAAAATATCACAGAGATATAAGCTATGACAAGTATGTAAAGGGAGAGGAATAAAAGTGTCATATTTAAATGATGTGAGGCATGAACTTACGGTAAAGATACCTCATGCAATGCATTGTCGTCTGGCTTATCTTGCGGGAATCATTTTTGCCGGCGGGAAACCGGGAGACGGTGAGGTTGTGGTGAGGTTTCAGGATGAGACTCTCTCTAAGATTTTTGAAAAACTGGTTTATCTTATTTTTGACATTGATGAAGAGAAGATAAGTACAGTTAAAGGAAAACTTATTCTTCCCGACAATGATGGAATGGTTGAAAAAAAGCTTAAGCTTATTCGAAAAGACAGTTCGTATATGATAGACAGAATGCTTGTACAGAGTACCTGCTGTAAGAGCAGTTTTTTAAAGGGATGCTTTATCGCAGCGGGGTCGGTTACAGATCCGAGTAAGAGCTACCACCTTGAAGTTTCCTTTTCGGATATGGAAAGGGCTGAGTTTCTTAAAGAGATTCTTGGGGATTTTAATGTTTCCGCAAAGATTACAAAAAGGCGTGACAGCCATATAGTATATCTTAAAGACAGTGATTCCATTGTTGATGTGCTGGGTATCATGGGTGCATCAAACGGACTTATGGAATTTGAAAATGTAAGGATTCTGAAAGAGATCAGGAATTCTGTCAACAGGGAAGTAAACTGCGATACTGCTAACATGAACAAAGTGGCAAATGCCGCAGCCAAAGATATAGAAGACATAGAGCTTATTGATAGAGAATACGGGATCTCAAAGCTTCCGGATTCCCTCAGGAAACTTGCGGAACTAAGAACAATGTATCCTTATCTTTCAATAAAGGAACTCGGAGATATGTTTAATCCGCCTCTCGGAAAGTCCGGGGTTAATCACAGGATACGCCGTATACGTAAGATGGCTGATAAATTACGTGAAGGTATGTGATTGCGTAAGCAATTCATGTACTGTAAATGTATTATTATAAATAAGGAGCAATTTTGAAATGGTTACAAAGAATTTCACAGTTAAGTTACCAAATTATGCAGAGGCCAGACCGGTTGCCGTTGTTGTACAGATAGCAAGCAAGTATGACAGCCGTATTTTCCTTGAATCGGGAACTAAGAAAGTTAACGCAAAAAGCATAATGGGTATGATGAGTCTTGGCATATGTAATGATGAGGAAATTACTGTTACTGCCGATGGAAATGATGAGGCAGATGCAGTTACTGAAATAGTTGGATATATGACTTCCATAAATTAGTTTTTAGTTATCTTTTTACATTGCACACCATATTTTAATGTGATAAACTATATAAGTATTATTATCTAAACCTATCACAAGTGGGGAATGCCTGGAGGAAACTGGTATGGGTTTTTTCGACAATTTAAAAAGTAAACTTCCTATATTTGGTAAAAAGAAATCCAACAAGAGTGGTGTGGAGCTTCAGTTCGATAAAGCTATGAATCTTATGGAGAACGCTAATGGTGAGGAAGCCGTTGAGATTCTTGAAAGCATTTCAGATATCGGACTTATGGATCCGACATATAAGGACTTTGGTACGGATTCCCTCAAGATACTCGGTGAGTTTTACGAGAATGGTATATATAAGAATGCCAAGACTGAAAAGAACATTGATAAAGCTGCCAAGTATTACGAGAAATACGCCAATCAGACGAATGACGGGGAGACTATATATAAGGCGGCAAAGCTTTTCTTAGAGGATCAGAATTTTTCAAAAGCTGTTGCTTTGTTTGAAAAATCTGCAAATGCAGGAATCAAGGCTGCATGCATGAACCTTGGTTCTATCTATGAAAATGGTCTTTCAAGAGTTGACCAGTTTGGTAACAAGAGTGATGTGATCATTCCTGTTGATTATGAAAAAGCCATGATATGGTATAAGAAGCTTGCGGATGCCGGTGATCAAACCGCCATAGCAGCTTATGACCGTGTAGAGTATGCTTCACAGCACACAGACAGTATAGAATTTGAAGAGAAAGATAAGCTCTATACAGAGATATCTGAGAAGAGAAAGGAGAAGGGCAAGGAGCCGAGATTCAAGGTTATAGATCCTGCCAGTCTTCAGTATCAGTACACATATATACATAATCAGGTTGATGGTTACATCCATAAGCTCCCTAAGGACTGGATCAAGACTATCAATGAAGACACCGGTGAAGAGTATTATGCTCCAAGCATGACATACAGAGACTTTGAAATGTATGTCACATATGACAGTATACCAAAGGATTCCAAGAAGACTCTTGAGAATTACCTGCGTTACTGCAACGATGCATTTGACGAAGAATTACAGCTTAAACCGTATATTACTGAGTATGCTGACGGAATAGTAACAACCTTCTATCATAAAGAAATGAATAAAGGTATTGTTACATTTGCATTCTATCAGGGACGCCGTCTTGCATGTATGAGATTCGTATGTGCTACGATGGAGATTATAGAGCAGTACGAAGAGATTATCTTTGAAACAGCTAACTCATTTGCATTTGTCAACCCTACACGTGTAAGTGATGCCAGCCTTAACAGAAAAGACAATCAGTATTACAGTGAGGCTCTTTACTGTTATTATCTTGAGGATTACGAAGGTGCCATGGCGGCATCCAAGCAGGCTCTTAAGCTTGGAAGCATCAAGGCAAGTTATCTTCTTATCGACCTTTATTTCGATGAAGATTCACCTTATCGTGATATTGAAAAAACTATAAGTTACGCTAAGCAGCTCTTTGAAGCTACTAAGGATCCGGATCTTGCCTTCCTTATAGGTAACATCTACGATCAGCAGCTTAAAGATTATATGAAAGCCCTTAACTGGTATGAGGATGCTGAAAGGCTTGGCCATAAGCGAGTTCCTTTCTACCTCGGAAGATTCTACTATTACGGACTCATTCATCAGAAGAGGGATGGTATCAAGGCTCTCGGATATTTCAAGAAGGCTTCTGCAAACGGTATTCCTGAAGCAGATGCTTATATTAAGGATATCGAGGATCTTCACGGCGAGGATCTTCAGCAGGCTGTAGAGAAATGGGAAAGAGCAGTTCAGGCAGGTTCCGGTGCAACAGCACTTAAAGTTGCACTTATGAAGCAGCAGCAGATTTTCTATATAGCCAACAACTATGAGATAGAAAAGGCTTTCCAGGAGGCTCTTGGACTTGGTGCTGTTCAGGCATCCTATGAGCTTGCCAAGATTTATGAGCGAGAAGAGTTTGAGGCAGGAACTCCTGAGGAAGAAAGAAAGAGTATCAAGTTCTTTGAAAAGGCTTATGACAATCATTTCGACGGATTTGACAAGAAGGATCTCTTCAAGGTTATCCAGTATAAGGAGAAGAAGGGAGCTTCCAAGGAGGAGATGATCAAGCTTTATATCGAAAATGCAGCCATGTCTTATGTTCCGGCTGTAGACAAGGTTGTAGAGCTTGTTAAGTATCAGACTCCACAGATTGCAGAGCTTTATAAGACTCTTACGGAAACGGCAGAAACCGGCGAGGACAGTGCTGTCATTTCCATGAATAAGCTTGAAAAGGCTTATCCTGATCTTGTAATTAAAGAGCCTAAACCTGATCAGAAGGTTATTGAGAATAAGTTCTTCAGAATTATAGTTCCTAAGTCGAGCAGTTCAACTATCGATGATGACGGCGGTACTATCAAGCTTGCGGATTCAGTTATTGAATTTGCTGTTGCAGAGCTTCCTATAGCTGTTAATTCTGAAGATGATTATCTTAAGATATATAAGCTTATTCTTTCGGAATATCTTCCTGATGATGATGCTGAGATCATTATTGCAAACAGCCGAATGATTGGTTCCGGAATGAGAGAGCAGAAGGATGGCATACATTCTTTCAGTATACTTCTTATAAGTTCAAAGAATCAGTATCTCTTCAAGCTTTCATCCAAGGACAGACGTCAGATGATTCAGTTTAAGGAAGAAGTTACAGAGATCGCAAAATCACTTGTTGAGACAGGTGAGATATACGTTGCCACTGAAGAATCCAGAAAGAACATCGGCCTTTCAGTTCTGCTTAAAGCAAATGAAGGTGGATTCCTTTCAATCGGCAAGAGCGAATAATTAAATATATGCTTCGGGGCAGGGTGTAATTCCCGACCGGCGATGATGACTTTTTCTATTGAAATGCATTCAGCACCTAAATGATTGCTTAAAGAAAAGTACAAGTTCGCTAACCTGCTTTGGCAGGCCGATATGGTGAGAATCCATAACCGACAGTAAAGTCTGGATGAGAGAAGTTAAAATGCATGCATATACTTTTTGTATATGACTTTAATGTGATTTTAATGCCCCGATTTTTATCGGGGCATTTTTATATTATCGCAGGAGTTTTATATTGATAATTATTTACGAAAAATGCGGGCGGTATACGAACATCTGTTTTGTTCAAATACCGAAATGCATGGAGGCATAACATGTCATTTGACAGAAAATATATGGAAAGAGCCATAGAGCTTGCTAAAAAAGGTATAGGAGCTGTTAATCCTAATCCGCTTGTGGGAGCGGTTATCGTTAAAGATGGACGTATAATCGGTGAAGGCTATCATCATAAATACGGCGATCTGCATGCTGAAAGAGATGCATTTAAGAATCTTACAGAAAGTGCAGAAGGCGCTGAAATGTACGTGACACTTGAACCCTGCTGTCACACAGGTAAACAGCCACCATGTACTGAGGCTATTATAGAGCATAAGATTAAAAGAGTTTATGTAGGTTCTTATGACCCGAATCCCCTTGTTGCGGGAAAAGGAATATTTGCCCTTCGTCAGCATGGAATTGAAGTTATGAAAGGCTTCATGAAAGAAGAGTGTGACGCGATAAACAGAGTATTCTTTCATTACATTACTGAGAAGAAGCCTTATGTTGTAATGAAGTATGCAATGACAGCCGATGGGAAAATTGCCACAAATTCCGGAAAGAGCAAGTGGATTTCATGTGAAGAGTCGCGTGAAAAGGTTCAGGAGTGGAGAAATGAATTCACGGGAATTATGTGTGGTATAGGAACTGTTCTTGCGGATAATCCGACACTTAACTGCAGAATTCCGGGTGGAAGAAATCCTGTCAGAATTATATGCGATTCAAAGCTAAGGATTCCGCTTGAATCAAATATCGTTACAACGGCTTCAAAGTATAAGACAATAATAGCAACGTTAATTGAGTCCGCTGACAAGGAAAGAGGTAAGATAATGGCACTTAAAAGTGCAGGTATTACACTGCTTCTTACACCTCCTGAAAATGGAAAAGTTTCTCTTGGGATGTTGATGGAACGACTTGCGGAAGAAGGAATCGACAGTATCCTTCTTGAGGGAGGCGGAACTCTTAACTGGTCTATGCTTTGCAGTGGGTACGTTAATGAAGTAAGAGCATTTATAGCACCAAAGCTTTTTGGCGGGAAAATGTCACCCGGACCTGTTATGGGAGAAGGTGTCAGTGAAGTTGCAGACTCTCCGGGGCTTAAAATGTCTTCTTTTGAAAAAGTCGGTGATGATATATACATACGATATCTTCCGGATAACAAGTGATGATTTACAGCTTTCCGGATGGGGTTGGTAACTGAAACCGGAGGATGTTTATGATTGAAGAAATAAATATGGATGGAATTTGCCATGTTCACTGGAATAGTTGAAACTATCGGGACAATTGAATATGTACGTGAAGGGAGTAAATCAGCAGTTTTGTCTGTAGCTGCTCCCGATATTATGGATGACGTTAAGATCGGAGACAGTATCGCTGTAAATGGTGTGTGTCTTACAGCAACTACTGTGAGTAAAAGGGGATTTACGGCAGACGTAATGCCTGAAACACTTCGACGGTCGAATCTTGGAATGTTAAAAAAAGGAAGTCCGGTCAATCTTGAAAGAGCACTTCCTGCAAACGGAAGATTCGGCGGACATATAGTATCCGGTCATATAGACGGCACAGGCAGGATATCCTTTTTTAAAAGAGAAGATAACGCTATCTGGGTAACAGTCGATACAGAGCCCCATCTTTTAAAATATATAGTTGAAAAAGGAAGTATCGCTATAGACGGAGTCAGCCTTACGGTTGCTTATGTTGATTCAAAATGCTTTAAGGTTTCGCTTATTCCTCATACAAGCGACGTAACCATAATCACGAAGAAAAAGGTCGGCGATACCGTTAATCTTGAAAACGATATAGTTGGAAAATACGTGGAAAAGCTGCTGGGGTATGACTTAAGCAGAGATGTTAATAACAGGACTCGCGAAAATTCATTTGATAAAACTCATGACAGAAATTCTGATTTAACTATGAATACACTTTTTGAAAATGGTTTTTTATAAAATGCAATACTGAGAGGTTAAAGATATGAACGAAATTGAAGAAATCTTGGAAGAATTAAAGAAAGGACGCCCGGTTGTGATTCTTGATGATGAATCAAGAGAGAATGAAGGCGATGTTATAGTGGCGGCTGAGTTTGCAACGACGGAAAATGTAAATTTCATGGCTAAGTATGCCAGAGGTCTTATATGTATGCCTATGGATGCTTCATTTTCCGATAAGCTTAATCTGCCTCAAATGTGTATTGTGAATACTGATAATCATGCAACGGCATTCAGTGTTTCGGTTGATCACATTGAAACTACAACAGGAATAAGCGCTGTGGAAAGAGGTTTTACCGCACGTAAGTTTGTTAGTGATGATGCAAAGCCAAGCGACTTCAGAAGACCGGGACATATGTTTCCTCTCGAAGCAAAAGCAGGTGGAGTTATAGAAAGAAGAGGTCATACAGAGGCGACTGTTGATCTTATGAAGCTTGCAGGACTTAAGCCATGCGGACTATGCTGTGAGATTATGAATGATGACGGTACAATGGCAAGGCTTGATGATCTAACAGCATTTGCAAAAGAACACGGTTTACTCATCTCAACAATAGAGAAGCTTGTTCAGTACAGAAAAGAGCATGAGGTGTTTGTTGAGTGCGTGGAAAGTGCAAAGCTTCCGACAAAGTACGGAGAATTCACGATCAAGGGTTATATCAATAAGCTTAACGGTGAACATCATGTTGCACTTACTATGGGTGATATATCAAACGGTGAACCGGTACTTGTAAGAGTTCATTCTGAATGTCTCACAGGCGATGCATTTGGCTCGGCAAGATGTGACTGCGGAGAGCAGCTTGATGCAGCAATGAAAATGATCGCTCAGGAAAAGAGAGGCGTTCTTCTTTACATGAGACAGGAAGGACGTGGCATAGGCCTTATAAATAAGATAAGGGCTTATGCGCTTCAGGATAAGGGAATGGATACGGTTGAGGCAAATGTAGCTCTTGGGTTCCCGGAGGATGCAAGAGATTACACTATTGGAACTCAGATTCTTGTTGATATGGGCGTGCGCAGGATGAGGCTGCTCACAAATAATCCGGATAAGATTTACGGACTTAAAGGCTTTAATCTTGAGATAGTGGAGAGAGTGCCGATAGAGATAGCACCTTCGGTATACGATGCATTTTACCTTAGGACCAAGAAAGAAAAAATGGGTCATATGCTGAATAATCTGTAATAGGGTACTATGCACCATGTAAAATGTGAAAGTATAATGTGAATAACATAGTATAAAATAATGTGAAAGAAATAGATTAAAATTGGAGGAAGTATCATGAAAAAGATTGAAGGAAAAGTAGTTTCAGAAGGTATTAAGGTTGGAATCGTTGCTGCAAGATTTAACGAGTTCATCGTATCCAAGCTTGTCAGTGGAGCAGTAGACGGACTTGTGCGTCATGATGTAAATGAAGATGACATTGACATAGCATGGGTGCCGGGCGCATTTGAGATTCCGCTTATTGCCAAGAAAATGGCTAAGTCAGGCAAATACGATGCAGTTATCTGCCTTGGCGCAGTTATCAGAGGTGCCACAAGTCATTATGATTATGTTTGCAACGAAGTATCAAAGGGCATTGCGGCTGTTTCACTTGAGACAGAGATTCCTGTAATGTTCGGCGTAGTTACAACCGACAACATTGAGCAGGCTGTTGAAAGGGCAGGAACAAAGGCAGGAAATAAGGGCTATGACTGTGCACTCGGCGCTATAGAGATGGTTAATCTTATAAGAAATATGGATTAATTTTAAATTTGGTTTACATAACTGCAAGAGATTTTTATGATTAAGAATAACGAAAAACTACTGTTCTTTGATATAGATGAAACGCTTATACCGGGTGGAGGCGATTATCCGGCTGATACTCTCGCGGCACTTAAAATGGCAAAGGAGAGAGGGCATAAGCTTTTTATCAATACGGGAAGAGTTAAATGTAACGTAGAAGACTATATCTTTAACGACCTTTTCAGTGGTATAATCTGTGGATGCGGCACTCATATTCTATATGAGGGTGAAGAACTTTTTTATCATCCCCTGAGCAGAAACCTGTGCTACGAAACCGCTAAACTCTGCAGGGAATGCCGAATGTACGGGCTCTTTGAATATAAGGACTACAGCTGTTATGATGGAAAGATGCCAAAAGCAGGAGATAATCCGCTTATAGGTTATTTTAAAAAAAGCGGACGAAAGCTTGTCTCGGATATAGAGAGCGATGAATTCATTTTCGATAAGTTTACTATCTGGTATGATGATGACAGTGATACAGAAACTTTTAAGAGAGAAACAGCGGAGCATTTTAACCTGATTGACAGAGGAGATAATTTCTTTGAAATGGAACCTTTAGGGTTTTCCAAGGCAAGTGGTATGAAGTTCCTTGCCGATTATTTCGGGTGCAAAAGAGAGGATATATTTGCATTCGGAGACAGTACAAACGATCTTGCCATGCTGGAATTTGCCGGTACAGGAATCGCAATGGGAAATGCCAGTCCGTTCCTTAAAAAAATGGCAGATTATATTACGGATGATATAAATCATGGCGGAATAATGAATGCCATGAAACATTTTGAACTGATATAAGTATTTGAGGTATGAGTTTTGAATATTGTTGACCAGCTAAAATACTCAATAATTAAACCTGGTAAGTATCATGAGATGCTTCACCAGTCAAATGGCAGGAAAGTGACTTACATAATCGTGCTATCGGTTATTGTATCTATAATGACTACACTTTTGCCTGTTCTTGCAATGATAGCTGCTTTTGGGGGCTTTCACACTCTTTTTACAGAGAGAATACCGGAATTCAAAGTTGAAGACGGCAAGCTTACAGCCCTCGATAACTTCAATCTTGAGATAGGCGGAGTGCATTTCTATGTAGATACCGAGTATTCAGAGGTTCCCGTAAAAGAACTGGAAGGGGCGAATGACCTTTACTTCACATTCGGAAGTGATGTGTATAGTTCAGTTATTATTCAGAATGGTACGCCAAGGAAAATGTACAGCTTTAATATTAAGGATTTTCTGCCCGATGGATTTGATAATGATTCGCTGGCGTCTATCATACCTGTTATATACATTTTTATAATTATCCAGTTTGTTCTTTCAACAGCTGTCAGCATTTTAAGATACCTTTTGGTTTGCTTATTAATGTCATTTCCGGCATCATTATTACTTAAAACTGCCGGATTTAATTATTCAAGATTTGACACGATAATGCTTTGCTTTTATGCAGACACACTTTCTATACTCCTTATTGGAATCAATCAGGCGACAGGGTATATAATTCCTTCATTCATAATGAGTATAATTGGGATTCTTATAATGAACAGATATATAATAAGGGCGATACTGCCTAGACCGGACGCTGACCCGGAGAGATAATAATAAAGCCGGTCCTAAAAAAATAAGGCCGGCTTTTAAGCTAATAACGGGAATCGAACCCGTGACCTCAACATTACCGATGTTGCGCTCTACCTACTGAGCTATATTAGCAGATTTCATTATTCATGACGCAATCGTAATAATAATAAAAAACTCATTCTTTGTCAATTGTTTTATATATAAAATTATGCTATACTTCTAAAGTTAATGATGATTTTTAAATGATTATCCGGAGTGTAAATATGTCAGTTAAAATCAGAAAAGTTATAAGTTTTACAATGCTTATCATTTTCTTTGCTGTATCGACAGCACTGCTTGGTAATAATGTTGCAAAGGCAGAGAGCGTAAATGTAACGCTTTATGCACTTCCTGAAAATCCGAAGACGGGCGATGCCGTGAGCGTTGTCATTTCTGTTTCAGGAGTTAATAATTCTGAATATACAATTACCGTCACATATGATGCAAAAATCCTTCAGTTTGATTCGTGCAGAAACGGAAATGCAAGTCGTGACGGCAATATAGTCACCATTTCAGGTAAGACGGGCACGCAGCCGACTCTTGATTTTACCGCAATAGGAGAAGGGGAATCACAGATACTTGTGACAGGTAAATCCGCAGTTTCAGCTGATGGGGAGACTCTTACGATCGGAAGTTCAGGTATGAAACTTAAGGTTTCAGAAGGGGACGGTTCTACTGAAAAAAAGACAGAAGAGGATTCGACTGAAGAAGATACCGACACTACCGAAGAATTGGCCGGTGACGATGGAATATTTGCAAATGTATCGGTTGAAATAGATGGAAAGAAATACTCTGTTGTAAATGATGACAGTTATACAAACCTTCCTGAAGGATTTGAAGCAGTTCCGTCTGATTATGACGGTGACTTAATAAGGGCATTTGCACATGGAGATGATGTGACGATACTCTGTCTTCGTTCATCTGATAATGCAATGAGCTATTTTGTATATGATTCCGTGGATAAAAGCTTTGCTCCGTATCATGAATTTGAAGCCGGAAAGAATAAAGTGATAATAACACCTATGCCGAGTGACATAGAACTGCCGCAGGGATTTACGGAAAGCGAATACAAGGTTGATGAAGGTAAGCTTCCTGTTTTTACAGATGGAAATGATGACGTTTATCTTACCCACGCCGCAGTTCTTGGGCAGGGAAGCGGACTTTACTATTTTGATCCTGAACTTGAAAGCTTTACTAAGTTCTATAATCCTCAAAATGAAAAGGACGTATCGACTCCTCAGGAACCGGAGACTACGAGCCCTGAACCCGTTACAGATCTTCTTCCGGATGACGGCCCTGTTGGTGAGGAAGACATCGTAAGCTACGATACATTAAAAGGACTTCTTATACTTGTTATAGTGCTTTTTGTTATTGCTGCGATCACAGTTGTTATACTTATTATAAAACTTGCCCGGAGAGGTGATGACTATGGTGAGTATTATGACGAAGATGAGTATTATGATGAGGCTGATTCAGAGCTTTCGGAAGAAGAAAGGGAAGATGCGGATGCTGCCTTGGGACAGCAGGATGAAGCATCAGCCGGTGTTAATGATAGTGAAGAAAATGGTGATTCTGTGAAAGATTCAGATGAGCCGAAGCCAAAGGTACTGTTCTCCGATCTCAATACCGAAACCGGAGGTATCATAGTTGAAGAGGCGCTTCTTGATAACAAGAATGTTGAGGTGCTTCCTAAAACCTATGAGGAAAGACAGGATAAAGTGAAAAAAGCTATGGAAGAAAGACCTTACGGAATTGATTCGGCGTTTGACGTGGTTCCGGGGGATGAACTTCCACCTGAGTCTCTTGATGTGGTATATGCTGACAGCCCGGCTAATGGTAAGCAGGATGGTGCAAATGCTGACAACCCTGCTAATGGTAAGCAGGATGGAGCAAATACTGACGGCACCGTCAGTGGTAAGCTGGATGGAGCAGCTGATAGTCAAAGCAAGACAGCATCAGACAGCGGTGATGCAGTATCAGGCGGCAGTAAGGTAGTATCAGGCAGCGGTGAGGCAGTATCAGGCGGCAGTGAGGAAGTATCAGGCAGCAATGAGACAGTATCGGGCAGCAATGAGGCTGACGGAGATAAGGTAGTTAAGAACGATAAGGCTTCCTTGTCAGACCTAGATAAAGAAAAGACAGTAGAAAAGAAACAAAAGAAAGAAGAAATAATTCATACGACATCAAAAGGAACGAGGCTTGAGCTTCCTTCCCTTGATGAAGATGATGAATAAAGTATCAGGAGGATATAACGTGGCTGACGAAGTGGTATCCAGAAATTTTATAGAACAGATAATTGATAAGGATCTTGAAGAAGGAAAATATGAGAAAATCATAACAAGGTTTCCACCGGAACCGAATGGTTATCTTCATATAGGGCATGCAAAGTCCATACTTCTTAATTATGGGCTGGCAGTTAAATATGGAGGACAGTTTAATCTCAGATTTGACGATACTAATCCTACAAAAGAAAAGGAAGAGTTTGTACAGTCAATAGTTGAAGACGTTAAGTGGCTGGGTGCTGATTTCAGGAATGAGATTCTTTTTGCGTCAAACTATTTTGATAAGATGTACGAGGCTGCCATCAAGCTTATAAAGAAGGGAAAGGCTTATGTCTGTGACCTTTCAGCTGATGAGATAAGAGAGTACAGGGGAACATTGAAAGAACCCGGTAAGAATAGCCCTTATAGAGACAGAAGCGTTGAGGAGAATCTTAAGCTTTTTGAGGAAATGAAGGACGGCGTTTACGCGGATGGTGAAAAGGTTCTGCGTGCGAAGATAGATATGAGTTCTCCTAATATCAATATGAGAGATCCTATCATTTACAGAATCGCAAGAATGACTCATCATAATACAGGTGATAAGTGGTGCATTTATCCTATGTATGATTTTGCGCATCCTATAGAAGATGCGATAGAAGGTGTGACCCATTCCATATGTACTCTTGAGTTTGAGGACCACAGACCTCTTTATGACTGGGTTGTTACAGAGCTTGAGTATCCACATCCGCCAAAACAGATTGAGTTTGCAAAGTTATATCTTACAAATGTAGTTACAGGAAAGAGATATATCAAGAAGCTTGTAGATGACGGAATCGTTGATGGATGGGATGATCCGAGACTTGTTACTCTTTCAGCGCTCCGGAGAAGAGGTTATACGCCTGAAGCTATAAGACGTTTTATGGAGCTTTCGGGAGTTTCCAAAGCCAACAGTTCTTCAGACAATGCTATGCTTGAATACTGTGTCAGGGAGGATCTTAAGCCTAAGGCAGACAGAGTTATGGGCGTTATCGACCCTGTTAAGGTTGTTATAGATAATTATCCTGAAGACATGACAGAAGAGTTTGAGATAGAGAATAATCCTGACAATCCGGATGCAGGAACGAGGAAGGTCAGCTTCTCACGTGAGCTCTATGTAGAACGCGATGACTTCATGGAGGAGCCTCCAAAGAAGTACTTCAGGCTGTTCCCGGGGAACGAAGTAAGACTTAAAGGCGCTTACTTTGTAAAATGTGTCGGCTTCGATAAAGATGATAACGGAAATGTAACTACAGTTCATGTTACATATGATCCGGAGACTCGTTCCGGTTCAGGCTTTGAAGGAAGAAAAGTAAAAGGTACTATCCACTGGGTTGATGCCCGTACAGCTGTTAATGCTGAAGTAAGGCTTTATGAGAATATTGTAGATGAGGAAAAGGGTAAGCTTAACGATGACGGAAGTCTTAATCTTAATCCTAATTCACTTACAGTTCTTTCGGATGCCAAGCTTGAAGCATGCCTTATGGGTGCTAAAGCAGGCGACACATTCCAGTTTATAAGAGATGGATATTTCTGCGTTGATTCAAAAGATTCATCTGATGAGAAACTTGTATTTAACAGAGTGGTAGGACTTAAGAGTTCATATAAGCCACAATAATATGCTTAATTCCAAATGATATGCGGTGAGAATTCTTACCTGCATATCATTTGTGTTTATTGCGATGATGGCAGTGACATATCTGATATGAATTGTCACGGAATGTATGTTGTGGATGGTAATGGTGTGGATTCTGCAATAGATATAGATGGTTAGTATGGATATGAATGATTTGGATAATAAAGAATATTATAAAATAAAGGTCAGGGATTTTAATCTGGAGGAAGTTCTTACATGCGGTCAGTGCTTTAATTTTATGGAGCTGGATAAGGACTTTTTTCAGGTGATAGCAAAGGGAAAGGTCCTTAGGATAAGACAGGAGGAAGACAGTCTCATTTTTTATGATACAACAAAAGATGAGTATGAAAGAATCTGGAAGGATTATTTTGATCTTGCACGTGATTATGGAGAAATAAAAAGTGCTATAATTAAGACGTCGCCTGAACTGGAAAATGTAATTAGGGAACACTCCGGAATAAGGATTCTTAATCAGGATTTCTTTGAAACTTTAATCTCATTTATTATCTCACAGAACAAGCAGATTCCTCAGATTAAGCAGGTTGTAAGGAATCTTTCGGAAATGTATGGCACTAAGGTAAGTGATTCCGTATATCTTTTTCCTACTGTAAAAGAGCTTAGTGAAAATGCGACTGATGAGGGGATAAGAGAGTGCAAGGCTGGATTCAGGGCGCCATACATTTTAGATGCAATAAATAAAGTGGCAGCCGGAGATGTGGATGAAGAAGCACTTAAACATGCTTCGACAGAAGAGGCAAAAGAAAGCCTGCTTTCTATAAAGGGAGTTGGTGAAAAGGTTGCAAACTGCGTGCTTCTCTTCGGACTTGGCCGTCGCGAGTCATTTCCGGTTGATGTATGGATGAAGAGAATTATGGAAAATATGTACTTCCATAAGGATACTCCGAAGGAAGTGATTATGGACTTTGCAAAAGAAAAGTTCGGTGACTATGCGGGATATGCCCAGCAGTATCTTTTTATTTACGCTAAAGAAAATAAAACTTTATGATGAGTAAAGAGTGAAATTAAAATAGTAGAGCAGAAAACTAAAATTAGGGCTTGATTTTTTATAAAAAAACGCTACAATATGATTTATGTGTTAGCACTCAAACTTAGTGAGTGCTAAAATAATGAGAGCCGTTTAAAGCGGACGATAGATAGGAGGAAAAGTAAATGAACATTAAACCACTTGGCGACAGAGTAGTACTTAAGGCAGCAAAGGCAGAAGAGACTACAAAGTCAGGAATCATTCTTACAAGCAATTCACAGGAGAAGCCTGTATATTCAGAGGTAGTTGCAGTTGGCCCCGGAAAGGTAGACGAGGACGGAAAGTTAGTTCCTATGAATATCGAGGTTGGTCAGAAGGTTATATATTCAAGATATGCCGGAACTGATGTTAAGCTTGATGAAGAAGAGTATACAATCGTAAGACAGGATGATGTTCTTGCGGTAGTAGAATAAGCTTTAAAAAGTGCATTTTAGTAAAGAGTTAAATTAAACAGTTTAATTTAACAGGAACGGATAAATATAATTGGAGGCGTTTAAAAATGGCAAAAGAAATTAAATACGGTGCCGAAGCAAGAAAGGCACTTGAATCAGGTGTAAATCAGTTAGCTGATACAGTAAGAGTTACCCTTGGACCTAAGGGCAGAAACGTTGTTCTTGCAAAATCATATGGTGCACCGCTTATAACAAATGATGGTGTTACTATTGCAAAAGAGATTGAGCTTGAAGATGCATTTGAAAATATGGGAGCTCAGGTTGTTAAAGAAGTTGCAACAAAGACAAATGACGTAGCAGGTGATGGTACAACAACAGCTACTGTTCTTGCACAGGCTATGATAAATGAAGGTATGAAGAACCTTGCAGCAGGTGCTAACCCTATAGTTCTTCGTAAGGGTATGAAAAAGGCTTCTGAAAAGGCTATCGAAGCTATTACAGCTATGAGCCAGGCAGTTAACGGCAAGGAGCAGATTGCAAAGGTTGCAGCTATTTCAGCAGGTGATGAGGAAGTAGGACAGCTTGTTGCAGATGCTATGGACAAGGTTTCAAAAGATGGCGTTATCACTGTTGAAGAGTCAAAGACAATGCAGACAGAGCTTGACCTTGTTGAAGGTATGCAGTTTGACAGAGGATATGTTTCAGCTTATATGTCAACAGATATGGAGAAGATGGTAGCTGAACTTGATAATCCTTACGTACTTATTACAGATAAGAAGATTTCAAATATTCAGGATATACTTCCACTTCTTGAGCAGATCGTTCAGGGCGGTAAGAGCCTTCTCATAATTGCTGAGGATATAGAAGGTGAAGCACTTACAACACTTATCGTTAATAAGCTTCGTGGAACATTCCAGGTTGTAGGTGTTAAGGCTCCTGGTTATGGTGACAGACGTAAGGATATGCTTCAGGATATCGCAATCCTTACAGGCGGAAAAGTAATTTCAAGTGAGCTTGGTTATGAGCTTAAAGATACACAGCTTTCAGACCTCGGTCAGTGTAAGTCAGTTAAGGTAACAAAGGACAATACAACAATAGTTGACGGTCTTGGAGATAAGGCTGCTATCGCTGACAGAGTTTCAGTAATTAAGTCACAGATTGAAACAACAACATCTGATTTTGACAGAGAAAAACTTCAGGAAAGACTTGCTAAGCTTGCAGGTGGTGTTGCAGTTATCCGTGTTGGTGCTGCTACAGAGACAGAGATGAAGGAGGCTAAGCTTCGTCTTGAGGATGCTCTTAATGCAACAAGAGCAGCTGTTGAAGAAGGAATCATCACAGGTGGTGGCGCAGCATATGTACATGCAATCAAGACAGTTGCTGATCTTGCTGCTACACTTGAGGGAGATGAGAAGACAGGTGCTGCAATCGTTATGAAGGCACTCGAGGCTCCTCTTTTCCACATCGTTGAGAATGCCGGACTTGAAGGCGCAGTTATAGTAAATAAGGTAAAAGAAGCAGAAGATAAAATTGGTTTCAATGCATATACAGAAGAGTTCGTAGATATGGTAGCTACAGGAATCATCGATCCTGTAAAGGTTACAAGAACAGCTCTTCAGAATGCTACATCAATTGCATCAACACTCCTTACAACAGAGTCAGTTGTTGCTGATATTAAGGAAGATACACCTGCAATGCCTGCAGCTCCAGGCGGCATGGGCGGGATGTATTAAAAAGCATATCTGTTAATGACAAAAAAAGGCTACGGTGAATGCTTGCATTCATACCGTAGCCTTTTTTGGCATAAAAACTCGATGTGCAACCCAATAATGCTGAACATTAGCAGCGTAAGCTGCGACGGATCGCGAAGCGAGCCGGTTCAGCATCTACGGGTGCACAGCGAGGGACAGATATGCGTTATCTACCGGTTGATATACCATGAACAGTTACATCATGCCGGTTCAGCATCTACGGGGTGCACAGCGAGGACAGATATGCGAAGCATCGTTGTTTTTTTAAATATAATTTTATATAATCAAGTATAAAGATTCCTAAAGTAAGTCATACAGTTTAAAACAATTAATTGAGAGGAGACTATGATATCACTAATTTTATCTTTTGTTGTTCTGATAGTGGGTTATCTTGTATACGGCAGGATTGTTGAACATGTATTTATGCCTGATGACAGGAAAACTCCGGCTTATACAAAACAGGATGGCGTGGATTTTATGCCTATGCCGACATGGAAGGCATTTCTGGTGCAGCTTCTGAATATCGCAGGTACAGGACCTATATTTGGTGCACTCATGGGAGCGTGTTTTGGACCTGTTGTGTTCTTGTGGATAATCTTCGGAAGCGTTCTTGCCGGAGGCGTCCATGATTATATGTCAGGAATGATATCTGAAAGGCATGATGGCGCATCCATTGCTGAACTCAGTGGAATTTATCTTGGACCTGTTGCAAAATGGGGGATGAGAATTTTTTCGATAATCCTTTTAGTTCTAACCGGAACTGTATTTGTTAATTCTCCTGCGGCTTTGCTCGCAAGGCTGACTCCAAATACATTAAATGCTACGTTCTGGATTGTAGTAATTCTCATTTATTACGTTCTCGCAACGCTTCTTCCGATAGATAAGATTATCGGCAAGCTTTATCCGGTGTTCGGAGCAGTTCTTATAATTATGGCTGTTGGAATCCTTTATGGAATTATTTCGGGAGGATATAACGTGCCGGAAATAAGATTTGAAGATTTACATCCGAAGGGACTTCCGATATGGCCGTTTATGTTTATAACAGTAGCCTGCGGAGCTATTTCAGGCTTCCACGCTACTCAGTCGCCAATGGTTGCCAAATGCATCACAAGTGAAAAAGTGGGACGCAGGATTTTTTACGGTGCTATGCTTTCGGAATCTGTTATAGCTCTTGTATGGGCTGCGGCAGGAGTTGCATTTTATGGTGCGACAGGAGGACTGAATAATGCCCTTTCTGAGCTTGGTCAGTCCGGTACGGTTTATGACATATCAACTGGTATGCTGGGGCCTGTCGGCGGTGTTCTGGCTATTGTAGGTGTCATTGCCTGCCCTATTACATCGGGAGATACGGCATTTCGTTCGGCTCGTCTTATCTTGTCTGAAATAACCGGGCTAGAGCAGAAGAAGATTAAGAACCGTCTTATCATTACATTACCTCTTCTGGGTGTTGGCGCACTCCTTACACAGCTTGATTTCAATGTATTGTGGAGATATTTTTCGTGGAGCAATCAGACGCTTGCTATGATTTCACTTTGGGTGGCTACTGCATATCTTCTTAAGACCGGAAAGAATAGGACGGCTTCTCTTTTAACTGCTTTACCGGCAACATTTATGAGCGCTGTAAGTATGACCTACATTCTTATGGCAGATGAAGGTTTCCGTCTGGCTAAAACAGTTGCATATCCGATTGGTATCGTTTTTGCAGCTTCTCTTTTCGCTCTATATATATTTAGATGTGTTAGAGCAAAAAGTAACTAAACTCTCAAAGATTAGCATATTTAGTGAACTGACGAAACACCGATAATCATACCTATACTGATTATGCTTGACTCTATCGCAGCTATTGTATGTATTTTGGCGTTAAAGAAAAGAATCAGTATTATATAAGGATAAATGAGCAGGGCTTTGACTAAGTCCTGCTCAAAATCTTTTTATATAGAATTTGAAAAATGCTCTGACAACAAGATTATTATTGCACTATATATAGTGTTAGTGATAGAATATTCATCGTATGTTGTGTTTGTAATAATAGTATTTTAATCAGGGTGTTTTATGGATAGAAAAAAGAAAAGAATTAGACAGCTTCTAATAATAGAAATAAGCATAGCAGTTGTAATACTAACTGCTATAGGGCTGGTTATATATAAGATATATGATGCAAATAAGTTAAAGGCAAGCCGTGAATCTACGACTGTATCATTTGAAGAAGATACGGAATACAGCGAGGTTACGGAAGAGGTGGTTGCAACTCCGGACGAGGCGCTTACTGAAACGACGGAAGAGAAAGGACCCTTTGCGACAACAGATTATGTGCGGCATGACTTCCACAGGACGGATGATACGGTGATTCTGCCGGAGGCGGATATCCTTACAGCTGAGGAGATAGCAGAAAAGACAAGTGAGGCAGAGGAAAAAGGCGAAGAGTTTGCTGTTGATTATTCTCTTGAACTTACTCCTTTTCCTGATGCTGCGGCTCCGCCCGAAGAAGGTGATGAGTTTAACAGAACTCATGTACTTGGCAGTACTTACATGGTACTTGTTGATCTTGATACGGATGAGATTGTAGCTGAACGTGCTGCAGATACGGTGATCAATCCTGCATCAATGACAAAGATACTTACGGTGCTTACGGCTTCTGATTACGTTGAAGATATGAACGATACATTTGTAATAACTCAGGAAATTATGGACTATGTTTTTGCAAATGAATGCAGCGCTGTTGGATTTGACGTAGGTGATGAGGTTACTGTAAGTGAGCTGTTTCAGGGAACGATGATATGTTCAGGCGCTGATGCGGCTCTGGGGCTTGCTTACTACGTAGCAGGAAGTCCGGAAAAATTTGTGGAGCTCATGAATAAAAAGGCAAAAGAGATAGGACTTTCTGAAAATGCTCATTTTACTAATCCTGTCGGTATATACGATGAGGATCTTCATTGTACTGTTAAAGATATGGCGCTTCTTCTCAGCGTTGCCATCCAAAATGATGTATGCCAGAAGGCTATGTCCACATGGACAGATATAATGGCTACAAATACTGATGCTGAATATATGGAGAATTATATAAAGACATATAATGAAGTGTATGACACGGCATCGGAGGACGGTATCAATACACCGCTTCCTTACGGTCTTGAGATCAATAATTGGTTCCTTCGCCGTATCAAGGATTACAATACAAACGGTAAAGTTGTATGCGCGAAGACGGGCTATGTCAGCCAGGCTGGAAACTGCTGTGCAAGCTACCTTATCACACCTAGCGGAAAACATTATATATGTGTTACCGCTAACGGAAGGACTGCGTGGAGAGTAGTATTTGATCACGTTGGTGTATATAAGGCATACACTAAATAGAGCATATATAGACAGTCTGTTCAAATATCAACAGATAAGCCGATATAAATGTAATAAAGATTATTTAAGGAGAAGACATGAATATAAGTAAACTGGAAGGAATCTATACTCTGATAGAAGAAAAGAACCTCCCTGAGGTAAACGGTAAAGGATATGTGCTTTCACATAATAAAACAAAGGCACGTTTTCTTGTTATTGAAAATGATGATGATAATAAGGTTTTCAGCGTCGGGTTCAGGACTCCGCCTACAAACAGTAAAGGCATACAGCATATAGTTGAACACACAGTTCTCTGCGGTTCGGATAAGTATCCGGTGAAGGATCCTTTTGTTGAACTTGCAAAGGGGTCACTAAATACATTTCTTAATGCAATGACATATCCTGACAAAACCGTATATCCGGTTGCAAGCTGTAATCTTAAAGATTATCACAACCTCATGGATGTGTATCTTGATGCGGTTTTTCATCCTAATATTTACAAATATGAGGAGATTTTCAAGCAGGAAGGCTGGCATTACGAACTGGAAAGTAAGGATGCACCGCTTACTATAAACGGTGTTGTTTATAATGAAATGAGAGGCGTATATTCATCGCCTGACTCATGCCTTACAAGGGCTGTTACTGAAGGGCTTTATCCGGATTCCATATATGGGCTTGATTCGGGTGGAGATCCGGAGGATATTCCGACTCTTACACGGGATGAATATCTTGATTATCATGCAAATTACTATCATCCTTCCAACAGTTATATCTACCTTTATGGTGATAAGGATTTTGCGGATGAACTTCTCTATATAGATAAAGATTATCTTTCGGGCTTTGATTATCTTTATGTTCCGTCAGAGATAAAATCTGTTGAAACATTTGATGCGCCAAAGAGAAGTGAAGCCTTCTATTCACTGTCTGATTCCGAAGACCTGAGGGACAATACATTTCTTTCATATAATGCAGTGATTAAGGAAGCGGAAAGTGCTGAAATATCCCTTGCAATGGATATTCTTACTTATGTTCTTCTTGAAACGCCGGGTGCGCCGCTTAAGGAAGCCATAATAAATGCCGGTATATGTCAGGATGTTGAAGGCTCATTTGAAAATGAAATGCTTGATCCTTTCTTTTCGATAGTTGCCAGAAATTCTAATAAGGAAAGCGAAGAAGTATTTATAAATCTTATAAATGAAACGCTGAATAAGATAGCCGGGGAGGGCATTAATAAAAAGGCACTTAAAGCAGCTATTACACATTTTGAATTTAAACATAAAGAGGCAAATGCAGGACGATATCCAAAGGGACTTTTACTGGGGCTTTCAGCTCTTTCAGACTGGCTATATGATGATAACAGAGCGCTCGATACATTTTCAAAGGATCATATATATAAAAAGCTTATGGAAATGGTTGATACCGATTACTTTGAAAATCTGATAAAGAGGCTTATTCTTGATAATCCGCACAAGGCTTACGTTACATTTCTTCCTAAGCATGGAATGAATAAAGAGAAGGATGAAAAACTCGCAAAGAAGCTTGCTGAGTATAAGAGCACTCTTTCAGATGATGAGCTTGAAAAAATCATAGAAGATACAAAACTTCTCAAGAAGTATCAGGAGGAACCGTCTCCTGATGAGGATCTGGCAAAGATTCCTCTTCTTGAACTTGCTGATATTGATAAAAAAGCCAGAGAGTATAAGAATGAGGAGTATGATGTTTCAGGTGTAAAGCTTGTGCACCACAATATATTTACGAATGGAATCAGTTATGTAAGACTTTGCTTTGATATAAGTGATTTTACAAAAGAAGAGCTGAGTTATGCATCGCTTCTTACTGAACTTTTTGAATATGTGGATACAGATAATTATTCATATTCAGATCTCGCAAGTGAAGTTGATACCGTTACAGGTGGAACCGGTTACACGCTTGGAGGCGTGACATGTATTAAATGCGGCAGGGCAAAGAATAACTTTAGTATTAAGTTTAAATGTTTTGATGATAACGTCAGCGATGCATTTAAGCTGATAGAAGAGATATTCTTTACATCTCATATTACCGACAAGAAGAGGCTTAAGGAGATTATTGCCGAAACTAAAGCCGGAATGAAGGCGGATATGCTTGAGGGCGGTCATCTTACTTCTGCACAGAGGGCAGAAAGTTACATTTCAACACTCTTTGCCAAGAGGGAATATACTGAAGGAATTGAGTACTACAGATTTATAGATGACCTCGACAAAAACTTTGATGATAAGTATGAGGATATAGCAAAGAACCTAGCCTTTATTCTAAAGAAGATAGGCAGGAAAAAAGGACTCACGGTTTCCGCTACGTCATATAATGACCCGGTTAAGGCACTTTCTGAGTCATTAATGCATTTTACGGATAAGCTCAGTGATGAAGAACTAGGCGAGTATCAGGAATTTACACTGGGATCTTTAAATGAAGGTTTCAGAGCTTCTTCACAGGTACAGTATGTTGCTACTGCCGGAAACTTTAAGGAGGCAGGCTTTAGTTATACAGGCAAGCTTTCTGTTCTTCATATAATATTTGCTTATGATTATCTCTGGATCAATGTAAGAGTTCAGGGTGGAGCATACGGCGCTATGTGTTCATTCGGAAGAAGCGGTATATCCTATCTTACTTCGTACAGAGATCCAAATCTTAAAAATACTTATGAAATCTATAAAAATGCATATAAATATGTTGAAAACTTTGATGCTGATGAAAGGGATATGCTGAAATACATTATCGGTACTATAAGCAGAGTCGATTCGCCGCTTACCCCATCAGCTCTAGGGGATGCTTCATTCCTTGCCTACCTTAGCGGAATTACAAATGAAATGGTTCAAAAAGACAGAGATGAAATTCTAAGTACAACTCCTGCTGATATAAGAAACCTTGCACCTCTTGTTAAGTCTATTACGGATAAGGGAACTATATGTGTTATAGGTGGTGAAGATGCAGTTGATGCGGCAGGTGATATGTTTAAAAATGTAGTGAATCTTTATTAAAACGGAGATGTGAATGGAAGATAAATTGAAATCGGGTTTTGTGACTATAGTGGGCAGGCCAAATGTAGGTAAGTCCACGCTGATGAATCTTATAATAGGGCAGAAGATTGCCATTATGAGCAGTAAGGCGCAGACTACCAGAAACAAGATTAAAACTGTATATACGGATGAGGAAAAGGGACAGATAGTATTCCTTGACACTCCGGGTATAAATAAAGCAAAGAATAAGCTCGGCGAATATATGCTTGATGCAGCGGTTTCGTCCATTGATGAGGCTGACGCAGTTCTTTGGCTTGTTGAACCAACTACCTATATCGGGAAAGGTGAACTGAGCATTATAGAGAGGCTTCGCAAAGTAAATGTACCGATCATTCTTGTAATAAACAAGATTGATACATGTACTAAGGAAGAACTTGCCGAAGCGATAAATGCATATAAAGATGTTTGTGACTTTGCTGATATTGTTCCTGTCTCCGCACTAAGGAATAAAAACAGGGAAGAACTTATAGATACAATTATGAAACATCTGCCTGAAGGACCTTTCTACTATGATCCCGAAACGGTTACTGAGGAAACGGAAAGAGAAATCGTTAAGGAACTGATCAGAGAGTCGGCACTCAGAAAACTGGACAAGGAAGTGCCTCACGGCATCGCTGTCACAGTTGAAAGGATGAAGATAAGACCTGATGGCGGAATAGTTGATATAGATGCAACGATTATTTGTGAAAGGGATTCACATAAGGGCATTATAATCGGGAAGGGCGGTGCGATGCTTAAAAACATCGGAACAGGCGCCAGAATAGAAATTGAAAAAATGCTCGAAATGAAGGTGAATCTTAAACTCTGGGTTAAGGTAAGACGTGACTGGCGTGAAAGCCTGAGCGATCTTAAATCATTTGGATATAAAGAGACGGACTGATATGGATCAGGAGATTAGATTAAATGGAATAGTTCTGTCAAGTGCACCTCAGGGTGAATCTGACAGACGTATAATTCTTCTCTCATCGGAATTTGGTAAGATTACAGTTTTTGCTAACGGTGCAAGAAGACCAAAAAGTCATCTGGCAGCGGCAACCAGAAGTTTTACCATGGGAGAGTTCAGTTTAAGGCAGGGTAGGACCGCGTATACACTTCTTTCTGCTGAAATAACCGAAACGTTTGATGCTCTTTCAAGTGACATGGAGAAATTCTGTTTTGCATCCTACATGTGTGAACTTGCCGGTTACTATACAAGAGAAAATGTAAGGGCGCGTGATGAACTGAATCTTTTATATGTGTCATTTAAGTATCTTCTTGGCGACAAGCCTGATTATAAACTTGCTAAAGCTGTTTATGAACTGAGGCTCATGGAGTATGAAGGAGAGGGACTTCAGGTAAATGGCTGCACAGGATGTGGAAAGGAAGATGCAAGGTATATAAGTATAAAAGAGAGAGGACTTATATGTGACGACTGCATTAAAAAGAAAAATGTAAGTGATACTGTTTTACTTACTGAAAATCTGAAGAGTGTTTTCCATCACATTTGTCATGGACCTCTTACAAGGCTTTATGCCCTATCAATAGATGAAGCGGAAAAGGATATGGTTATGAAAGTCGCTGATAAGTACGTAGGACGATTCATTGACAGGAAATTTAAGTCGCTTGAAATTCTTGACAGTTTATATTGAAAAAGTTTTTAAATAAATGTAATATATCCTAGATTACAGAAAGAGAGATACGTGACTTTAATATGAAGAAGATGATTACTGCTGTTCTTACAGCACTAGCCCTCCTTACAGCACTGGTTGGATGCGGCAAAAAGGACAATGAATATAATATCACAAATAAAGATTATTTTTCGGATTATGATACTGATACCATTATTATGGATGAGAACGGAGACATACTGGAGATTTCTATTGATGACTACAGTGATGTTACCTTTGATTATTCGGGACTCAGTGATTATATAAAGAATGAGGTTAAGGCATATAATGATAAGGCCGGGGCAGAGAAGATAAGCTTTGTTCAGTTTGATAATAATGACGGGATTGTCAAATCGGCTATTATCTATAATGACTTTGATTCATACAATGATTTCAATAACATGAACGTTACATTTTCGCTTTATAATGAAGAGTATTGTAATGAAATTGCAAATGAAGAGTTTGTTAAATTAAATGCTGCAAGCATGAGTGATGAAACCGAAGAAACAGACGAAGAGGTTTCTGATGCAGAGCTTGCGGAAGCAGGGCTTACAAGAGCTGAGTATGATGATCTGAAAAGGGAACAGGATAAGGAAAAAGAAGATGGTAAAGTTCCGGAAGTTATAACGGCTACATTTACCGATGCCAGCACCAATGATGTTGTTGATTCATCAAGCATCACGGATGAGAGTATCATGATGTTTACAGTTCCCGGAGCGATAGATATAAAGCTCGACGGCGGTGAATTCTTATATTATAACAAGCATGCTGTGCTTGATTCATCCGGTACGATAAGTACTGATGGAGAAGGCGTTGCTATAATAGTATTTAAAATGAATTTCTAAGGAGAATAAAAATGGAAAAAAACATGGATAAGATTGTTGCGCTTGCAAAATCAAGAGGATTTATATTCCCGGGTTCTGAGATTTACGGCGGACTTGCCAATACATGGGATTACGGTAATATCGGTGTTGAACTTAAGAATAATGTCAAGAAGGCATGGTGGAAAAAGTTTATTCAGGAAAATCCTCTTAATGTTGGGCTTGATTCGGCAATTCTTATGAATCCGCAGACATGGGTAGCATCAGGACATCTTGGAAGCTTTTCTGATCCTCTTATGGATTGTAAGGAATGTCATTCAAGACACAGAGCAGATCAGCTTATCGAGGCATTTGCTTCTGAAAATAACATCACGCTTGAAGGTTCTGTGGATGGATGGGACAACGAGAAGATGGAAAAATTCATATCTGACAATAATGTTCCATGTCCAAACTGCGGAAAGCATAACTTCACAGGTATACGTCAGTTCAACCTTATGTTTAAAACATTCCAGGGTGTAACTGAGGATGCAAAGGATGTTGTTTACCTTCGTCCTGAAACAGCTCAGGGTATATTCGTAAACTTTAAAAATGTTCAGCGTACATCACGTAAGAAGGTTCCTTTCGGAATCGGTCAGGTTGGTAAGTCATTCAGAAATGAAATAACACCGGGTAACTTTACTTTCAGAACAAGAGAGTTTGAGCAGATGGAGCTGGAGTTCTTCTGCAAGCCGGGAACTGATCTTGAGTGGTTTGAGTACTGGAGAAATTATTGTTATAACTGGCTTCTTGATCTTGGAATCAAGGCTGAAAACCTTAGACTTCGTGATCATGATAAAGAGGAGCTTTCATTCTACAGTAATGCTACAACTGATATTGAGTATGCATTCCCATTCACTGACTGGGGCGAACTTTGGGGTATAGCAGACAGAACAGACTATGACCTTACACAGCATCAGAAAGTTTCAGGCGAGCCTATGGAATACTTTGATGACGAGACAAAGGAGAAGTATATTCCTTATGTAATCGAGCCGTCGCTCGGTGCTGACAGAGTTACGCTTGCATTCCTTTGTGAAGCATATGATGAAGAGGTTCTTGATGCAGAGAAGAATGATGTAAGGACTGTCCTTCATTTCCATCCGGCTATTGCACCTGTAAAGATCGGCGTGCTTCCGCTTTCCAAGAAGCTTTCGGAAGGTGCTGACAAGATCTATACGGAGCTTTCAAAGTATTACAACTGTGAATACGATGACAGAGGAGCTATAGGTAAGAGATACAGACGTCAGGATGAGATCGGAACTCCTTTCTGTGTTACATATGACTTTGATTCTGAAACTGACGGAGCAGTTACAGTCCGTGACAGAGATACTATGGAGCAGGAGAGAATTAAGATAGAAGATCTTAAGGCTTATTTTGAAAAGAAATTTGAGTATTAAGATCAATGTTTTTAAAACAATGATAATGTATATAAAAAAGTATCAGTTTTGGCTAAACTGATACTTTTTTTATGATTTAAGTTATGTTATAATTGCGCATAGCTACGAAAAAGCTTTGTTTCTTTATGCTTATTTTTAGGTATATGCAAGGCATTAACGTAAGACAAATAATTATTAGGAGGTAAGTAACAAAATGGCAAACAAGTGGGTCTATATGTTCAGTGAAGGCGATATGACCATGCGTAATCTTCTCGGTGGTAAGGGTGCAAACCTTGCAGAGATGACAAGTATCGGACTTCCTGTTCCACAGGGATTTACCATCACAACTGAAGCATGTACTCAGTACTATGAGGATGGTCGTAAGATTAATGATGAAATCATGGCACAGGTTATGGAAGGTGTCGCTAAGATGGAGGAGATTAACGGAAAGAAGTTCGGTGATCTTACAAATCCTCTTCTCGTATCAGTTCGTTCAGGTGCAAGAGCATCTATGCCGGGTATGATGGATACAATCCTTAACCTTGGTCTTAATGATGAGGTTGTAGCTGCTATGATAGCTGGTAACCCTGATCCTAAGTTCGAAAGATTCGTATATGATTCATATAGACGTTTCATTCAGATGTTCTCTGATGTAGTTATGGAAGTTGGTAAGAAGTATTTTGAGCAGCTTATCGACAAGATGAAAGAAGAGAAGGGTGTTAAGTTCGACGTTGATCTTACAGCTGAAGATCTTAAGACTCTTGCAGAGCAGTTCAAGGCTGAGTACAAGAATCAGTTAGGTGAGGATTTCCCTTCAGATCCTGTTACACAGCTTAAGCTCGCTATCGAGGCAGTTTTCCGTTCATGGGATAACCCAAGAGCTAACGTATATCGTCGTGACAATGATATCCCTTATTCATGGGGTACAGCTGTAAACGTAATGCCTATGGTATTTGGTAACCTTAATAATGAATCAGGTACAGGCGTTGCATTTACAAGAGATCCTGCAACAGGTGAGAACAAGCTTATGGGTGAGTTCCTTATCAATGCACAGGGCGAGGACGTTGTTGCCGGAGTACGTACTCCTATGCCAATCGCTCAGATGGAGCAGGAATTCCCAGAGGCATATTCTGACTTCCTTAAGGTTTGTGAGACTCTTGAGAATCACTACCATGATATGCAGGATATGGAGTTCACAGTTGAGAATAAGAAGCTTTATATGCTTCAGTGTAGAAATGGTAAGAGAACAGCACCTGCTGCACTCAAGATTGCTTGTGACCTTGTTGATGAAGGACATAAGACAGAGGCAGAAGCAGTTGCTATGATCGATCCTCGTAACCTTGATACACTTCTTCACCCACAGTTTGATGCTGCTGCACTTAAGGCTGCAACACCACTTGGAAAGGGACTTGGTGCTTCACCTGGTGCTGCTTGCGGTAAGGTTGTATTTACAGCTGATGACGCAGTTGAATGGGCTGGAAGAGGCGAGAAGGTTGTACTTGTTCGTCTTGAGACATCACCTGAAGATATTACAGGTATGAAGAGTGCTCAGGGTATCCTTACAGTTCGTGGTGGTATGACATCACATGCTGCCGTTGTTGCTCGTGGTATGGGTACATGCTGTGTATCCGGTTGCGGTGACATCGTAATGGATGAAGAGAATAAGAAGTTCACACTTGGTGGACAGACATTTGTAGAAGGTGATCCAATCTCAATCGATGGTTCTACAGGTAACATCTATGCAGGTCTTATTCCTACAGTTGATGCAACAATAGCCGGTGAGTTCGGACGTATCATGGCTTGGGCTGATAAGTACAGAAAGCTTAAGGTTCGTACAAATGCTGATACACCTGCAGATGCTAAGAAGGCTCGTGAGCTCGGTGCTGAAGGTATCGGTCTCTGCCGTACAGAGCATATGTTCTTTGAAGAGGACAGAATTGCTGCATTCCGTGAGATGATCTGTGCAGATACAGTTGAAGCTCGTGAGAAGGCACTTGATAAGATTCTTCCTTATCAGCAGGGAGACTTCAAGGCACTTTATGAGGCACTTGAGGGTAATCCTGTTACTATAAGATTCCTTGATCCACCACTTCATGAGTTCGTTCCTCATGAGGAAGCTGAGCAGATTAAGCTTGCTAATGACCTTGGTAAGTCTCTTGAAGAAGTTAAGGCTATCGTTGAGTCACTTAAGGAATTCAACCCAATGATGGGTCACAGAGGATGCCGTCTTGCAGTTACATATCCTGAGATTGCTAAGATGCAGACAAAGGCTGTTATCCGTGCAGCAATCGAGGTTCAGAAAGAGCATCCTGATTGGAAGATTAAGCCTGAAATCATGATTCCGCTTACAAGTGAAGTTAAAGAGCTTAAGTATGTTAAGAAGTTTGTTGTTGAGACAGCTGATGCTGAAATCGCTGCAGCAGGCGTAAATCTTGAATATGAAGTTGGTACTATGATTGAGATTCCTCGTGCAGCTCTTACAGCTGATGAGATTGCTAAGGAAGCTGATTTCTTCTGCTTCGGTACTAACGATCTTACACAGATGACATATGGCTTCTCACGTGATGATGCAGGTAAGTTCTTAGATGCTTACTATGATGCTAAGATTCTTGAGAGCGATCCATTTGCTAAGCTTGATCAGGTTGGTGTTGGTAAGCTTATGGATATGGCAATCAAGCTTGGTAAGCCGGTTAATCCTAAGCTTCACGTAGGTATCTGCGGTGAGCACGGTGGAGATCCTTCATCAGTTGAGTTCTGCCATAAGATTGGTCTTGATTATGTATCATGTTCACCATTCCGTGTACCTGTTGCAAGACTTGCAGCAGCACAGGCAGCTATCGCCGAGTCACAGCAGTAATTAAGCTATTCCTAGTATAGGGTGTCTACTTTAGACACCCTATATTTTTTTACACAAAAATCACATGTGCTGTTTATGATAAAAATGAATCTGTGTGGAAATTATAATACTGAGTCTCATATCAGTCTCATCAAAATGAGACTGTGAATTAATTGAAAAATGCTGAAATGGTGGGATTTATATAGGAAAGTCTCATTGCAGTCTCACCATAGTCTCACTGAGTCTCATATGTAAATGAGACTTTGTGAGACTTAGTTATAAAATCTCTATATGAGACCTAAAACAGAATAGCAATAGAGATTCTAAACAATCTGAAGACGGATAAGGCAAAGCGGTCTGCTCTTGCTATGCTTAGACAGATTCAGATTCTTGAGGAATAGAGTGAAAAACTTTTCCAAAGATTGTGCCGACAGTGTTGGCTCAATTAAATTCGTATCGAACAAAAATGCGGAATCCGCAAAAATGTCCATTAGAGATTGGAATTCTACTGGAGATGTTTTTTAGAGTTCACATTATGTGTACTCTATGTCCACATTCGCGCTAACGATTTATAGGCGCATTCCAATTAGAATAAACACATAAATGGGAATAATCATATTGCATATTACGTCTAATCGAGTATAATATAATTATAAGTGGCGTAATTTTATCTTAATTATGATAAAGGAGTGATAATATGATTCAGATTAGACCAGTTTCAGATTTGAGAAATAAGTTTACAGATATTGAAGATGTTGTTAAGACTGGACAACCCGTATATCTTACAAAAAATGGTTATGGTTCAATGGTTGTTCTGAGTTTAGATGCTTATTCAAGACTTACAAACGATGTTGAGTACGCTTTGGATGCAGCTGATAGACAGGCTAAACAAACTGATGTGAGGTATACACATGAAGAGATGTTTTCAAAATTGAGAGGAGCCACCAATGGATAATGAATATGAGTTAAGATATCTGCCTCTCTTTTATGAAGATATGTACGAAAAAGTTACTTATATCAGAGAGAAGCTTCTTAATCCGGAAGCGGCAGATGATCTGATTGATGCTGTAGAAAAGGCTATATTGGAAAGACTTCCAAATTGCGAGAGCTTTGAGCCGTATCATTCAGTAAAAGAACGAGAGTATCCTTATTATAGGATTTATTTAAAGAATTATTTAATCGTACATGAAAACAGCGTTAGGCGTCTATGAGTAGAAATACTTTGTTACACCGACAGGGGCTGCATTTGCCGCAGCGGTTATGACTGATAATTCTCTTCAGACAGCTTTCAGGTTGTAAAGACCGGACTGGGAGCCGGGAAGCGTGATCACGAAATTTATTTGTTGCGCTTTTGTTACATATATAGTGATACTCTATCACTTGAAGTAAAAATAAGTAAAGCCCTTATAGGTTAAAAATCGGAGGTTAAAATGCCTGGTAAATATGCAAAATCAGCTGTAAAAGAAAATATAGATAATTACATAGGGGAATTATCGAAGATACTAAAGAGTAAAAAAGAGATTAAAAAATACAGTAATCTGAATGGTCTTCTTTATGGACTTTCTGCTCAGTTAAAGTACTACTATCAGCCGAGTGGGAACGGAGATCTTCCTGTAATAGATGAGGGTTCTAAGAATGATCTGCTTTCTTACTATAATGAAATGCTTACTGAAGCAAAACGCATTGCCCGTGATGATAATACGAGTGCGGTTGGTGAGCAGATAAGGGGCGTTGTAAATGAAATGATTCCGCTGCTTGAGCAGGACATGCTTGCCCTTGAGATGGTTATACTTGATAAGCAAACAACTCTTCCGGAGGTTATAGCTACCGGACGTACGCATATAGTTGATTTTGGTGATCAGGAGATAGGTATTGAAACGGGACTGACCAATAAAAGATTACGTATCAGGATTGAAAATGGCGGAGTCATTGAAGAAGGCTATTTTACAGAGACATTAGCAGCTGATACATCCAGGGAACTGAAAGATCTTTTGTCCGAAATGTCCCATAAATACCCTGAATTTGATGCGATTTTTAAAGGTATAGAAGAAAAGCATCCGTCAACTGTCCTTTCCTATGACTGGAATATACATCCATTTACACTGAATAAGAATAAAGATCCGGAAGACAGAATTCCGGTAATTATGCACGTGTATAACAATGATTTGTTTGGAAGACTCGTAAGCGAAGAAGAGATGGATATTCTTTGTGAAAATCCAAAATTTCATGAATTTGCGGATGAATTTATTAGTCGCATGCAGACTATAAAGCAGCATCAGGATGTCTACTTTTCTAAAGACTCTATGGGAATTAAAAAAGGCTCAAATATTGATAAACGTAATATCGGAGCCTACCGTTTGGGATGCCTCTTTGGTAAGCCGGGACTTTTTGCCGAAGCAAAGCCTATGACCATAATAAGAAATGGAAAGAAGATAAGCGGTACATTTATGAATAAGGTCGAAGGTGTAGATCTTACCAAGATAAAGGAAGGAGATCCGGTAACAAAGTATAAGAATGAAGCCTTTGACAATCCGGAGCTTTATGGAGATATTGCAGCAGCACAGGCTATCGGTTTTATTATCGGTAATATTGATATGCATCACGGCAATATGCTTCTTAGGTTTGATCCGGCGGACGCAGAAAATGCAAAGCTAAGAGGCTTTACATTTATAGATAATGACACGTCTTTTGTGCTAAACAGTCTTGAGAAGATGGGTGATAACGAATTTGTTTTGCCAAGAGATATGGTTGCCATCAGTGAGGAAACCTATAATAAGATGAAAAGTATCACTAAGCCTCAGATGGAAAGCATGCTTCTTGACTGTGGACTTTCAGGTGAAGAGATTGACAAGGCATGGGATAGAAAAGTCCGCCTTCAGAATAAAATTGAAGCAGATATGCAGCATTTTGACGATAAAGAGGTTGGTGTACTTGAAGCAGGAAAGATCCGAGTTATCAAGGAAAATGAATGGCAGAACTATAAGCTGGATGATCTTGGTAAAGTGAATAATAAGAGCAAGTTCAGAGCTTTTTCAGAAGGGACGGAGCTTATAAAAAGTTGTATCTCTACAGAGGTCGGAAAAAAGAATGATATAAATGCTAAAAATCAGATGAGAGAACACCTGGGTATTCCGATTCCACCAGAGGCGCCTCCAATTGAACCACCAATCGGAAAAGCAATTGGTGGTGGCTACAGTGAGATAAGGGAACTCCCGCGACAGGATTCTGTAAAGATAGTAATACCAAGTCTTTCAAATATTAAGCATGTCGGAGGTATGCTCAGCAGGAGATATCTTATAAGCTTTAATGAGGATGGACAAAGTAAAGAATTCTTCTTTACTGAAGCTACAGACAGTGGATCAAGAACTTCAGCAAAATTAATGTTTAACCGTTTTATCGGTGAATATCCTCAGTTTGAAGATGTAATAAATAAGATGCGTGATTACTATACCGCAGATAGATTTGAAGATTTAAATTATGTTCCGGTTAATGCAGATAATTACGATTTTGAAGAATACGGAATCAGTAAGAAGCGTAAGGAAGAACTTCTTTCAGATGCGGATTTTCATAAATTTGCAGATGAATTGTTCCAGGCGAGTATGGTACCGGGAACAGCATTTGGAGTTGGACTTACTGGAGGAATTGAGGCTGCTGAAGGGAGAAGAACAGATGTAAGAAATGTCGCTGTCAGTGAGCTTGCGGATGCTCTCGGTGTTGGACATGTCATCGCCAGGAGTCGTCATGCTACTGTTATGAGTGGCGGTCGACTTGTAGAAGGAGTCATCATGGATCGTGCGGAAGGTATCGGAACTAATGATCTTCATGACTATCCTCCGATTACACGTATCACTGAGGCACAGCTAGGTGAAGCATTTAATAATCCTGAAGGCCTTAAGGGTATAGCAGATCTGCAGATATTTGATTATATATCACTTAGCACCGACAGACATGGAGATAACCTATTCCTTAAATTTGCTGACTTGGATACAGACCATCCGAAGCTTGTTAGTCCTATAGGTATAGATAACGATGTAGCGCTGGGAACCCTTGTCCCGTCGACAGAAGTTAAAGTGGGGAAGCTGCATCCTCTCACGAAAATGCGCTATATCTCAGAGTCTATGGCAAGAAAGCTTTCGAGCGGCGAGATAGATAGAATTATTGAAGCAAAGCTTTCCGCAAATGGAAATAATGCAGCAGAGATACAGGCAGCAAAAGACAGAATCAAGGTTGTTAAAGATGCAATTAAGGATAATAAATTAAAGATCGTTAAGGATAATGAATGGGGTAAGGGAGATTATACATTCTTAAAATTGTCCGATGAAGTCAGGGGGCACTTTGGGATAGTAAAAGACAGCTTTTATAATTCCATTAAGAGTTCTGTTCAGGAGTGGCAGAATATGTCTGATGAGGAAAGGAAACCGTATACAGAACCGGATCTTGGCTTTACAAAAGGAATTAAAGTAGACGAATTTAGTGCAGATATTTACAGTGATCATGATTTTAAAAAGCTCGAAGATGATGCTGAGAAGGAATTCTTAAGCAGTCTTAAAACAGGAATAGAAAATGCTGAGGCAAAGCCTGTTAAGACAGAGAAAGATATGGTAGCCGAGATAGCGGCTGAAGCAGCGGCATTACATGAAAGACTCTCGAAAGCCAATCCTACCTTCAGCTTTACTTCACGTTCTTTTAAGGATCTTGAAGCTGCAGCAAATGACCTTGCAAAGACTGCAAATAAGCTTGGCAGAAAAATGGTAAACCCAGAGGATGAACTTTCTTTAAAGGATGGACAAAAGTTATCAAAATTAATACAGAAGGTAGCAGACTTAAATGCAGCTTATAAAGCTAAAAAGGATAAGGAAGTGGCAGAAGGTAAGGCACTTACTGTAAGAGGTGCTGCAAGAAGAGGTATCGCTGATGATGTAACCACAGGTGTTGGAAAGTGGAGAGATGGATATATGGCAACAGTAACAGCTCAGAATGTGCGTGAAAAGCCTATTGCCATGATTCATAGAAGAATTGCCAGGTATCAGTCGTATCTTCCTGAATATAAAGGTGACAGCTTTAAGAAGGCTGTTGCCCGGATCCTTTATTACAAGGGAATCACACGTATGGACGTTTCGACCAAGAAGGGACAGAAGATAAAGCAGGCTCTTCATCCAAAGAATGTCGAAGCAGAATGCAGTAAACTAATGCAGCTTGATTCATTTAAAAAGCTGATGCAGCTGCCTGAGGAAAAGCTTAGGGAGTTGGCGTCCAGCAAAAATGCTGATGCTCTTATGAGTGAATTTATTAAGGAAGCCGCCAAGGAAAAAAGACAGCAGGTAAAGCGTGAACGCCATAATCAGAATGCGAATAATAATATTGGACCGCAGGCCGGAGCAAACAGATAGTGAGAATATTTACACCTTTTGTCTATGGGAAGCTTAGATAGTAATCTTCAGGTATGTGACTGGTTGAATAGACCTTTGTTGCGCTTTTGTTATATAGGATAGTTTATATTGGCTTTACCTTATTAAATAAAAGGAGAAATTAACCAATGAAAGAAATTGATGAACTTAAAAAACCGGAATTATCAAGAGATGATGTACTGTATTATTATCCTGATGAACTTAATGAGCTGGAAGATGGCGATAATATTGAAGAAGATTATGAGTTTGAGAGAAGAATAGGCAAGGATAATCAGGTATCTGTTGACATGTACGAGAATCTGGTAGGTCAGTTTGCAGTTCTTAATGAGGAATTCTCCAAGTATAAGAAAAGCGAGGATCTGATTCATCTATATTCTGCTAGCGGCAGTTACAGAGATAAGAATAATAAGGAAAAAAGAACTGTTGTTTTTGCTCCGCGTATGAATGCGAGATCGGAACAGGTGGTTCTTATGGATGCCGATTCTAAATCAGTTAAATCAATGGTGGATGCTCACAAGGATTTACTGAAGATTATCGATGATATGGAAGAAGCATATCCTAAGGAACAGTTCCCTGTTCATAACAGAATTCTAGAATTTGAAAAAAGACATGCCCTGTTCCTTAATGATCCGGAGGCTGCAGATCTTCTGGCTGGATGCCCTGAATATAATCTAAGCTTCCAAAAGACCATGGCATATCTTCCAAAATGTATGTTTAAGAATCCTAAGGGCGTTCCTAAATACATTCAGAATATGGATAAATGGACTGAATTCCACCAAAATCATGTATTTATCGATCAGGCGGAAGAGAATCAGGAATTCTTCTTAAACAGCTATATTCCGTATGCCAAGAAGATGAAAGCAGGAACTCTCACTGCTGAGGACAGCATTAAATATAATGAAGCATATGCAGAACATATGCTGAAACAGAAGCAGTATTTCGATGAGATTAAGGCTTATGACTTAGAAAGCCCTGAATTCAAAGATAATTATGTACAGGATAATAGAGACGAATTCAACAGACAGTGGAGGGGACCGGGTTTCGCAGACAGAATGCTGTATGATATAGAAACCAGTTTCGACCTTATGGATAAGGGCTGGCCTGCAGCTGATATGGTTTTACTGCGAGAACTGAAAATGGCGAGGGCCAGAATAATTGTAATTGCTGACAATGATGAGAAGATCTACTCACCGGAAGAAGTGAGAATGGCCAAGGAAATCAGGAAGAGTATGGAGCCTGCTTACAGCAACATTATGGGAAAGGAATTGCTTTCTCCAGAAGACAGGCGTGAAAGACTTAAGGCTATTGAAGAACCTATTAAAAAATATGCAGCTTTATATCAGAACTATAATAAGAGAACTATAGGTAATGATTATACCGAAGTTGGAGATACTTCTATTTCTTGGCTCTTAAGCGATGCCATTGGCAGAAAAGTATTTCGTATTGAGGTGGGTAAAGATAAGCAGAATATGGCAGATGCCAAGACTACCATAGGTGATTGCTTAAAGAATGTCATAGCAGAATATGCTGATAGTGTTCCTAAAGCAGAAAAAGAACAGAAGCTTAATCAGAAATTAATAAATGATTTCAGGAATTACGGCACAGCTGAAGTATTTGAAGAAGCACTATCTATGGCGGGAGAAGATACTAGAATAGTTATAGGCCCTCAGGCCAGTACAGAACACAAGCTTCAGACTGTTATTGATGAGAAAAAATTCAAGGTTCTTAGAGATGAAGTAAAGGAATTAGCTAGTGAAACAGAAAAAATGTATAAGGACTTTGGAGATGACGAGATTGGCCTTGAAATGAAAGAGTTTGTTAAGGCCAAAACAACTAACGTGGTTAACCATGTTCTTAGTGGTTATAATGATATATATCTTCAGGCCAAGACTCCTTTTGTTGTGGGACTTAATGTGATTCTGCCGCAGATTCCGGCTTCTAATGTAGATAATTACTTAAGAGACAGATTTACTAAGTGGGAGGATAGGTTTCCGATACACAGACTCTATGTTCAATGCAGGAAGCAGCTTAATACATTTGCAGATTATTACGAGGAGAAAGAACTTAGTGACGGAGTACTGTCTCCGGAAAGAGAAGAGTACTATCGCCAGCTGATATATGATCAGACTATAGTAGCCTCTGCTTTGTACAACAAAGTGATGGCGACTATAGAGAATCCGAAGTTATATACTGAACTGGTGAAGGACAAAGTGCTTCAGGATGAACCTTCTTGTATACATCCTTTAACAGCCAGAGGTACAGCTACTCTTAAGACTTCTTTGGAAGGATATAAGATTGCTCTTGAAAACGGCTGGACACTGGAGGACGCAGCATTAATAGCTACATTTGGTCAGGCAATTTATGCAGAAGAGAAAAGGGCGGGATATTCGGTTTCAACTACTTTAGAAGGATTAGAGAAATATGCAGAACCTAAATATGAGAGTCCTGAAAAACAGCAGTTTGTTGAAAGAATGAAAGCTGTGTATGAAGACATTAAAGAGCATCCTCTTAAGTCCCCTGCTGACCGTGATAAGTATATAAAGCAGATGGATGCTCTTATAAAAGAAGGAGAAACAAAGAAATACCTTTCATCTAAACAAAAAAGTAAAGGAAAAGAGTTTTATACTAATCAGTCTTATGTTAATTATTATAAGCACCTTAAGTTCAATAATTATGAGCATAATATAAAGATTGGTAAGGGTGAGGCTCTCGCTTTCCATGCAAAACCTCTTGAAAAAGGAACAGAAAGAGAAATAACCGCTGTACTGTCTGATTTTACTGCAGCAAGAACAGATATGTGGTTTAGCAGTGAAAGTAAAAAACATGAGAACCTGCGTAAAGCATGCGAGAATCTTCAGAAATTTATTAAGGTTAATCCGGATAAGGGACAGAAGCTTCAGGAAGCACAGGCAGTTATGGATTATGCGGCAGAGTATCTCTCTCAGTTAGATAACGTCAGATATAATGCGGATATTTATGTAGATGCCAGAAACAGTGCTTCATCAGAAGGCGGTAAAACAAGACTTAACGGAGCCATAACCATAAGCTCTTTTGTCGATACCGAAAGAGACTCTGTTCTTAGGGAAGTTAATAAAAAGACAGGTAAAGATTTTAAGAATGTTGAAGAATTAAGACTATTCATGGCATCAGATAAGAAGAGTAAAGCCTTCGAGGAATTATCCCGGATGGAGGAGATGCCAACAGATGAGGCAGGTAAGAAAAAACTTGCTTCCCTGGTTGCAGATGTTCTGGTATATAAGTTTGCCACAGCTGCCGGAAATGGTGAGAAGGCATTTCATAATATGGGAGTAGACCTTATGAAGAAGGAGATACTTAAGAATAGTGATTTCAAGAGTCTCATGAAATCTTTCCATAACGACAGGAATATGACCCCAGGTGATCTTGCTAATGAAATTAATAATGGTAATATTCTTACAAGAATTAATTCAACCAAGAAAAAAGTCAAGAATATGAATGATAAAGCGGTTGCAAAGGAGAATAAGAAAAAGGAAGCCATAGACAAATATAAATCTAAGGCTGACGGTCCTAAGCCAAAGGCATAAATAGAATTCTCATCAGAAATAGTGCATCGTTCAAATCATAAAATAGTAGCTTAAAATATTAAATGCTTAAGTAGGTATAAATAATGTTTGAGATTTCATTTTGGATTTTAGCTTTAATTATTACTTTTATATGGATTGGGATAAGAGCAGCATTTGCAATAAAGAATCATAACATAGTCTGGCTGCATGAAGTGAAACTTCTTACAGTTTATATATGTATCATAGTTATAGTACGAATAGTTTATTTTCCGTGGCATCTGGAAGATGGCCATATCGGAACTCTTGTCTTTGACTCACAGAGGATACTTCCGTTTAGACTGAACCTGCGTCCGATAGTTCATCTTTTTGATATATACGAAGGCTGGCAGAGAAATCTATTTGGAAATATTGCTATGTTTATTCCGGTTGGTCTTGCATGGCCATTTTGCTTTAAAAAACTTGACAACATAGGAAAGGTTGTCCTATCAGGCTTTTGTTTCTCACTTCTGATCGAACTGTCGCAGTTACTGTTCTATGATAGAGGTACTGATATAGATGATCTGATTACCAATACTGCAGGTGTATTAATAGGGGCGATAATCTACTTTGGAATCTGCAAGGTGAAGGAGCTGACAGAGCGTCACCACAGATAAAGATACTAGATGATTCTATTTATATGATTCCAATAGAAGTTCGGATTTTGAAAACATATTGTTGTTCATTTTTAATTCAACTAGTTTTATACAAATTGGTCGGCGTTTGATTATCGGGAGAATTATGTGGCATGACTGAAAGACTGATATTTCATGTAGATGTGAATAGTGCATTTCTATCATGGGAAGCGGTGGACCGTCTGACTAAGGGGGATACTCTGGATCTAAGGACTGTTCCCTCGTGTGTTGGTGGTGATCCGGACCGGCGTACCAGTATAGTGTCCACTAAGTCTATCCCTGCTAAGAAATATGGAATTGTAACAGGAGAACCGGTTGCGACGGCACTTCGTAAATGTCCTGACCTGATAGTTGTAAAACCTAATTTTCACCTTTATAAGAGGATGTCTCATGCATTTAAAGATATATTAAATGAGTATACACCGCTTATGCAGTCATTTTCCATCGATGAGGTCTTTATGGACATGAGTGGTATGGAACGACTACATCCGGATCCTGTTAAGCTTGCATATGAAATGAAGGATAGAATCCGTGATGAACTTGGATTTACTGTAAATGTAGGGATAGCCAGGAATAAGCTTTGTGCTAAAATGGCAAGTGATTTAGAGAAGCCTGACAAGGTGCATACACTTTTTCCTGCTGAAATAGCAGATAAAATGTGGCCGCTTCCGGTAGGTGAGCTATTTGGTTGCGGACAGTCCACAGCGAAGAAACTGATAGAGATGCATATAAATACTATCGGAGATCTTGCCAAAACAAATGAGAGAATACTGCTGAATACATTTGGAGAAAAGTCGGCACATTACCTTCATAATGCAGCAAATGGAATAGATGATTCTCCTGTGGTAAATGAAGAGAGAGAAGCAAAGAGTTATAGCGTTGAAAATACAACTGAGGATGATGTGACAGATTTTGAAACTGTCAATCATTTGCTTCTTGCAGAAGCTGACGTAGTAGCAAGCCGACTCAGAGCTGATGAAGTGAAGGCATTTACGATTACAGTGATATATCGTACCAGTGATATGAAGCGTCACTCACATGGTAGAAAGATAGAGAATTCCACGGATATAACTTCTGAAATTTACGATATAGCGGTTCGTCTTATGAAGGAAGCATGGAAGGGAGAGCCACTTAGACTTATAGGTCTTTCTGCTTCGGATATAGATAAAGACGGTTTTCAGCAAATGTCTTTATTCGGTGAGGAGGAGAAGGAAAAGCAGAAGAATCTTGATAAGGCATTAGATAAGATTCGCAGCAAATATGGAAATAACAGTGTAATGCGTGCCGGAGTCGGAGTATTCCGGGGGGATAGAAGAAAAGAAGAATAAGCTTCTGAATTCAGCTTCACGAAAAGCTTTATGGGATAGAGTGTCAAATGGCACTCTATTTTTTGTGAAATATATTTGCCTTGAAAGAATGGAACATAAATGTTGCGCTTTTGTTGCATTGATTATACTATATTATACATATACCAGTGGAAACAGGCAGCCAGAGAGATGATGGCTGTTTATAAGACAAATGAAAATGCTTTAAAAAAAAATCGGAGGGTGAATCAATGCCAAAGAAAAAGAAGAATGCGAAAACAGATATATTCTATCAAGGACAGTATGGGCTTGCTTCGGCACATACTCAGGTAAATGATGCATATGGAAAACTGGTTTTTTTAAAGGATGCAATTAATGATCAGACATTATCAAAGGATATTGATGATGTTATGAGTAAAATTGGAACTATGAAGTTTAATAAGGATGTGCCTAAGGGTGGGGACAACGACTTTAAGTTTACCGGTGCATTTACAGATGAAAAGGGAGCACAGAAATTTAAGGACAGAATGGTAGAAACCAAAAAAATGTTTGATAATGTGCTTAAAAGATCATCTAAAGACCTTGATAAATTTAAAGGCTATATTGAGTATGCATCTATTGTGCTTGATACGGATGCGGGGGACTATGGCCGCGCTATGTCTGATAATCCATACTTAAAGGGACTTGCAGTCCAGTATATAAACGGTCCTGTTATTGGAGGAAGAATTTCAGTCCAGGATTCTATCAAATATCTCGATTCTGTTGATCCCGTTACAAATGAGCCGCGTAAAGGTCCTCTTGAAAACCTAAATAATTATTTTACTCTTACTACAGAACTGCTTAAGAGGGAATATGAGAAACAGAAGATAAATGATAATTATACTCCTGAAAAAGAAAAGGTATATCTTGAAAAGCTTAACCAAAATTTTAAGGATATGCTTAAAAATCACGAGGTACTTGAGTCTTTTGTTGAAGAAAACGGTAAATCACATTATGATGCTTATCTCCAGAGTCCTCTTGATACCATGGCAAGAAAGAACATTAATGATACTGTTCATCGCCGTACTGCAAAGGCTCAGATTGAACATATAAGAGGACAACAGAAAGCAATCGATAATGGCTGGGGGATGAATGAACTGAGTCTTCCCGGAGAAATCTCAAGACTTGCCTGGTATCTTGAAGTTGAAAGCAGAGTTGTTGCGCAGAAAACTACTCCTGAATGGTTTGAGGGAAATAAGAAAGGCATTGAGATAAAAATAAATGAATATCATAGAATAATTGAAAAAACTGATAAAAGCATTAAGGATCTAGAAAAAGAACTAAAAGAAGCAAAAGACTCTAAAGCTGATAATAAAAAGATTACGGATATAGAAAATAATCTGGTTCGTGAGAAATTCTATATGCAAAGCTCAATTAAACAACTGGAAGGCTATAATAAAAGCCTTGCCAATCTTGAAAAAGATTTTGAGGCAAATAAGCGGGCATATGAACGAACAAAAGAAGCAGCCAGGAAATTCGCTGAATTTGACAAGGAAGTACAGAGTACCAAGATTAATTGCGCTTCTGATAAAATAATTATCAGTGAAAAGTTTAATAAAATAGCTAATGAGTGTAAAGGGATTAGTGCAAATATTGATAAAACCATTCGTGAAGCTGAACCTTTTGCAAGAACATCAACGGAATATATATGCCGTACGAATAAGCCGGTTGAGATATCTCAGGAGATATTGGACACTACTATAACACCGGAAGAATATGATCTCTATGGACCGTTTTTTGGTCAGAATGGTACGCATATTGGATTCATGACTGTAAAAGCACCGGTAGATTTATATTATAAAGAATTGGGGTCGCAGCTTTATGGTGAATTTACAAGTGCTGTTGAAGAAAATATTGACGATGATCGCAGTCGTAAAATGAACGGTAATATAAAATATGGCATGAAAAGAGGGGCTTTGGCTCCTTCCTTGCAATATGATATTAATGAAGAAGAGAGAAAAGAAGCTGTAAAGTTTAATATGCAGATGAAAGCTCTTATGGATGATGTTCTTATTAATGCCAAAGGGTATGAAAAGGAGTATAACAGGTCATTTAAAGGCGTATCACTTATGAATGAAGTAGAAAAAGGCAATGTGATGAGAGCTCTTGCCGATAGGGATTATCTCTATAATTTCTATACTCAGCTTAGTGGAAATGCACCTGAAATTCACTTAAAGAGTAATCCTGTTGCGGCAGGTAAATGGATGAAGTCTGTAGGGGCTTTGGAGGATTATAATGAATTCTGCGATGCAGGAACTGAATTGTTTAAGGCGGAATTTTATAAGCAGCGGGCTGAAAAGTCAGGATGGGATGATGAAAAAGAAAGGACATATCTTGCAAAGCTTGATGAAAGCATGACAAGGAGCATAAATGCATTTGAAAAACTCGTTTCCCTTCCGGTTGAGTTTCAGGAGGAAAGTGCTCATATGGGTAATTGTATAGCTCATGCCACCGGAAATGACGGTAATACCGTGACTAGAGACATTATGCCTCAGTTGACGGGATTTAAGTGGATGAAGGAAGGTATTAAGCTGGGCTACGCTCCGGATGAACTTGAAATACTTAACGTCGGTGGCAAGATTGAAGGATCCATAAGAAGAGCTAAGCTTAAAGTGATTAATGTAAGTAATAGAAATAAGAGAGATTTAAAGGAGTTAAAAGAGCAGTTAAAAAATGGTGAAAAAACATTAACCGAGGCTGAAAAAAAGAAGCTGAGAGATAAGATTAAATCGAAAGAAAATAATATTAAAACAGGTTCGGAGACTTTAAAGGCGGTTGAAGAATTTGAGGAAAAGAAGTTCAAACCTTTAAAAGAGTCTATTCTGAGTAGGAAGATTGAGTCACCTACAGATGTTATAAAAACTGTGATGCAGCTTCAGGATTTTTATGATGCTTATCATGGGACTTCTGTAATTGATAAAGCGGGGACAGATTTATATACAGATTCGGTTTCAATCTTTGGTGATACTGTTGAAGCGTATAGAGATACTTATTTCCCTAAAATGATCAATCAGAGTATTAAGAAATTAGAGGACATAAAGAAGAACGGCAAGAAGCCTGAAATTGACAGGGATTTTAAAATCTGTGATAAGTCAAGAGAACTTAAGGCATATTCCGATGCTCTTAAAGAAAATCCGGAACCTGATAGTGCATTTATGCTTACCACAGCTACCGCTTATATGGAGGCCAAGTTTTTAAACGGCATGAATCAGGATGCTCATCCTGAATACTTTGATTCAAAGCATCCGGATTATATTGTTTCCAGAGCTAAGTTAAAGGAGTACGCTGAGCAATATGCCGGAAGACTCATTGAAGTGCTTGATCCAAAGAGCTGTAAGGAGTTTGCAGGAATACTTGATAACGGAAATCATAATGACTTCTTATCTGATGCAAAAGAAAGGATTGAAGCAGAAGCATCAAGAGGAAGAATGAATGCATTTATAAGCGGAAAAGCGCCTCGTTTCAAGGGGAGAAAGACCATTAGCGAAGCAAGAAAAGGACTTGAAGGAACAAAATCAGCAACAGGCAGTCGCCTTTACGATGGTATCGTGTCTGATCTTAAGAAACTCGAAAAGATGAAAGAGGATCTTTCAAGAGACATACTTAACCAGAACCGTACTTCTCATCAGGTAAAGGTGGTTGGTTATGAGAAAGATAAATTCGGAAAGGATAATCCTAAAAAACCTATTTATGAATTTACAAATCCTGAAGAGGTAAAGCTTGACCCAAAGAAGCTTAAGGCTTATAAGGCTAAGCAGGCGGAAGTCTATAAGAAGATGAACCAGTACATTGCCTCTAAAGATGCGAAAATAACTGAGAAAGGTGGGGATCCTAAGAGCAAAGATGGAGCAAAGCTTCTTGGTGAAGTAGGTGAAAAGAGATACAAGGCGATGGTTGACGCGAAGAAATCACTCTATGCACTTAATCAGGCAACTCTTGATTTTGAACAAAACGGCATTTCTTACGGTGAGAGAAATCTTCTTGCGAAAACAAGGACATTTGGTGTAAGGGAAGAAGAGTATAATAAAGAACTAAAGAATGTTTCACCTGAAGAAAAGAAGAAATTATACGACAAGTTCATCGCTGAAGAAAAAAGAAGATTTAATGAGAATCTCAAGTATAATATCATTTCGAAGAATAAAGAGATTAAGAATGATCTTGCTAAAGATATACTAAATCAGGATAAGGCAAGAGAAAACTTAAGGAATGATTTTATTGCTAAAGAAAAGCCTACTGAAGAAGAGATAAAGGCTTACGAAGATAAGATATTTGACTCAGCAGTTAAGTCCGTTTATTCAAATACTATAATGAGTAATTTTGGGGATAAAGAAAGACAGTTATGTATTAAGGCTGTTTCGAGTGATTTTAAAAATGCTGAGAAGGCTTATAATGAAGCCGGTGCCGAGTATAAGAGAAAGTATAATGAACTTCGTGTAGAATCTGCAAAGCTGGGTAGAAAAGTGCCTGAAGAAATGCTTAAAGATATAACGAAAGACTATGAAGCACAGAAGAAAACGTTTGAAGAACAAAAGAAATCTTACGAAAATAACATGAAAGATCTGAAAGCCGGAATGATTCCGACTGATGTCATCGAAAGAGTACAGACCAAGGATATTCTTAGCGTTGGCGAAGGCCTTAAAAATGGATTCTCAAAGTATGTTGATAATAAGCCTGCTCAGTATGATGATTTCAAACAGAAGATCATCGAAAATGCTCCTTTCAAGAATGAATTCAGGAAGAGAGTTATAGAAGCGTCAAAGGATAAGAACTTAAATGATAAAGATATTCTTAATATAAGGGATGATATCCTTCGTGATTCGGCTGTAAAGCACGAGAAGAATCCGGAAGAATTACAGAAAAATGATTCTTTATCTAAGCTTCTTGGCTCAAAAGTAAAATCTGAGGATGCTATAAAATCCGCTAAACAGGCAGCTAAGGAGATGAAGGCGGCCGGAAAAGAAAATGAAAAAGGCGTTGTAAAACCATAACAAAATGTGGCGCGGGGGTATATCCTCCGTGCCATACTTTTTTGTTGTATTTTGATTCTAATTATAATATACTTTACATGTGTTTGTTCACTTTGGGGAAAGTGATATTCCGGGGTAATTATATTAGAAAAGGAAAAACATCTATGGGCGGATTTTTTGCAACAGCGACAAAAGATGATTGTGTATTTGATCTTTTCTTCGGAGTGGATTATCATTCACATCTTGGTACCAGACGCGGAGGTATGGTAGCCTACGGTAAGGACGGCTTTAACAGAGCAATTCATAACATCGAGAATTCACCATTCAGAACCAAGTTTGAAAAAGAGCTTTCACGTATGAATGGTTACATGGGTATAGGCTGTATATCAGACTATGAGCCTCAGCCACTTATAGTTCGTTCTCATCATGGTACTTATGCTATTACAACAGTTGGTAAGATCAATAATACTGACGCAATAGTTGACACATTATTCCATGACAGGCAGACACATTTCCTGGAGATGAGCGGTGGTGATATAAATCCCACTGAGCTTGTAGCTGCGCTTATCAATCAAAAGGATAATATAGTTGAAGGAATTAAGCATGCGCAGGAAGTGATAGACGGTTCCATGTCGATATTGCTTCTTACTCCTAAAGGTATATATATTGCAAGGGACAGGCTTGGACGTACACCTGTAATTCTCGGAAGAAAACAGGAAGGATACTGTGCAACATTCGAGTCATTTGCGGCGCTTAAACTCGGATATGAACCTTACAAGGATCTTGGCCCGGGAGAGATATGTGTTATGACTCCGGAAAGTGTTGTTACACTTGAAAAGCCGGGTGAGAAGATGCGTATCTGTACATTTCTTTGGGTTTACTACGGCTATCCGTCATCAGTTTACGAAGGTAAGTCTGTTGAACGCATGAGAAATGACTGTGGCCGTCTTATAGCGAAACGTGATAAGGATAACTATGATAAGATTGATAATGTGTGCCCTGTACCTGATTCCGGTACTGCACATGCAATCGGATATTCAAATGAATCCGGAGTTCCTTTCGCAAGACCGTTTATAAAGTATACGCCTACATGGCCAAGAAGTTTTATGCCTACGGTTCAGGAAAAACGTAATCTTATAGCAAAGATGAAGCTTGTACCGATACATGAACTCATAGAAGGCAAAAGTCTTCTTATGATAGATGATTCCATAGTTCGTGGAACCCAGCTTAGAGAAACTGCTGAGTTTTTATATGAAAGCGGAGCGAAAGAGGTACATATAAGACCTGCATGTCCGCCTCTGCTTTTTGGATGTAAATACATCAACTTCTCAAGATCTACTTCGGAGATGGAACTTATTGCAAGACAGGTTATCTCGGAAGAGGAAGGCGAGAAGGTAGAACGTACAGTTCTTGATGACTATGCTAATCCGGATTCAGACAGATATCATAAGATGCTGGACAGAATCTGTGAGCGTATGGGATTTACATCTCTTGCATTTAACAGGATTGACGATATGATAGAAGCTGTTGGGATTGACAGAGAAAAGCTTTGTACATATTGCTGGGATGGAAGAGAGTAAGGTAAATTATAAATTGGGGGATTTATAAATGTTAAGATTTTTTATTAAAGCAGCGGATGTTGAAGAGAAGGACTCTTTTCAGATTTTTAATGCTAATGGAAAACCGGTGTACTATACAAAGGATGATTTCCTTCCTGCAGGACACAGAATTAAGATTTTCCTTAATGACACTATAAGCGAGGTGGCTTATGTGCAGGAAAAGGCAGGAATGTTCAGGAATAAATTCGAGTTCTGTGCAAGAGGAGATCAGTTCGGAACGGTTGAAAGAGATGACAGACTGGGTCGTCCGGAATATGATATTGATTTCAATGACTGGCTTATTGAAGGTGAGGGCTATGCATGGAATTACAATATCTGGAAAGGACGTATCAAGGTTATGAGCGTAAGGAATCAGCCTTACCTTATACCGGGGCAGGCTCTTAACATCACAGACACATATATCATCCAGGTTGATAATGATCCGGATGCACTTATATCTATTGCATTTGCACTTGCGCTTTATGCTTCTAATAAATATCGTTTTTAACTTGGGGGAGTTTGGAAAATGATACTCATTGACACTCAAAAGAAAGAGTTTAACAGATTAAAGGATGTTCGTATCTTTGATAAAGGTGATAATGACCAGAAGTTAAATGGGCATCTTCTCGTTATAGGTCTGGGAGGCTCAGGCAGCAGAGCAGTACTTAATCTTAAAGGTATGCTTCTTCAGGAAATGTCTCCGGAAGATAATATTGAATTTCTCATGTTTGATTCTGATATTCCTAATATGGAGCAGACCATTAATGACAGTAAAGAGGGACTGGGCTTTAATGCTACCGAAGTAATAAGCATTTACAGACCAAATCTTGAAAATATGCTTACTGACGAAGGCTTAAGGGCTAAGGCAGTAGCAAATCTTGCCAAATGGATGAGTCCGGATCTTCCGGCTGATGTAATCGGCACAGTTGGAACAGGCGGCAAGAGACAGGTCGGAAGACTTATGTTTTCAAATGCTTATGAAGATGTCAGAATTCTTCTTTTTGAGAAGTTAAATGAAATGTATAGAAAGTCCGCATCAAGAAGACTGGACGTCATTCTTGTTTCCGGTCTTGGTGGTGGAACGGGAAGTGGAATCATTTCCGATCTTGCTTATAACATAAGAGCATATGCAAGATCACAGAAGATGAATAATTTCAGACTCGGAGCGATACTTATGACTCCGGATGTGCTGTTTGCTGACAACAGACTGACAGGAAGTGCCAAGAATCTTATGAATGCCAACGCTGTCGCAACACTTTCTGAAATATCATATTATATGGGACTTTCAAAAAGAGACGAAGCATATGTATTTGAAAGCACAACTCATAGACTTGCTATGAAAGAAGATATCTTTGAATCGTGTATGCTTGTTTCGGGAAGACAGGATGATGCGGGGTATGTTCCGGAAGGGAATATCTACAGAGACATAGCTTATTTTATGTATAAGCTCACTTCAAGTAAGTATATTGGTGGAGAAGAATTTGGCGGCGGTCATAAAAATCTCAGAGATATTTTCTATAGAAAAAATGATGATCAGCCATTTAAAGTTATAAGTGAGACTGATTATAAGATTCCTATAAGGGAGATCGAAAATCTGAGTGAGTACGAGATATTTTCAAAGGCATTTCAGGAATTCTCAAAGTCTCCGCTTGATGAACCGAAGGTTCAGGGATTTATAGATGAGGCTATCAGTGAGCTAAAGACTTTTATAGAAGGTAAACCGGGAGATGAGATCAATCTTAAGGTTAACGGCCTTATCAATACTAAGTTTACATCTCCTGCATCTTATAAGGATATAAAGAAAAATCGTGATACACTCCGCAGCAGTCTTAGACGTGATGTGGAGAATATGAAGCCGAATGTTTCAGGTATCGCCAAGAATATAGAGACTAAGCTTTGGAAATCCATAGACGAGATGGTTGCCAAATGTACCGATCAGTACGGACCTATCGGCGTACTTCATATAATAGGAGCTAAAGGCTTTGCCGGAATTAACGAAGACAAAGGACTCATACTTGAGATTAAGAAGCTCGCTGAAAAGTCTAAGGAGTATACTCCAAGTGGTGAATTTGAAAGAACTATTGAATCAATTACCGATATGATCGCTAAGAGTTTTCCGTTCTTTACATTTCCAGCCAAGAGAAAGGAATTTGAAAAGGGCTATCAGGATGCTTGTATCAAAGAAGCTCTTGCAGCTGAAAGAACAGTTCTTATGGAAGGAATTGAGAATGCGGATCTTATGGGCGATACGGTAAGGTGGCTGCGTCAGGTTGCTGAAAGAATTGACGACCTATATGCTCAGTTTTCTTCAGATCTTGTTTCGGCAATTGAAAGCCTTGCAAGTGACAGCAGAAATGTACTTTCTTTCATGTTAAAGCATTCAAAGCAGAGTGAACTTCTTCCTTCTGATTATGTAACTGATGAGAGGATAAAGGATTTTAAGAATTCACTCATAAGAATGTACAATGATAACAAGACTAATATTGAGAATGAAAGACCGCTTCAGATTAAGGAATACATGGAAAGAATCTATAAGAATCTTTTTGCCGGAATAGGCGTGTTTGCTGCGGAGAAATTCATTTACATGTCATTTGCGAAAGAAACTCCTACTATGCAGGAGCTTAATGCACTCTTTGTAGCACAGGACAATGAAAAACGTGATAAGATTCTTGCTGAAGCAGCAGATTCATTTGTTCAGGGTTCCAGAGAAAAGATCAGCAAAAAGAAGATGTGTATGATAAGTGATGAGGGGATGGCAAAATCCGGCAGCAGAAAGTATATTTCTCTTCCTGAGGGAATGCCGCACTTCAGTAGCGTTGTTAAAGAACTTCTCGTTGCTGCTCCTTATAATGAAAAAGAGAATTCTATCGCCATTAATCCGGGTGAACTGAGTATTACCGAGGATGATATAGTATATGATATGCCGGCATCAGCGCTTGCTGTATATCCGGAAATGCTTTCATCCTATTCACAGCTTAAGGGCATGAAGGTTCTTCATATTGATTCTGAAAGACAGTTTCAGGTTTAGAAATTCTATGGCAGGATTCGGCTAATAGCCGGATCCTGTCAGACTGTAGACAAAGCCGGTTGTGGTAAATCACACCGGTTTTTTCTGTCTCGAAATGCAAAAGCAATAATTCGGTCCGTTTTCACCTATAATTATTGCTTTTTAGGACTTTACAACGTTTGGCACAATGCAAAAAGCAATAATTCGGTCCGTTTTTACCTATAATTATTGCTTTTTAGGGTTTTTACAACATTTGGCGCAATGCAAAAAGCAATAATTCGGCCCGTTTTTACCTGAAATTATTGCTTTTCCGACTCATTGAACGGTGGTGTAGTAGGTAATAGCTCGACAGTGGAACTGCCCCTGATTTTTCTTTGCCAAAAGGCTGTAACCCCTTATATTCGTTTCACAACCGACTTTGTCTACAGTCTGAAGCATAGGATGAATCCTGTGCTTTATTTTTACTAACATGATATTTTTTGCGTATTTTTTGTGTTTTAAGCATGAAAAATCTTGCGTTTTAGTGAGCATTAATGTTATAGTCGGGATAACTATAACATTAAAATAAGGGGTATTCTGCGCCTTTTTATATGTATGTTTGGAGGATAATTTATGAGTAGAAACAAGAAAAGATTTTTGGCATTATTTATGGCACTGGTTATGTCAGTGACGCTTTGTATTCCGAAAAGCAGTGAGCTGAGTCTCTACAAAGCCTTTGCTGAAGACGCTGCAAATGAAACGCCGGAAACTCAGGTGATGACTGAGTCTGAGGACGTGACCACGGCGGATAATCAGATATTGGAATCTGATAATACCGAAAATGAAACTCTGGATATTGATAATAGTAGTGTTAATTCAGGTGACACTTCTAATGCTGAATCTGACGATAGTGACAAATCAGGTTCTGATTTTGTTGCAGAAAATAATACTTCAAAAATTGGTTCAAGTGATAATGTAGATGAAAAGCCTGTTGATAATAAAGACGAAATTGTCAAAGAAGAAAAATCAGAGAATAACAATAATGGCACTGAATTAGTTATTTCATCTCCACAGAAGATGGATAATCTCGGAGATGGAACAACCTATACTACTGCACTTAATGATATTATAAGCAGCATAACTGCGACAGTATCTACAGACGCGGCTATTGGAAGAAATTCTAAAGTTGAACTCAGTATGTCATATACTATTCCAAGAGATAAGTATCCAACTGCTTATGATGGATCTTCCGATAATATTGTATGGGAATATGATATTTCGTCATATATTGCAAGTAATCCTGATCTGGCAAGAATACTGGATAAAAGTGATGGCGATATTAAACAAGGTGACAATATACGTGGAAAATATGAAATATCAGGTAATGTTGTAAAGCTTAAAATTTATAAAAGCTATATTGAAACTGTAATTAATGATAACCCTGAATCGATAAACGGAACGTTTAAGATGCAGGTTGAGCTTGATGCAAAAAACATTGGTACAGCAGACAGTATATCATTTCAGTTTCCGGGAATGGGGACGCCACAGACAATAGAGTTTACTGAAGAAACTAATGTGCCAACCAGTAAAAGTGTAACCTCGAGTAACTATAATGACTATTCACATGAGGTATTACTTGGTGATTCCAATACTATTAGCTATAAAGTAACCATTAATCCAAACTCATATCATAAATCCAAACTAAATGTCTATGACGAATTATCTTCTGATAAACAGAACTATGATCAAGATTCGTTTAAAGTTAAAGTGAATTATGGAACAACTTATGATATCCCTAAAGAATATATTACTTTTTCCGGTCAATCTGCTAATGTTGATCTGTTTGCATTTTTAAGTAACCAGAATATTGATGTAGCAAATACAATATATGAATTAACATATGATACAGTTGTTGATTCGGATGCTATAGGTACTGAACTCACTAATACAGCTAAAAGTCTATGGGAAGATGGTGGAGTAAGTGATGAAAAATCAACAACAGTTATACCTAAAAGTGAGTTAAAAGTTGATAAGACAGCATCGGAATCCGGAAGTAATACTATTGATTATACTATTACTATCGGAAAAACCGGCGAAGATTTATCTAATGTCAAAATAACTGATACTATGAATGATTTGCAAAAAATCTCCGGTACGGTTATGCTTAACGATTCAATTGAAATTACTCCAAGCAGTACTTTTACAGATGATACATATTCTGGAAATGGAAGCGAATTATTTGCTTATACCTTACCTGCAGGTACCACTGGACCAGCTGTAATTAAGTATTCGGTTTCTATTCCTACATCTGATGATGATCCATCTTTAAGTGGTTCAAAAAGTATTACAAATAGTGTTAATGCTAAAGGAAATAATTCAGAGGGAAATGATAGTACATCTATCAATCATGATTTTGGTGTGATTGGAGAAGGAACTGTAGATAAATCATTTGTCGAGTTTGATGGAAATAAAGTAAAGTGGAAAATTACTGTAACAAATACAGGAAATACTGAACTTAAGAATGCATATATTACCGAAAATGCCTCATGTAATTCACTTGATAATCAAAATTGGTATAGAAATGATTTAATTAGCATTAATTGGGATAGCGTTGAAGTAAAAGATTCGTCAGATAATGCTGTTGATTCTTCGTTATATACTACATTTTCAGACTCGAAAAAAATAATGTTTAAATCTATACCTGCAAATACATCTTATAATGTGTATATATCATATTCTCCGATTGATAATAGTGCACTAGTTCCTGGAGTTACTTACCAGAATCAAGTTTCGCTTAATAATAGTAATGACGATAAATTGAGTGAAGATACTGATAATAAAAAATATTCTGAGAATAATATTAGCGTTAACAAAACTTACATATTTGATAAAGCATCTGGTGAATATACATGGACGGTGGTGATTAATGATAATCAGGCAGAATTGGATCCTGATTCTGAATTATTTATTTATGATGATATTCCAGAAGGAATGGAGTTTGTTGCTGGCTCATTTTCAATGTCTCTTTCGGGAAATTCTAATGGACAGTCTTATTCAAACAATATAGTCCCTGGTAATGAATATCCTATGCCTGATGATGTTATTTTGTCAGAAACAGGTGAACTTGGTCCTATATCTGTAAGTGATTTGGTTAATAATTACACATATTTTAAGTATGGTACACCTAAAGTAGTTGGAATAAGTGGTTTGAGGACAACAGTTACTTATAAGACAAAAATCACTGATGCTGAAAAAACAAGTATTGCCAGTGAATTTGAAAACTCAAGGCAGGAAGTATCAAGAAATTACACAAATACATTTAATGTAGTTACTCCGGATGGTAATACAGTACTTGCAACAGATGATGAGACTGCAACGTATGATTATAAGATACTTACTAAGACGGATATGACCGAGGAGACTTTGCCGGAAGGAAAAGATAATATCAGATTTAAAATTGATGTTAACCCTGATAGATTAACACTTAACTCGGGCAATCCACTTACATTAAATGACACGCTTAATACAAATATTGAGCTTGTTACCGATAAAGAAGGAGACCATGCATTTGTCATAAAAGATGAGGCTGGCAATGATCTTATTGCATCCGGTGATGCGACTGTTGCATATAATGATGACAGCAGATTGATAACAGTTACTATTCCGGACAGAAAACATGTAATTGTAGAATACTCTGTAAGATCCAGAGGATTGGGAAATAATATTATTATAAAGAATACAGCTATTCTTTTAGGTACTGGGACTAATTATGAGGACAGAACTGAAGAGAGGCATAATGTATCAAGTCATTCTGCTACAATTGGTGGAAATGGACTTCAGTTACATAAGATAGATGGCAACAATATTTTCATCGAGTTATCAACTGCAAAGTTTGATTTGTATGAACTTACATTAAACAGTGATAATACAATAAATACAAGAACAAGACTTGCTCAAAATATTACCGGTTCTAACGGTTATTATACTATTTCCAATGAAAATTTTGCTGAAGGAAAGGTTTTTTATTGGCAGGAAGTAGTATCACCAAGTGGTTATGCACTTGATGATACTCCACATTACTTTGTTTTCTATACTGAAGATTCGACTAAAGTATTAGCTGATAATCCAAGTTATCAGGCGGCTGATGCTTTAGATGAAGCAGTTAGTGCGGCTAATAACATTACAATTGCTAAGATTCCTCTTGGCGCATATACATGGACAGTATGTAACACAAAGTCTGATCTGACAGGTAAGATCAATATCAGCAAAACATTTGTCGGTGACGAAAATATCAGTGCAGATGCTAAAAGTAATGTTACATTTGAAGTGAGTGATGGCACTAATACTTATAGCTTTACTTATGGTGAGCTTCTTAGCGGTACATTTACGGAAGCACCTACCGCTTTAAATGCAGGTGCAAGTATAAGTTCAGATGGAAGTATTGTAACGATAAGCGGTCTTCCTCTTGATACAGAATATACGGTTACAGAATCAAATGAAGATATTTCGGATGATTATACATGCGAAACTAAAGTGGTTAACGGTGCGGGAACGGAGAGTACTGCAAAAAATGGCACGCTTTCTGCAACTGCAACAGGACAGAGTATCAGCTTTACAAATACTTATACTAAGAAGACAGGCACTATAAGTGTAAATAAGAAGTTTGTATCAGCAAATAACAAGAAAGATACATTCTACTTTGGACTGTTTAAAGAGGATGGAAGTGCACTTTATGTAAGTGACACGTCTAAAGCAGTTAAAAGTGTTGAGGTGACAGGTAATGCTGACGGATCGGGAACGGCAACAGAGGCTGTTTCATGGGCAGATGTACCTTATGGCACATATAAGATATATGAGACAAATTCAGCTGGTGAAAAGATTACCTCGACAAATGGTGCCGCATTTGTTGCCAAGTATGAAGTTACGCCGGGTCTTGATGCAGGAATCAGTGTGACACTTGATTCTGCAACTAAAGATGCTGGAACGATTACAAATAAAGAAAGAGTTGCAAAGGTAACTATTAAAAAAGAATTTGAAACGGGTGTAGATTATCCTGAAGGATATATGAACGTTCCGTTTAAGGTTGTTGTTACGCTTAAGGATGAAAATGATAATGCATTATCCGGAACTGTAACATATGGGGACGTGACATTTACAAATGGTTCTTCAGGGGAATTAACAATTACCGGAAACGAAGGACTTACTATTACAGATATACCTAATGGTTATAAATATGAAGTTGAAGAACAGGAACCTGAAACAGAAGGATATAGTATTAAATCCGGAACTGCAAGTGGAACTATTGCAGTAAGCGGTAATACAGCAACCATTACAAATACTTATTCTGAAACTAAGGGGAGTCTTACTATCAAGAAGACATTTGCCGATGATAGTGAGCTTAAGGCTGATGCAGTTACAACGAAAGAAAAGCTTACATTTAATGTAAAAGGAACAGAGGTAACGAATTACAATAAAACATTTGATTATAAAGACTTTACAAGTGGTTCTTACACTATAAGCGGTCTTACACCTGATACATATACTGTAACTGAGAATTCGACAATAGAAGGAAGTGATTTTACAAGAACTACTTCATATAAGGTTGGTACAACAGAAAACCAGAACGAAGCAGAAGTGGGCGTCACAGCAGGTGAAACTTCAACTGTTGATATTACCAATAAATATGTCAGAAAAACCGGTAGGCTTGAAGTGACTAAGCAAGTGACAGGGGACGACGATACTTCTCAGGAATACGAGTTTGAAGTAACTGTAGCTGATACTGCCGGCAAATCATTTGCCTCAACTAAGGAAATTGGTACTGCTTTATCTCAAGGACCGGTTATAAGTTTTGATGCCGGTAACAAAGCTACATTTAAACTGAAGAAAGGTGAAACTATTACTATATCAGGTCTTCCTGCAGGTGCAGCGTATACTGTAAAAGAAAAGGCAGAAGACGGTAATATAGATGTAAGTGGCGGCGTTGTATCATTCGTTAGAAAAACAAAGGCTGAAGGAACTATATCTTCAACTGATGTTGCAAAAGCTGAATTCATAAATAATTTCACAAAAGCAGAGTATAAAGGAAAGTTTACTGTATCCGGAACCAAAGCTCTTTCAGATGCAAATATTACTGAGATTCCTCAGTTTACATTTACACTCACAGAAGTTGCGGATGTAAATGGTACTGAAATTCCGGCAGGTACAACGAAGACAGTAAGTCATGCAACGAATGAGGAGAATGGTACATTCACCTTTAATGTTTCAGATATTCCGCTTAGCTTTGGAGAAGAAACATCACTTACAAAATACTTTAAGATAACAGAAGATGATCTTTCGGAAAGTCTTGCAGAAGATTATGAAAAAGATAACAATAATAAGATTATAAGTGTTAAATTTAGAAAACCAAGTGGAGCAGGTGGAGATATTACAGGTACAGTTGATCCAGGTTCATCTGAAATTAAGTTCACTAATAACGTCAAAGTAAAGGAAGGCAAGTTCAGTGTAACTAAGAAACTTACAGGATCAGACAGCAGACTGAAATTCCCGATTACAGTTACACTTACATATCCTGATGGCAAAGCACCGGGACAGTCGGTTGAAGATGAAAAAGGTGAGTATAGTATAGCAGGCAATACTTTCAGTATTTATGGTGGTAACAGCAATGTTTCAATTTCAGGAAATGTTGCAACTATAAGCATCGAGCTGGCAAATAACGATAAAGCAGAATTTTCCGGAATACCTTTTGGAACTGCTTACACTGTTTCAGAAACTATACCGACAGATAATGAATCATATGCGGGATTCGTACACAAATCCATCGTATATGGCGATGAAACGTCATCATTAACAGCAGGTGAAGTGATAACAGTAGATTCAAATCCAAATGTTATCGTTAATAATGAATATGAAGGTGTTAGGGCTTCGTTCAAGATTAGAAAGATCGATGCGGAAACAAATAACTATCTTCCGGGTGCATGGATTTCGCTCTATAAAGCAGGGCTTGATTCAGCAACATTTGTTAACCGTTATGAATTAAATAAGGAAGAGGGAATCGAAGTTCCGAATCTTGATCCAAGAGCAACATACTACATAAAAGAAACTACTGTACCGGCTGGATATGTTGCGGCTGAAGAAGTAGAGGTAACATTTACTTACGCAGGAGGTGGAATTTATACACCTGTATTTACACCTAATGAAGTAGATAATAATGGAGTTTATCAGCTTAAGAACAGTCCTACTAAGGTTACAGTATCAAAAGTTGATGCAACGAATGCAGAAGAGCTTTCGGGTGCAAAGATTGAAATTCGCGATGAGAACGGTGTTATTGTAGACAGCTGGACGTCTGTAAAGGAATCGCCTCACGTTATTGAAGGGCGGCTTGAGATAGGTGTGAAATATACTCTTATTGAAACAGTTGCCCCGAATGGATATGACATTGCAACAGCGACCTCATTTGTGTTGGGCGAAGATGGAAAGGTTATACCGGGTGAATCAACAACCAAGTCAAAAGACGGTGACTCAAATGCACTTCTTGTTGAAGACTGGCCGATTACAGGCTTTGGCTTCTCTAAATATGGTAATATTTTGGAAGACTGCGCAGATGAGAGAAGTGAGCCATACAAGCCTCTGGAAGGAGTTAAGTTTACAGCAACTAAGATGGACAGTCAGGGACTTCCTTCGCAGAATGAAGACGATACATTTGAAGCAACAAGTAATTCTCTTGGAAATGTAATGTTTAATGACCTTAGCGAGGGAACTTACATAGTAAAAGAAGTCAGTACCGTGGAAGGTTACGAACTTTCAGATAAAATGTATTATGCTAAGGTTGCATATAGAAGTGACCCGGACAAGTCGCTTTACGAAGACAAGGCATGTACAAAACTTGTTGAAGATAACAGAATATTTAATGAGATTCCTAAAGAGGACTTTTCATTTACAAAGGTAAGTGAAAAAAATGAAGCAAAGAAACTTGCCGGTTCAACTTATGGACTTTACAAAAACACGGCGGCAGGCAGAAAGCTTGTTTCAAAGAGAGTCACAGGAGCGGACGGAATTATTACATTTAACGGTATATTCATTGATGAAGAATACACTGTTACGGAACTTGTATCACCTGACGGATATTACGTATCAGGTAATCCAATCACCATTAAACTGGTTAAAGGCAGTGATGGCGTAACAAAAACAGTAGTTCTTTCAGATGGAAATGGAACTATTGTTTCAGATGACGCGGGCAATATAACTTGGCTTGAGCCGGAAGTTACAGTGTCATTTGCTAAGGTTGACCCGGATGGAAAGGCAGTTTCGGGTGCAGTTCTAAAGGTTGTTGACTCAGATGGAAATGATGTGATGGATGCTGATGGAAAAAAAGTTACATGGACATCGGGCGAAGAACCTCACGTTGTATCAGGAGTATTTAAAGCAGGAGAAACATACAGTCTTGTTGAAGTAACTGCTCCTTCAGGATATGAAATTGCAGAGCCTGTTCAGTTTACAATTCCGGATGATGCAGTTAAGCCTGACTCGGCAGAAACTATATCTGTTAATATGACAGATAAGAAAATTACTGAAAGTACGACTGAAACAACGACAGGTAAAAAGACAGATACAAAAACTACAGAAAAGAAGACAGGTGATAACGCTCCTGTTACTGTAATGCTTATACTACTAATAATTTCATTTACTATGATATTTGCTATTTTAGTAGGAAAGCGGAAAAAAGCACGTAATTAAAGTGCTATTAAGGGGGTTCCTTATGGAGGCTGGTAAAAAAAGATTTATAGCAATAATGCTTACAATTATTCTGATCTTTGTATTTACAGCACCTAAACAAAGATTGATTGAGAATACTTCCGGTATCAGTGGGAATACTGCTACTTTAACAGATGCAGTGGAAAACACCGATGCCGGTGGAAGTCCCGGTGCAGTTACTGATTCTGATGAGAGTATCATTGAAGAAGCAGATAAATCAAATACTGACATTAAAAAGAATGCCAAAAGACTGAGTAAATCTGTCGGTGCATTTAATGCTGACACGCCAAGTAATCAGGGAGATGAAAAATCAGAAGATTCTGATATACAGAATTCTGGAATGACGGATGAATCAGAAGAGAAAGAAGATCCAGAGAATCTAAGCCTATCCTCAGAAGAACTTGATAATTTGGGTGACGGGAATGTAATAACGATAAAACTTGATATAAAGGTGGATGGTAATTCAGATGCATCTGATATTGGCCCGGGTCTTGCAAACGCTAAATATAAAGTGGTTGTGACTTTACGTGATAATTCCACAGGGGCTGATATGACCGGGACGTTTGGCGACTTTGTTATAACAGATGGGCATGGTGAAAAGTTTATTAGCGAGAGTGATACTTTCACTCTTAGTGAACTTGATCCAAATAGCAGAATTGGATTGACATTACTTGTTTATGATGATTCTCCTATTAAAGATAGTGGATATATTGAAGCAACGATTGGAAATTATACCGGAATTAGTTATGAAACGCCTTTTGAGAATTCTACAGTTACTTTTACAAAAAACTACACCGCTAATTATGGATTTATAGAATTTTCAAAATTTATTACTGGCATAGATAAAACGGATGTTGATTCATATATTAATAAAACATCATTTGTAATTAGTAATGCAAATAAAGTAGTAAAGCGGTTTAGTGGCAGTGAAATGACTAAAACTGACCTTGGCGATACCGGTGTAAGATTTGATTATCCCAAATTCCGTCTTCCTATCGGTAATTATACGATTGAAGAAGTTATTACAACGGATAAAACTGACAGATATGAGCTGGAGTCGAGGGATTTCGTAATAGATAATGCTCGGGGAAGTTATATCGGTCCTGTTACGTTTAGTGTTTATAAGGCGAATAATCAGGGCTCCGGAAGCGGAGATGGAAGCAGTACTCAAACAAATTCTTCACGTTTAGAGATCATAAATAATTACAAGAAGAATGATGCAAGTATAATTATTAAAAAAAATGTTCTTTTAAATGGCACATCTGATACTTCTTCCATGGGAGATGATGTTTCTACTCATAAATTTCCCGTTACTATTTCATTTGCAGCCGGTTCAAGTGCTGCGGACGGTACTTACGGCGATATTAAGGTTGAAGGTGGAAGTATAAAGCCTGTTTCCGGAAGCGGTTTTACTGTTTCGAAATCAGATCCTATAGTTATTACCGGACTTCCTGCGGGGACTTCGTTAAAGGTTTCAGAGCAGGAGGCAGGTTATAAAAATGCATTTAGTGGATATACTTTTAATGCCCAAAACTCTGTTACCGAATTGAATGTGACATCACCAAACTCTTCTGAGGATTCTGTGGTTTATACATTAAATAATGATTACAAAGTTCCTACACGTACTGTACAGTTAAGTGTGGTTCAAACTGTCAGTAAAAAAGACTTTAACGAGGCTAAAGAGAATACTTATGTAAGAATAAAGAAAAAGGATGGTGATGGGGGTACTGTATTTAGTAAAGCTCTAAGTGATGCTGCATTTTCTGTTGCTGATAATGATGATAGAATGTTTGAGGTGACACTTGAACTCCCGTTGGGAAGTTATACAGTTGATGAAATGTTTATGCCGCAAAGTGGGAATATTAGCCTTAGCGCGAATAATGTCGATGTTAATTTTGATTATAGATATGTGGGTACGCTTGGAAATCAAGGTAAAACTTTTGAACTCTCTTCCGATGACTACGCATATCCTATAGTTATTGGTAACAATTTTAAAGTAAAGTATAATAAGAAAGTAGCTGTGGTTGATGCAAATAATCCTGATCAACTTGTTGCAGGTGCTGAGTTAAAAATGTATGATCAAAATCCTCGAATTGATGATGAAACGACGCTTAATAAGTCATGGGAATCAAACAGTTCTTCTCCGGAAGTAATCGAAGATATTGGAGTTGGCAGTCATTTCATAACTGTAGAAGCGCCTGAAGGATATAATGATTATCCTCATGCCGAGGTTTGGTTTTCAGTTTATACATCAGATGGATCTCTTAATATACATGGCACCTATCAAGGGGTTTCTGTTTCAGGAGATACTTTATTTATATCTGTTTATCCGTATGAAAAGTTTAGTTTCAAAAAGATGGGGTATATAAAAGAGGATTTTACTGATAATCCGGATGAAGTAGCAGGACTAAAGGGTGTCAAGTATAAGGCGGTTAAATTAAAAGATGATGGCACGGCTGCAACTGAAACTTATACAGCAACAAGTGATGAAAATGGAAATGTAACCTTTGACGGACTTCCTGACGGCAAATACTCCATTACTGAAACTGCAACTGTAGGAAACTATATAGTTGACGAAAACGTATATTATACATCTATTAACAGCATGGATAATAAGTCGAGTGTTCTGTACAGTGATAAAGAGCTTACTACGGCTGTTCCGAATAATACTTTATATAATGATATACCAAGAGCAGATTTTAGTATATCTAAGGTAAGTGAAGATGATACAAGTAAAAAGCTTGCCGGTTCAACCTATGGACTTTACAGGAAGAATTCATCCGGTGAAGAGATTTTAGTTGCTGAAAAGACTACAGATAGTGATGGTAGTATAAGTTTTTCGGGTGCTTTTGTTGAAACGGAATATACACTTAAAGAGCTAAAGGCTCCTGCTGGATTTTATGTATCAAAGAATACTGTTTCTTTTAAATTAGATAAAGATACATCTGAAATAGAACTCTTATCTAATGGAAACGGAACAGCTGTTTTGGATGAAAACGGTAATATAACATGGCTTGAACCCGTAATAACCGTTGATTTTTCCAAGTATGATGAGGCAGGAGATTTTCTTCCCGGTGCTGTAGTTAAGGTTGTAGATTCTGAAGGCTATGATGTTCTTGATGAGGATGGTGCTGTTATTACATGGACAACAGGTGGTGATGTACACAGAGTAACAGGAACATTTAAAAATGGTGAAACCTATAAGTTTATAGAAGTTTCTTCTCCTGCAGGATATGAACTTGCCGAAGATGTAGATTTTACGATACCGGATGAACCTGTAGCTCCGAATAATTCAAAACCTGTCGAAGTTAAGATGGTGAATAAGAAGATTGAGGAAAAAGCTCAGCCTGAAGAAGATATAGAGCCGACTGAAGAAGAGGAAAACTCTTCTGAAGTAGAACCAACTGCAGTGATCAATCCGACAGAAGAGACAGAGCCAAGTGAAGAGTCGGATATTAAGAACGCCGGAGTAAAGAAGGATGAGCCGAAGAAAGATAGTCCTCTCAAGAAAACCGGTGATGATATGCCGTTTATGTATGTCGTTATTATACTTGAAATTAGTATACTTGGAATTATACTGACAATGACATTCAGGAGAAAACGTTATTAATAATAAAGGATAAAAATATAAAATTCCGGACTTGCCCCGACTTAGGTCGGGGTTAGTTTTGGAAAAGGCAGAAACAGAGGTAGTGCAATGAGATTTGTGATTCAAAGAGTAAGTGAAGCAAGCGTAACAGTTGATGACGTGGTAATCGGAAGTATTGCTTCCGGATTTATGGTTCTGATAGGTGTTTCAGATTCGGATGATGTTTTAGTTGCAGATAAGATGATAAAAAAACTTATAGGTCTTAGAATCTTTGCAGACTCAGAAGGTAAGACGAACCTTTCGGTAAAAGACGTTGGCGGCGAGCTTCTTCTCATATCGCAGTTTACTCTTTACGCCAACTGTAAGAAAGGTAACAGACCTTCATTTATAGAAGCAGGTTCGCCGGAGCATGCGGAGAATTTATATAACTATATAGTTTCAAAATGCAGGGAAGAAGTGCCTAAAGTAGAAACAGGCAGCTTCGGGGCTCATATGGTCGTATCCCTTACAAATGACGGACCATTTACTATAATACTTGACAGTGAGAAGCTATAGTTGCTATATTTCTATTTGCTTTATTAGTTTTTATGATTTTGATTAACAGATTCTGTCTGTTGATTATATAATAGTTTACTACATTTTAATTTGAGCAATAATTAGATTATATATACAAGGAATATACATATGTCCCATTTATCACAAAATAAAATCAGAAATTTCTGCATAATCGCGCATATAGATCATGGGAAATCAACTCTTGCAGACAGGATCATTGAGAAGACCGGAACCCTTACCGAAAGAGAAATGCAGGCTCAGGTTCTCGACAATATGGATATAGAGCGTGAGAGAGGGATTACTATTAAATCTCAGGCAGTGCGTATCATTTACAAGGCGAAGGATGGAGAAGAATACATTTTTAATCTTATAGATACTCCGGGTCATGTGGATTTTAACTATGAGGTGTCAAGAAGCCTTGCTGCGTGTGAGGGAGCTATACTCGTAGTTGACGCTGCGCAGGGAATTGAGGCGCAGACACTTGCAAATGTATATCTTGCTGTCGATCATAATCTGGAAGTTATTCCTGTTATCAATAAGATAGATCTTCCTTCTGCGGATCCCGAAAGAGTTAAAGCAGAGATAGAAGATGTGATCGGGATAGTGGCTGAGGATGCACCGCTTATATCCGCCAAAAACGGAATCAATATTGAAGAGGTTCTTGAAAAGATTGTTACAGATCTTCCTGCGCCAAGCGGTGATAATGATAAGCCTTTTAAGGCGCTTATCTTTGACAGCCTTTATGATTCATATAAGGGCGTTATAATTTTCTGCCGCGTATTCGATGGCTTTATACATAAAGGCAGCAGAATAAGGATGATGGAAACCGGGGCAGAGGCAGATGTAGTCGAAGTTGGTATTTTCGGCGCGGGGCAATTCATTCCTACAGAGGAAATCTCGGCAGGAATGGTTGGATATATCACTGCCAGTCTTAAAAATGTCAGAGATACCGAAGTCGGAGACACTGTCACAGATGCTGAAAACCCTTGTGACAAGGCACTTCCGGGATATAAAAAAGCAAGACCGATGGTATTCTGTGGTATGTATCCCGCTGATGGAGCAAAATATCCCGAACTTAGGGAAGCGCTTGAAAAACTGCAGTTAAATGATGCTTCACTTTTCTATGAACCTGAAACATCGGTTGCTCTTGGCTTCGGTTTTAGATGCGGTTTCCTTGGACTGCTTCACCTTGAGGTTATACAGGAAAGACTTGAGAGAGAGTATAATCTTGATCTTGTTACCACAGCTCCGGGCGTTGTATATAGGGTTCACAAGACTAATGGTGAGATGATCGAGCTTACCAATCCGTCAAATCTTCCGGATCCGTCTGAAATTGATTATATGGAGGAACCTATTGTTGAGGCGGAAATAATGGTGACTTCTGAATTTACGGGCGCCATAATGAATCTCTGTCAGGAAAGAAGAGGCGTATATAAGAGCATGGAATACATCGAGCAGACCAGAGTTCTTCTGAAATACGATCTTCCTCTTAATGAGATCATTTATGATTTCTTCGATGCGCTTAAGTCAAGGTCAAGGGGATACGCTTCATTTGATTACGAGCTTAAAGGCTATGAGAGGTCTAAACTCGTTAAGCTTGATATACTTATCAATAGAGAAGAAGTTGATGCACTTTCATTCATTGTATTTTCCGATTCTGCATATGAGAGAGGAAGAAAGATGTGTGAAAAGCTTAAGGAAGAAATTCCAAGGCATCTTTTTGAAATTCCTATTCAGGCGGCTGTCGGCGGAAAGGTGATTGCCAGAGAAACGGTTAAGGCTATGCGTAAAGACGTTCTTGCCAAGTGCTACGGTGGTGATATCACACGTAAGAGAAAGCTTCTTGAGAAACAGAAGGAAGGAAAGAAGAGGATGAGACAGATTGGAAATGTTGAGATTCCTCAGAAGGCATTTATGAGTGTCCTTAAGCTTGATGATGAGTAATGATAAATAGTATTAGATGGATAGATACATATCATGAGAAAAGATTTAAGTATATATATTCATATTCCATTTTGTGTACAGAAATGTGTTTACTGTGATTTTCTGTCATTTTCAGATGCGACATTTGCTGAAAAAATCAGATATGTGGACGCGGTTTGTCAGGAAATGAGGCTTTACGTTCCATTTGCGGACAGATACATAGTTAAGACTGTATATATCGGTGGTGGAACGCCGAGCACCCTCGATGAGGCGCTTGTTGAGAGGATCATGACGGGCATTAAAAATGTATTTAAGGTTGATGAATTTGCCGAAATTTCTATGGAGGCGAATCCGGGAACGCTCAAATACACAAATCTTCTTTCGTATCTCTCATATGGCATAAACAGACTTTCAATCGGACTCCAGAGCGCGGACACAGCACTTCTTACTGCTCTTGGGCGTATTCATGATTATGATGAATTTATAGACGGATATGCCATGGCAAGACGTGCCGGTTTTAAGAATATCAACATTGATCTTATGTCAGGTATACCTGGACAGGATATTCATACCTACGTCGATACATTGACACGGGTTATAGATCTTGAGCCTGAACATATATCGGCATATTCTCTTCAGGTTGAAAAGGGAACGCCTCTTTCTGAAAACAGAGAGCTGCTTTCCAAGATTCCGGATGAGGATACCGACAGACGCATGTACGCCATGACAAAGAAGGTTCTTGGCAGTGCCGGCTATGAAAGGTATGAGTTTTCCAATTACGCAAAGCCTGGTTACGAATGCAGACACAATATAGTTTACTGGTCGGGTAAAGAGTACATAGGTTTTGGAATAGGTGCAGCTTCATTTTTCAAAGGCGAAAGATACACCAATATAAGAAATCTTATGGACTATATAAATATCATTGAATCGGCTCAGATGGATCTTGCCCAGATCAATGATAAGGTCTCCATATATGAAAATGTATCCAGAAAGCTCAGGGATTCCGTTACTACGATGTATATTGACAGCCGGATGGAAGAATTCATGTTCCTTGGACTAAGGATGACTAAGGGAGTCAGCAGGAAGGAATTTCGTAACAGATTCGGTAAAGATATGTACGAGGTTTACGGAGAAGTGATTAATTACTACACAGATCATGGTTTTATGGAATCATTTGGCGATACAGTCAGGCTTACTGATCAGGGAATAGATGTGAGTAACGTTATTCTGGCGGATTTTCTGCTAAAGTAATATTTTAAATCAAAATCTTATATGATATTTATCCTCTTTACTGAAATATCGGTAAAGAGGTTTTTTTACGGGAAAATGTCAATAAAATATCGACAAATCATCGTTGATTTACCCATTGAACCCCAAAATGAAATGTGATTTAATATTTTTGAAGTATGACCTGTTTTTGTTATGTTACGATGAAAAAATTATAAAAATGGAGGCCAGATATGAAATTTTTTATAGATACAGCAAACGTAGATGATATAAGGAAAGCAAATGACATGGGTGTTATCTGTGGAGTTACCACAAACCCTTCACTTATTGCAAAAGAAGGCAGGGACTTTAACGAGGTTATAAAGGAAATCACATCCATAGTAGACGGGCCTATAAGCGGCGAAGTTAAGGCTACTACAGTAGATGCGGAAGGGATGATAAAAGAAGGACGCGAGATAGCGGCTATTCATCCAAATATGATAGTGAAAATACCTATGACGATTGAGGGATTAAAGGCAGTAAAGGTTCTTTCAAAAGAAGGTATAAAGACAAATGTAACGCTTATTTTTTCGGCTAATCAGGCGCTTCTTGCAGCAAGAGCGGGTGCAACATATGTTTCACCTTTCCTTGGACGGCTTGATGACATATCTTCACCGGGAATAGAGCTTATAGAGCATATTGTTCAGATATTCAGTAATTATGATATAAGCACTGAAATCATTGCAGCAAGTATAAGAAATACAGTACATGTTACAGAATGTGCACTGGCAGGGGCAGACATTGCTACAGTGCCTTATGCAGTAATAGAGCAGATGACAAAGCATCCGCTTACTGATCAGGGAATAGTAAAATTCCAGGAAGATTACAACAAGGTATTTGGAAATCAGGATAATTAGGAAGTGACTGTTCGTAAAGGTGAGAGAGGAATATGATATGAAAGATAAGATTGATGCAGGAAAAACAGCGATTGGCATAGAATTTGGCTCGACAAGAATAAAAGCTGTCATGGTAGATGATACCGGAGCTCCCATAGCAGAAGGCAGTCACGACTGGGAAAATCAGTATGTGGACGGTATCTGGACTTACAGTCTGGATATGATATGGGATGGACTTAAGAAAACTTATTCATCACTCAGAGAAGATGTTGAAACAAAGTATAGTACTGTTATTAAAAAAACAGGAGCTATAGGTATAAGCGCTATGATGCACGGATATATGCCGTTTGACAAGGATGGTAAATTACTGGTCCCTTTCAGAACATGGCGTAATACCATAACAGAAGAAGCTGCAAAAGAACTGACTGCAGAGTTTGGATTTAATATTCCGCAGAGATGGAGTATAGCTCATTTGCATCAGGCAATACTAAATGGTGAAAGTCATATAAATGATATCAGTTTTATAACTACTCTTGCCGGTTATATACACTGGAGTCTTACAGGAGAAAAGGTTTTAGGCGTCGGGGATGCTTCCGGAATGTTCCCTATAGACAGCAGGGAGTGTGATTATAATAAGGATTTCATTGAAAAATATGATAGTATAATTCATGGTAAAACTATACCATGGAAACTAAAAGACATACTTCCAAAGGTTTTATCAGCCGGAGAAGCGGCAGGAGTATTAAGTACTGAAGGCGCGGCAATGCTTGATGAAAGTGGAAATCTTGAGGCAGGAATACCGCTTTGCCCTCCTGAAGGGGATGCCGGTACAGGCATGGTAGCTACTAACAGTGTGGCTGTAAGAACCGGAAATGTCAGTGCAGGAACATCCATCTTTGCAATGGTTGTTATGGAAAGACCGTTATCAGCAGTTCATGAGGAGATAGATGTTGTCACTACGCCGTCAGGTGATGATGTTGCCATGGTTCATTGCAACAACTGTACGTCGGATATAAATGCATGGGCAAATGTTTTTAAAGAATTTGCAGATGCCATAGGAGCACCACTCGATACAAATAAGCTCTATACCACATTATTTAAAGTGGCAGAGAAGGGTGATCCTGACTGCGGAGGACTTATGGGCTTTAATTATTTCTCCGGAGAACCGGTGACAGGCTTTGATGAAGGCAGACCGGTATTCATGAGGGGAATCGGAAGCAGTTTCAATCTGGCAAACTTTATGAGACTGCATCTTTATTCAGCTGTAAGCACACTTAAAGTTGGGCTTGATATCCTGTTTAAGGAAGAAAAAGTTCTGGTTGATAAACTCTATGGACATGGAGGCTTCTTTAAAACTAAAGAAGTAGGGCAGAAAATTCTTTCTGCAGCTACAGGACGTCCTATAACTGTAATGAGTACTGCCGGAGAAGGCGGCGCATGGGGCATAGCTGTACTTGCTCTTTATATGCTGCAGGGCTCGGGTAAAAGTCTTTCTGAATATCTGGGAGAGAGTATTTTTAACGGCGAAGCCGGCGACGAAGTAATTGCAGGTGACGCTGATATTGAGGGATTTGACAGCTTTATGGAGCTTTTCAGGGCGGCAATGCCTGTAGAAAAAGCCGCAATTACAGCAATTTCAAATTAAGATCCGGGAGGTAATTTTATGCTTGAAGAACTTAAAGAGCAGGTTTACATCGCAAATATGGAACTTCCAAAGAGACATCTAATAACATATACATGGGGGAATGTAAGTGGAATTGACCGCGCGAAGGGACTGTTTGTTATAAAACCGAGCGGTGTTGATTATGACATTATGACTCCTGATGATATGGTGGTAATGGATCTGGATGGTAATAAGGTAGAGGGAGCGTATAAGCCTTCCTCGGATACCCCTACTCATCTGGAACTCTATAAAAAGTATGAGGAAATCGGAGGAATCGTACATACCCATTCTCCTGAGGCTACAGCATGGGCTCAGGCGGGAAGAGACATTCCGATGTACGGAACCACACATGCTGATTATTTTTATGGCCCGATACCATGTGCAAGAGGGCTTACAAAGGAAGAAATAGAAGATGCATATGAAAAAAACACAGGATTTGTTATAATAGAGACGTTTGAAACAAGGGGGATAAATCCGGTATATACACCCGGAGTACTTCTTACCAATCATGGGCCTTTTACATGGGGTAAGGATGCGATGGAAGCTGTGCATAACGCTGTTGTCCTTGAAGAGGTTGCAAGAATGGCAAGACGTACCGAAATGATCAATCCGGATGTTAAAGAAGCACCTCATACCATAAGAGATAAACATTTCTTCCGTAAGCATGGAGCAAATGCATATTATGGGCAGGACTAGAGGAAGGTAATTATATGATCAAGGTTTTTCTTGTAGAAGATGAATATGCTATAAGAGAAGGAATAAAAAAATCCGTAAACTGGGAAGCTCATGGATTCGTTCTTGTAGGTGAAGCCGGAGACGGCGAGGTTGCGTATTCCAAGATTATAAGTTCACATCCTGATATTCTGATTACGGATATCAGGATGCCTTTTATGGATGGGCTGGAACTGTCTAAACTGGTAAAGAAAGAGATTCCTGATATAAGGATAATTGTTCTCAGCGGCTATGATGATTTTAATTATGCCAAGCAGGCTATAAGTATAGGTGTTGAGGAGTATATGCTGAAGCCTGTTTCCGGTGATACTCTTATAAATGAACTTCAGAAGGTGGCAGGAATTATCACGAAAGAAAAGCAGGAAAGAGAAGCAAGAGAGCAGTACATCAGGGACAGAGAAGAGATAAGGATTCTTGAGAAACAGAATTTTATCAGAGACATGATAGATGGAAGGCTTTCTATGCAGGAGTCTCTTGAAAAAGGACGTGATCTTGGTATAGATATTGCAGCATCGGCTTATGCCATTGTTCTTCTTCAGATTTTTTCAAAAGACATAGGCAAGGAAGATATTCATGAGTATTCCGGTGATGTAGAGGAGATATACGGCAGGCTTAAATCCATCTATGAAGGACAGTCACATGTTTATCTCTATAATCAGATCGGTGATGTTCTCTGCTTTCTTGAAAAGGCAGATTCCATGGATGAGCTGGGTTCAAATATCGAGGAAGGAATCCGCGGCATAAAAGATATATTGGACGGCTACAAGGACAGGATTTATTTTATTTCCGTGGGAATGCCGGTTGAAAGACTAAGGGATGTTAATCGTTCATATCTCGACGCCGGGCGTAAATTCTCTGAAAGATTCATGCTTGATGAAAGTACCGTCTTCTATAGAAATACTGCCGGAGTGGAGAAGATTGGAGATACAATCCGTAAAGAGAGAAATGACAGTAAAGTAAATATGGCTGATATAGGCAGCTTGGATATCAGTAAGGTGGATGTAGGCGCAATTTCGCAGAAGACAGTTTATAATTTCCTTAGGAATGGAACGCTTCAGGAAACGGAAGATCTTGTTAATGAATATTTTTCCGGCATAGGTGAGAATGCAATACAGTCAACAATGCTGAGGCAGTACGTACTTCTCGAAGCTCTTATAAGCAGTTTTGCATTTCTGGAAAACATTGGCGTTTCCAAAGAAAAGGCAGGGGATATTCTTGGAGAACTGACCGACCCTGTCAGGTTTATTGAATCGGTGGATAAATCCAGAGATTATATAACGAGACTTCTTAAATGTACCATCGAATACAGAAATAAGGTTTCAGATCAGAGATATCTGGAGATAATTGAAAAGGCAAAACAATTCATCGAAGATAATTATAAAGATGAACAGATGTCGCTTCAGTATGTAGCTTCAAGCGTCAATATAAGTTCAAATCATTTCAGTGCGGTATTCAGAAAAGAGACCGGCGTTACATTTATAGATTATCTTACTGATGTCAGAATGACAGCTGCAAAGAATCTTCTTGTCTGTACTTCCATGAAGACATCGGATGTGGGGTATGAGGTAGGATACAGAGATTCACATTATTTTAGTTATATTTTTAAGAAAAGTACGGGTATGTCTCCGAAAGAGTATAGAAGGGTCAAGAAACAGTCTTGAAAAATAGTGGAGTTAAAAAAAGAAAAAAGATACAGACTAAGCTCATGCTCTACGTGTGGGTGTGTGTTATTCCGCTCACTTTTCTTCTTGTGTTTGCTCTTATCAGAATGGTTGACTACTACCGGAAATATGACCGTCTGGTTAGAAATATCACCAGTGCAAATGTATATAACATGAGATTTAAAGAGTCTATGGATGAAACTATGTATCGTATTATAACCGGCTCCGCAAACTGGACGAATCCGGAAGAAAAGCTGATGGATGAAGATCCAAAGACGCTTATAAAAAATGCATCGTTGCATTTTCAGGAGCTTCGTGACAATACTACGGAAGAGAATGTTGAGGCGGATCTTAATCAGCTTATTAAACTGCTCGGAATACTTGATGAGAGAGTAGATGACATTCTAAAGAATGTTGAAGAGGGCGGCCATTATGATGAAAATATGGAGATGCTAGATTTCAATATCAGAACGCTTACATCTCTGATTCAGGAGGATATTCAGGTTTATATACGTGATGAAGCCGGGAATATGGAGATGCTCCGTCGTGAAGTGGCATCAAGTCTTATCAATACAACAAGGATACTTGTGCTGCTTCTTGTAGTGATTATCATAGTTATTTTCATCTTATCCAGAAGGCTTTCCAAGAGTATCACTGAACCTATAACGGAACTGGTTGATATGACGGAAAAGTTTGCCGGTGGTGACTTCTCTGTTGAATATCATATAGAGAGCCATGATGAGATGGAAGTCCTCGCCAACAGTTTTAACAGTATGGTTAAGGAGATAGAGACACTTATAAATGATATTCACAGAGAACAGGAAAATGCCCGTGAGGCAGAGCTGAGACTCCTTCAGGAACAGATCAATCCTCATTTCCTGTATAATACGCTTGATGCGATAATCTGGATGACTGAAGCGGGAGAAAATCAGGATGCCATTCGTATGATACAGGAACTTTCCAGCTTCTTCCGCATATCTCTAAGTAAAGGGAAAAGCGAGATTTCCATTAGATCAGAGATGGAACATGTTAAGAGCTATCTGGAAATCCAGCACTACAGATACAGAGATATCATGGACTATGATATAGAATTTGATGACAGAATACTCGACTGCACCATACAGAAACTTACTCTTCAGCCTATAGTTGAAAATGCTCTTTATCATGGCGTGAAGAATAAGAGAGGCGTTGGACATATAAAGGTCATAGGTGAAGAGGCAGGGAAGGATATTATATTTAAAGTCATTGATGACGGAATAGGAATGACTGAAGAAAAACTGAGTGAAGTAAGAAGTCTGATAAAAGGTGAGGGGAAACCTCAGGGTAAAGACGGTTTCGGCATGGCAAATGTAGAAAAGAGACTTAAGATTCACTATGGAAGCTACTACGGTCTAAGCGTCGAAAGTGAATATATGAAAGGGACAGTGGTTACTGTAAAGATTCCAAGGACAGAATAAGAGTGTGAAGATGAAGAAAGTTAAAAGAATAATTGTATATCTACTGCTGGTTTTCCTGATCATTCCTCAGTCGGCGTGTGGCGATGAGAATAAGGAAAGCAAGCAGATAAACAAAAAACAGCCCCATAAAGTAATTGGTTTTTCCCAGCTTGGGGCTGAATCTGACTGGAGAATTGCCAATTCCGAATCCGTCAGAAATACATTTTCAAGGGAGAACGGATATGAACTTCTCTTTGATGACGGACAGCAGAAGCAGGATAAACAGATTATGGCTCTCAGAAAATTCATACAGCAGGAGGTAGATTATATAATTCTGGCTCCCGTTACTGAAACCGGATGGGATTCGGTGCTTATGGAGGCTCGTGACGCAGGTATTCCTGTTATCGTTGTGGACAGGAGAGTTGATGTAAAAGATGATGATTATCTGGCTTGGATAGGCTCTGATTTCTACCGGGAAGGCGAGGTGGCATGTGAGTGGCTGAAGAGCTTTACCGAGAAAAAGGGCATAGCTCCGGAGGATATACATATAGCTGATATACAGGGAACTATAGGTGCAACGGCGCAGATAGGAAGGACTGAAAGTCTGAAGAAGGCATGTACGGAGAATGGCTGGGATCTAAGGGCTCTTGAACCTGCCGATTATACGGAAGCTAAAGGGTATGAGGTTGTATCAAGGCTGATCCGCGAAAATGAGGATATAAATGTTCTTTACTGTGAAAATGATAATGAAGCTCTGGGAGCTATACTTGCAGTGGAAGAACAGGGCAGAAAAGTCGGGACTGATATCGAAAACGGAGAAATAATGATCATCTCTTTTGATGCCGCAAGAGCCGGTCTGAAGAAGGTTCTTGAGGGAAAGATAGCTCTTGATGTGGAATGTAATCCGCTTCAGGGGCCGGAGATAGAAAGAATCATAAGTGATTACAGTGCAGGTAATCCTGTTGAAAAAAATACCTATGTAAAAGAACAGATTTTCGCAGGTGATGATACTGTAAAAGAGATAAAGATAGAAAATGAAAGCTGCCCGATCACTGTAGTCACTGATGAAGTTCTAAGTAAAAGAGAGTATTAAGGCTATATTTTAAGGCTATATTTTAAGGAACTTATCCATACCGGACGTAATAAATTCAACTTTTTATAAAAAAACAAACAAAATTTCTTTAACGTATCATTTCTTCATAAATAATCATAAAAACTTCAAAAGATACTCCGTATTAAATCCCTCTCATATCTGTTATAGTTTCATCATCGTAACAAACAGAAACTAAAACATTTATGGGAGGGATTATTCATGAAAAAGTTTAAGAAGATCATTGCTGCAGCTCTTGCAGCAACAATGTTACTCGGCGCAGTAGGTTGTGGCGGAGCAAAGAGTGACACAGGAAGCAAAGATGCACCTGAAACACCGGCAGCAGGCAAGGAGATTAAGGTTGGTATCATCAATAATGATCCTAACGAGTCAGGTTATCGTACAGCTAACGATAAGGATCTCAAGGCAATGTTTGGTGAAGGAAACACAAACGGCTATAAGGGTGAATTTGCTTACAGCTTAAAGAATGATGAGCAGATAGCCGCAGCACAGAAGTTCATCCAGGATGGTGTTGATTATCTTCTTCTTTCAGCAGCTGATACATCAGGTTGGGACAGTGTATTAAAGGATGCTCAGGCAGCAGGAATTCAGGTTATCCTTTTTGACCGTACAATCGATGCAGATCCTAGTCTTTATGCAGCATCAATAGTTTCTGATATGGACAAGGAAGGCGAGCAGGCAGCTACATGGTTAAAGGATCAGAACTTAAGTGAATATAAGATAATTCACCTTCAGGGCGTTATGGGTTCAGCAGCTCAGCAGGGAAGATCAGGAGCTCTTGATCAGATGGCTAAGGATAATGATTGGACAATCGTTGCACAGCAGACAGCTGAGTGGAACGCAGAGAAGGCACAGCAGATAGTTCAGTCAGTTATAGATTCAGGTGATAGCTTCAACGTAATCTATGCTGAGAACGACGATATGGCTAAGGGTGCTGTTGCAGCACTTGATAAAGCTAACATCTCACATGGCGTTGGCAAAGACGTAGTAGTTATGGGATTTGACTGCAATAAGTGGGCTCTTGAAGAACTTCTTAACAAGAACTGGAATTACGATGGACAGTGCAATCCTTTCCAGGCTAAGTATATTGACGAAGTTATAAAGAAGCTTGAAGCAGGCGAGACACTTACAGAAAAGACAATCGTAATGCAGGAAAAAGGCTTTGACGCTACAACAATTACACAGGAAGACGTAGATAATTACGGAATCTAGTACATTGAAGTTATTTGGAGCGCGGCATACTAGTTATGTTGCGCTCCTTTTCTAAAGAAACAAATGATTATTTTGATAGGAAGGTGAGACAGTGAAGGATAAGGCTGTACTTGAATTACATAATATACAGAAAACTTTCCCGGGCGTTAAGGCTCTCCAAGATGTGGATTTCACTTTAAGAGAAGGTGAGATTCATGCATTGATGGGCGAAAACGGAGCAGGAAAGTCAACACTTATCAAGGTTATAACCGGTGTCTATGTGAAGGATGGCGGACAGATATTTCTTAAGGACCATGAAGGGGAGATACATATTCATTCTCCTCAGGATGCACAGAATGTCGGGATAAGTACCGTATATCAGGAGATTACACTCTGCCCTAATCTTACGGTTGCCGAGAATATGTATATAGGCAGAGATAAAGGGGCATTTACAAACTGGGGAAAGATGAAGGCTGATGCAAATAAGATTCTTAAGAATCTTGATATTCCTGCTGAGGCTTCCCAGCAGCTTTCAAGCTGTTCCCTTGCCGTGCAGCAGATGGTTGCCATAGCGAGAGCGGTTGATATGGATTGTAAGGTCCTGATCCTTGATGAACCTACATCATCACTTGATGAAAGTGAAGTGCGTAAGCTTTTTGGCCTTATGAGAGATCTTAAGTCCAAGGGAGTTGGAATAATCTTTGTTACGCATTTCCTTGATCAGGTTTATGAGGTGTGTGACAGGATCACTGTCCTCCGTGACGGAAAACTCGTTGGAGAATATGAGATAAAGGATCTTCCGAGAGTTGAACTTGTATCCAAGATGCTCGGTAAAGAACTGGATGATCTTTCAGATATTAAGGGCGAAACTTCAGATGTCGAAACGAGTAATGATGGGGTTCCGGTATTTGAAGCAAGTGGTCTTCAGAGTGACGCAGGAATAAGTCCGTTTGATTTCTATATAAATAAAGGCGAAGTTAACGGCTTTACCGGTCTGCTGGGATCCGGACGAAGCGAGTGCGTAAGAGCGATATTCGGAGCTGACCGAGTTATAAACGGAAAAGTAAAGAAGAATGGTCATGAGATAAAGATAAGAAAGCCTATTGATGCCATGAAGAATGGAATTGCTTATCTTCCTGAGGACAGAAAAGTTGATGGTATAGTCGGAGATCTTTCGGTACGGGAAAATATAATCCTCGCAGCACAGGTGCTCCGTGGATTCCTCAAGCCATACAGCAAAGAGGAAACCTATAAGATAGCTGATAAATATATCAAACTTCTCGATATTAAGACAGCATCTGCAGATACGCCTATAAAGTCATTGTCCGGTGGTAATCAGCAGAAGGTTATACTTGCAAGATGGCTGCTTATGCATCCGGAATACCTCATCCTCGATGAGCCGACCAGAGGTATTGATGTAGGAACAAAGGTCGATATTCAGAAGCTTGTACTTAAACTTGCATCGGAAGGTATGAGTATTACATTTATCTCGTCGGAAACAGATGAGATGTTACGAACCTGTTCAAGACTTGTTGTCATGAGAGACAGGAAGATGGTCGGAGAACTTAAGGGAGATGAACTCACTCAGAACGGAATCATGCAGACTATAGCAGGACATAAAGAGAGTGCAGGAGGTGAGAAGGGTAATGAATAATAAAAAGATGAAATTTAATAAGCAGTTACTTATTCCACTGGTTGCACTTCTTGCACTTGCACTGTTTAATCTCATTGTCGATCCGTCCTTCTTTAAGATTACACTCGGAACAAACAGCCTAGGTGATCCGGTACTTAACGGATATCTCATAACTATCCTTGACTATGGTTCAGAGCTTGCGATACTGGCAATCGGTATGACACTTGTTACCGCTGCATCAGGAGGACAGGATATATCTGTCGGTGCGGCTATTGCTATAGCCGGCAGTGTGATACTCCGTGTTCTCTGTGGAAATGAATCGAGACCGGAGACACTTAAGGCACCTATTATAGTGGCATTTCTGGTTGCATGTCTTGTAGCTATGGCATTCGGTGCATTTAATGGTGTTCTTGTTGCATATTTCAAGATTCAGCCTATGGTCGCAACGTTGATACTCTTTACGGCAGGAAGATCTATCGCCGCATGGATCAATAATAATGAGCTTCCGATAGTAAGTGATCCTAAGTTTACTTACTATGGTGGTTATATTCCGGGGATTCCGATTCCGACCCCGTTCTTTATAGCTGTAATATCAGTTATAATTATAATGCTTGTTCTTAAGTTTACGACTCTTGGTCTTTACACACAGTCAGTGGGTATAAATGAAAGTTCATCAAGACTTAACGGTATCAATCCTGAATTCGTAAAATTCATTACATTTGTAATACTTGGCCTTTGTGTTGCAATAGCCGGACTTATCAAGGTAAGCCGCCTTTCAACAATTAACTATTCCGTAGTTGCAAAGGATATAGAGATGGATGCCATCCTCGCAGTTGCTCTTGGAGGAAATTCGCTTTCAGGCGGTAAATTCAATATGACTGCATCAATACTTGGCTCTTATGTTATTCAGTTCCTTACAACTACACTGTATAAAATGAATGTAAATTCTGACGCTCTTTCTGCTTACAAAGCGGTAGTAGTTATAGTACTTGTTGTACTCAGTACTCCTATAGTCAGAAAGAAGCTTAGTGATCTTTGGGCTAAGATAGCTCCTAAGAAGGAGGTGGCTTAGCATGAATAAAGTTAAGAAATGGTTTATTAAAACGAGTAATACGAATCTTCTCCTTACTATAACGATAGTTGTATTCATGCTGATGTATATCGGTGCTATGATATTCCAGGGAGAAGGATTCCTAAGACCACAGACATTTTTCAATTTTCTTAATACTAATGCATCGCTTATCATAACTTCAGTCGGTATGAGTATAGTTATGATCTGCGGAGGAATCGATATTTCAGTCGGTGGTGTGGTTGCACTTGTCAGTATGTGCTGTGCAGTTTATCTTGATTTCCATAACGGGAATGTATTCGGTGCAATAGGAATAGCATTAGGTATAGGACTTCTCTTTGGTATCATACAGGGATTTCTGGTTGCATACCTTGATATTCAGCCGTTTATAGTTACTCTTGCCGGAATGTTCTTTGCAAGAGGTATGACAACTATAGTGCATACAGCTCCGTTTAATGTACAGAACGAGGCATTTATAAAGCTTAAGGATACAAGAATAAGTGTACCGGGATTCGGTTCTGTAAACAAACTCGGTAATTACGTTAATGCTTATGTTGAGATCGGAGTTATAGTTGCAATACTCATAGTTATACTTTTCTTTGTAGTTCTAAGATGGACAAAGCTTGGAAGAAGTTTCTATGCAGTAGGCGGTAACGCTCAGAGTGCTCTTATGCTCGGAATAAATGTAAAGAGGACTAAATTCCTTTCACACCTTATTTGCGGACTTCTTGCAGGCATAGGCGGATTCGTATACTTCATGCATGTTGGTTCAGGTTCAGCGTCACATGCAACAGGTATGGAAATGAACGCTATTGCATCATCCATAATAGGTGGTACAATGCTTACAGGTGGTGTAGGAAATATCGTAGGAACCTTTTTCGGAGTTCTTACACTTGAAACAATTAAGAATATTGTTTCATCCGCCGGACTTGATGAAGCATGGTGGACAGGAATCACTATAGCAGCTATGCTCTGTCTGTTCCTTGTTATTCAGAGTGTGGTAGTTGCAAAGAAGAACAAAATGATTTCTAAATAATTTGGAGGTAAATGTGATGGATAGTATTATGAGTAATATGCCTACAGTCAAGATGGGTATAGTAGCAGTAAGCCGTGACTGTTTTCCGATGTCACTTTCTATTGAAAGAAGAAAAGCGGTTGTTAAAGAGTATACTGCAAAGTACGGTGAAATATTTGAATGTGAAACAACTGTAGAAAATGAAGTTGATATGAGAAAGGCTCTTGCTGAAGTAAAAGCAGCAGGCTGTAATGCCTTAACTGTATTCCTTGGTAACTTCGGACCTGAGAGCAGTGAAATCCTTCTTGTAAAGGAATTCGGAGGACCATGCATGGTAGCAGCTGCTGCTGAGGAAGCGGCAGGAAGACTCTGTGATGACAGAGGTGATGCTTACTGCGGAATGCTGAATGCAAGTTACAATCTATATCTCAGAAACCTTAAAGCATATATACCTGAATATCCGGTAGGTGATGCAGCTGAGGTTGCTGACATGATACATGAATTTGAAACAATAGCACGTGTCAGAATAGCATTATCAGATCTTAAGATCATTTCCTTCGGACCTCGTCCACAGGATTTCCTTGCATGTAATGCTCCGATTAAGCAGCTTTATAATCTTGGAATTGAGATAGAAGAGAATTCGGAACTTGATCTTTTCGAAGCATTTAACAATCATGCGGATGATCCGCGTATAGCTGATGTGGTAGCTGATATGGAGAAAGAACTTGGGGCAGGAAATAAGAAGCCTGAGGTTCTCACAAAGCTTGCACAGTATGAACTGACTCTTCTTGACTGGGTGGAGAAACATAAGGGCAGCAGAAGCTATACCATAATAGCAGGAAAGTGCTGGCCTGCATTCCAGACACAGTTCAAATTTGTTCCTTGCTACGTTAACAGCCGTCTTGCAGCTCGTGGTATTCCGGTAAGCTGTGAGGTTGATATTTACGGAGCTCTTTCAGAGTACATAGGGCAGCTTGTGAGCCTTGATGCGGTTACACTTCTTGATATCAATAATTCAGTACCACGTGATATGTATGAAGAAGAGATAAAAGGTAAGTTTGATTATCCGTATGACATTAAGGATACATTTATGGGATTCCACTGTGGAAATACATGTACCACAAAGCTTTCATTCCATGAAATGAAATATCAGAAGATTATGGCACGTACACTTCCTATCGAGGTTACAAACGGAACACTTGAAGGAGACCTTATTCCGGGACATGCTACGGTTTACAGACTTCAGAGTACATCTGATTCAAAACTCCGTGCATATGTTGCTGAAGGTGAGATACTTCCTGTTGCAACCAGATCATTCGGATCGATCGGTATATTTGCAATTCCTGAGATGGGACGCTTCTACAGACATGTTCTTATAGAGAAGAATTATCCTCATCACGCTGCTATAACCTTCCATCATAACGGAAAGCTCCTTTACGAAGTATTTAAGTTTATTGGAGTAGAACTGGATGAGATTGATTATAACCAGCCTAAGGGCGTGAGATATCCTTCGGAGAATCCTTTCGCATAGATATGTGAAACACGGGATATTTAATAAGATCACAAAAAAGACCAATATAAAAGCAGGGGATCACCGGTAAAAAGGTGATTCCCTGCTTCGTCGTAAAATTATGGGAGGAATAATCATGTTTGTTGGAATAGACCTTGGAACATCAGGTGTTAAGCTGCTTCTTATGGGAGATGAAGGAAATGTACTTGCTACACATCAGGAGGAGTATCCGTGCAGTTTTCCAAAGACAGGGTGGGCTGAGCAGGATCCTGAAAACTGGTACGAAAAAACCATTGAAGGACTTGAGGCACTTCTAAAGAAAAGCAAAGTTACAAATATAGAAGGAATCGGTATAGGAGGTCAGATGCATGGCCTTGTCATGCTTGATAAAAATGACGAAGTTATACGGCCTGCTATATTATGGAATGATGGAAGAAGCACTGAGGAAACAGCATATCTGAATGACGAGATAGGAAAGGCAAAGCTTACTGAATATACAGGGAACATTGCATTTGCGGGATTCACTGCGCCCAAAATACTCTGGGTCAAAAAACATGAGCCACATAATTTTGAAAGAACGGTAAAGATAATGCTTCCGAAAGACTATCTGGTATACAGGTTAACGGGAGAGTTTTCAACTGATTATTCCGATGCATCAGGCATGCTTCTTCTTGATGTGAAGAATAAAAAATGGAGCTCTGAAATGCTCCGTATATGTGGTATAAGTGCCGATATGCTCCCTGAACTTCATGAGAGTTATGAGGTTGTGGGAGAACTTAGAAAGGATATAGCAAAAAGAGTGGGCTTAGGAAGCGTTAAAGTTGTGGCAGGTGCAGGCGACAATGCTGCAGCAGCTGTCGGGACAGGGGCAGTAGGTCCGGGGAGATGTAACATTTCCATTGGAACATCGGGAACAATATTCATTACAAATGACAGGTTTATAGTGGACAGTAAAAACAGTCTGCATGCATTTGCTCATGCTGACGGTGGATATCATCTGATGGGATGCATGCTTTCTGCTGCATCCTGTAATAAATGGTTTATGGATGAGATTCTATGTGACAGGGATTATAATTCTCTTCAGGCAAAGATCTGTGATATGAATAATTATGGTAAGGATAGTGGAAAGATCGATAAACTCGGAAGTAACAGCATTTATTTTCTCCCATATCTGATGGGTGAAAGAAGTCCTCACAATGATCCTGACATAAGAGCAATGTTCTATGGAATGAGTCTTGATACAAAGAGAGAGGATATGTATCAGGCTGTTCTTGAAGGAGTTGCCTATGGACTTCGCGACAGCGTTGAGGTTGCAAGAGGTATGGGGCTTTTGATAAACTCTGCCACTATTTGCGGCGGCGGTTCTAGAAGTCCGTTATGGCTCAGGATTATGGCAAATGTTCTTAAAATGAAACTGGAAATCCCGGTTACAGAGGAAGGACCTTCCATGGGAGGTGCCATACTTGCCGCTGTGGGATGCGGTGCATTTCCGGATATAATTAAAGCCGGAGATATAGTTAGAAATGTATCAGGCACCATAGAGCCGGACACATATCTTATGGAAAAATATGATGAAGGATATGAGAAATTCAGAAGGTTTTATCCGGCAATCAGTAAAGTTGTAAAAGATATTTAAAAGTGGCGTTTTTTTTGGAAAAAACATAAAAATCGCCTTGACATAGTGTATTTCAAGTGATAGATTATCAATAGTAGTTAGCACTCGGAATAGTTGAGTGCTAACAGATAATTAAAGGCGGTGATAGATTGAACGTTACGGATGAGCTTGACGAAAGAAAAGTTAAGATTCTGAAGGCTATCATTGCTAATTATCTTGAAACAGGTGAACCGGTCGGGTCGAGAACGATTTCCAAGTTTACCGATCTGGGACTCAGTTCTGCTACAATCAGAAATGAGATGGCGGATCTTGAAGAACTCGGATATATAGTTCAGCCACATACATCGGCAGGACGTATTCCTACAGATAAAGGATACAGATTCTATGTTGATATAATGATGGATGAGAAGACCGAAACCGAGAAGGCTCAGGGCGCATTGCTTGAAAGAGTTGATAAACTCGAAACTCTGCTGAAGCAGGTTGCAAGGGTTCTTGCATATAATACACAGTATGCATCGATGGTAACGTCACCAAGGCTTCTTAATAAACAGGTTAAGTTCATTCAGCTGTCTCAGGTTGATGATGAGGAACTTGTAGCTGTCATCGTTGTGGGCAACAACGTGGCAAGGAATCAGCTCATTCATGTTTCAAGACCACTTAGTAATGAAGAAGTACTAAAATTTAATATACTGCTCAATACATTCTTACAGGGTGTGTCAGTTGAAGAGATCAATCTTGAGATGATGCAGACTATGAAACGGCAGGCAGGAGAATACGCGGACATACTTGAGTCCATATTTGAAGGAATAGTTGATGCCGTTCGTGAAGCAGATGAAATGCAGATTTATACAAGCGGAGCTTCAAATATTCTCAAATACAACGAGCTGACTGATATTTCAAGGGCACAGGCTTTACTTGAAACATTTGAGGATAAGTCGGGACTTAACCAGCTTGCCGACGAAACGCTTAGTTCTGATGAGAATGACGGGATTAAAATTTATATAGGCGATGAGTCACCTGTTAAGGATATGAAGAATTATTCAATCATAACCTCTACCTATGAACTCCCGGAAGGAGCAAAGGGAACCATAGGTATAATTGGTCCCAAACGTATGGATTACAAAAAGGTTGTTTCAACCTTGAAGAATCTTACGGAAGAGCTGGACTCAATATTTAGGAAAAATGAAAAGCGAGGTGAAGATTAATGGCTGCAAGAGGCATGGACAGAATGCTTAAGGAGCTGAAGGAAGAAAAAGACAGTACTTCCGGAGCAAATGAAAAATCAGTTAAGGCTAAATCAGGAGAGTTGGCTGAAGGTACAGCTGCATTTGTCTCAGAAGAAAAAGAAGTTCTTCTTGAAGAGGCTGAGAAAGAAAGACCGACACCGGTTCCTAAAAAGAACCGTAAGGGCTCCAAGAAATTGCAGGCTGAGCTTGAAGCTGCAAAAGAACTTGCTGAAGGTAATAAAGAAAAATATCAAAGACTTCTTGCTGAATTTGATAATGCCAGAGCAAGAAGTGAAAAAGAAAACGGCAAGATGTTTGATTTGGGGGCTAAAGATACCCTTGAAAAGCTTCTGCCGGTTGTAGATAATTTCGAGAGAGCTCTTGATTCAATTCCCGATGATGAAAAAAATGCATTTTCCGAAGGAGTTGAGATGATATATAAACAGCTCATGGATACGCTTGCAAGTATAGGTGTTGAGCCTATGAATGCAGTCGGTAAACAGTTTGATCCGGAATATCATAATGCGGTCATCCATGTAGAAGATGAATCATTCGGTGAAAACGAAGTTGTCGAAGAGATGCAGAAGGGCTACATGTATAAAGACCATGTGCTTCGTCACAGTATGGTAAAAGTTGCAAATTAAGAATTGATATAAATCCATTTTACGTTGATAATTTTAAGGAGGAAAGATAAAAATGGGAAAGATTATAGGTATTGACTTAGGTACTACAAACTCTTGTGTTGCTGTTATGGAAGGTGGAAAGCCGGTCGTAATCGCAAACGCAGAAGGTATGAGAACAACACCTTCAGTTGTTGGTTTCTTAAAGTCAGGTGAGAGAGTAGTCGGTGATGCAGCTAAGCGTCAGGCAGTTACAAATGCAGATAAGACAATATCATCTATAAAGAGACATATGGGTTCTGATTATAAGGTAGATATTGATGGCAAGAAATACTCACCTGAAGAGATTTCTGCTATGACACTTATGAAGCTTAAGACAGATGCTGAAACATATCTCGGTGAGAAGGTTACAGAGGCTGTTATCACAGTTCCTGCTTACTTCACAGATTCACAGAGACAGGCTACAAAGAATGCAGGTAAGATCGCAGGTCTTGATGTTAAGCGTATCATCAACGAGCCTACGGCAGCAGCTCTTTCATATGGTCTTGATAATGAAAAAGAGCAGAAGATCATGGTTTACGACCTTGGTGGTGGTACATTCGATGTATCTATCATTGAGATCGGTGACGGCGTTATAGAGGTTCTTGCTACAGCAGGTAACAATAAGCTCGGTGGTGATGACTTTGATAATGCTATTACACAGTACATGCTTGATGATTTCAAGAAGAAGGAAGGCGTAGATCTTTCAACAGATAAGATGGCTATGCAGAGACTTAAAGAAGCAGCTGAGAAGGCTAAGAAAGAGCTTTCATCACAGACTGTTACAAATATCAACCTTCCTTTCATTACAGCAACACAGGATGGTCCTAAGCACTTTGATATGGATCTTACAAGAGCTAAGTTTGATGAGCTTACTGCAGATCTTGTTGCTGCAACAAGTGAGCCTGTAAGAACAGCACTTTCAGATGCAGGTCTTACAAAGGATGATCTTGATAAAGTACTTCTTGTAGGTGGTTCAACCCGTGTTCCTGCTGTTCAGGCAGAGGTTAAGAATCTTACAGGACATGATCCATTCAAGGGTATCAACCCTGATGAATGTGTTGCCATAGGTGCATGTGTACAGGGTGGTAAGCTTGCCGGTGATGCAGGTGCAGGCGATATACTTCTTCTTGATGTTACACCGCTTACACTTTCAATCGAGACAATGGGTGGTATAGCTACTCATCTTATCGAGAGAAATACAACAATTCCTACAAAGAAGAGCCAGATATTCTCAACTGCTCAGGATAATCAGGATGCTGTTGATATCAACATCGTTCAGGGTGAGCGTGAGTTTGCTAAGGATAATAAGTCACTTGGACGTTTCCGTCTTGATGGTATCGCTCCTGCAAGACGTGGTGTTCCACAGATTGAAGTTACATTTGATATAGATGCTAACGGTATCGTTAATGTTTCAGCTCAGGATCTTGGTACAGGACGTGAGCAGCATATCACAATCACATCAGGTACATCACTTTCAGATGATGATATCGATAGAGCTATCAAAGAAGCTAAGGCTTATGAAGAGGCTGATAAGAAGCGTAAGGAAGGCGTTGAAGTAAGAAATGATGCTGACGCTATCGTATTCCAGACAGAGAAGGCTCTTAATGAAGTAGGTGACAAGCTTCCTGAAGCAGACAAGAAGAAGGTTGAGGAAGACCTTGCAGCTCTTAAGGCAATCGTTGAAGAAACAGATATAGATAACCTTTCAGATTACGATATTGAAAAACTTAAGGCAGGAAGAGAGACACTTATGACATCAGCTCAGAATCTTTTCGCTAAGCTTTATGAGCAGAATGGTCCCGGAGCAAATGCCGGCACAGGCACAGGAACTCCTAATTACGGTGATGATGTTGTTGATGGTGATTTCAAAGAAATCTAAATCACTGATTAAACAGGAAAAAGGTGACCAAAGTGGCAGATGAAAAAAGAGATTACTATGAGGTGCTCGGAGTATCTAAGAATGCCTCAGAAAGTGAGATAAAAAAAGCTTATAGAGTAGTTGCTAAAAAGTATCATCCGGATGCTAATCCGGGTGATGCAGTTGCCGAAGAAAAGTTCAAGGAAGCAGCAGAAGCATATGCTATTCTGAGTGATCCTGAGAAGAGACAGAAGTATGACCAGTTCGGGCATGCTGCATTTGATCCAAATCAGGGCGGTTCAGGTTTCGGCGGATTCGATTTTGCTGATATGGGCGATATCTTTGGTGATATCTTTGGCGATATGTTTGGCGGCGGTGCGCGTAAGGGACCTTCAAACGGACCTGTTCGTGGTGCTGATATAAGGACAACAGTTCGTGTGTCTTTTGAAGAAGCTGTTTACGGAACACAGAAGGACCTTGAATTGCCTCTTAAGGATGAATGTCCGGTATGTAAGGCAACCGGTGCTCAGCCGGGACATCCACCTGAAAACTGTACTAAGTGTGGTGGAAAAGGTCAGGTTGTTTACACACAGCAGTCGCTTTTCGGAATGGCAAGAACTGTTACTACATGTCCTGATTGTCAGGGTAGTGGAAAGCTTATAAGATTTAAGTGTTCTAACTGTGCCGGTTCCGGATATGTAAAGAGTAAAAAGACTATACAGATCAAAGTTCCTGCAGGAATTGATAATGGTCAGAGTATAAGACTTCGTGAGATGGGTGAGCCGGGTATCAACGGAGGAGAGCGTGGCGATCTTCTTGTTACCATCCTGGTTGACAGACATCCTAAGTTTGAGAGAAAGGAATATGATATATATTCCAGCGAACCTATATCATTCACTCAGGCAGCTCTCGGTGGTAAGATTACTCTTAATACAATAGACGGTCCTTACAATTACGAGATTCAGCCGGGTACTCAGACCAATACCAGAGTTAAACTTAAAGGTAAGGGTGTACCTACATTAAAGAATAAAAACGTTCGTGGTGATCACTATGTAACGCTTATTGTTCAGGTTCCTGAGAATCTTTCTGAGGAGCAGAAGAATATACTTAATCAGTATGAGCAGGTTACTCAGGTTCAGACCAGAGCTGCTACAGATTCTTCAGGCGGTTTTTCATTCGGTGATCATAAAAAGAGAAAGAAAAAATTCTAATCTTCTTTAAAGAATAGATGTAAAATGGATTGGACTTCGGTTTTGCCGGAGTCCTTTTCATAAAAATATAAATAAGGAGCATATCGGATGATCTGGACTAAGTTTACTGTAGATACTACAGTCGAAGCTGAAGACCTTATAAGCGAATTTCTTAATTCTCTTGACGTTGAAGGCGTTATGATAGAGGACAATGTACCGCTCACTGAAGAAGAGATTAAGGAAATGTTTGTGGATATTCCTCTTATAGGTGAAGATGACGGAACTGCAAAGGTTTCATGTTTTCTGCCTGAGGGATATGATATAGACGGTTTAAGGCGCCTTGTTACGGATGAAATAAAACGTCTTTCGAAATTTATTGATGTCGGTTCAGGAACTATAAGTATTGAACCTACCTCTGATGATTCAACATGGCAGAATAACTGGAAAGAATTTTTCAGACCTTTCAGAATTTATGATGATATAGTCATCCTTCCTAACTGGACTACATGGGATGAGATAAAACCGACTGATACTGTTGTTCGTATTGAATCTGTAATGGCATTTGGTACAGGGGCTCATGAAACAACTAATCTTTGTATAGGTCAGATAAAGAAGTATCTTAAGGAAGGAGAATCAATTTTTGATATAGGATGCGGAAGTGGTATACTTTCTATAATTTCGACCTTCCTTGGAGCCGGATATGTAAAAGGAATCGATATTGATCCGCAGGCTATTAAGTCCAGTCAGGAAAATGCATCGGTTAACGGACTTGCACCGGACAGGATTACATTTGAAGTCGGAAATCTTCTGAGTGATGAATCAGTAGTTGATTCTTCGACCAATGAAAAGTATGATATCGTAGTTGCAAATATTCTTGCAGATGTTATAATTCCTCTTTCGGAAAAAGTAAGACCGTTTATGAAGGAAGATGGACTTTTTATTACTTCGGGAATCATCGATCAAAGAGAAAATGATGTACGGGAAGCGCTTATAAAGAATGGTTTTAAGATAGTAGACACTGTTCATCTTAATGAGTGGGTTTGTTTTGTATGTAAGGCGTAGCTTTTTATGCATAAATTTTTTGTAGATAATGTAAATGAATTGAATAAAGAGATTACACTTACCGGAAATGATGTTAATCATATAAAGAATGTATTAAGACTGTCAGTTGGTGATGAAATTGTAATAAGCAATGGTGACAGTCGGGAATATATATCAAGGATTAGTGAGATTTCGGATACCTATGTACTGGCTGACATAGTTGATATTTGTGACAGTGCGGCTGAACTTCCGGTAGATATTGTTCTTTTTCAGGGAATGCCCAAAGGGGACAAGATAGAACTTGTTATCCAGAAAGCGGTCGAGCTTGGAGCATGTGAAATAGTTCCGGTTATGATGGAAAGAACTATAGTTAAACTGGATGATAAGAAAAAGGAAAAGAAGCTTTCAAGATATCGGATGATATCAGAATCAGCTGCGAAACAGTCAGGACGTGGTATAATACCTGAGATAAAGAACTTTATGTCATTTAAAGAAGCGGCTAATTATGCCGCATCATTTGATAAAGTTTTTGTGCCTTATGAAAACGCTGAAGGAATTGATTATTCACGTAAGCTTATCGCTGACTTTGCGAATGAAGTAAGAGAGGATCAGTCTGATCGTAATAAGGTAAGCGGTGAAAGAAAAAAACTGGGGATTTTTATAGGTCCGGAAGGTGGATTTTCGCCGGAAGAGATAGATATGGTTAAGGAGATGGGTGCCGAAATAATAACTCTTGGAAACAGGATACTTCGGACTGAAACAGCCGGACTTGCCATACTATCAATACTTATGTTCTATCTGGACAGTTAGTTTATACAGTTTTTAAATAATAAAGATATACAGGTTTAATATGGAAGTTTATTTTGATAATTCGGCTACAACCAGAGTTTATCCTGAAGTAGCTGATATAATGATGCAGGTTCTTACAAATGATTATGGCAATCCGTCATCACTTCACATGATGGGTGTTAATGCTGAACGGTACATTAATGATGCCACAAGGATACTTTCGGGGATTCTAAAATGTCGTGATGATGAAATCTTTTTTACTTCATGTGGTACGGAGAGTAATAATCTTGCCATCATCGGAACAGCTCTTGCAAAAAGAAGAAAAGGAAAACATATAATCGTCTCGTCGATAGAACATGCTTCGATTCTTGCAACTGCTGAATTCCTCGAAAAAGAAGGTTATGATATTACCTACCTAGTGCCGGATAATAAAGGTATAATTTCTCCTGAAGCTGTTAAAAATGCCCTTCGGGAAGATACTATACTGGTATCTGTTATGATGGTTAATAATGAACTTGGAAGCATTAATCCTATTGCGGATATTTTCAATGCTGTTAAAAAGGAAAATGCCGATATAGTATGTCATACAGATGCTACGCAGGCATTTGGAAAGATGGAAGTGATACCTTCTAAATTATCGGCGGATCTTCTGACGGTAAGTGCTCACAAGATTCATGGCCCCAAAGGGATAGCGATGCTCTATGTGAAGAAAGGAACGCTTTTAAGACCTATCATTTATGGCGGAGGTCAGGAAAAGGGTATGCGTTCAGGAACAGAAAATGTACCCGGAATTGCGGGTTTTGGAGTAGCTGCGGATAAGGCTTATAAGAATTTACAGGGGAACAGGGAGAAGATAGCCCTTTTAAAGACAAAGCTTATAAATGGGCTTACGTCACTTCAGGATGTTCATGATAATTCGGGTGATGCTCCGCATATCGCAAGTATCAGTTTTCCGGGGGTTCGTTCCGAGGTTATGCTTCATGCTCTTGAAGATAAGGGTATATATGTTTCGAGCGGGTCTGCCTGCTCAACCAATAAACCTTCAAAAAAAGGAAGTCGCGTACTGCGTGAAATAGGACTGAGTGAAGGGATGATTGAATCAACTATAAGATTCAGTCTTTCTGAGGATAATAGTGAAGAAGAAGTTGATTATACAGTGAAAACCATATCAGAACTTTTGCCTATGCTCCGGCATTATACAAGAGGATAGTATATTCCCGACAGGAACTTAGAAGAAGTATTGTTTGATTATATATTTTTGATTTTAAAGAAGAGGTTTTAAGTAGTGAATTACAGGGTTTTTATTATAAAATATGCAGAGATAGGAACTAAGGGAAAGAACAGATATGTTTTTGAAGATACTCTCTGTAAAAGAATGAGGCAGAGACTTAAGCCACTCGGAAACTTTAATGTTAAAAGAGAGTACGGTCGTATTTTTGTCATAGCAGAATCAGAAGAATTTGATTATGACGCTGTCATTGACAGGCTTACCCGGATTTTTGGGGTGAGTGGTGTATGCCCTGTAAAGGTGGTTGAAGAACCATCGGTTGAAAGTATTTCGGAAGCTTTAACTGAGTATATAGACAGTGAATATGGTGAGAAGAGTTTTTCATTTAAAATGCATGTAAGAAGAAATGACAAGACATTTCCTCTTAATTCAATGGAAATGGATGCAAAGCTTGGTGAAGTGCTTCTCGATGCATTTTCCAAAGATGGACTTCATGTTGATGTCCATAATCCCAAAGTTAAGGTTGAAGTTGAGATAAGGGATAAGGCGTATATATATTCAAAGGTAATTCCGGGACCGGGCGGACTTCCTGTTGGAACTAACGGTAAGGCTATATCTCTTCTTTCGGGTGGAATTGACAGCCCTGTTGCGACATATATGATCGCTAAAAGGGGCGTTATCATGGATGCAGTTTACTTTAATGCACCGCCTTATACATCTGAAAGAGCTAAGGAAAAGGTTAAAAAACTTGGTACCATCGTTTCACAGTATGCGGGACCGATAAAGCTTCATATTGTTAATTTTATCGATATACAGCTTGCTATCTATGATAAATGCCCTCATGACGAGCTGACTATAATCATGAAGAGATTTATGTTCAGGATGGCTGAAGATATCGCAAAGATGGAAGACTGTCAGTGTATTGTTACAGGGGAATCCATAGGTCAGGTTTCATCTCAGACGACCCAGTCTCTTTCGGTTATTAATGAAGCGGTGAACGATATACCTGTTTTCAGACCTCTCATCGGTATGGATAAACAGGAAATAATCGATATCTCTGAAAAGATCGATACTTATGAAACTTCGATTCTTCCTTATGAGGACTGCTGCACTATATTTGTGGCAAAACATCCTGTGACAAAACCGACTTTGGAGCAGATTAAAAAGTCCGAGGAGAAGCTTGCAGGCGTAATAGAACCGCTCTATGAGAAGGCACTTAACGAGATAGAAGTAGTATATCTTAAATAGATATTAGCGGCATGATACTTTCATTTTTATGGTGTTCTTTTTTGGATTCATTTTTGTCAAAAAAGTGCTTGCATTATACTTTAACATTTGATATACTTTCACATGTTGTTAAGAAATGGTCTGTTGGTCAAGCGGCTAAGACGTCGCCCTCTCACGGCGAAAACAGGGGTTCGATTCCCCTACAGACTGCTGAAAAAGCCACGCTGATGCGTGGCTTTTTTGTTGTTTAATATTAGTATCGACATATGTAAATGTTTGATGCTGTTTAAATTTGATTGATGCAGTCTGAAAGTGTTTATGCTGTTTTAATTTGATTGATGCTGTTTGAAAATGTTTTATTATGTTTATGTGGTAAAGAGATTAGAAGCTATATGGGATAATCCGGTTAATGTATGTACTTGGAGCATCGCATGCTGTGTCCTTCTTTAAATCTTCATATGGAATATCCACCGAAAGATAGCGGTCTGTATGACCTCTTAAAAAGACTCCGTTTTCATTTTCAATTATTTCTTCTACAAGTACATATACTGTTTCACCAATAAATGACTCTTCATATGCTTTTTTATGACGTTCTGACATATTTAGTAAAATGTCACTTCGTTTATTCTTGATTCTTTCATCAACCTGATCAGGCATTCGGTCTGCAACGGTACCTTTTCTGCGCGAGTATTTAAAGATATGCATTTCATATAGATTAATCTCTTCCAGATTTTTTACTGTTTCATCAAATTCGTCATCTGTTTCACCCGGAAAACCAACAATGACATCTGTAGTAAGAGCTGGGCGGTCATAGTAAGCTCTGATCAGACTGCATGCATCTTTATATTCTTCTATAGTGTATTTCCTGTTCATTCTTTTTAAAGTTGCATTGCATGCACTTTGCAGAGACAGGTGAAAATGAGGACAGATTTCAGGTTTTGAAGATATCTTATCAAGAAATGTCTTGTTTATCTTTCTAGGTTCAAGCGAGGAGATTCTTACCCGTTTTATACCTTTTATCTCTGAAATGGCACACGCGATGTCAGCAAGATCATTTCCACTGTCATTATAGGATGAGAGATCGATTCCTGTAAGGACTATCTCTTTGACACCGTTTTCGGCAAGTACCCTTGCTTCGTCAATGACTCGAAGCGCAGACTTGCTTTTAATACGGCCTCTTACATATGGAATTATGCAGAAGGTGCAGAAATTATTACAGCCATCCTGTATCTTAAGATATGCTCTGGTCTGACTTTCCGGAATATTTACTTTAAGATCTTCAAATTCAGGGTCTTTATTTACATCTATGAGATTGTCTGTGATATCAGCACCCGATATATAGTCTTTCAGAAGTCTTACTATATCTTTTTTTCTGTTATTGCCGATTATAAGGTCGGCTGTTCCGTCGAGTGAGAGTTCATTTGATGATGATTGAACATAACAGCCGGTAGCGACAACTATGGCATTTGGATACAGCTTTCTCATACGATGTATGATCTGCCTTGACTTTTTATCTGCCATATTTGTGACGGAACAGGTATTTACTATACATATATCCGGAGTTTTTTTAGAGTCTTCCGGATTATATTTTGTGCATCCTTCACTTATAAGTGTTTCAAGCATGGCATCGGATTCAAACTGATTCACTTTGCATCCAAGAGTATAAATATATACGATTTTATTATCCAGTAATTCCATAAAAAACTCCTTTATTTAGTTGACTTTTTGCAGGTCAACTTTTACAATTATAACGTAAGACTTCTGAAAAGTAAATCTATGAGGAAGTCATCTTTATTTAAGAATTTTAATTATTTGGGAGGAAGAATTATGACTTCAGTTAAAGTATCACTTAACTCAATTGATAAGGTAAAGGAATTTGTTAATGATATCAGCGGATTTAATGCTGAATTTGATCTTGTTGCAGGAAGATATGTTATAGATGCAAAGTCTATTATGGGTATATTCAGCCTTGATATCAACAAACCTATAGATCTTAATATCTATGCAGAAGAAGGTATTGATGAGATTCTTGAGACAATCAAGCCTTATCTTGCTGAATAATTATAAAGGACGTGTTGATTATGAATTGTTTTGTCTGTGGAGCAGAGTTAGAAGAGGGAACCACAATCTGTCCATATTGTGGGGCATATCTTACTACTGATCCATCAGGTATTAAAGAACAGAAAGCATTTGTGTATGAGCCCGGGCAGAAAATGTCTGCTAACGCAGAACAGCCGCAGGCAGCACCGATACAGCCACAGGTGGCAGGACAGCCGCAGGCAGCACCTACACAGCCACAAATGGCAGGACAACCGCAAATGGCAGGACAACCGCAGGCAGCGCCCACACAGCCACAAATGACGGGACAGCCGCAGGCAGCACCGACGCAACCACAAATGGCAGGGCGTCCGCAGGCAGCACCGATACAGACTCAGATGGCAGGACAACCACAAGTAGCGCCTACGCAGCCACAAATGGCAGGGCGTCCACAGGCAGCACCGACACAGCCACAAATGGCAGCACAGTCGCAGATGGTAGGAATGCAGCCACAGAATCCGACTCCTGTTATAACACAGCATGTTGGTGCAGAGACCAGAGAAAATCCGGTTACGAATGGTATGCCGCCATATCAGTATATGCATATGGATGATACTTATGTTCCTCAAAGCAATAGCCCGGCTGAAAGTGTTAAAAAGAAGAGCCCGCTTCCGATTATACTCGGAGTAATAGCCGGTGTTTTGGTGCTTTTAACACTAATGGTTATAGTACTTGTCAAAACATTTTCTTATAATAAGAATGTGGAAGGCGGAGCATCATCCAGCAGTGAGCTTGCAGATAGTATTCTTGATTCACTTCAGAATCATGATAAGGAAAAGTATTTATCATACATACCTGACGATATAGAAACAGATGAAGTGCTTTCGTCGGTTGACGAGCTTTTTGAATCGATTGAAAATACTGATTTTGTGATATCAGCCGGAAATACGTTGGTTGAATCTAAAACCGGCAATGAATATAAAGAGTTCAGGAGAGTGGTGAAAGAGTACAGTGGTAATAAGATTGTAATTTCAGGGTTTGAAACGGTTACGATTGATTATACCGGTACCATTAATCCTTCTTCAGATTTTAGTGGCAGTTTAGAGCTAAAGGTTATCTGTATAAATGACAGATACTTTTTAGCGGATGTTACATATTAAATATTTATGGAGTCAGATGAAATCAGTCTGACTCCCTTTTAACTTATTTAGCTTAAACAGGTGATTTATGCTAGACAAAGATATGCGTGAGCCATTGTTTGACTTTCTGGATGAATACTTTGGAAAGATCCGGACTATCGAGGAAAAGACCATACGAAGCTCAAGAGCGGATGTGCTCGGGATAACAGACAGCGCTATTATAGGTTTTGAAATCAAGTCTGACAGTGATACATATGAAAGACTTAAGACCCAGATTAAGGATTATGATAAATTCTGCGATTATTCTTATCTTGTTGTCGGGAAAAGCCATATTCATGCAGATGAGCATATTCCGGACTACTGGGGAATAATTGTTATTTCAGATGATGGAGCAACTGTCGAAAGAGAGGCGGAACCTTCGCCTAAAGTTATGCTTAAGTATCAGATGGAGTTTCTTTGGAAAAAAGAACTTCATAGTATACTTCAGAGAAATGCATTGCCGGAGTACAAGGCTCAGTCGAGGCGATTCATTTCCGAAAAACTGCTCCAAAAGATTGACCCGGATATACTTAAAAGACAGATGACAGATCAGCTTTTTGAAAGAGATTACACTATTTATGATGATACAGCAAAGCCTGCCACATATAAAAAGACAAATTCCGGAGTCAGAGCAAGAAAAAGACCAAGGACATTTACAAAGCATACTATAAGAAAGAGAAAGAAAAAGTAATGAACGATAGAAGATTATATAAAATAAGAATAAATATAATAAGGCTGGTTCTTACATTAGTTGTAATATTTGCATTTGAACCTCTAAATGCGAATGCTGCAGAAGATATAGGCACACTTGCGTCGGAAGGAGATGCCACAGAAGAATCGTATAAATGTGACGACGATGCCACAGATGGTGAATATACCACTACGGCAGATGTACCTGATGTAACAGAAGCGGATAAAAGTATGCCAAAGAATACACAGACTGCTTCAGATGATAGCGGCATCAAAGAACCGGAAAGCAGTACTATTACTCTGATTCAGAATTCTTCCGATGAGGCATTAAGCGAGAAGAATAAAACCATTAAATCAAGTTATCTGACTGTTTTTAATGGCGTAGATTATGCTCCTGTTTATAACTACAATTATTACGTGACTAAGTATGGTGATTTATGGAAGGCATTTGGCACTGATGATAATGCTGCGCTAAGACATTTCATTATATATGGAATGAAGGAGGGCAGAATGGCCAGCGATGCATTTGATGTATACTCATATAAGAATGCTTATTCTGACTTAAGGTCTGCTTTTGGTACGGATATAAAAAGCTATTATGAGCATTATCTTAAATACGGACTTAAAGAAGGCTTTTAATAGTGATGATATACTTTCTCTTCAGCACTTTATAAACTACGGAATGAAAGAGGGTAGGCGTGCAAATCAGAACTTCGACGTATATTCATATGCTTATGAGTATCAGGATTTAAGAAAGGCATTTGGCAAGGATCTTCCGAAATACTATATGCATTATATAAAGTATGGTAAGAAAGAGGGAAGAAAGACTACAGGTACAAAAGAGCTTAAGAATCCTGTTTCATCTTTAAACGGTGTAGATTATTCGGCGGTTTATAACTATAAGTACTATACAAACAGATATTCTGATATAAAGAAGGCTTTCGGATTTGATGATACGGCAACGCTAAAGCATTTTATAAAGTATGGAATGAATGAAAGACGTGCTGGAAATGCAACGTTTGATGTCAGATCATATGCATATAGATATGTTGATTTAAGAAGAGCATTTAAAGATGATTTTTCAAAGTACTATTTACACTATATAAAGAATGGTAAAAATGAAAAGCGAGTAACGACCGGCTGTACTAAGATGCTTGATTACGAGACTCATTTCTTCAATGTTGATTACAGTTCAATCTACGATTTTAATACTTACTGGAACAGTAATAAAAACGTAAGGAACGTTACAACCTTTGATGATCTTAAGGCTATAGAGTATTTTGCGAGAAATGACTCGCAAAAGATTATAATGAGCGCAAGTGAGCTTGTGGCAAAATTAAAGGTGCTTGCATCGCGCGATACATTTTACAAGAGTGTATATCCATATAATCTGTGCTATGTGCATGAAGACGGAAGAATAAGCGGAGATTGTTCCAATCTATATAAATCGCTTTTGAATGGATATGATATTAATAACAGAACGCCGGGTTACTTCCAAAAGGATTTAATTAACACAGGTGACTGTTCTACTCAGAATCTCTTTTCACAGTGTACGGATATTTCAAGCGATTTTACAAGGCTTAAAGCCGGTGAACCAAGGATGCTTTGGAAGAAGGGGCATATTGGCGGATACATTGGAGAAGATGTGGTGATTAACGGACGTGTTTATAATGTAATTGAATGTACCGTTTCATTTGGCGGTGGTATTGTCTACAGCTATGTTGACAGTGCCGGAAGAAGACTTGCATATAAAGGTGGTAAAAGTGCGGGAAGTTGGACCAGTCACGGAAAAATGTCCCGCTGGCTGACATACTGATACTGTAAAGAAAAAATACTTGACACACGAACCCATGTGTTGTAAAGTATAAAAGCTTTACGAGGTGAAAAGTATGAAGGACATAGTAAGACGCACACTTTTATATGATTTCTATGGTGAACTCTTAACTGACCACCAGAAGGAAGTCTACACGGATGCGGTCCTAAATGACCTATCATATAGTGAGATTGCGGATGAATACGGAATTTCAAGGCAGGGCGTATACGACCTTATAAAAAGGTGTGATGCGATACTTGAAGGATATGAATCAAAGCTCCTTCTTATAGACAGATTTGTTGCTGTTAAAGAAAAGCAAAAAGAAATTCTGGGTATTTGTAATGATATGACAAATTACCTTGATAAGAAGGCGGATGCACCGCTTAAAAATGACATAGAAAAAATCATCTCTATTACAGAAGATATAATTAATGATTTATAGTTTTATTTTAATATAAGAATTCTGATAAAGATTCTGATTCATGGTTTTGGAGGAATATATGGCGTTTGACAGCTTATCGGATAAACTTCAAAATGTAATGAAGAAGCTTAGAGGCAAGGGCGCACTTACTGAAAATGACGTAAGAGAGGCGATGAAGGAAGTAAAGAGGGCTCTTCTCGAGGCGGATGTTAATTTTAAAGTTGTTAAGAATTTTATAAATACAGTTACTGAAAAGGCAATCGGCGAAGAGGTCATGAAGGGCCTTAATCCCGGTCAGATGGTAATCAAGATAGTTCGTGATGAACTTGTCAGTCTCATGGGTACGGAAAACTTTGAGTTGAAGTTGCTCCCTTCAAATGAGATTACCATAATCATGATGTGTGGACTTCAGGGTGCAGGTAAGACAACTACGGCTGCAAAGCTTGCCGGCCAATTTAAAAATAAGGGCAAGAAAGCGCTGCTTGTTGCCTGTGACATATATAGACCGGCTGCTATTAAACAGCTTGAAATAAACGGTGAAAAGGTCGGTGTTCCTGTATTCTCCATGGGCACTGGATATAAACCTGTTGATATAGTAAAGGCAGCTATAAATCATGCCGATAAAAATGACATCAATCTTATATTCATTGATACTGCAGGTCGTCTTCATGTAGATGATGATATGATGTCTGAGCTTGAAGAGATAAAGCAGAATATAAATGTAACGTATACGCTTCTTACTGTTGATTCAATGACAGGTCAGGATGCTGTAAATGTAGCAACGACATTTAATGACCGTATCGGTATAGACGGAGTTGTACTTACAAAGCTTGATGGTGATACAAGAGGCGGTGCTGCACTTTCCATTAAAGCAGTTACCGGAAAACCTATAGTATATGCCGGTATGGGAGAGAAGCTCACTGATCTCGAGCCATTTTATCCGGACAGAATGGCGAGCCGTATTCTCGGAATGGGTGATATAGAAAGCCTCATTGAAAAGGCTCAGGAGTCTATCGATGAAGAGGCTGCAAAAGCCATGGAGGAAAAGGTTCGCAAGGCGACCTTTGATTACAATGACTTTCTTACCCAGCTTGAGCAGATGAGTAATATGGGCAGTATTTCGGATATAATCGGAATGCTTCCGGGAATGGGTAATAAGATGAAGGGCGTTGAAATTGATGACAGTATGATGTCTAAACCAAAAGCAATCATACAGTCAATGACACCTGAGGAAAGAGAGAATCCTTCGCTTATGAATGTGAGCCGTAAGCAGAGGATAGCAAAGGGCTGCGGCCTTGATATAAGTGAAGTAAACCGTTTCATTAAACAGTTTGATCAGATGAAGAAGATGATGAAGCAGATGTCAGGTATGATGGGCGGTAAAAAGAAACGTAGATTTAATTTGCCTTTCGGCTTTTAAATAATAACAATTTTTATTTTTTATATTTTAAGGAGGTCATTTAAAAATGGCAGTAAAGATCAGATTAAAGAGACTTGGTTACAAGAAGCACCCTATCTACAGAGTAGTAGTTGCTGATTCAAGAGGAAAAAGAGACGGAAGCGTTATCGATGAGATAGGTTCATATGATCCTAACACGGAGCCTGCAGAGGTTAAGATCGATGCTGACTCAGCTAAGAAATGGCTCGGTAATGGCGCACAGCCTACAGAAACTGTAGCTAAGCTTTTCAAACAGGCAGGTATCGAGAAATAACAGGAGGTACAAGGCTTTATGAAGGAATTAGTTGAGATAATTGCCAAGTCCCTTGTAGATTCACCTGATGAGGTTGTTGTTACCGAAACAACTGATGAAGAAATGATTAAGCTTGAGTTATCAGTAGCACCTGATGATATGGGTAAAGTTATTGGTAAGCAGGGCAGAATAGCTATGGCTATACGTGCCGTTGTTAAAGCTGCTTCGTCAAAACTCGACAAGAGAGTTGTTGTAGATATCAAATAATTATATGAGCCGCGTATTCCGCGGCTCGTTTTCTTTCATGGTATTTGAATATTCGGAATTATTATTGAATAATTTCTGCAAACCCGCATTAGTGGTGTGATACTATATTGTAGATAAAGGAAAAATGCATGGAACAGGAATTCAGAATCGGGATTATTACAAAAGCACACGGTATAAAGGGAGAGGTTAAGGTATTTCCTACATCAAGTGAAGAGGGAAGATATGATAATCTCGACAAATGCTTTATTAAGGACTTTAAGGGTAATATAATAAACTTAAGTGTTACGAGTGTTAAGTATTTTAAGAATCAGGTTATTCTTAAGTTTGACGGCTATGATAAGATTGAGGATGTTGAAAGTCTTCTTCAAAAAGACCTCTTTGTGAAAAGAGAAGATGCGGTGCCTCTCGAAGAAGGAGAATATTATGTCGCAGATATACTCGGGGCAAAAGTTTATGATACAGAAGGAAACTATATCGGTACATTTTTCGATTATACAGAAACGGCTGTACAGGATATTTATATAATAAAAACCGATGCGGGAAAAGAAATCATGATTCCTGCAGTGGATGAGTTTATTAAAGAAGTTGACACTCAGAATATGACTATGACAGTCAAACTTATAAAGGGAATGCTGTGATGAATTTTCATGTTATGACTCTTTTTCCGGAGCTTATAAAAAATGCACTTAGCGAAAGCATAACCGGAAAGGCGATTGAAAAAGGAATAATCGGTCTAAATACCGTTAATATAAGAGACTATGCACAGAACAGATATAAGCATGTTGATGATTATATCTATGGAGGCGGCTCAGGGATGCTCATTCAGGTTGAACCTGTATGGCTTTCATTTATTGACCTTTTAAATAAGATTAATCCGGATCTGCCGGCTCTTCCATTTACAAAAGAAGAGGTTACGGAGGATATTATTCCCGAGGTTAAAAAAAGAAGAGAGAAAGTAAGGGTACTCTTTATGTCTCCAAAAGGAAGGACTTTTGATCAAAGCTTTGCAAGTGAACTCTCACAGGAAGAGGATGTTGTTTTCCTTTGCGGACATTACGAAGGGATAGATGAGAGGGCTCTTATGCTTATAGAGCCGGAAGAAGTATCTCTCGGAGATTTTGTACTTACGGGAGGTGAGATTCCTGCTATAGCCATGATAGATTCTATTTCAAGGCTTGTTCCGGGAGTTCTCGGAAATGAAGGAAGTGCTGTAGATGAATCCTTTTCAGGCGGAATGCTTGAGTATCCGCAGTATACAAGACCGTATGAATATATGGGGCTTAAAGTGCCTGATATTTTGCTTTCCGGTGACCATGCAAAGGTTGATGCATGGAGAAAAAATGAATCGTTTATTGTTACTGAAGAAAGAAGACCGGATCTTATATCGGGGAAAAAGGCAGATTGACTATAAAATGACGGCTGTTGTATAATTAAAGCAGTAGTTATGAGGAGGGGCGTATGAAAAGAAGACTTATGGCTGTGCTTATGCTGGCACTTCTTACATTTTCACTTGCCGCATGCGGAAGTGATAAGAAAGACAGTAAAGCTAAAGATGAAGCTGTGGAGAATCCGGTAGCTAAGGAAGTTGTAAATCTTGTTATGAATGAACTTCCTGCAATCTCGGCTGACAGAAATTCGGCAATCGGTACATTTAACGATTATTTTAAAGAAGGAAGCAAGGCAAATACTGAAGAATGGCTTCCTGTGCTTAAAGAGGCAAAGGATAAATTCGAAAACTACATTGTAAAGCTTAATGCAGTCGGTGTTACTACTGATGAGGGCAGGCAGCTTCTTGATTATTATATTAAGAGTGCTGATTACCAGCTTTCCGCAATGCAGGATATCATAACCGGTATAGAGAATTATGATTCCTCACTCTTTGATTCTGCATCATCCAAGTTGAAAGAATCAAAAGCGGCAATGGGTGATTACGAAAGATATCTGAAGGAAGTCGCAGAGGAAAACGGGATTAATCTTAGCGGTTCATTTATATATACAGATTACAGTACCGCAACGGATGCTGAATCTGAATAGTTTATATGGGGGCAATTATGGGTGAGATTAAAGTGATGATCGTCGATGATGAACCGAGGATCAGAAAACTTCTTAAGGATTATCTTATTAAGAATAATTATACTGTTATAGAAGCTTCAAACGGCGAGGATGCCATAGCTAAGTTTTACAGTAACAGTGACATCTCTCTTATAATTATGGATGTCATGATGCCGAAAATGGATGGTTATGAGGCGAGTGCCGAGATAAGAAAGATTTCGGATGTGCCGATAATCATGCTTACGGCAAAGTCTGATGAAAAAGATGAATTAAAAGGCTTTTCCATTGGAGTGGATGAGTATATTACTAAGCCTTTCAGCCCGAAGATACTTGTGGCAAGGGCAGAAGCCGTGTTAAGAAGAAGTGTTGCAAAAGATGAAGAGGATACTGTTGAAGCCGGAGGAATACTTATTGACAAGGCGGCGCATAAAGTGGCTGTTGACGGTGAATACATCGAACTAAGCTTCAAGGAATTTGAACTTCTCAGTTATTTCCTTTCCAACCAGGGGGTTGCCCTATCGCGTGAGAAGATTCTTAATAATGTATGGAATTACGATTATTATGGCGATGCCAGAACGATTGACACCCACGTAAAGAAGCTCAGAGCAAAGCTCGGAGATAAAGGAAGATACATTAAAACTATATGGGCTCTTGGGTATAAGTTTGAGGTCATTGATGAAGAATAGGGAGAATAAAGGACGTTTTATCTCTATAAGGTTTAAGATAACACTCATGGTTATGATAGTTACTATCGTAACCATGGGTCTTGTTGTTATGTTCGTTAATTTCTTTTTAAAAGATATTATTCTCTATAATGCCAGAACCAATCTCATAGCGTCGTACAAGTCCTGCGATGAGCTGTTTTCGGGAATTAAGATATATGAGTATATGCTCGACCATACGGCAGATGAATTTGGCGAATATATAAGCAGTATAGAAAATCCTTCCGGAGCAACAATCTATATAATCGATGAGGATACGCTTCATGTGTATTCTGCCGTTGTACTTACTGATTCCGTAAAAAATGAACTTAAGAATATCCTGCTGAATACAGATTTTAAAAGATTCAAATACACAAAAGTTGGTTATGAGATCAGAGAAAATGTTCATAGCGAAGTTGATGAATCGTATCTTGAGCTTCTCGGAAGACTTACAAACGGCAATTATATAATTATAAGATGTCCTGTCGAAAGAATTGACAGCAGTCTTAAGTTCATGTCCAGACTGTTTATGGCTATTACATTCATTCTTATTCTTATTGAAATGATTGTTATGCTCGTATTTACCGACAGGTTTGTTACTCCGATCAAGAATATGTCTGTTATTGCCAGAAAGATGTCACTTCTTGATTTTGAAGCCAAGGTAGATATTAAAAAGAATGATGAGATAGGCGAACTTGGCAACAGTATGAATGAACTTTCTGAAAAACTGGAGCATTCCATTTCAGAACTTAAAGCTTCTAATCTTGAGCTTGAAAAAGATATAGAGAAAAAAGAAGAAATAGATGAAATGAGACGTGAGTTTCTGTCGCATGTTTCCCATGAACTTAAAACTCCTATTGCACTTGTTCAGGGGTATGCTGAAGGCTTAAAGGATAATATCAGTGATCCGGAGAATACCGATTTTTATTGTGATGTTATTATCGATGAAGCGGCAAAGATGAATAATCTTGTAATGAAACTTCTTGATCTTAATGAGCTTGAATTTGGCAAAACCGATCTTGATATAGAAAGGTTTAATGTTACCGGACTTATTGAAAGCATTATTAAATCATCAACTCTCCTTGCGTCTAAGAATAATGCAAGCATTATTTTTGATAATACTGTCGATAAGTATGTCTGGGCAGATCAGTTTATGATAGAGGAAGTTATTACCAATTATCTTTCAAATGCAATTCATTATGTTAAAGACGGAGGAAAGATAAAAGTCTGGTACGAGGATAAAGAAAACAAGGTCAGAGTATGTGTGTATAATGAAGGCAGTCATATAGCCGACAAAGATATAGAAAAACTATTTGTAAAGTTTTATAAAGCCGATGTTGCAAGAACCAGAGAATATGGCGGATCGGGTATAGGACTTTCAATAGTTGCGGCGATTATGCATAATCATAATCAGGATTTCGGAGTTTATAATACCGATGACGGGGTTGTTTTTTATTTTGAACTTGATACAAATGTAAATGAGTAGTAATATACATCTTGAAAGCACTGTCATGATTTAATAAAATAATGATTGATTTTTGTGCTAATTGTCCATATTAATTATTTTTTTATGATTAAATGTAAAGTAAAATGGGAGGTAATTATGAAGAAGGAAGTTTATATCGAGTATTTCGGTGAGCAGGTAGCAGAGAACGAGCTTATTGAGACAGCTAAGAAGATATGGGAAGACGCAGGCAATAAGCCATCAGATCTTAAAGATATGAGACTGTATCTTAATGTTGAAGAGGATGCTGTATATTATGTATTTAATAATAATGTTAAAGGATCATTTCACGTTGTAAATACACATAACGATTTTTAAAAAATAAACTTATACTTTCTGTATTTTTTCACTTAAATATGCCATTTCACAAAATGTTCATATAAAATGACACAATTTGTTTACAGTTTCGTAAAAAAATGGTTGACATTATTAAGATAAGTGATAATATATACATATAAGCGAACTAAATATTTAGCAAAGTTGATGAAAGTCAATGACGCAAAGCTATAGGGCCTGTAAAATGGCAGCCAGTTGCCTCCGGAATGAGTTATTTCCATTATTTATGATTTATCAGCATTGCTAAATTTCTATTTTAGCAATGCTTTTTTATTACATTTTAGAAGCTGAAGAGGTTACAGCTTCCCATATAGATGAACAGAGCAGCTGTTCATAGCGGTTTTAAGAGGGCCGCTTAAATGTTTATAAGTTTAATAAAAGAAAGGAGTGATTCTTATGAGAAGAATTACAAAGAACAGTGGTTACACATTAGTTGAATTAGTTATTGTTATAGCTATCCTGATTATACTGGCGGCGGTTGTTTCACCGGTACTTATCAGACATTATGAAAAATCAAGAACATCTGTTGATGAGCAGAAGCTTGCAACCATAAGACTTGGAGTTCTTGTAGCTATACAGGATAAAGAAGATGATGAGATACCTATGGGTAAGGCTCTCAATATGGCTGCAATCGATGATTCTCTTAAGACAGAGATTTCTACTTATACAGGAATCAATTTTGATCTTAGTCTTTCAAAGATATTTAAGTCAAAGGCTGCTAAAGAAGCAGAAGCTATTTATATGTATATAGCACCTGAGAACAGAAACGTATCAGTTTGGCTTGCAGGGCTTGACGGAGTTCCTACATCAACTATCGGCGATGGAACATTTTATGCTGACGGAAGTGTAGAAACAGGCGGAGCAAATGGTAGCAGCGAAGCTGCAGAACCTACAGTACCAAAAGCTTACACATATGTTGAACTTATGGGTATGAGCAAAGAAGAGATAGAAAGCCTTCCTTGGGAAGTTAAGCAGGCTACTGATCTTGCTACAGGTATAAGAATATATGAGGCAGCTAAAAAGGTTATCGAAAGTGATGAGATGGCTAAAAAGGCATTCTTAAACAGTGGACAGAATACACCGCTTAAGACTTCGGATAAAGCTTTTAATGTTCCTTATGATATGTATACACTTGCCAGAACTAACGGAGCTCAGGGCTGGCATGATGTTGAAAAAGGACAGTTTATTACAAATGGTAATGAATATACAGGACATGTTCAGTTCAGAACGGCCTTTAATGAAGAACTTGGTATGAAAGAAGGCGAGTACAAAAATAATAAAGAGAATGGAATGAACATGGTTCCGATTACAACAAAGGATACAGAAGTATACAGATGGTTCGTTTGCAGAAGAGCATCTGATAACCGACTTGAAGTTTGGGTTGGTAATCATGGTACAAAGTGGGCAAATAATCCTATGTACAGAGTTTATCCTGAACCGGACGAGAGATTCGTCTATAATGGAAATTGAGATCTTTTATTAAACTTTTTAACCTCTTAAGAGAAGTCCATCCTTCATACGAAGGGTGGGCTTCTTGATTTTATATGCAGTTTACGACAAAGTTTTTACCATTCACAACGAAAAAAAATAAATGAATTACCTTTCGGAGTATTATCCAAACATCGAAGCAAGAAAGAAAATCTTCTTAAGAAATAAAAGATAATCGGGAGGTAAAAGGAAATGAAAGAAAGATTTAAAAACATAGGAAGAGGACTTGGATATTTTGGTATTTACTTTGCCAGTCAGCTGGCAGGTTCGTTTATATCCAGTATGGGATTTGGAATTTATGCAGGATATAAAGCTGCAAGAGATGGAGTAACAGATTCCGGCAAGATAATGGAAAGTACCATGGGGCTTATACAGAACAACATGGGAATTATGGTTATAGTATCTGCGGTTCTTGCAATTCTTACTCTTGCGATAATCTATAAAGCAAGACATGAAAAAATGTCCGAAAAGATAAACTTAAAACCTGCATCAGCAAAACACATACTTGCAGGAGCGGGGATCGGTACAGCAATGTATATTCTGGTTGTTGGTGTTCTTATGCATTTGCCTTTATCAGAGAACATGTTGAACTCATATGCTGAGTCAGCAAACGGGCTTTTTTCACAGAGTGTAATACTTGCGATCATAGGAAATGTTATAGCAGCACCTGTTATAGAAGAAATCATATTCAGAGGACTTCTTTTTGACAGATTTAAAAAGGCTATGCCGGTAGGGCTTGCAATGCTCCTTTCGTCAGTAATATTCGGACTTATGCATGGTCAGATAGTTTGGGTATGCTACGCAACAGTTGTAGGACTTTTCCTTGCATTTATCTATCATAAAACAGGCTCGATTCTTCCGGGAGTCGTAGCTCATATGTTCCTTAACGGTACTTCAACACTTGTTAACTGCACAAAGCTTTCTGCTTATGCAACTGAGGGAGTATTTAATATAGCACTCTTTGCAGCTGTACCTGCTATAATACTTATCATGGTATTTGCATTTAGAAAAAGCCGTGAGACAGCTGAAGTAAAAGTTGCAACAGTTTAATACAAAATATATAATAATGAACGTGTCAGTTTAAATAAATCTTAAACTGGCACGTTTAAATGTTTGAATGTTGAGTTTTATTAATCGGGGAAGGGTAGACATATGAGGATTGCTGTATGTGATGATGAGGAAAAGTTTAGAATAGATGAGAGAAATCTTATAGATAAACTTGCAGGAAGTCTTGATGTTGTAGTAGATGCATTTTCGGATGGAAATGATCTTATCGCGGCTTTTGATAAAAAACCATATGACGTACTTTTTCTTGATATAGAAATGCCGGCTATGGATGGTATTACTCTTGCAAAAAAGCTTCGTGCACGAAGTGAGGATATATATATAGTATTTTTGACCGGGCATGTGGAATATGCTCTTCAGGGTTATGAGGTAAATGCAATCAGATATCTTACTAAGCCTGTTAAGGAAGATAAGTTAAGAGAAGTACTTCGATTTGTGATGGATAAAAATGTAAGTAAAAGACAGCTTATGATAAGGGAAGACGGTGAAGAACTTCTGCTTAATATTTCTGATATAGTTTACTTTGAGGCGCAGAATCAGTATGTAATGATTTATTCTTCCGGGGAAGAGCACCTTGTCAGATATAATATCGGGGATTTTGAAGAAAAACTGAAAAATGACGGTTTTTTCAGAATCCACAGAGGGTATCTCGTTTCGCTTGGGAAAGTTAAAAAACTCGTTAAGAATGAAGTAATCATGGATATGTCCCGTAGTGAAGTAAGTCTCCCTGTAAGCAGATCGAATCTTAAAGCGCTTAAAGATGCACTTTATACTTATGTTGAGAATACTGCCTTCTAAAATAACTGATTTAGAATTTTATTGTGGTGATGTTTTATGGATAGATTAACTCTGATGAATATTATAAGCATATTTCTGTCGGATGCGGTATTCATGCTTTCCATGCTTGTAGTAGTTCTTGTTGCTGCCTGTTTTCTGGGAAGATATGTTGTGATTTCGAGAAGAATGATACTGGCTACACTCGGAATTATCGTGCTTCAGATTTTGTTTATTTTTATCAGTTCTTTTGCTATAGAAAAAATATGGCCTGAACTTGTATCTTATTTTGATGATACTAATCTGGGGGATACTATTAAAGAGAATGATCCCAAGTATGGTATTGTCATGAATATCAGTCTTGTTCTTTCGTATATTCTAAACGGTTCTGTATTCCTATACGCATTTATTTTTTATCTGATCGTGTTTAAAGAGAAAAAACTCTTACGTGCAATTGAGGGGACAGTTTGTTTACTTCTTCTTTATTATTATATGAATACCATAGCGCAGTACACATATTTGTTTATTATGCGTAAAGATATGCAGTATTTATTGAATATTTCTTTGCTTAATACTGAAGAGAATGTATATTTTAACTGTTTCACTCTTGGATTTAATTTTATTCTGATTTCCGCTATTTTATCGATACTGTATTTTGTCTATTATAAGAGGAAAAGGGTATATATCGTAAAAGTCAGATTCAGAGTGCTTTTCATTATCTGGCTGTTCATTTTTAATACATTTCCGGCATTTGCTCTTTCCGGGAATAATGAGACGGATAGAATATATATGCTGAGTATTTCTTTGGGACTTATGATTCCGGTACTTGGAGCAATTGCTCCTGTACTTATAGTTATGCTTGCGGCAGAAAAATCATTAAAAGAAAAAAATGAATATCAGGCAAATTATCTTGAAGCGGAGCTTCAGTATATTCAGCAGTATAAAAGAAGTCAGACGGAGATAAGAGCATTCAGGCATGATATTATTAATAATCTGTCGCTTACGAGCATGATGATTGATGAAGGAAAAGTGGATGAGGCATCCGGTCATTTAAAAGAACTTCTCGGGAATGTCAAGGCACTTTCTCCTTCTATAATTACGGGTGATGAAATGCTTGACTGTATAGTTTCGATGAAGGCTGACAGAATGAAGGAACTTGGAATAAGCTTCAATCTTGATGGTGTCATAGATGGTGGTCTTAATATGAAACCGATGGATGTATGCAGCATCTTTGCCAATGCTCTTGATAATGCGATAGAAGCTACAAAAAAACTTATACCTGCCTATGATCAGCATATTAATGAAATGACAGGGGCTGCAGAACAGGGAAGTGAAAACAGGTCTTTCGTTCCGTGGATAAAAATGATGATAAAAAGAACCGAAAAGTTTTTTGTTATCAGTATATCAAATGCCGCCTCCGGGATTGTTGATGTGGAGAAACTTCTTATGTCCTCCGGATATACATCCAAGAGTGATAAAGAGCATCACGGATTTGGACTTAGAAATATAAGAAATTCCGTTGAAGAATATGACGGACTTCTCAGGGCAGAATCAGACAGCACTTCATTTACACTTAAGGTTATGATTCCTAGAAATTGACAAATGTGGTACAATGTGCGTATATGAAACGCACATTGTATATAAAAGGAAGTAATTATGGTAGCAATAATTGATTACGATGCCGGTAATATAAAGAGCGTCGAAAAAGCAGTTGAGTTTATCGGGGAAGAGGCTGTTATCACAAGAGATAAAGATGTGATCATGGCGAGCGACAGGGCGATTCTTCCGGGAGTCGGTTCATTTGGGGACGCGATGAATAAGATAAATGAATATGGGCTTAAGAATGTAATATATGATTTTATTGATTCGGGAAAACCTTTTCTCGGAATATGTCTGGGACTTCAGATTCTTTTTGAAGACAGTGAGGAGAGTAAGGGTATACCCGGACTTGGAGTTTTAAAAGGTCATATACTAAAAATACCGGATATAGATACTGTAACGGGTGAAAAGCTTAAGATTCCACAGATTGGCTGGAATTCTCTTCTTGTAAGAGAGGGCGCAAAGCTGTTTAAAAATGTTCCGGCAAATCCTTACGTTTACTTTGTACATTCTTATTATCTTAAGGCTGACGACCCGGCTGATGTTGCAGCAAAGACTTTTTACAGTACAGATATACATGCATCCGTGGAACATGGAAATGTATTTGCCTGTCAGTTCCATCCTGAAAAGTCTTCCGACGTTGGACTTACAATTCTCAGAAATTTCATTAATCTGTGATGAGTGATGTCAATGAAATGATTAATGGTTTTTAGTATTTTTTGCTGGTAAAGGATAGTTTAATGCATACAAAAAGAATAATACCATGCCTGGATGTAAATAACGGCAGGGTTGTAAAGGGAATAAACTTCGTTAATCTGGTTGATGCCGGAGATCCGGTTGAATGTGGTAAGGCTTATGATAAAGCCGGAGCAGATGAACTTGTATTTCTTGATATTACCGCATCTTCCGACAGAAGAAATATTGTGACAGAAATGGTAAGGCGAGTTGCTGAGACGGTATTTATTCCGTTCACTGTTGGTGGAGGAATAAGAACAGTTGATGATTTCAGGGCAATCCTTAGAGAAGGTGCTGATAAAGTTTCAATCAATTCCTCGGCTATAGATAATCCAAATCTTATAAGTGATGCGGCAGACAAATTTGGAAGTCAGTGCGTCGTGGTTGCCATTGATGCAAGGAGAAGAAAAGACGGTTCGGGCTGGACTATATATAAGAACGGCGGACGACTTGATATGGGAATTGATGCTGTTGAATGGGCTGTAAAGGCTGATAAGCTGGGTGCCGGTGAGATACTTCTCACAAGCATGGACTGCGACGGAACAAAGGCAGGTTATGATCTGGAACTCACACGTATCATTTCCGAAAATGTATCGATTCCGGTTATAGCATCCGGCGGAGCCGGAACGAAGGAGCATTTCTATGATGCTCTTACATACGGAAAGGCTGATGCGGCGCTTGCGGCTTCACTTTTTCATTTTAAAGAGCTTGAAATAAATGAAGTAAAAAGCTATCTAAGGGACAGAGATGTGCCTGTAAGATTATATTAGTATAATTTAGATTGATAAATGAATTGTAATTTTTAATTATATACACATCATGAATTACAGGATATATAAAAATGATAGAGTATAAGGAACAAAAGATAAGTACAGAAGATTATTTGATGCTTCGTCTCAAGGTTGGCTGGAAAAAGCTTACAGAAAGACAGGCAAAGCTTGCAGTTGATAATGCACTCTGTATGATTTCGGTTTATGACGGCGATAAGCTCATAGGCATGGGAAGACTTGTAGGAGACGGAAGTGTCATTGTATATATTCAGGATCTCATTGTCCTTCCTGAATACAGAGGTCGCGGTATAGGCGGCGAGATTGTTGAACTTTTAAAGAAAAAGGCTATGTCTTTTTCGGAGGAAGGTGAAGAAATCATGCTATGTCTTATGTGTGCAAAAGGGCGTGAAAAGTTTTATGAAAGACATAACTTCATTGCCCGACCGACTGACTATCTTGGACCGGGAATGATACAGTATCTTATTAAACCAAGGAACTGTTCATAATACATGAGGTGATATGCATGAATGAGTGGACAAAGGAAGAGATGAGCCCGGTTCTGGGAAGCAAAGATGAAATTTCCGAATTGCATAATAAAGTAAAGAAGTCGTCATTTAGACAGACGTTTCATATTCAGCCGGTAGCCGGACTTTTAAATGACCCGAATGGGTTTATTTATAATGACGGTTACTGGCATCTTTTTTATCAGTGGTGTCCATGGGGAGCGTTCCATGGTATGAAACACTGGTACCATACGGTTTCAAAAGATCTGATCCATTGGAAAAATGCAGGGCTCTTTTTAAAGCCTGACACAGAATATGAAAATCAGGGTGCATTTTCAGGTACGGCATATAATGAAGGGGATACTGTATATCTTTTTTACACAGGAAATCACGTGGAGCCGGACGGAGAAAGGATTTCCTATACCTGCGTTGCCGGCTTTTCCAATACAAAACCATTTTTCAAACTGGATAGACCTGTATTCTCAATGTCACCGGACTATACTTTTGATCAGAGAGATCCAAAGATTATATATAACGAAGATAAGAAAAAGTACTATATACTGATCGGAGCAAGAACAAATGATAACAGGGGAACCATTCTTATCTACGAATCAAGCAGACTTCTTTCAGGATGGAAATTTGCGGCTGAACTCTTTGTTCCGGGCTTTCATGATTTCGGTGGGATGTGGGAATGTCCGTCAATGGAACATATAGGTGATAAGGATATTCTTATTTTCTGCCCTCAGTATTTAAAACTGCCCGGCAGAGGAAGTAATACAAATCAGAATGTTTATATAATAGGCGATATGGACTGGGATACATTTACTTTTAAGCCTGACGGAGGTTTTGATGTTCTTGATTTCGGCTTTGACTCATACGCTGCACAGTGTGCTTTCGGCGGGCAGGATACTGACTCAAAGATACTTGTTGCATGGATGGGACTTCCGGATGCATCTTATCCGACTGATAATGAAGGCTGGTCAGGCTGCCTCACTCTTGCAAGAAAGCTTTCCGTAAAAGGCGGAAGACTAATTCAAACACCTTTACCTGAAATAAGAAGTCTCCGTGGTGATATGAAAGAGGGAAGTAAGGGACAGCTTCCAAAAGCCTGTGAGATGGAAATAATGATTCCGGATTTATCTTCTAAAAAATCGGAATCATATAGAAATGAAATTTCATTTTGTTTCTTCACGGATAAAGATGGGAGTGGTGGTATCAGATTTGAATATGATACAGAAAAAAGGATGATTTCCGTAGACAGATCATTACTTGGTAACAGAGTAAACCCCGGTGTCGGCGATGTAAGAGAATATACACTTATCGAACCGCTTTCAAAACTAAGTGTTTTTATTGACAGCAGCAGTATAGAAGTATTTGTAAATGATGGAGAAGCGGTATTTACATCCAGAGTATTTCCGACAGATGAAGAATGCTATTACATTTTTCCTGAAAATGCATCATGCAGACTTTGGGAACTGAGATCGTCAGTTGTTGATGATTTTGTAGTTTGAATATAATTCATTTATTATAAAAAATGGAAGCAAATTTCTGAGTTACCTCATGATTCGCTTCCATTTTTATTTATTCTTTTAAAGACTCTTATTTTTCTGTTATATCAGCATGCCAGTCCTGAAGACTTCTTACATCTGAGAACTTATGTTTCTTAAGATGTCTTATACCGTCTGCCGCAGCACTTGCAGCTGCCATAGTAGTGAAGTAAGGAATCTTATTCTTAATAGCTGCCTTACGCAGGTAGCTGTCATCCTGAACACTTGATTTACCGATAGGAGAGTTAACGATTATATCAATATCTCCATTTGTGATAAGATCGAGTATGTTAGGTCTTCCCTCGTATATCTTTTTAACTCTTTCTACTTCAATACCTGCAGCTTCGATAATGTTAGCTGTTCCTTCGGTTGCCATTATCTTGAAATTGACAGCGTTAAATGCTTTGGCAACTTCAACAACCTCATCCTTATCCTGACGGTTAACAGATATAAGAACTGTTCCTTCAAGAGGAAGAAGAGATTTAGCAGCTTCTTCAGCCTTAAAGAACGCACCACCGAGTGAACGTGAAATTCCGAGAACCTCACCTGTTGAACGCATTTCAGGTCCGAGTACAGGGTCAACCTCCTGGAACATATTGAATGGGAATACAGCTTCCTTTACTCCGTAGTAAGGTATGTTCTTATCTTTAAGAGCCGGAACAGGAGATGGGTTTCCGGTAAGTTCTTCGGTAATAATCTCTGTTGCAAGAGGTACCATTCTTATGCCGCATACCTTTGATACAAGAGGTACTGTACGGGATGCTCTTGGGTTTGCCTCGAGTACGAATACCTTGTCATCCTCGATAGCATACTGCATGTTCATAAGTCCTACTACATGCATTTCTTCTGCAATCTTACGTGTATATTCTTTAATAGTTTCAATGTTCTTTTCAGATATATGCTTTGAAGGGATAATGCAGGCTGAGTCACCTGAATGTATACCCGCAAGCTCGATATGCTCCATGACAGCAGGAACAAATGCATGTGTACCGTCAGCGATGGCATCTGCTTCACATTCCATTGCATGATGAAGGAATCTGTCTATAAGTATAGGTCTGTCAGGTGTAACACCAACAGCAGCTTCCATATATCCGGTCATGGATTCATCATCATATACAACTTCCATACCACGTCCGCCGAGAACGTATGAAGGACGAACCATTACAGGATATCCGATCTTGTTTGCAATCTCTATAGCTTCAGAAACTGTTGTAGCCATTCCCGATTCAGGCATTGGGATTCCAAGCTTGTCCATCATAGCTCTGAACTGATCTCTGTCTTCGGCAAGGTCGATAACTTCAGGAGAAGTACCAAGTATCTTAACACCGTTCTTCTCAAGGTCAGCAGCGAGGTTAAGGGGCGTCTGTCCACCGAACTGAGCGATAACTCCGACAGGTTTTTCTTTTTTATAAATACTGAGAACATCTTCAAGTGTAAGAGGCTCAAAGTAAAGCTTATCAGATGTATCGTAGTCGGTTGAAACTGTTTCCGGATTACAGTTAACGATAATAGTTTCAAAACCGAGTTTCTTAAGTGACATAGCTGCATGAACACAGCAGTAGTCAAATTCAATACCCTGTCCGATACGGTTAGGACCGCCGCCGAGTATCATTATCTTAGGCTTGTCGCTTACTATAGGATTTTTGTCCTCTGCATTGTAAGTAGAGTAGAAGTAGGAACTGTTTTCTGTGCCGCTTACATGTACATAGTCCCATGCTTCCGTAACACCGATAGATTCTCTTCTTTCTCTTATATCATCCTCAGGAATTTCAAGGATTTCACTTAAGTACTTATCAGAGAAACCATCCTTCTTGGCAGCTGTAAGAAGTTCATCACTTGGAAGGCTGCCTTTATATTTAACAATTTCTTCTTCTTCATCAACAAGTTCCTTCATCTGTTCGATAAAGTATTTCTTTACATGAGTAAGTTCGAAGATTTCATCTATTTCAGCACCTTTTCTGAGAGCTTCATACATGATGAAATGTCTTTCGCTTGAAGGAGTGATGAGAAGCTTAAGAAGTTCTTCCTTTGAAAGGTCATAGTAGTTCTTTACATGACCGAGACCGTAACGGCCTTTTTCAAGTGAACGTATTGCTTTCTGGAAAGCTTCTTTGTAATTCTTACCTATACTCATAACTTCGCCGACAGCACGCATCTGAGTTCCGAGTTTATCTTCAACACCCTTGAATTTCTCAAATGCCCATCTTGCGAATTTGATAACAACGTAATCACCGTCAGGAACGTATTTGTCAAGAGTTCCGTATTTTCCGCAAGGAATCTCACTGAGTGTAAGTCCTGATGCAAGCATTGCAGATACAAGAGCTATTGGGAAACCTGTAGCTTTTGAAGCAAGAGCAGAAGAACGTGATGTACGAGGGTTGATCTCGATAACAATGATTCGGTCTGTCTTAGGATCATGAGCAAACTGAACATTTGTACCGCCTATAACTTCAATTTTATCGACGATTTTGTAAGCCTGCTCCTGAAGTCGCTTCTGAACATCCTCAGATATTGTAAGCATTGGAGCGGCACAGAAGGAGTCACCTGTATGTACGCCCATAGGATCGATATTCTCGATGAAGCATACTGTTATCATTTTGCCTTCTTTATCACGTACAACCTCAAGCTCGAGTTCTTCCCATCCTATTACTGATTCCTCAACAAGTACCTGTCCAACAAGACTTGCCTGAATACCTCTTGCACATACAACCTTAAGTTCTTCCTTATTATATACAAGTCCGCCGCCGGCGCCGCCCATTGTATAAGCAGGACGGAGTACTACAGGATATCCGAGCTTATCTGCTATGGCAAGCGCTTCATCTACACTGTATGCAACCTCTGAACGTGCCATTTCGATTCCAAGACTGTCCATAGTCTCTTTGAATTCGATTCTGTCTTCGCCTCGTTCGATGGCATCAACCTGTACGCCTATTACTTTAACATTGTATTTATCAAGTACACCGAGCTTGTTGAGCTCAGCACATAAATTAAGTCCTGACTGTCCACCAAGGTTTGGAAGAAGTGCATCAGGACGTTCCTTTGCGATAATCTGTTCGAGACGGTCAGCATCAAGAGGCTCAATGTAAGTAACATCAGCCATTTCTGGATCCGTCATGATCGTAGCAGGATTTGAATTAACGAGTACAATTTCGTATCCAAGACTACGAAGTGCTTTACATGCCTGTGTTCCGGAATAATCAAACTCACAAGCCTGACCGATGATGATAGGGCCTGAGCCGATTATAAGAATTTTCTTAATATCAGTTCTCTTTGACATGTCTATTCCCTCCTAATAAAAATTAACGTAGACCTAAATCTTACGTATTATAACACCCGTATATATAAATTTCCATACATTTATAAAATAATTTTCACAAAGATTTTTTTCTTTTTTTTGAATAATAATAGCTAAAATATACAATAATTAATCATTTTATGCATATTTATGAATAATATTCATTTTAAAAAGTTATGTATTTTTTGACCCTTTAGTAATATAATAAAGTAGATATTGTGCGCGGATTTGTGCCCTTAATTGTTTTGTTATGAGGAGTCCATATGAAAGAAAGAATTCCAAAAGAGCTATCGGATAAGATTGATAACATTATTAAGGAAATGACTATTTCTGAAAAGTGTGATTCTTTGTCAAGTTCAGGTAATAAGATAGAAAGGCTTGGCATCCCTGAAACAGGCCTTTGGGGTGAAGCTGCACACGGGGTACAGGCTCGTCATGATCAAAGCTTTGATCTTGGCATTACTGAATTTACGACAGTATTTCCGAATCCTTACGGGATGGCTTCAATGTTTGATACTGAACTCATGGAAGAAATCGGAAAAGTTGTAGGTGATGAAGGAAGGTCGCTTTATAACGAAAGAAGAAGCAGAGCTCTTACCATGTGGGCACCTACCATTGATATGGCGAGGGATCCGAGATGGGGAAGAAATGAAGAGGCTTACGGTGAAGATCCTGTTCTTTCTGCATCCATGGCCGGCGCTTATATAAGAGGAATGAAGGGCGATGATCCCGTATATGTGAAGATAGGAGCTACGCTTAAGCATTTCTTTGGGAATAATGTTGAAGAGGGAAGATTTACAGATAATTCAGTTATAAATGACAGACTGAAACATGAATATTATATGGAAGTCTTCAGACTTTGCATAAAGAAAAGTGATCCGGAAGCGGTAATGACAGCATATAATCTCATTAATAACGTACCGGGTATTCTTAATCCCGATGTCGGTAACATCCTTAAAAAATGGGGTCTCAGTCATGTTGTATGTGATGCGAATGCAATGGTTCAGGTTGCACAGTATCAGAAGGTTTTTGATGAGGATTCATATACAGTTGCAACGGCAATTAAGTCAGGGGTTGATGTTTTTTCCGATGACAAGGAAAAGGTAAGTGATGCATTAAGAACAGCTCTTGCAAATGGTATTCTTACGGAAGAAGAACTGGACAGATGTCTTAAAAATAAATTTACGACTTATGCAAGAAACGGTATCTTCAGTGAAAATGTATTTCCAAAGAAGTACTATAATATCACGAAGGTTAATACACCACTTTCAAGAGAAGTTTCAAGGAAGGCTGCTAAAGAAGCAGTTGTTCTTCTTAAAAATGACGGTACCTTGCCGCTGAATAATGAAAAGAGCATAGCTCTCCTTGGACCTTTTGCTGACAGATGTCCTCTTGACTGGTACAGCGGTATCCCTGATCATACTGTGACACTTTACGAGGCAATCCTTGATGAATACACAGAACTTGGAAAAAGTAAAGTGGTTAAGGATGAGCTGTTCCCGGAAGTAAGAATAGCTTTTGGTGACAAGTATCTCGGACTTTCAAAAGAAAGTATCCTTATTGATAAATACAGTCACGTTTTATTCATGAAGGCAGATCCGTCCCTTAGCAGGGATTCTTTCGAGGTTATTCCTGTAGATAAGGAAGATGCGGAAGTATTCTCCATCATGCTCTGGGATGAAAAAAGACTTACCATCAGGTCAAAATCGACAGGCAGACTTCTTTCACTTAAAAGCCCTGATGATATAGTACTAACAAATCCTGAAAAGAGGGAAAAGGTTTATGCTATTTCCGAAGAAGCTTACGGATGGTTTGCAGAAGAAGAGTTTATGCTGTCCGATAAGTTCGGAAGAATAATCAGCTTTAATGACGAAAATGCAGCTTCTTTCTGGGAGGATGAAAGAATAAGCGGTTTACTTGGCTTTGATGGCGACCCGGTTTATTCTGACATACATTTTGAAACAGTAGTATCGCCTGAAGATAAAATATCCATGATAAAAGAGAAAGGCGTAGATGTATCGCTGGGAGTATTCGGACTTCATCCTATCATTAACTGCCGTGAGGAAAGAGACAGAACAACGATAGAGCTGCCTCCTTTCCAGAGAGCCGTGTACGGTATGATCAGCGATACATTTGATAAAAATGTTCTTGTGCTTGCGGCAAATGCACCGCTTGGTGTCTCGGCTGAAGATTCATCCGGGAAAGTTAACGCCATAATTTACTCTGCATTTGGAAGTGAAGAATTTGGAAATGGTCTTTCAAGCGTTCTTTACGGAAAGTATTCACCTGCAGGAAGACTTCCTTCCACGTGGTACAGATGTGATGCGGATATTCCTGATAAGAATGATTATGATATCATAGGAAGCCCGAGGACATATATGTATTTTGATAAAGAAGTCCTTTATCCATTTGGGTACGGTCTTTCTTACACAGATTTTAAGTTCAGTGATATGACAGTCTTAAGCAAAGAAGATTCCTACAAGGTTAGTGTAAATGTAACTAATGCCGGAGATATGGTGTCTGATATTTCAATTCCGCTTTTCTTCAGGCAGGATAAAGAAGGGGAGACGCGCCCTATAAAAAGGCTGTGTGCATTTACAAGAGAAAGTGGCATTCTTCCGGGTGAAACAAGAAATGTAACTCTTTATCCGGAAAAGGATGATATGATGTTTTATAATGCATCACAGGGTAAGATGCAGTTTGAAACCGGAAGAAAGATATTCTATATAGAGGAGATTTCTACAGAAGTAGAAGAGTAGTTATGAATTATTTTATTAAACTTGCATTTCTATTTTCGGTCGGAAGCGTTGTCGGCTGGATAGGTGAACTTTTCTTCAGAAGATATGCGCCTGTTAAATCAGTCAGTCATAAATGGGAAAATCCCGGATTCCTTATGGGACCTTATCTTCCTGTATATGGCTTTGGTCAGGTGATCTGTTATCTTGTGTGTGATTTCTATACAAAGTATCTGATGCCCGGATGGATGGGAGTCCTCATGACATTCTTTATAATGGCATTCGTGCTTACATCTATCGAGCTTGTGGCGGGACTGATATTTATAAATGTCCTTAAAGTTCAGCTTTGGGACTATACGGATGAATGGCTTAATTTTAAAGGTATAATCTGTCCTCTTTATACACTGATGTGGGGGCTTCTCGGAATAGGGTACTATTATCTGGTTCATCCATATACTATGGAGGCCGTTGACTGGTTATCGAGAAACCTTACATTTTCATTTGCAATAGGATTCTTTTATGGAATTTTTGTCATTGACCTTGTCTTTTCGTTTAATCTTGTTGTTAAGGTCAAAAACTTTGCGGTTGAGCATAATATAGTCGTAAGATACAATGACTTTCTTGACAGTATTAACGGTTACAGGGAGAAGATAACCGAAAGACCAAAGAGGATACTTCGCCGTTTTGCTGTATTTTCGGAGCGTGATTTCCGTGGTTCGTTTGAAGAATACAGAGACCGTGTTATGAGCGGACGTATCGGAAGAAGCATGAAAAAAGGCAAGGATCTTATCGTAAATAACAAAGTTGTACAGAAGATCCGCGGCAATAATGATGACAGTGCGTCAAATGACGGCACTGATAATAATTTGGATTAAGGTGATTTAGCATGCATAAAGAGTTTTTAATGGGTAATCAGGCTATAGCTTACGGAGCTGTTGCGGCAGGAGTAAATCTTGTTTCCGGATATCCGGGCACGCCGTCCACAGAGGTGCTGGAAACTGTTGCAAAGATAAGGACAGATGATACTTATGTAGAGTGGTCCGTAAATGAAAAGGCTGCTCTTGAAGTTGCAGCAGGTGCGGCGTACGCCGGTGCCAGAACACTTGTTACCATGAAGCAGGTGGGGCTTAATGTTGCGGCTGATCCTTTAATGAGTCTTGAATATGTTGGTATTAAGGGTGGAATGGTTATTCTGGTTGCGGATGATCCGGGACCGATATCTTCTCAGACCGAACAGGATACAAGGACTTTTGCTATGTTCAGTAAAGTTCCGGTGTTTGACCCTTCAGACCCTTTTGAAGCTTATAACATGATACAGGAAGCTTTTTCATTTTCAGAGGAATATAAAACGCCTGTATTTCTCCGTTCTACAACAAGAGTAAGTCATGGATATATGTCTTTAGATATAAAAGACAGAGATGAGTATTATAAGAATACTCCGGAGGGTTTTGTAAAAGATTCAAAGAGATGGGTTATATTCCCTAAGCTTTCCCTTGCAAATCACGAAAAAATAGAAAACAGAAATGAACTTTTAAAGGATGTTCTTTCCGATTCTCACTTAAATTTTATTTTAGGAGATACGAGTGGCAAAAAGAAAGGCATTGCTACGGGCGGCGTTTCATTTACATATGTAAAAGAAGTGCTTAAAGATAGGGATGATATACCCGTACTTAAGATTGGAACAGAGTTCCCGTTTCCTGAAAAGCTTGCAGCTGATTTCATGGAGAACCTTGACGAAGTTCTTGTAATGGAAGAACTGGATCCCGTAATCGAAAGGGGTCTTATATATACTGCCGGAAAGACAGGACTAAAGATAAAAGTCAGAGGAAAACTTTCAGGGGATGCACCGAAAGCCGGAGAATACACTATTGATATTGTAAAAAAATGCATAAATGCATTTACCGGTAGCGAAGAAGAAACCAATCTGTTTGATATAAGCGATGCACCCGATCTTCCTGTAAGACCTCCGGTTCTTTGTGCGGGCTGTCCTCACAGAGCATCATTCTATGCTGTAAAAAAGGCGATGGCGGGGAAAAAGACTCTTTTTGCCGGGGACATAGGATGTTATACACTTGGAAATGCAATGCCGCTTGATATGGTTGATACCTGCCTCTGCATGGGTGCCGGTATAAATATAGCGCAGGGCATTTACCATATAGAAAAAGATACTAAGGCATTTGCTTTTGTTGGTGATTCAACCTTCTTTTCATCAGGAATCACCGGAGTGGTTAATGCAGTATATAATCAGGCTGATCTTACACTGATTGTACTTGATAATTCGACAACTGCCATGACAGGTCATCAGCCTCATCCCGGTACGGGTGAGACTATGATGGGAGAAATTGTCTCAAAGGTAAGTATTGAAAATATACTTAGAGGAATCGGACTTGATTTTGTTGAAACGGTTGATCCTCTTCAGCTATATAAGGCTATAGATGTAGTTAAAAGAGCGGCGGAAAAGCCGGGAGTTAAAGCTATTATCTTTAAATCACCATGTATAGCGCTGGTTCCGCCTGAAAAGCCATACTGTGTGGATCAGGATAAATGCATTAAATGTAAAAAATGCATCAGAGAACTTGGCTGTCCTGCTATTATTAACGATAATGGTCATATCAGTATAGATAAGAGTCTGTGCACAGGTTGTGGGCTTTGCAGTCAGGTATGTCCTGTTGATGCCATAAGAAGGGAAGGTTAAGCTAATGTCAAAAAATATTATACTTGCCGGCGTCGGCGGACAGGGAACGGTTCTTGCCTCCAAGGTTCTTGCGGCATCTTCCATACATAAAGGTATAAAGGTTATGAGTGCCGAGACCATAGGTATGTCACAAAGAGGCGGAAGTGTTACAAGCTATGTAAAAATCGGAGATGATGCATCGTCTCCTATGATAGGTCTTGGTGAGGCGGACATAATCATCGGATTCGAACCGGGTGAAGCTGTAAGAATGCTGCCTTATCTAAAAAAAGACGGATTCGTTATAACCAGTAAGCATATAATAAGACCTGTTACGGCTACTCTTTCGGATATGAAATATGATGAAGAAAGCATTATTTCGTATCTCAGTCATAAGATAAATAATCTGACTGTAATAGACGGAGATGAAATATGTGCCGGACTGGGAAGCCTTAAGGCACTTAATATGGTTCTTCTCGGTGAGGCGATAAGAACCGGAGCTCTTGATCTTACAATAGACGAAGCGGTTACTGCCATGAAAGGGCTTGTGAAGGAAAAGTTTATAAAACTTAATGAAAAAGCATTAAGGAAAGATATTTAAGGAGGTTTTAGATGAAGATTAGTGATGAACAGATAAAACTTGTTAACGGAAGAATTAAGGCACTTATAGCTTCCGGAAGCTTCTACGGAAGAAAGCTCGCAGAAGCAGGTATTTCAAGTGTAAATTCAAGTGAGGATTTTGAAAAACTTCCTTTTTCGGAAAAAAATGATTTAAGAGACGCTTATCCGCTCGGACTTATGACTGCACCTGAAGAAGAGATTGTCAGAATACATTCATCATCGGGAACGACAGGACTCCCTGTAATAATTCCTTATACCAAGAAGGATGTAGATGACTGGGCAACAATGTTTGCCCGCTGCTATGAGATGGCAGGTGTAACAAATAAGGACAGAATTCATATAACACCGGGATACGGACTCTGGACAGCCGGTATAGGTTTTCAGGCGGGAGCAGAAAAGCTTGGAGCAATGGCAGTTCCTATGGGACCGGGCAATACAGATAAACAGCTTCAGATGATGATGGATCTTAAGACTACGGTTCTTTGTTCTACATCTTCATATGCACTTCTTCTTGCAGAAGAGATTGAGAAGAGGGGTATAAAGGACAAGATTCATTTAAAGAAGGGTATCATAGGTTCAGAACGCTGGGGAAAGACAATGAGAGAAAGAATCTCAAATGAACTCGGTATAGAGCTTTATGATATATACGGACTTACGGAAATATACGGACCGGGTATAGGAATCAACTGCCCGGGAGAAACAGGAATGCATTACTGGGATGATTTTATCTATGTTGAGATTATAGATCCTAAGACGGGAGAAGTTCTTCCTGACGGTGAATTTGGTGAGATAGTTATCACAACTCTTGTAAAAGAGGGGGCTCCGCTTATAAGATACAGAACACATGATCTTTCCCGTATAATTCCGGGTGAATGTAAGTGCGGCTGTAAATTCCCTAGACTTGATGTCATTATGGGCAGAACGGATGATATGATGAAGATTAAGGGCGTAAATGTATTTCCTGCCCAGATTGAAGAGATTCTTCGTAACTTCCCTGAACTATCAAGTGAGTACCAGATAAGAATCTCACACGTAGACGGAAAGGATACGCTCCGTATATATGTTGAAACTAACGGTACAGTCGATTTTGCAAAAATGAGCAGTGATATAGCTCAAAAGGTAAAGAGCCGAATAGGCTTTACTCCTATAGTTAAGGTTGTTGAAATAGGAGTTCTTCCTAGGTCTGAAAAGAAGACAAAAAGAGTTATAGATGAAAGATATGAATAATAAGTAATGGAGGATATAGAAATGGGAATGACAATGACACAGAAGATACTTGCCGATCATGCAGGTCTTCCTCATGTTTCAGCAGGTCAGCTGATCGAGGCTCGCCTTGATCTTGTTCTGGGAAATGATGTTACTACTCCTGTTGCCATCAATGAACTTTCCAAGTTCAAAAAAAAGACAGTATTTGATAATACCAAGATAGCAATGGTAATGGATCACTTCACACCGAATAAGGACATTAAGAGCGCCGAGCACGTAAAGCAGGTAAGAGACTTTGCAAAGGAAAACAATATAGTTAATTACTTTGATGTAGGAACTATGGGTATTGAGCACTCACTTCTTCCTGAAAAAGGTCTTGTTGTTGCTGGAGATGCTGTTATAGGTGCCGATTCACATACATGTACTTATGGAGCTCTCGGTGCATTTTCAACCGGTGTTGGATCGACTGATATGGCAGCCGGAATGGTTACAGGACAGACATGGTTCAAGGTTCCTTCAGCTGTTAAGTTTAATATAGTCGGTGAAAAGAGTGAGTGGATAAGCGGTAAGGATGTTATCCTTCATATCATCGGAATGATAGGTGTTGACGGAGCAAGATACAAGTCAATGGAATTTGTCGGAGAGGGAATAAAGAACCTCACTATGGACGACAGATTTACCATAGCTAATATGGCTATAGAAGCAGGTGCCAAGAACGGCATTTTCCCTGTTGATGATCTGACTCTTAGCTATATGAAAGAACATGCTCCGGAAAAATTTGCAAACAACTCATATAAGGTATATGAAGCTGACCCTGACGCTGTTTATGATGAAGAATATACAATTGATCTCAGTACTTTAAGACCTACAGTTGCATTTCCACATCTTCCTGAAAATACAAAGACTATCGATGAAGTCGGTGATATAAAGATAGACCAGGTTGTCATCGGTTCATGTACAAACGGAAGAATTTCTGATATGCGCATCGCTGCAGATGTATTTAACGGAAATAAGGTTGCACCTTATGTAAGAGCGATCGTAATTCCTGCAACTCAGGAAGTTTATCTTCAGATGATAAAGGAAGGCCTTACGGAAATATTTATAAATGCAGGTTGTATAGTATCAACTCCTACATGCGGTCCGTGCCTTGGTGGACACATGGGTATACTTGCACATGGTGAAAGAGCTGTATCAACAACAAACAGAAACTTTGTAGGACGTATGGGTGCCATTGATTCTGAAATCTATCTTGCAAGCCCGGCTGTTGCAGCGGCTTCAGCGATAAAGGGAAGGATTGCAAGCCCTGAAGAAATATAGTTAAGATTTAGATGAAATATAGGAGGTTTCCAAATGGAAGCAAGAGGAACAGTACATAAATATGGTGATAATGTCGATACAGACGTTATAATTCCTGCAAGATATCTTAATACAGCCGATCCTGCAGAGCTTGCAAAAAACTGTATGGAAGATATTGATGCAGACTTTGTAAAAAGAGTTAAGCCCGGTGATATAATGGTTGCCGGAAAGAATTTTGGATGCGGTTCATCGAGAGAACATGCACCTATAGCTATAAAAGCTTCGGGTATTTCCTGCGTTATAGCCGATAATTTTGCAAGAATCTTTTACAGAAACTCGATCAATATCGGACTTCCGATAATTGAGTGTGAGGCAGCGGCATCTGAAATAAATGCCGGAGATGAGGTGTCTGTTAATTTTGATACAGGCGAGATAGAAGATGTGACTACAGGTAAGAAGTATCAGGGGCAGGCATTCCCTCCGTTTATGCAGAATATTATTAAGCAGGGCGGATTGATAAATTATATTAATTCAAAATGATAAGAAGCTGAAAAGAATAAAGTGAAATTTTGGAAAACGAGGATTGAAAAATGATTTGTAATATAGCAGTTATTAAGGGTGATGGTATAGGTCCGGAGATAGTGACTGAAGCTATGAAGGTACTGGATGCTGTCGGAGCAAAATACGGACATACATTTAATTATGAGCAGATTCTGATGGGAGGTTGCTCCATAGATAAATACGGTGAACCTCTTACTGAGGAAACGATAGAAATAGCAAAGAGTAAGGATGCAGTTCTTATGGGTTCGATAGGTGGTAATACACAGACATCACCATGGTATAAGCTTCCTCCTGAAAAAAGACCGGAAGCCGGACTCCTTGGAATACGTAAAGCACTTAAGCTTTTTGCTAACCTCCGGCCTGCTTATCTTTATCCGGAACTTAAAGAAGCGTGTCCTCTTAAAGAAGAGGTTGCAGAGCGCGGCTTCGATATGCTTATGATGAGAGAACTGACAGGCGGTCTTTATTTCGGAGAGAGATATACTAAAGAGATAGATGGAGTTATGACGGCTGTTGATACACTTTCATATAATGAAAATGAAATCCGCCGTATTGCTGTAAAGTCATTTGAAATCGCAAGAAAGCGTCATAACAAAGTTACTCTTATTGACAAAGCAAACGTGCTTGACTCATCAAGACTCTGGAGAAAAGTAACAAACGAGGTTGCAGAGTCTTATCCTGATGTTGATTACGATGTAATGCTCGTAGACAATGCTGCAATGCAGCTTGTAAAGGATCCGGCACAGTTCGATGTTGTTCTTACGGAGAATATGTTCGGAGATATTCTTTCAGATGAAGCTTCAATGATAACAGGTTCTATCGGAATGCTGCCATCTGCTTCACTTAATGAAACTAAGTTCGGACTTTATGAACCGTCAGGCGGTTCGGCTCCGGATATAGCCGGAAAGAATATTGCAAATCCTATTGCAACTATACTTAGTGCAGCTATGATGCTCAGATATACATTTGATCTTGATACAGAGGCTGATGCAATCGAGAATGCCGTTAAGAAGGTTCTTAAGGAAGGCTACAGGACAATAGATATAGCCAAGCCGGGCGAGCCGCAGGTTAAGTGTGATGAAATGGGAACACTAATTGCAGAACGTGTGTAAATTAGAAGATTAAAGATAGAGTATTATTTTTATGAATTTAACAAGCTGATATGAAAATAGCTTGAGAAGGGATGATGAATTATGAAAAGTGATAACATGAAAAGCGGTCTTCAGCAGGCACCGGCACGTTCATTACTGAATGCACTCGGTTTTACACCTGAAGAGATAAGAAAACCTATGGTTGGTATCGTATGCTCATATAATGAGATTGTACCGGGACATATGAATCTTGATAAGATTGCTGAGGCTGTTAAGCTTGGCGTTGCAGAGGCAGGCGGTACACCTGTAATGTTCCCTGCAATTGCTGTTTGTGATGGTATAGCTATGGGTCATATAGGTATGAAATACAGCCTTGTAACAAGAGACCTTATCGCTGATTCCACAGAGGCTATGGCAATTGCTCATCAGTTTGATGCACTTGTTATGATACCTAACTGTGATAAGAATGTTCCCGGACTCCTTATGGCAGCGGCAAGAGTAAATGTACCGACAGTCTTTGTATCCGGAGGTCCTATGCTTGCAGGACATATTCACGGAAGAAAGAGAAGTCTTTCATCTATGTTTGAGGCAGTAGGTGAGTATACTGCCGGTAAGATAAGTGAAAGTGATGTGACTGAATTTGAAGAGAAAGTTTGTCCTACATGCGGTTCATGTTCAGGTATGTACACAGCAAATTCAATGAACTGCCTTACAGAAGTTCTTGGTATGGGACTTCCGGGAAATGGAACGATTCCTGCCGTATATTCAGAAAGACTGAGACTTGCTAAACGTGCAGGTTATGCTGTAATGGATATGCTTGAAAAGAATATACGTCCAAGAGATATAATCACAAAGGATGCAATACTCAATGCTCTTACAGTTGATATGGCACTTGGATGTTCAACAAATTCAATGCTCCATCTTCCTGCTATAGCCCATGAGATAGGTTTTGATTTTGACATTTCATTTGCAAATCCTATCAGTGAGAAGACACCTAACCTTTGTCATCTTGCTCCTGCAGGCCCTACATATATGGAAGATCTTAATGAGGCAGGCGGTGTCTATGTGGTTATTAAGGAACTCTTAGACATAGGACTTATTAATGGAAACTGCATGACAGTAACAGGAAAGACTATCGGTGAGGCAGTTAAGAATTCAGTGAACAGAAATCCTGAAGTTATTCGCCCTGTAGATAATCCATATTCAAAGACAGGCGGACTTGCCGTACTTAAAGGTAATCTTGCACCTGACGGTTCAGTTGTTAAGAGATCTGCAGTTGTTCCTGAAATGCTTAAGCATGAAGGACCGGCAAGAGTATTTGATTCAGAAGAAGATGCAATTGCAGCTATCCTTGGCGGAAAGATAGTTGAGGGTGATGTTGTTGTTATCAGATATGAAGGACCTAAGGGTGGCCCCGGTATGAGAGAGATGCTTAATCCTACATCTGCTATAGCAGGTATGGGACTTGGTTCAACAGTTGCTCTTATAACAGACGGACGTTTCTCAGGAGCCAGCCGTGGAGCTTCAATCGGACATGTATCACCTGAAGCAGCAGTGGGCGGACCAATCGCACTTGTTGAAGAAGGAGATATGATCGAAATCGATATCAATAATTACTCGATAAATCTTAAGGTAAGTGATGAAGAACTTGCCAGAAGAGCTTCCGAATGGAAACCAAGAGAACCAAAGGTAAATACAGGCTATCTTGCAAGATATGCTTCGATGGTTACAAGCGGTAACAGAGGGGCTATACTTGAAATACCGGGTAAAAACTAATCAAAAGACAAAAAAATCTGCATTTTATAAAATTTCTACTTCAAATATTTTCATTTTTGAAGTATTATAGATATTCGATATGTCAGATTATAGATTAATTTAATTACTGATAAAGAATAAAGTAAAGGAGATTTAGGGCATGAAACAGTTGACAGGTTCAGAGATTGTTATCGAATGTCTTAAAGAGCAGGGCGTTGATACTGTATTCGGTTATCCGGGTGGAACCATACTTAACGTCTATGACGAACTCTATAAACATTCAGATGAGATAACACACGTTCTTACATCACATGAGCAGGGTGCTTCACATGCCGCAGACGGATATGCCAGAGCAACTGGTAAAGTTGGCGTATGTCTTGCGACCAGTGGACCGGGTGCTACAAATCTTGTTACAGGTATTGCAACGGCGTATATGGATTCAATTCCGCTTGTTGCCATAACTGCTAACGTTGGTGTGGCACTTCTTGGAAAAGACAGCTTCCAGGAGGTTGATATCGCAGGAGTCGTTATGCCGGTCACAAAGCACAGCTTTATTGTCAAGAATGTACATGAACTTGCAGATACTATAAGACGTGCTTTCAAGATAGCAAAGAGCGGAAGACCGGGACCTGTACTTGTAGATATTACAAAGGATGTTACAGCTACAAAGGCAGCTTATGAGTACAAGGCTCCTGAAAAGATTGAAAAGGTTACTGCTACAATTAAAGACAGTGACATTGATGCGGCTGTACGCATGATAAATCTTGCAAGTAAGCCATTTATTCTTGTAGGTGGTGGAGCTATAGCAGCAGATGCTGCTCCTGAGATAAAGAAACTTGCAGACAAGATGGATGCAGCCGTATGCGATACTCTTATGGGTAAAGGTGCATTTGACGGTACGAATAAGCGTTATACCGGTATGATAGGTATGCATGGTACCAAGGCTTCTAACTTTGGTGTAAATAAAGCTGATCTCATTGTAGTAGTTGGAGCAAGATTCTCGGATCGTGTTATAGGTAACGCTGCCAAATTTGCAAATAATGCAAAGATTATTCATATAGATATTGATGCAGCTGAGATTAATAAGAATATAGTTGCCGATGCATCGGTAATCGGTGATGCTAAAGAAATTATTAAGCGCATGCTTCCTAAGATTGATAAGAAGCAGAATAAAGACTGGATGAATCTTATCGCTGATCTTAAGAAGGAATACCCGCTTTCATATGATATGAAGAACTTAACAGGTCCTGCTGTTATAAGTAAGATCTATGAGAAGACTAAAGGTGATGCAATCATTTCTACAGATGTAGGACAGCATCAGATGTGGGCTGCACAGTATTATCTCTATAAGGAGCCAAGACAGCTTCTTACATCCGGCGGACTCGGAACTATGGGTTACGGTCTTGGAGCTGCAATAGGAGCTAAGTTCGGACGCCCTGATAAAACTGTTATAAATATCGCGGGTGACGGATGCTTCCGTATGAACATGAATGAGCTTGCTACAGCAGCAAGATATAATACCCATGTTATTGAAATAGTCATCAATAACCATGTTCTTGGAATGGTTAGGCAGTGGCAGACTCTTTTCTATGGAAAGAGATATTCCAATACCATGCTGAATGACAATGTTGATTTTGCAAAGGTTGCCGATGCTCTCGGAGCAAAGGGATATACTGTTAAGACTGTAAAAGAGTTTGAAAAGGCTCTTGATGCTGCAATTAAGGGTGAAGGACCGTATCTTATAAACTGTATCATTGATGAGGATGATAAGGTTTGGCCTATGGTTGCACCGGGTGCTGCTATTGAAACATGTTTTGACAGTGAAGAAGAATTAAATAAGAATAAATAAATATGTTATATATTTAAGGAGGATAAAAAGTATCATGGCTAGAGTATATAATTTCTCAGCAGGTCCATCAATACTTCCGGAGGTTGTTCTTAAGCAGGCTGCAGAAGAAATGCTGGATTACAAGGGCTCAGGACAGAGTGTTATGGAGATGAGCCACCGTTCAAAGGTTTATGATAATATCATTAAGGAAGCAGAGAAGGATTTAAGGGATCTTATGAATATCCCTGATAATTACAAGGTTCTTTTCCTTCAGGGAGGCGCATCTCAGCAGTTTGCAGCTATTCCTATGAACCTTATGAAAAATGGTGTAGCAGATTATATCATAACAGGTCAGTGGGCAAAGAAGGCTTATCAGGAAGCAAAGAAGTACGGCAAGGCAAATGTTGTTGCATCTTCAGAGGATAAGACATTTTCATACATTCCTGATGTGTCGGATCTTCCTATAAGCGATGATGCTGATTATGTATATATCTGCCATAACAATACTATTTATGGTACGGCATATCATGAACTTCCTAACACAAAGGGAAAGATTCTTGTTGCTGATATGTCATCTGATATACTTTCACAGCCTGTTAATGTTGAAGATTACGGCCTTATATTCTTTGGAGTACAGAAGAACGTAGGTCCTGCAGGTGTTGTAATTGTTATTATCAGAGAGGATCTTATAAGAGATGACCTTGATGAGAAGGTTCCTACTATGCTTAAGTATAAAACTCAGGCTGATGCAGATTCTCTTTACAACACACCTCCATGCTATGGTATTTATATCTGCGGTCTTGTATTTAAGTGGGTTAAGTCAATGGGCGGACTTGATGCTATGAAGATCCACAATGAGAAGAAGGCTAAGATTCTTTATGATTTCCTTGATTCTTCAAAACTTTTCAAGGGAACTGTAGTTAAGAAGGACAGATCACTTATGAATGTTCCTTTTGTTACAGGAAATGACGAGCTTGATGCAAAATTTGTTAAAGAAGCTACAGAAGCAGGATTTGTTAACCTCAAGGGTCACAGATCAGTAGGCGGAATGAGAGCATCTATCTACAATGCTATGCCAATTGAAGGCGTTGAGAAGCTTGTTCAGTTCATGAAAGAATTTGAAGAAAAGAATGCTTAGCAAGATTGTTTAGGAGATTATAAAAAATGACAAAGATTAATTGTTTAAATCCTATCGCTGCATGCGGTACAGATTTACTTGGTGATAATTATACTATTACAGATAATTTGAATGAAGCTGATGCTGTTCTTGTAAGAAGTGCATCAATGCATGAACTTGAAGTTCCTGATTCACTTATTGCAGTTGCAAGAGCCGGTGCAGGCGTGAACAATATCCCTCTTGATGCATATGCTGAAAAAGGTATAGTTGTTTTCAATACACCTGGAGCTAATGCAAACGGTGTTAAGGAGCTTGTTATAGCAGGACTTCTTCTTGGCTCACGTGACATTGTTGCAGGTGCTAACTGGGTAAATGAAGATAAGGACGATGAGAACATAGCTAAAACTGCTGAAAAGCAGAAGAAGCTTTATGCAGGAAATGAAATCCAGGGCAAGAAGCTTGGTGTTATCGGTCTTGGAGCTATAGGATGCAGAGTTGCAAATGCAGCTGTTCATCTTGGTATGGAAGTTTGGGGCTATGACCCATATGTATCGGTAGATGCAGCATGGAATCTTTCAAAGTCAGTTAAGCATATTACTAATGTAAATGATATCTATGCTAACTGCGATTATATCACAATTCATGTACCGCTTATGGATTCTACTAAGGGTATGATAAATAAAGAAGCTATAGATCAGATGAAAGATGGCGTTGTAGTTCTTAACTATGCCCGTGATATTCTCATCGATGAAGAAGCTCTTATGGCTGCTATTGATGCAGGCAAGGTTCACAGATATGTTACAGACTTCGCTAATCCTACAGTAGTTGGGCATGAATGCGTTATCTGTACACCTCACCTTGGAGCTTCTACAGCAGAGTCAGAAGATAACTGCGCTGTTATGGCTGTAAATGAGATTGTTGACTTCATTGAGAACGGAAATGTAATCAACTCAGTTAATTATCCGAGAGTTGATGCAGGCGTTCCATCATCTGCAGGTCGTATAACAGTTTGCCATAAGAATATTCCTAATATGCTTACACAGTTTACAGGAGCATTCTCAAAGTCAGGAATCAATGTACCTGATATGGTAAGTAAATCACGTGGTGACTTTGCATATACAATTCTTGATGTAGATACTCCTGATGCTGCTGAAGTAGCAGAAGAGCTTAGAAATATTGATGGTGTTATAAGAGTAAGAGTTATTAAATAACATTTATAGAGGATTCATAAAATGAGTGATAAATTAAAGGTTGGAATTCTCGGCGCAACGGGTATGGTTGGCCAGAGATTTATATCAATACTTGCTAATCATCCGTGGTTTGAGGTTGTAACTGTTGCAGCAAGTCCAAGAAGTGAAGGCAAGAAGTACAGTGAGGCAGTTGAAGGCAGATGGAAGATGGATACTCCTATTCCGGACAGTGTTAAAGATCTGGTGCTTTTCAATGTAAATGATGTTGAGAAAGTTGCATCTACAGTTGATTTTGTCTTCAGCGCCGTTGATATGTCCAAAGATGAGATAAAGAAGATTGAGGAAGCATATGCAAAGACGGAGACTCCTGTAGTTTCAAATAACAGTGCACACAGATGGACACCTGATGTGCCTATGGTTGTTCCGGAACTTAATCCGGAGCACTATGAGGTAATAAAGTATCAGAGAGAAAGACTCGGAACAAAGAGCGGATTTATAGCTGTTAAGCCTAACTGCTCAATCCAGAGTTATGCACCTGCACTGTTTGCACTTAAAGAATTTGGACCTAAGGAAGTTGTAGTATCAACTTATCAGGCTATTTCAGGTGCAGGAAAGACATTTAAGGACTGGCCTGAGATGGTTGGAAATGTTATTCCTTATATCGGTGGTGAAGAAGAGAAGTCTGAGCAGGAACCGCTTCGTATCTGGGGTAAGGTAGAAGACGGTGTTATTAAGAAATGTGAAGACGGACCTAAGATTACAAGTCAGTGTATAAGAGTTCCGGTACTTAACGGTCATACTGCAACTGTATTTGTTAATTTTGAGAAGAAACCTACTAAAGAGGAAATTATAGAAAGATGGGTTAACTTTAAGGGCGAACCACAGGAACTTGGACTTCCTTCAGCTCCTAAGCAGTTTATCCAGTACCTTACAGATGATAACAGACCTCAGGTAACTCTTGATGTTGATTATGAGAACGGAATGGGCGTTTCCATGGGACGTCTCAGAGAAGATACTATCTTCGATTATAAATTTGTCGGTCTTTCTCATAATACGCTTAGAGGAGCAGCAGGTGGAGCGGTACTTTCAGCTGAACTTCTTTATGCCAAGGGATATATTACAAAAAAGTAAAAATAACTGTTTATTTTTGTAGGATTTATTGTTATTATATTTGGAGTAACTTTTTTAGGAGGTTAGCGGTATGAAGAAACTTGTATTAGTTACTTCTCCACCGGCTTGTGGAAAAACATTCATTTCAAAAAGACTTGCAAAAGCCCTCAATAATTGCGTTTATTTGGATAAAGATACACTTATTGTACTTTCTAAACAGATTTTCAAGGTTGCAGGCGAGGAATATAACAGATCTTCAGATTTCTTCCAGAGAGAGATTAGAGATTATGAGTATTATGCAATACTTGATCTTGCATTTGATGCGCTTGAGTATAATGATACGGTTCTTATCAATGCTCCTTTTACAGAAGAGATCAGAGATGATGAATACCTTCAGCGTTTACGTGAAAAGCTTCGCGAAAAGGGTGCAGAGCTTTGTGTTGTCTGGGTGCATGCAGATGTAGAAGTAGCACATCAGAGGATGATCAACAGGAATTCAGACAGAGATGTCTGGAAGCTTGAGCATTGGGATGAGTATGTTAAAACTCAGAATTTTAATAAGCCTGGCAATATTCCTGAACTGTTTGAGTTCGATAATACAAATGATGAAACTTTTAAAAAGTCTCTTCTTGATGCAGTTAAGTACATAAGAGGATAATGAAATTATGAAAGGCTGTGCAGTTGACTATATGTCACACAGCCTTTCTTTTGGTTTTTATAATGAGGTAAGAAAAGTGGCTGATATTCGTACATTTAATGCGGTTAGACCAAGAAAAGACCTTGCTGATAAAATTGCTGCGCTTCCATATGATGTTTACAGCAGAGAAGAGGCAAGGGAAAAAGTTAAGGGGGACAGTCTGTCATTTCTCAGACTTGACCGACCTGAAACCCAGTTTCCTCCTGATTATGATATGTACAGTGATGAAGTATATGAAAAAGCAAGAGAATTATATGATGACATGCTTAGGGATGGTTCATTCATAAAGGATGAAAAATCATCATATTACATATACGAGCTTATAATGGATGGACGTCATCAGACAGGTATAGTTGCTGCATCTTCAATCGATGACTATTTAAATGGCGTCATAAAAAAACATGAGAATACAAGGGAAGAAAAAGAAAAGGATCGTATAAACCACGTATATACTATGTCTGCACAGACAGGTCCTATATTCCTTGCGTATAGAGATGAGGCGGTTATCAATGAAACTGTTGCAAGGATAAAAAATGGCGAAGCTCTTTATTCATTTGTTGCTGATGACGGAATCGGACATAATGTCTGGGCTATAGATAATGATAATGACATCATGACCATTAAGAACTGCTTTTCAAATATAGATGCAGTATATATAGCAGACGGACACCACAGAGCCGCATCCGCAGTAAAGGTCGGACTGAAGAAAAGAGAGGAGAATCCGGGCTATACAGGTGAGGAAGAATTCAACTACTTCCTTTCAGTTCTTTTCCCGGAATCTGAACTTGCAATTCTTCCATATAACAGAGTTGTTAAGAATAAGACAGGTCTGACAACAGAAGAGCTTTTGGATAAGTTTAAGGAAGTTTCAGATATTACTGTATCGGAAAATGCATTTCAGCCGGACGAAAAAGGGACAGTTGGTCTTTATATAGATAATAAATGGTACAGGCTTAAATTTAAGAAGGAACTTCTTTCGGATGATCCTGTAAAAGGACTTGATGTATCTATACTTCAGGATAATATCCTATCTCCGATACTTGGGATTGATGACCCCAGAACAAGCAGTGATATAGATTTTGTCGGAGGTATAAGAGGACTTGGCGAACTTGAAAGACGTGCAGGACTTGATATGGATCTTGCCTTTTCAATGTATCCCACATCTATAGATGAGCTGTTTAATGTTGCAGATGCAGGTCTTCTCATGCCGCCAAAATCAACATGGTTTGAACCGAAATTAAGATCAGGCCTTTTTATTCATGAGATTTAAAAACAAGACAGAATTTGATTTTTACTTTAAAGGAGCCTTTTATGAAAAGAGATAGAAAAGCAGTATTTGCCATAAACTGGATGGAAGTAGAGGCACTTCGTGAGGCAAGACATGACAATCCACATCACATACTCGGAATTCATGAATGCATTGACGATGTTTATATCAATGTATTTATTCCCGATGCAAAGGTTGTCAAGATAAAGGATCTTACCGGAAATAAGCTTTATAACCTTGTTTCTGACAGGGTTCCCGGTTTCTTTTCAATATGTATTAAGGACAAAAAGTGTTTTGATTATGAAGTAAGAGCAAAGATGAATGACGGCAAAGAGCTCCGTTTCATTGACCCTTACAGCTTTGATCCTGTTATAGATCCGATAGATATCAGTAAGTTTAATGAAGGGCTTCATTACGAGATTTATAATAAACTTGGTGCTCACCCTGCTACGGTAGACGGTGTCAGTGGTACACTATTTGCTGTATGGGCTCCAAATGCAGAAAGAGTTTCTGTAGTTGGAAACTTCAATGGCTGGGATGGAAGAAGACATCCTATGAGAAAGCTTGATTATTCAGGGATTTTTGAACTCTTCATTCCCAGTGAGTTTTTAGGTGAGATTTATAAGTATGAAATACGTGCCAAAAATGGCAATGTATTTATGAAGAGTGATCCATACGGTTTTTCAGGGGAAGTAAGGCCTGCAAATGCATCTAGAGTTGTTAGCCTTGACTACACATGGAAAGATGATAAATGGATTGAAAAAAGAAACAGTGATAAAGAGCTTGCTGTAAATAAACCTATGAACATTTATGAAGTACATCTTGGCTCGTGGAAAAGACCGGATGACGGAAGAGAGTTCTATAACTATAAAGAAATAGCAAGACTTTTGGCTGCTTATGTTAAGGATGCCGGGTATAACTATGTTGAACTTATGCCTGTAATGGAACACCCATTTGATCCATCATGGGGATATCAGGTTACAGGATATTATGCACCTACTTCAAGATATGGTTCCCCAAGTGATTTTATGGCGTTTGTGGATTATATGCATAGTGAAGGGATTGGTGTCATTATAGACTGGGTGCCTGCTCATTTTCCAAAGGATGAACACGGACTCGGGAATTTTGACGGCACACATCTTTATGAGGGCGATGATCCGCTTAGGAATGAACATCCGCACTGGGGGACATACATTTTCGATTACAGCAGGAATGAAGTTCGTAACTTCCTTGTTGCAAATGCGCTTTACTGGGCAGATATGTATCATGTAGACGGAATAAGAATGGATGCTGTTGCATCGATGCTTTATCTCGATTATGGAAGACAGGGCGGACAGTGGCGTCCGAACAAGTTCGGTGGAAATGAAAACCTTGAAGCTATCGCTTTTATCAAAGAGCTTAATACGGTTCTTAAGGATAAGTTCCCGGGCGTACTTATGATAGCCGAAGAGTCAACTGCATGGCCTATGCTTACGCATGCTGTGAAGGATGGCGGACTTGGTTTTGATCTAAAGTGGAATATGGGCTGGATGAATGATTTCCTGTCATATATGAAGCTCGATCCTCTCTACAGAAAGTATAATCATAATGAGCTTACTTTCAGTATGGTTTATGCATACAGTGAAAACTTCGTGCTGGTTCTTTCACATGACGAAGTTGTTCATGAGAAATGCTCTATGATAGGTAAAATGCCGGGTGGTTATGAGGATAAATTCTCGAATCTTCGTACTGCATATGGATTTATGATGACACATCCGGGTAAGAAGCTTCTTTTCATGGGACAGGAATTTGCTGTAATGAAAGAATTCAGTGAATCTTCTGAACTGGACTGGTCACTCTTTGATTTTGATGCTCACAGCTATATCTTTGACTATGTTAAGGATCTTAATAAGCTTTACTTTAACGAGCCTGCACTTTATGCACTTGATACCAAGTCAGAAGGATTCAAATGGATATCTCAGAATTCCGCTAATGAAAGTATAGTAAGCTACGAGAGAAGAAGTGATGATGATAAAGATACACTTCTTGTTATATGCAACTTCACGCCTATAGTTCATAAAAACTATAAGCTTGCTGTTCCGACTCCGGGCAAGTGGAAGGAGATTTTCTCCAGTGATAATGCAAAATATGGCGGAGACGGAAACAACAATAAAGTAGTTAAACAGTCAAAGGCAGGTAAGGTTGATGACAGAGAAAACTACATTTCCATAACTGTGCCGGGACTTTCAATATCAGTCTTTAAGAAGAAATAAAATGGATGATGCTGTAATTACACTATATCTAAATAAGGCAAGGGATTGGGTTGTAAAGAACGGAATGCTTCTTCTTATGACAGTTCTGTTCTTTATAATCGGTGCCCAGATTATAAAAGTTATTCTGAAAGCGATAACAAGAGCTTTTGAACGTTCAAACAGACTTTCAAAAGGGGTTGAAAGCTTTCTCCTTTCATTTTTCAGAATAGTTTTTTTTGCTGTGCTTTTTATTATGTCTGCCGGAATTATGGGATTTCCCGTAACATCCCTTGTTACGCTTCTCGGAACTTCAGGTATTACAATTGGACTTGCTCTTCAGGGAAGTCTTTCCAATATGGCAGGTGGAGTCCTCATACTTATCTTAAAGCCATTTGATGCCGGAGATTACATACAGGAGAAGGCTACAGGACAGGAGGGTACTGTTACAGCGATTGACATTTTTTATACACATCTCATTACATTTGATAATAAAGAAATAGTTATTCCAAACGGAAATCTGTCCAATACAACGGTTATCAATTTTACCAAACTTGGCGAGAGAAAGGTTGATGTTAAAGTCCCTGTTTCTTATGAGTCGAATCTTGAAAATGTAAAAAGGGTTCTTCTTTATATAGCTGACAACGGACTTACTTACATTTTAAAAGAGGCGGGCTCTCTTGCATATGTTGATGAACTTGGTGAAAGTGGTATAGTTGTTGGGCTTAGATATACTGTTAAAGCCGAAAATTATTTTCCGGCAAGATGGGAAACTATTGAAAAGATTAAGACCGAATTTGATAAAAACAATATTAGTATTCCATATAATCAGCTTGATGTTTATATAAAAAATAAGACTTGACAGATGGAGTATAATCAGATTTAGGTATTGAAAATATAGAAGAAAGGACAGATGAAAATGGCAAAGATAGATATTATTTCCGGATTCCTTGGTGCTGGTAAGACTACTCTTATCAAAAAGCTTATCAAGGAATCTTTTAAAGATGAACAGGTTGTTCTTATTGAAAATGAATTTGGCGAGATAGGTATTGATGGCGGATTTCTTAAAGAAGCCGGAGTTAACATTACTGAAATGAATTCAGGCTGTATCTGCTGTTCTCTTGTAGGCGACTTTGGCGTTGCTCTTAAGCAGGTAGTTGAAGATTATAAGCCGGACAGAGTAATAATTGAGCCATCAGGTGTAGGAAAGCTTTCTGATGTTATAAAAGCTATAGAGAAAGCAGGTCAGGATGTAGATATAAAGCTTAACAGCGCTACAACAGTTGTTGATGTTAAGAAAGCAAAAATGTATATAAAGAATTTTGGCGAGTTCTTCCTTAATCAGATTGAGGCTGCCGGAACAGTTGTTCTGAGCCGTACACAGGATGCAGATGAGGATAAGATTCTTGAAGCAGTTAATCTTATAAAAGAACACAATGCCGATGTAAGAATAATAACCACTCCGTGGGATGATATAGCAGGAGATGTAATCCTTGATGCGATTGAACATTCTTCAAAGATCGAGGATATTATGAAGAATTTCCGTTATGATCCGGCAGTTGATGATGAGCATCATCACCACCATCACCATGACCATGATGAACATGAGCACCATCACCATGACCACGATGAGGACGAACACCATCACCATGATCACGATGAGGACGAACACCATCATCATGACCACGACGAGGACGAGCATCATCATCACGATCACGATGAGGATGAGCATCATCATCACGATCACGATGAGGACGAACACCATCACCATGACCACGATGAACATGAACACCATCATGAATATGACGAGAATGGTGTATGCTCATGCGGTCATCATCACCATCATCATGATGCAGATGATGTATTTACAAGCTGGGGCAAAGAGACAGCTGCAAAATATGATGAGTCAGACTTAAAAGTTATACTTGATAAACTTTCTGATATGGAAAGTAATGAGTATGGAATAATCCTTCGTGCTAAGGGAATTGTTCCTGATAAGTCAGGAAAATGGCTTGAATTCGATCTTGTTCCCGGTGAATATGAAGTAAGAGACGGAAAGCCTGATTACACAGGAAAACTGTGTGTTATCGGAAGTGAATTAAAAGAAGATAAATTAAAAGAACTGTTTGGATTATAATATTAGTAAATAAGTGAGGCGTAGGCAGTGAATAAAGAGATACCTGTAAAAGAAATACCGGTTTATGTATTTATGGGCTTCCTTGAAAGCGGAAAAACTACATTTGCAAAGGAAACTCTTATAGACAGAGGATTCAATGAGGGTAAACCGGCTTTGCTTCTTGTTTGTGAGGAAGGCGAAGTTGAGTATAATAAAGAGGAATTAAAGAAGCGTAACATTTTCCTTGAATATATAGATGAAGACAGTCTTACAGATGAAAATCTGCTTAATCTGGGTAATAAATATAATCCGGAGCTTGTTCTTATAGAGTATAACGGAATGTGGGAGCTTGATAAGATATTTAATATCAGGGTTCCTAAGGGATGGACTGTGGTTCAGGTGCTTTCATTTGTGAATGCTCTTACATTTGATGTATATGTTAATAATATGAAGAAAATCATGATGGATCAGCTTCGTAATGCTGATATGATTATCTTTAACAGATGTAACGCTGATACAAAAAAGTCAGAGTACAGAAGAAGTATACGTGCTGTCAACAGACGTGCACAGGTTATATTTGAAAATGCCGACGGCAGTGTGGATAATGGAAGCGAAGATGAGCTCATCGTTCCGTATGATATTTCAGGCGATGAGATTACGCTTGAAGATGAAGATTTTGGCCTTTTCTACATAGATGCTGCCGATAATCCGGATAAATATCTTGGCAAGACCATTAAGTTTAAGGCTCAGGTTCATAAACCTTCAAATTATGGGAAAAATGAATTTGTGCCGGGACGTTTTGCCATGACCTGCTGTGCTGCTGATATTGCATTTGTAGGATTTAAGACCTATTACGGCGGAGCTAAAAATCTAAAAGACAGAGACTGGGTTATAGTTAAAGGCAAGATCGATAAAGAGTATTACAAGGAATTTGAAGGTGACGGACCTGTTATATTTGCTGATGAAGTTGTAATGACAAGTCCTGCCGAGGATGAACTGGTTTACTTTAATTATTAGAAAAATATATAATCATACTTAGCGTAATTTCGCTGATTAACGGCTTAATATATGGGCTTTAGAGAGACTTCCTGATTGGGAGTCTCTTTTTTTGGTTTACATAATCATGATACCAAACTGAACAAAGTACACACTTTGTTAATTTGAATAATCTTACATAGAGCTTATATAGTAAGTAGAGACAGAGTTTATTTCATTTTCAAAGGGGGAATATATGTACGGACGTGTTTACAGTGCAAAACCGGCAGGTATGAAAGCTGACGTTATTTCGGTTGAAACAGATATAAGTCCGGGGCTTCCGGGTATGAGTCTGGTTGGTTATTTATCTTCTTCAGTAAGAGAAGCGGGAGAAAGGGTAAGAACGGCTCTTAAGAATTCGGGTTTTATGATTCCATCCAGAAGAGTGACGGTTAATCTTTTTCCGGCGAATATCAGGAAAAACGGTACAGTTTACGATCTTTCAATAGCGATGTCCATTCTTCTTTGCATGGAAACGTTTGGGAGTAACACGGACATGTCGGATACTCTTATTCTCGGGGAACTGTCTCTGGACGGGGGAGTTCAGTCCGTGACAGGGGTTCTTCCTGTTGTACATTTTGCCTCGATGAATCAGATTAAATATGTAATTGTTCCTGTTGATAATCTGAAAGAAGCGTCATATATAAATGACATTACGATAATCGGCGTTGGTTCTATTAAGGATGCCGTGATCGCAGTTCAATACATTTTCACTGATAGGAATAACGGTGGTTCAAATACCAAAGATATATTTATTGTAAAGAATGACAAGATTGAAAAACAAGATATTCATGACTCCAAAAGAGAAATCATAATTAAAAATGACCTGAAAGATATTATCGGGCAGGAAACCATGAAAAGGGGACTTATTATGGCTGTATCAGGCAGACATCATCTTCTTCTTACGGGTGAAGCCGGTTCTGGGAAGTCGATGACAGCAAAATGTATTCCGTATCTTATGCCTGACCTGCTTTATCAGGAAAAGCTTGAACTTACCAAGATATATAGTATCGCGGGGCTTTTGGAAAGCGGAAATGAACTATTAACTGAGCGCCCATTTAGATGTCCGCATTCCTCCATTACAGATACAGCTCTTATAGGAGGAGGCAGGATTCCGAAACCCGGTGAAGTATCACTGGCTGACAGGGGAGTTCTATTCCTTGATGAGATACCTGAATTCAATAAACACGTGATTGATGCCTTAAGACAGCCTATGGAAGACAGAACGGTAACAGTTTCTAGGCTTGACGAAAGCTATACATTTCCGGCTGATTTTATGCTTGTTGCTGCCAGAAATAACTGCCCATGCGGAGCGTACCCAAACAGAAATAAATGCCATTGCAGTATTTCTGACATAGAACGTTACAGAGGCAGAGTGAGTCACCCTATTATGGACAGGATTGACATTTCCGTAACTGTAAAAAAAGTTGATGCGAGGCTGCTTACCATACATAAAGAAGGAACCGGAACCGTTATGGCAAGAGACATGATTAATAATGCAAGGGAAAGGCAAATGTATCGCTTCAAAAATGAGTCTTTTAAGTTTAATTCGGATATTCCTCAGAGTAGAATCAGAGAATTTGTAAACTTAAGTGAAGCGGATGAAAGAAAACTTGAAAACTATATGAATGAGAAAGGTATTTCGGCGAGAAGTTATTTCAAGACACTTTTACTGGCAAGGACAGTTGCCGATGTTAACAATCATGGTGACATAATAGCAGAAGATGTAGACGAAGCGCTTTTTTATAAAAATGATGATTTGGAGGAGGTTTATTATTGAACAACAGGGATGTGGTCATCTGGCTTTCAAAAGAGGAAAGGATAGGACCTGTAAGGATAAGTGATGCAGTAAGAGAGGTTGGCGAACCCGTTAATCTTTTGGAAATCAGTCATGAGATGAGGAGTTTACTTTTAGGTAAAGATGTTAATCTTCGCTTTGAAACTGATATAAGAGCATTTAAAGCTGATGATTATATAAACAGCATTAAGAGTAAAAATATAGGTCTTGTGACATTTTATGACGATGAGTATCCCGAAAGATTAAGAGAGATCCCGGATATTCCGTATGTTCTTTATTTCAGAGGAAATGTATCGCTTTTAAAAGACGAAAATATCATAGGCGTAGTAGGTTCACGTACACCATCAGCATACGGAGTTGAGATGTGCAGGTATTTTTCAAGAGAGCTTTCAGACATGGGGATGAGTATTGCTTCCGGAATGGCTATTGGTATTGACAGCGTTGCGCATCATGAAACGTTTTCGGTAAATGGAAGGACAATCGCTGTGCTTGGATCGGGTATTAATGTCTGCTACCCCAAAAGGAACTATAGTCTGTATGAAAAGCTTGGAAAAGAAATGCTTATTATTTCAGAACAACCACCGGATACGGAACCGTTTATCTATAATTTCCCTCTCAGGAACAGGATTATAAGCGGGATATCTAAAGGTGTACTTGTGATTGAGGCAAGAAAAAAGTCCGGCTCACTCATAACGGCAGATATGGCTCTGTCACAGAACCGTTATATATATGCGGTACCCGGGAGAATCGGAGATAAGCTGTCAGAAGGTACAAATAACCTGATTTCGGAAGGCAGGGCAACACTTGTTACGAGTCCGGATATTATACGTTTTGATATGTTGGGAGATGTGCCGGAGCGAATCAAAAATGATAAGGTTAAAATTAATCTTTCTCAACTTGAAAAGGAGGTTTTAAAGAGACTTGGGCAGTATCCGGTATTCGTTTCGGATATTGCAGAGGAACTTGATATAAGGATAGGAGAACTCGTCAGTATACTGATTAAGCTCGAAAAAAACGGGATTGCAAAACAGGTAGAACGGGGATATTATATACGGACGGACTTGCACACATAAAAAATTTGGTGTATATTCCATAGGTGTTATTTTTAAAATCTTTAGGAAGTGAATTGTTATGTCTAAGAATCTGGTTATAGTTGAGTCTCCTGCCAAGGCGAAAACCATAAAAAAATATCTGGGTAAAAACTATGAAGTAGTCGCATCACAGGGTCATGTTAGAGATCTCCCTAAAAGTAAAATGGGAATCGATAAGGAAAATGACTATGAACCCCAGTATATAACAATCAGGGGGAAAGGAGAACTTGTGGCAGCATTAAAAAAGGCTGCGCAGAAGGCTGATAAAGTTTATCTTGCAACTGACCCTGACCGTGAAGGAGAAGCTATCTCTTATCATCTTGCGATTGCCTTAAAGCTTGAAGAAGGAAAGTATAAGAGGATTACATTTAACGAAATTACGAAAAATGCAGTAAAAGAATCAATTAAAAATGCCAGAGCCATAGATATGAATCTTGTTGATGCCCAGCAGGCAAGGAGGGTTCTTGACAGACTTGTTGGTTATGAGATAAGTCCGCTTCTTTGGGAAAAAATTAAAAGAGGTCTCTCAGCAGGAAGAGTACAGTCGGCTACTCTTAAGATGATAGTTGACAGAGAGGATGAGATAGCAAAATTCATTCCGCGTGAATACTGGACTATTGATGTCTGCCTTAAAAATGACAATTCCGGAAAAGAAGGACATTTCCATTATACAGATGAGCTTCCTAATAAAGAAGCTGTAGATAAAATACTTGCTAATATAGATACTTCCGATTTTAAAGTAACAGATATTAAAGAGCAGAAAAGAGAGAGAAAAGCACCTCTTCCTTTTACGACAAGTACACTTCAACAGACTGCTTCCAGGAAGCTTAATTTTACAACCTCTAAAGTAATGAGGATTGCTCAGTCGCTTTATGAAGAGGGATACATTACATATCTGCGTACCGATTCCACAAGAGTATCTGATGTCGCAGATAAGGCAGCAAGAGACTTTATATTGGAAACATACGGTGAAGAGTATGTATCTACTGTTAAAAATACAGCTTCCAATTCAAAGAATGCCCAGGATGCGCACGAGGCTATAAGACCGACAGAAGTTACTATGACTCCTGAAAGTTTAAAACAGAAGCTTTCACGTGAGGAATTTAGATTATATCAGCTGATTTATTCAAGGTTTCTTGCCAGCAGGATGGCTCCTGCCAGGTTTTCAAATATTACCGCAACTGTTTCGTCAGGAGAGGAAAAATTTAAACTTTCCAACAGCAAGACAGTATTTAAAGGATATCTTTCGGTTTATAATGCTGATGAAAATGAAAAAGAAGAGAAGAATGCTGTGGTTGACACCTTAAAGCAGGGAGACAGCCTTAGCTTCATTTCATTTGATCCAAAACAGCATTTTACTGCACCGCCGGCTCATTATACAGAGGCACTTCTTGTAAAGACCATGGAAGATAATGGTATAGGCAGACCGTCAACTTACGCTCCGACTATATCCACACTTCTTAACAGAAGATATATAATTAAAGAGGATAAGAATCTTTATCTTACGGAACTGGGTGAAGCAGTAAACAGTATTATGGAAAAGGCATTTCCTGAGATAATAAATGTTGATTTTACTGCAAATATGGAACAGCTGCTTGATAATATAGGTGACGGTATCATTAACTGGAAAACTGTTATAAGAAATTTCTGCCCGGACCTTGACAGAGAAGTCAGCGAGGCGGGAAAGATACTTGAAAACATTAAGATTGCAGATGAAGTAAGTGATACGAAATGTGATCTTTGCGGAAAAATGATGGTCATTAAATACGGACCTCATGGTAAATTTCTTGCGTGTCCGGGATTTCCTGAATGCAGGAATACAAAACCATACTTTGAAAAAATCGGTGTTAAATGTCCTAAGTGTGGTGAAGATATAGTTATAATGAAAACAAAGAAAGGCAGAAGATTCTACGGATGTATGAATCAGGACTGTGACTATATGTCATGGCAGAAGCCTAAAATGGATGAAGAAATAAAGGAGAACACAGAGGAATAGTTAGACAATTATGTTGTCTAAAAGCCTTATTTGTGGTATATTTGAATTTGAATCGTAATCATATTTGGGGTGAATGAATTGGGCGATACACTTTTAGAGAATACCAGAAAAATTCAAAAATTATTATATGATAATACCACGCATTTGCTTATATTCAGTGATATATGTAAATGCGTTGGTGATATTTTATCAGCCAATGTTATGGTGGTGAGTCTTAAGGGTAAGATTTTGGGACTATATAATCATGATGTTTCATTTGTACCTAAGACCATTTCTGCTAAGAACATTGGCGAATTTATTGATGTGGATTTTAATGATGAGCTGCTCAGTGTTAAGAATACACTTGAAAAAGATGTAAGTAATAACTGTAAAGCGCTTATCATGCCTATATCACTTACAGGTAACAGGATGGGTACGACTGTTATCTGCAGGAAAGAATCTGATTATTCTGTTGATGATATTATTTTATCTGAGTATGCGAATACTGTAATTGACCTTGAACTGATGAGAGCTATAGTCGATGAGAACGAGAAGAAAAAAAGAATTCAGTCATCAGTCAGATCGGCATGCGATACATTGTCCCTTTCTGAAAGAGAAGCAGTTCGTGATGTTGCGAATGAGCTTTCAGGAGATGAGGGAACCATTGTAGTAAGTAATATTTCTTCAAAGTATGGAATCACACGTTCAATTATAGTTAATGCCATAAAGAAGCTGAGGGGAGCAGGCGTCATTGATTCCAGATCTCTTGGTATGAAGGGGACTTATATAAAGTTCTATAACAAAGCTCTTGTTGTTAAGAATATATAGACATTTGCGGGGTTAAGGTATGGATCAGCAGGAATTGCTTGAAATGTTTATAGATGAGTCCGGAGAACATCTGGAAACTCTCAATGAGAGAGTTCTTGTTCTCGAGAAGACACCGGATGATTCTGAAACCATCAATGAAATATTCCGTGCGGCTCATTCACTGAAGGGTACTTCAGGAAGTATGGGCTTTGTTCGTTTGCAGAGACTTACCCACGATATGGAAAGTGTATTTTCCTTAGTAAGGGAAGGTACACTGAAAGTTGATTCGGATCTGGTTGATCTTCTTTTTAAATGTCTTGATGCCATTCAGGAATATCTTGGCAATATCAGTGAATCAGCTGATGAAGGAACTAATGATAATCAGGATCTTATAGATAAACTTGGGGTTTATCTGTCCGGAAGTGATGATAAACCTAATAAGGATGATAAAAAAGCTGAAAAGAAAAAAGAAGTGAATGCCCCTAAAAAAGATGAATCAGGGGATGAATTGGCTCAGGAAGTAAGTAAGAATGGTATTTCCCATAAGGATATTGTTCTTCGCTTTGAAGAATTTGAGATAGAAGCCATTAAAGAAGCAGAAGCAGATGGGCAGAATTGTATTCAGGTATCTGTGACCATTGAATCAAGCTGTCTTCTTAAAAGTGTAAGAGCCTTCATGGTATTTAAGAAACTTGAGGGCAAGGCTGAAATTATTAAGCTTTCACCTTCTTCTCAGGATATAGAGGATGAAAAGTTTGATTTTGATTTTTCAATGGTTATTCTTACCGGGCTTTCTGCCGAAGATGTTAATAAAAGGCTTTCAAAAATCGCTGAGATAGAGAAACTTGAGGTGACGGTTTTAAAAGGTGATGATTTAAAACCTTATGTCGAAAAAACAAATGACGCTGAAGAAAACGTCAAGGCTGAAACAGCTGCAACACCTGAATCTCCCGCGTTGAGAAATGATGATACCGTAAATACTGCTAAAGTAAAAAAGAAAACAGTTGCGAATCACTCTGTAAGAGTTGATATTGAAAAACTCGATAATCTTATGAATCTTGTCAGTGAGCTTATTATCGCAAAGAATACAATTATTGCCGGAGCAAGGCTTGCTGCAGAGAATTCAAGGGATAATAATCCATACCTTAAGAATTATAAACAGGATATGGATTATCTTGACAGGATTACATCTAATCTTCATGAATCAGTTATGAGGGTCAGGATGGTGCCTATTGAAAGTGTACTGAGCCGTTTTTACAGAATGGTAAGAGATCTTTCCAAAAAGCTTGGTAAAGAGATAGAACTTCACATTTCCGGTGAAGATACAGAACTTGATAGAACTGTTATTGATGAAATCGGTGATCCTATAATGCATATGATAAGAAATTCTGCGGATCACGGTCTTGAAGATGCCGAAACAAGAGTTAAAGCCGGAAAAAGCCCGGTCGGGAATATATGGATCGATGCAAGTCAGGTCGGTGATAACGTACTCATCAGAGTTTCTGATGACGGTTCCGGAATAAATACCGAGAAAGTCCTGAATAAGGCTGTAAGCTCAGGTTCGGTAACAGCTGAAGAAGCAAAAATGATGTCTCAGGATGATATAATAGGTCTTCTTTTCAAACCTTCATTTTCCACTGCTGAAAAAGTTTCTGATGTTTCAGGACGAGGCGTTGGACTTGATGTCGTAAAGAATAAGATTGAAGGGCTTGGCGGTGATGTGACTGTAGAAACCGAACTTGGAAAAGGCAGTTCATTTATCATAAGACTTCCGCTTACACTTGCTATAATTAAAGCGCTTATGGTTTCTATTGCTGATGAGATATTTGCGATACCGACCAGCACTATATCTATAGTTGAGATTATTAAATATGGTGATGTTAATTACATCCAGGATAAACCATTCATTAATCTTCGAGATGAAGTAATTCCGCTCATTTTTATGAGGGAGTATTTCAATATGCCAAAGAACAGTCTTGATTCTGATGATGATATTATTGTTGCAATTGTGAGAAAGAATAAGCGTGCCTGCGGAATAGTCATTGACAGTTATATAGGTCAGCAGGAGATAGTTATAAAGCCTATAGGAGACTACATAGATTCTCCTAAGGTGATAAGTGGTTCAACTATCCTTGGTGATGGAAATGTAGCGCTTATACTTGATCCGAATGCATTATTCTAAGAGGAGGTAATTATGAGTGAGTCAACCGATTACCGGATTATATCGCTGAATCTTGGAAGAGAATACTATGGAATCAATCTTTTTGACATTATTAGTATTATTAGATATACAAATGTAACACGGGTTCCGCTTACAAGTGATATTTTTCTTGGTATAATAAATGTAAGAGGTCTTATAATACCTGTTGTAAGCTTAAGAAGATTTTTAGGCTTTCCTGATGTTCCTGCGGACGACGAATCAAGAATTGTCATTGTTCATGATGAGGATAATCAGGAGATAGCTTTTCTGGCAGACAGGGTAAATGATGTAATTGCAGTCGAGAGTGATAAGTATTCTGATGAGGTATCGGATTCCATAGAGAACAGAAAGTTTATTAAAGGAATACTAAGAACAGATGATTCTCTTATCAGTATACTTGACCTTGATTCAATATTTAAATATATAGGCAGCATAAAGGAGAACAGATATGCCTGAAACGATAAATGTCGGCATATCTGAGTTCAAGATGTGCAAGGTACCTGACAAGATAATGACAGTGGCTCTTGGATCCTGTGTCGGACTTGTTTTGTACAGTAATTTTTCCGATGTATGCGGAATGATACATATTATGATGCCGGTTAATCCCGGAAATGATACGAATATATATAAATATGCTGATTCGGGTATAAAAGCAATGATAGATGCCTTATCAAAAAAAGGTGTCAGAAGAGCAACTCTTAAAGCTAAAGTATGCGGTGGCGCCAAGATGTTTGAAACATCAAATGAAAAGATGGCAATTGGTGACAGGAATATAGAGGCGGTTAAAAAAGAGCTTTCCAGATATCGGATAGAGATTGTTTCATCCGATGTTGGTGGTGGCAGAAGCAGAACTATTACATTTGACCCGTCTACAAGAGAACTCTTTGTAAAAATTCCCGGTAGGGATAAATACATAATATGATATAATTTTTAAATAATTATTTATAAATGCTAAAGGAGATTAACGATGACAGTAGCAGCTTTGATCATTTTATTAATACTTTCCGTTATATGTATAGTGGCAAGTTATGTTCTTACAGGGGAAGACGGTACATCAAATGAAAAAAATGAACCTCTTTCAAATGGAGTTCCTAAGGAACTTTCCAGAAAAGATAAGAATCATATTAAAGGTCTTGTCGATAATTATATTGGTGAATATACAAAGACTAAAAAGGATACTGTGGCTCAGTCAGTTGACAGAAAAGTAAATGATGCCCTTAAAGCAAATGATAAAAAGCTTGATGAAAAACTGTCACGTTTTGATAAAAAGGCTGATGAGCATATAGATGTTAAACTTAAAGAACTTGCTAAAAGTACTAATGAAAAGAAAGCAGAGCTAGATGAGTTTTATGGATATATCAGGGAAGATTTAGAGAAGAATAAGCAGGAAGCAGATTCTGTTTATAACAAGATCGTTGATAAAGAAAAGAATCTCAAGCTTTCTCTTAATCTTGTTGATGACTATAAAGAAAGCCTTGAAAAGGCAAATGTAGCGCTTGATAAAAAGATTGAAGCTATAAACAATATAAATGTATCTCCGGCAGTTGAAGAAGATTATGAGGAAGATAATGCTGTAGATATTTCTGATGAAGAAGTAAATGAAGAGACAAATGAAGATACAAATGAAGAGACAAATGAAGGAGTTGCTCTTCGTATAGTTTCAAATGAGCAGGATGATGAAATCGAAGAAGCTGATGAGATAGATGATGAAGCAGATGGGATCGATGAAGTTGACGAGATTGAAGAAGAAGTAGATGAAATTGATGAAGTAGACGAGATTGAAGAAGAAACTGATGAAATCGATGAAGTTGATGAGATAGATGAAGAAGTCGATGAGATCGATGAAGTTGACGAGATTGAAGAAGAAACTGATGAAATCGATGAAGTTGACGAGATTGATGAAGAAGTCGATGAGGTCGATGAAGTTGACGAGATAGATGAAGAAGTCGATGAGATCGAAGATGAAGACGAAATATATGATGAGGAAGATGAGATAGAGCCGGACGAAGATGCTTCGGGTGCTTATGATGATGAAGACCTTTATAATGATGGCTTCGAAAATGAAGCAGAGGATGAAGCAGAGGATGAAGCTGACGAGTCTTACGATGATGATTACGACGAGGAAGAAGACGAGGAAGAAGATGACGAAACTGCAGAGTCTTACGAAGAGATTGACGACGAAGAAGATGACGCTACGGATGAGACAGATGCTGCAGGTGATGTAGAAACTGCAGAGTCTTACGATGATAATGACGATGAGGAAGAAGCTGTTTCGGAAGAGACAGATGCCGCAGGTGATGTAGAAACTGCAGAGTCTTACGATGATGATGACGATGAGGAAGAAGCTGTTTCGGAAGAGACAGATGCCGCAGTAGATGCAGAAAATTCCGAGTATAATGACGATGTCGAAGACGAGGTCGTTACGGATGATGCAGACGAAGCAGAAGATGACGACGAGGACGATTCTTACGAAGAAGAGGATGATGACGAAGACGACGAGTCAGAAGATGAAGATGACTTCGATGATGACGATGACGACTTCGATGATGATGATGATGATGATGATGATGATGACGATGGTTATGAGTCAGGAAACAATCTCGAAGAGATACTAAGACGAGAGGGTATAGAAATCAGCAGTAATAATAAAGAAGATAACATCATGGGTATGTACAATGCCGGTTTCAGTATTCTTGAAATTTCAAAGGTACTCGGTATTGGTGTAAGTGAAGTTAAAAAATGCATAGATGCACATCAGGGAGAATAATATGATGAATAAGAATTATATGCTCAGAGGTATAGGAATAGGAATCATAATTGGTGCTCTCGTAATGTTTACTGCATCAAGAGGAAGTGTTCCGGCTAAAACAGATGACAAAAAAGTATCTAAAGAGATTACTACAGAAACAGTGTCTGTGGAAAAAACAGAGGAAAAAACTACAGAGGCTGTAACAGAGAAGAAGACTGAAGAAAAAACTACTGAAGCTGCTACAAAAGAAAGTACCGAAGCAACTACAGAAGCTACTACTGAAAAAGAGACAGAAGCAACTACTGAGGTGACTACGGAAGCAACTACAGAAGCGACAACTGAAGCAACCACCGAAAAGAAAACAGAAGCAGCTACAGAGGAAAAAACAGAAGAGAAAAAACCTGGCGGAAGTATTACAATAGAGATAAAACAGGGGATGTATTCCGAAGAAGTTTCCGAACTTCTCAAAAAAGAAGGCGTTGTAGATGATGCTGTTAAGTTTAATGAGTATCTTTGTGAAAAAGGATATGACAGCAAACTCAGTGCAGGAAAGTTCAATTTAAAGAAAAATATGTCTTATGAAGAAGCTGCAAAAGTGCTTCTGAACTATTAAAATGAATTAAAAGCTTCGTAAAAAGTGATTTTATTAAAATTTTACTTTACGGAGCTTTTTCTATGTGTTATTATTGCAGTTGCGCAAAAAATACATGTACGGGCAGGGATGATTGGTTCCGATTGTATCGGTAAATAATCCCGTAACGCTTGGCTCGTACAGAAGATTAAAACCAAGGAGGTATATTATGAGCGTTATTTCAATGAAACAGTTACTTGAAGCAGGTGTTCATTTTGGACATCAGACAAGAAGATGGAATCCTAAAATGGCTGAGTATATTTATACTGAGCGTAACGGAATCCACATTATCGATCTTCAGAAGTCAGTTGGTATGATGGATACTGCATATAAGGCAGTATTTGATTGCGTTTCTGAAGGCGGTAAGATCCTTTTTGTAGGTACAAAGAAGCAGGCTCAGGAATCAGTTCAGTCTGAGGCTCTTAGATGCGGTATGTACTACGTAAATCAGAGATGGCTTGGTGGAATGCTTACAAACTTCCGTACAATCCAGAGCCGTATCGAAACTCTTAAGAAGTATGAGAAGATGGAAGAAGATGGTACATTTGATGTACTTCCTAAGAAAGAAGTTGTTAATATAAAGAAAGAGATGGAAAAACTTCAGAAGAACCTTGGTGGTATCAAGGAGATGAAGAAGATTCCTGACATGATATTTATCGTAGATCCTCACAAGGAGAGAATCTGTGTAAATGAAGCTCATGCTCTTGGAATTCCACTTATCGGTATTGCTGATACAAACTGTGATCCTGATGAGCTTGATTATGTAATCCCTGGAAATGATGATGCTATCCGTGCTGTTAAGCTTATCGTTTCAAAACTTGCTGATGCTGTTATTGAAGCAAGTGAAGGTGCAGATGCTGAGTCAATTGAAGCTGAATCAGCACAGGCAGATGAGGAAACAGAAGAGTAATACTTTTTAAGGAGGATAAATACATGGCTATTACAGCTGCTGACGTTAAGAAATTAAGAGAAATGACCGGTGCAGGCATGATGGACTGCAAGAAGGCACTTACAGAAACAGATGGCGATTTTGATGCTGCTATAGATTTCCTTAGAAAGAAAGGCCTTGCATCAGCTGAGAAGAAGGCGGGAAGAATCGCTGCTGAAGGTGTTGTTGCTACTGTCATTTCAGATGATAATAAGAGAGCTACAATTATAGAAGTAAATTCAGAGACTGATTTTGTTGCTAAGAACGAAGTGTTTACAACTTATGTTGATTCACTTGCTAAGCAGATTAACGATGGTGATTATAGTGATCTTGATGCATTTAATGCTGCTCAGTCTGCAAATGATGCAAGCCAGACAGTTGCTGAATATCATAAGTCAATGATCGCTAAGATCGGTGAGAACCTTACAATCAGACGTTTTGAGAAGGTTGTTACAGATGGTCTTGTAGTATCATATATTCATGCCGGCGGTAAGATCGGTGTTATCGTTAATGCTGATTGTGACGGCGCAAATGAGAACATTAAAGAGGCTATGAAGAACATTGCAATGCAGATTGCAGCAATGAATCCACAGTATGTATCAAGAGATGAGATAGCAGATGCTACACTTGCAAAGGAAAAGGAAATCGTTATAGACAGCTCACTTGCTGATCCTGCTTCACTTCCAAAGCCAATCCTTAATGCAGTTATAGATGAAGCTGTTGAGAAGAACCTTGTTAGTGATGAAGATAAGGCAATGTTTGCTGAGAAGAAGAATGACAAATATCTTTTCAATTTCCTTACAGATGAGGGTATTCAGGCACTCAGAGATGTAGCTGCTTCACACAAGGATGAATATCTTGAGAATAAGATATTTAATGGTCTTGTTGAGGGACGTTTCTCAAAGCATCTTAAGGAAATCTGCCTTGTTGATCAGGCTTATGTTAAGGCTGAGGATAAAGAAAATGTTGCTCAGTACGTAGCAAAAGTTGCTAAGGATAATGGTTGTACATTTGCAATTAAGAGCTTTGTTCGTTTTGAGACAGGTGAAGGCCTTGAGAAAAAGAATGAAGACTTTGCAGCTGAAGTTGCAGCTCAGATGAATAAATAATTATAATTTAAACTATTAGCGGCATGACCTTTGTTTTGGTCATGCCGTTTTTTTCATGAATAGTTTAATCTTGGAATCATACTGTAACTGTGATAGAATTACTGTGTATGCAATACTATATATTTATACTGTATAATTAATATACTGAGGGCGGAGGTTTAATATGGATAATTATAATAATACCGGAGGATATCCGGATATGAATCAGGGCTATACTGAAGGAGGATTCCCTAATCAGCCAATGGGACCTGCTGGTCAGGGTGGATACGGAAATCAGCCAATGGGACCTGCTGGTCAGGGTGGATACGGAAATCAGCCAATGGGAC